>NZ_JBXAOD010000008.1:0-237634 GCF_058802405.1 Rhodoferax sp. GW822-FHT02D07
AACCCCATCGCCATGGAAGAAGGTCTGCGCTTCGCTATCCGCGAAGGTGGTCGTACCGTGGGCGCTGGCGTGGTTGCCAAGATCATTGCGTAATTCGCGACACTGAAGGAATTACCATGGCTGCCAAGCAAAAAATCCGTATCCGCCTGAAGGCGTTCGACTACAAGCTGATCGACCAATCAGCTGCTGAAATCGTTGATACCGCCAAGCGTACCGGCGCGATCGTCAAGGGCCCCGTGCCCCTGCCGACCCGCATGAAGCGTTTCGACATTCTGCGTTCACCCCACGTGAACAAGTCCAGTCGCGACCAGTTTGAAATCCGTACGCACCAGCGTCTGATGGACATCGTCGACCCCACGGACAAAACTGTTGACGCTCTGATGAAGCTCGATCTGCCCGCTGGCGTGGACGTCGAAATCAAGCTGCAATAAGCACAAGAGACTCCGGCGCAAGCCGGAGTCCTTTTTTGACGGGTGGGTTGGGGCTTGTGTTCTTCACGGGCTCGCGGTATACTCGTCGGCTCCGCGTATGGCCTTTGGGTCGTGCATGGGGTTTTATTAACAGTCTTCCACGCAAAAACGCTGTTGCCAATTGAAGTTGCAGCGGTGGAAGTTACGGAGAAAACAATGAGTCTTAGCAATCACTTAGGGTTGCTGGGTCGCAAAGTTGGCATGATGCGTCTGTTCACGGACGATGGGGACGCAGTTCCCGTCACCGTGGTCGACGTGTCCAACAACCGTGTGACACAGGTCAAAACCCAAGAGAACGACGGCTATGTCGCCCTGCAGGTGACATTCGGTTCGCGCAAAGCTTCGCGCGTGACCAAGCCCGTCGCCGGCCACCTCGCCAAGGCGGGTGTTGAAGCCGGTGAAATCATTCAGGAATTCCGCGTGACCGCTGATGCCGCTGCCAAGTACGCAGCTGGCGCCACCGTGCCCGTGGGTGATGTGTTCGCCGTGGGCCAAAAAGTGGACGTGCAAGGCACCTCCATCGGTAAGGGCTACGCCGGTACCATCAAGCGCCACAACATGGCGTCGCAACGCGCCTCCCACGGTAATAGCCGCTCGCACAATGTGCCCGGCTCTATCGGTATGGCACAAGACCCCGGTCGCGTGTTCCCCGGCAAGCGCATGACAGGCCATCTGGGCGATGTCACCAAGACCACCCAAAACCTCGACGTGATCCGTATCGACGAAGCACGTCAACTGCTGCTGATCAAGGGTGCAATCCCCGGTGCAGCCGGCGGTTTTGTTTCGGTCCGTCCCGCCGTCAAGGCCAAAGCAGCAAAAGGAGCGAACTGATGCAGCTCGAACTCCTGAATGACCAAGGTCAGGCCGCTTCCAAGGTGGAAGCTCCCGATACCGTTTTCGGTCGTGAATACAACGAAGATCTGGTGCACCAGGTGGTCGTGGCCTTCCAGGCCAACGCCCGCCAAGGTACCCGTGCCCAAAAGGACCGTGAACAGGTCAAGCACAGCACCAAGAAGCCTTTCAAGCAAAAGGGCACCGGCCGCGCTCGCGCTGGTATGACCTCCTCGCCCCTGTGGCGTGGCGGCGGTCGCATCTTCCCGAACATGCCCGATGAAAACTTCGGTCAGAAGATCAACAAGAAGATGTACCGCGCCGGTATGGCTTCCATCCTGTCCCAGCTGGCCCGCGAAGGCCGCCTGGCGGTGGTGGAGTCCCTGACGGTTGAGTCCCCCAAGACCAAGGCTCTGGCTGCGAAGTTCAAGGCCATGAACTTGGAATCCGTGTTGGTGATCGCTGACGAAGTGGACGAGAACCTGTACCTGGCTTCCCGCAACCTGATGAACGTTCTGGTGGTGGAACCCCGTTATGCGGATCCCCTGTCGCTGGTCCACTACCGCAAGGTGCTGGTGACAAAGGCTGCCATGGACACACTCAAGGAGATGTTCGCATGAGCCACGGTCCCAATCTGACCAAATTTGACGAAGGTCGTCTGATGCAAGTGCTCGTCGCTCCCATCGTGTCCGAAAAGGCCACCCTGGTTGCCGAGAAGAGCAATGCCGTGACTTTCAAAGTGCTGCAAGACGCCACCAAGTACGAGATCAAGGCCGCTGTTGAACTGATGTTCAAGGTCGAGGTCAAGGGCGTTTCTGTGGTGAACACCAAAGGCAAGACCAAGCGTTTTGGCAAGTCCGTCGGCCGTCGCGACAACGTTCGCAAGGCCTATGTGACGCTGAAGCCCGGTCAAGAGCTGAACCTCGGTGGGGAGGCTGCGTAATCATGGCTGTCATTAAAATGAAACCCACTTCCCCAGGCCGTCGTGGCGTGGTGAAGGTCTCGCGTGACCACCTGTACAAGGGTGCGCCTCACGCCGCTCTGCTCGAACCCCAGTTCCAGCAAGCCGGTCGTAACAACAACGGCCACATCACCACCCGTCACAAGGGCGGTGGTCACAAGCACCACTACCGTGTGGTGGACTTCGTGCGCAACAAAGACGGCATCCCCGCCAAGGTTGAACGCATTGAGTACGACCCGAACCGTTCCGCGCACATCGCTCTGGTGTGCTACGCCGACGGCGAACGCAAGTACATCATTGCTCCCCGTGGTCTGGAAGTCGGCGCAACCATCCAGAATGGTTCCGAAGCCCCCATCCGCGTGGGCAACACGCTGCCTATCCGCAACATTCCCGTGGGTTCCATCATCCACTGCGTGGAATTGCAAGTGGGCAAGGGTGCGCAGATCATCCGCTCTGCCGGTACCTCTGCCACACTGCTGGCTCGTGAAGGCACATACGCTCAGGTGCGTGTGCGTTCTGGCGAAGTGCGCAAGATCCACATTGACTGCCGCGCCACCATTGGCCAGGTTGCCAACGAAGAACACAGCCTGCGCCAACTGGGCAAGGCCGGTGTGAAGCGTTGGATGGGTATTCGCCCGACCGTTCGCGGTGTGGTGATGAACCCGGTTGATCACCCCCACGGCGGTGGTGAAGGCAAGACCGGCGAAGGCCGTCATGCAGTCGATCCTTGGGGTAATCTGACCAAGGGTTACCGTACCCGTAACAACAAGCGCACGCAGGTCATGATCGTGTCGCGTCGCAAGAAGTAAGGGGTAGGTAAATGACTCGTTCACTGAAAAAAGGTCCCTTTGTAGACCACCACTTGGTTGCCAAGACCGAAAAGGCCGTGGCTACCAAGGACAAGAAGCCGATCAAGACCTGGTCGCGTCGCTCCATGATCCTGCCCGAGTTCATCGGTCTGACGATCGCCGTGCACAACGGCAAGCAGCACGTCCCTGTCTACATCACCGACCAAATGGTTGGCCACAAGTTGGGTGAGTTCGCTCTGACCCGTACTTTCAAGGGCCATCCTGCGGACAAAAAAGTCCAGAAGAAATAAGGAGGCACCATGGAAACTCGTGCAACCCTTCGTGGCGTCCGTCTGTCTGTTGACAAAGGCCGTCTGGTCGCGGATCTGATCCGCGGCAAAAAAGTTGACCAGGCTCTGAACATTCTCCAGTTCACGCAGAAAAAAGCTGCCGTGATCATCAAGAAGGTTCTGGAATCTGCCATTGCCAATGCTGAGCACAACGATGGTGCTGACATCGACGAACTGAAGGTCAAGACCATCTACGTCGAGCAAGGCGCTTCCCTGCGTCGCTTCACTGCCCGCGCCAAGGGCCGTGGCAACCAAATCCGCAAGCCCACGTGCCATGTGTACGTGACGGTCGGTAACTGATAGAGGCCAGGAAGATATGGGACAAAAAATCCACCCAACCGGCTTTCGCCTGGCGATCAGCCGTAACTGGTCTTCGCGCTGGTATGCCAGCAACCGCGATTTCGCGGGCATGTTGGCCGAAGACATCAAGGTGCGTGAATACCTGAAGACCAAGCTCAAGAGCGCTTCGGTTTCCCGCATCCTGATCGAGCGTCCTGCGAAGAACGCACGTATCACCATTTTCTCGGCTCGTCCGGGAGTGGTGATCGGCAAGAAGGGCGAAGACATCGAAAACCTCAAGCGTGACCTGGGCAAGCAACTGGGCGTGCCAGTGGCAGTGAACATCGAAGAAGTGCGCAAGCCCGAAATCGATGCCAAGCTGATCGCTGACAGCATCACCCAGCAGCTCGAAAAGCGCATCATGTTCCGCCGTGCCATGAAGCGCGCCATGCAAAACGCCATGCGTTTGGGCGCCCTGGGCATCAAGATCATGTCGTCTGGTCGTCTGAACGGTATTGAAATTGCTCGTACCGAGTGGTACCGCGAAGGCCGTGTGCCCCTGCACACCCTGCGCGCTGACATCGATTACGGTACTTCCGAAGCCAAGACCACATACGGTGTGATCGGCGTGAAGGTCTGGGTCTACAAGGGTGACACGCTGGGTCGTAACGACCTGCCGGCTGCTGTTGAGCCCCGTGCCGAAGAAGAGCGCCGCCCTCGCGGTCCCCGCCGTGATGGCCGCCCTGCTGGTGACCGTCCTGCGGCCCCCCGCGGTGCACGCCGTCCTGCCGGTGCCGCTGGCGCCCCCGCTGATGGCAGCGACAAACCCGCTGAAGCACTTGGTGCTGACGCTAAACCCGCCGTTAAGCGCGTTCGCAAAGTCGCCGCGCCAGCTGCAGCAGCTGACGGTAAAGGAGAATAACCATGTTGCAACCCGCTCGCCGGAAATACCGCAAAGAGCAAAAAGGCCGTAACACCGGCGTCGCTACCCGAGGCAGCTCGGTGGCGTTTGGTGATTTCGGTCTGAAGTGTACCGATCGCGGCCGCCTGACGGCTCGCCAGATCGAGGCTGCACGTCGTGCCATTTCCCGTCACGTCAAGCGTGGCGGCCGTATCTGGATCCGCGTGTTCCCCGACAAACCGATTTCCCAAAAGCCTGCTGAAGTGCGTATGGGTAACGGCAAGGGCAACCCCGAGTACTACGTGGCTGAAATTCAGCCCGGCAAGATCGTGTTCGAAATCGTCGGCGTGCCCGAAGAACTCGCTCGCGAAGCTTTCCGTCTGGCCGCTGCCAAGCTGCCGCTGCGTACGACCTTTGTCAGCCGCATGATCGGCCAGTAATTCAGGAGAAATCGATATGACGAAAGCTGCTGAACTGCGCCAAAAAGACGTTGCTGGCCTGCAAACCGAAGTCAAAGCGCTGCAAAAAGCCCACTTTGGCCTGCGTATGCAAAAAGCCACGCAACAACTCAATAACACCGCTACGCTGCGTACTGCTCGCCGCGATATTGCTCGCGCCAAGACCATTCTTGTCGAGAAGCAAAGCGCTGAAAAGTCCGCCAAATAAGGAGCGATAAATGACGGAAGCTAAAAAATCCCTCAAGCGCACCTTGATTGGCAAGGTGGTCAGCGACAAGCGTGCCAAGACAGTCACTGTGCTGATCGAACGCCGCGTTAAGCACGAGCTCTACGGCAAGATCGTTGCCAAGTCCAGCAAGTACCACGCCCATGACGAAAAGGGCGAGTACCACATGGGCGACATCATCGAAATCACCGAGAGCAAGCCGATTTCCAAGACCAAGAACTGGGTTGCGACCCGCTTGGTGGAAAAGGCTGCTGCAGTCTAAGCCTTTGCGCTTCGCGTACTGCACGTGACCCCAAAACGGCCCACAATGTGGGCCGTTTTCATTGGTGCCCACCCTTGCGGGGCAGCACTTTCTTTTCATTGATAGGAGCACACATGATCAAAGTCGGAGACACCCTGCCATCGGCCACTCTGATGGAATATTCGGAAGTGGAAGGCGAGGGTTGCAGCATCGGCCCCAATCCCGTGGATGTCAGCAAGGCCACAGCCGGCAAGACCATTGCGCTGTTCGCCCTGCCTGGCGCCTTCACTCCCACTTGCTCGGCCAAGCATGTGCCTGGCTATGTGGAACAAGCCGCCGCCTTTCAGGCTGCCGGTGTGGACGAAATCTGGTGTGTGAGCGTGAACGACGCTTTTGTGATGGGCGCCTGGGCACGTGACCAGAAGACCGCCGGCAAGGTGCGCATGCTGGCCGATGGCAGCGCTGCCTTTGCCCAGGCTACCGGTCTGACGCTGGACCTCACCAGCAAGGGCATGGGCCTGCGCAGCAACCGTTATTCCATGCTCGTCAAGGATGGCAAGGTGGTTTCCCTCAACGTGGAAGGCCCTGGCAAGTTCGAAGTGAGCGACGCTGGCACGCTGCTGGCCCAAGCCAAAGGCTAAGCACCCCGCGGGCGCCTACCTCAGAGCGTGGCTTTGAGGTAGTGCGCCCCGGCGATCGGGTTGAAGTAGTAGGGCGGTATTTCTTCAAAACCCAGCTCCTCATAGAGCGCCCGCGCGGCCTCCATATCGTCCAGCGTGTCGAGCAATACGCAGTCATAGCCGCCTTGACGTGCGGCATCCAGAATTCCTTCGGCCAGTAAACGGCCCAGTCCCAGTCCCCGGTAGGCTGGGCGGACATAAAGACGTTTCATCTCGGCCGCATTCGGATAGTCCGCTGTGTCCAGCGGGCGCAGCGCACAGCAGCCTGCAAATGCACCGTCCACGCACGCCAGCAGCAGGGCCCCGCGAGGGATGGCGTACTCCCCGGGCAGATCGCGCAACTCCTGCGCGAAGTTTTGAAAGCACAGATCCACGCCCAACTGGGCCGCATATTCCTGGAAGAGGGTGCGAACAGCATCCAGTTCGGCCGCAGACGCAGGGACGGACAGTTCGGGAGTCTCCATAAGGGGGGAAGCTGAATCCATGGTTCAGGCGGCCCATCGCAACAAAGCCGCCACGCTTCCGGCACAGCCCAGCAGCAGCACCAGTGCCAGCAGGCGCGTCCCTGCGGTGTCGCGTGCATGGGTAATGCCGGTTTCAGTTTGCTTGTCTCCATGGACCATGGGGGCCACGAGGTTCTGGCCCTTCTTTATCTTGTAGACCACGATGGCCACGATGTGCAGTATGACCAAGGCCAGCAAGATGAATTTGCCGACCTTGGTGTGGTAATCGGTGGCGCGGCTCACCCAGTCGCCACTGGCGAACTTGGAGAGTGGCCCGTTGTTGGCAATCTCGTCGTCGCTGAAGAGGCCTGCCGCAACCTGCAGCGCCGTAAAGCCTAGGAGCCCCAGCACGGAGAGAAAGCCCAGCGGGTTGTGGCCCACGCCATGCTCGGGTTTGCCTTCGCCCCGCAGGTAACGCCAGACGGTGACCGGGCTGTAAAAAAAAGTGGCAAAGCGCGACCAGTAGCCGCCCACAAAACCCCAAACCAAGCGGAACAACAGGAGGGTGAGCACGCTGTAGCCCAGGCGAAAGTGCCACTCCATCCAGCTGCCTCCGATCTGCCCCGTCAGTACCAGCCCGATCACTGCTGCTGCCAGCAGCCAGTGGAACAGGCGGGTGGGCAGGTCCCACACACGGGTTGTTTGCATTGCGCGCTCCTTGCGAAACCAGGCACCGCCGTGGCGGTGCGAACGCGCAATGTATCACCGAGCTGCGACAACAGGATGGGCTTGGTGTTTACCCTAGGCTCCGTCATCCGGCAGAACCAAAACCCTGCGGGGCGTTCAAACTACGGTCTGCCCTTACCAACCCAAAGAGGATGTCCCATGAAGAAAAGCATCTCCCTGATCCTGTGCAGTGCCGCCCTCACCGCTTCTTTGCCGGCCTTGGCCCAGTTTGCCAAGCCCGAAGACGCCATCAAATACCGCCAGAGCGCGCTGTTCGTGATGCAGCAGAACTTCGCCCGCGTTGCTACCATGGCGGCTGGTCGGGCGCCTTTCGATGCGAAGGTGGCTGCGGAAAGCGCCGAAGTGGCCGCCTACATGAGCAAGCTGCCCTGGGCCGCCTTTGGTGAGGGGACGGACAAGGGCGCGCCCACCAAGGCCAAGGCCGAGATTTGGGCTGACAAGGCTAAGTTCGGTGAGTACGCGGAAAAGATGCAGGCTGAAATGGCCAAGCTCAACGCCGCTGCCAAGACCGGCAATCTGGACAGCATCAAGGCTGCAGTGGGGGCAGTAGGCGGTGCCTGCAAGACCTGCCATGACGCCTTCCGCTCCTGAGGTACGGAGCACCCCTGCTCAGGATTCCTTGAGCAGGGTTTCGATGAGCTGGTGCAACTCCTGCAGATTGGGTTCGCCCACATAGCGCTTGACGATCTCGCCGCGCTTGTTCACCAAGTAGCTGGTCGGGGTGATGCCCACCTCGCCCCAGGCATTGGCCACGGCGCCAGTGTTGTCAATGGCCACCTCAAAGGGAAGCTTGCGGGTTTCGGCGAAGTTCACCACGTAGCTGGGCGGGTCGTAGGCCATGGCCACAGCGACAGTTCCGTAGCCTTGGGACTTGTACTTCTCGAAGGTGGAGACCAGCTTGGGCATCTCGGCAACACAGGTCACGCAGCTGGTGGCCCAGAAGTTCACCAGCGTGACCTTGCCCTTGAGCTCGGCGCTGGCCTTGCGGGTGCCGTCCAGCAGCACGAAGGTGGACTCGGGGGCCGCATTGCGCTGCGTCAGCAAGGCTGCGCCTGCGGCGAGCGCGACACCCGCTACGATGCTGGCAACGACAATGTGTTTTTTCATGAATAGGTATTCCCCATGGACCGCCGACAGTTTAATTCCTTCTCCATAACCGCTGCAGCCCTGTGGACTGCTGCATCCCTGCACCCCGCCCATGCGCTGAGCCTGGCCGACCTGAGCAACGCAGACGCCTCGAAGGGGCTGAAAACTGCGCTGGAGAAGGGCGCCTTGGCCGCAGTCGGGATTCTCGGTGTGCAGGATGGATTCCTCGGCAACGAAAAAGTTCGCATTCCTTTGCCCGGATATCTGGAAGATGCGGCCAAGCTGCTGCGCACCTTTGGCCAGGGGGCCAAGGTGGACGAGCTCATCACCTCCATGAACCGGGGCGCCGAAGCGGCTGTGCCCATGGCCAAGGATCTGCTGGTCAAGACGGTACAGGGCATGACGGTGAACGACGCCAAGACGATTCTGGGCGGCGGCGATACGGCGGTGACCCAGTTCTTTGCCGAAAAAACGCGCAGCCCGCTGGGCGTGAAGTTTCTACCCATCGTCACCAAAGCTACTGAAAAAGTGGGCCTGGCTGACAAGTACAACCAGCTCGCCGGCAAGGCGTCTGAAGTGGGGCTGATGAAAAAGGAAGACGCCAACATCCAGCAGTACGTCACCGGCAAGGCGCTGGATGGCCTGTTCTTCATGATTTCCGAAGAGGAAAAGAAGATCCGCCAGAACCCCGTGGCCTATGGCAGCTCCATCCTGACCAAGGTTTTCGGCGCGCTCAAGTGAGCGCACGCTACGCACTTATGCGCCTGATGGCGCTACTACTGCTTCTGACGGCCTGCAGCCCGGCGTTGAACTGGCGCCAGATAGCGCTGGGCGGACTGCGTTTTTCCCTCCCTTGCAAACCGGACAAGGCCCAGCGGGAGGTTACGCTGGCAGGCCGTGCCGTGGCGTTGGAAATGCAGGGCTGCGAGGCGGATAGTGCGCTGTTTGCCATCAGCCGCGCCCAGGTGGGCGATGCCACCGCCGTGCCGGGCGTGCTGGCGGCCTGGCGGGCGTCGGCGTTGGCCGCCTTGCAGGCCGCACCGGAAAGCACCCGCGCTTTGCCCGTGCCCACGCTTGCGGCGGCGCCCGGTGTGGCCACCGCCTCCTGGCTGGCTGCCAACGGGCAGCGCCCGCAAGGCGGGGTGGTGCAGGCCCATTTGGGCTGGCTGGTGCAGGGCAGCGATATCTACCACCTTGCGGTCTATGCCGACCAGCTGCGGCCGGAACAGATCGAGCCTTTCTTCAGCGACATCTCCCTTCCATGAGCCTGCTGCCTGCCCGCAAAGCGGTCCTCGTGTTCAGCGCCTTTGCGCTGGCCTACTTTCTGTCGGCCCTGATCCGCGCCATCACCGCGACGCTGGCGCCCACGCTGGTGCAGGAGTTCAGTCTGCATGCGCGCGATCTGGGCCTGCTGGCCGGTGGTTACTTTCTGGGCTTCTCGGCTACCCAGCTGCCGCTGGGGCGCTGGCTGGACCGCCTGGGCCCGAAGCGGGTGGAGCTGATGTTCCTGGCCGTGGCTCTGGTGGGCTGCCTGGCCTTTGCGCTGGCGCAGAGCTTCTGGGGCCTGCTGGCGGCGCGCGTGCTGTGTGGTGCCGGCGTGAGTGCCTGCCTCATGGCGCCCCTGACCGGTTACCGCCGTTGGTACGCGCCCGAGCAGCAGATGCGCGCCAACTCTTGGATGCTGATGGTGGGGGCGCTGGGCATGGTGGCGTCCACCCTGCCGGTGCAGTGGCTGATGCCGCTGGTGGGCTGGCGCGGAATTTTCGTGTTGCTGGGTGTGCTGGTAGCGGTGTCCATGTTTGCCATCGCCTGGCAGTCGCCAGCCTGGCACACCGATGCCGCCCCGGCGCAGGGGCCTGAGCAGGAAGGCGTGCTGGCCAGCTACCGCGAGGTCTGGTGCCACCCCTACTTCCGCAAGCTGGCGCCGTTGGGCTTCTTCAACTACGGCGGGCTGGTCGCCCTGCAAACGCTGTGGGCCGGGCCTTGGATGGTGAAGGTGGCGGGCTACACCTCGCTGCAGGCGGCCACGGGGTTGTTCTGGCTCAATGTGTCCATGCTGGTGGCCTACCTGCTGTGGGGATGGGCCAACCCCTGGCTGGCGCGCAAGGGCCATACCGCCACGCGCCTGATTGCGCTGGGCCTGCCCTTGAACTTCGTGCTGTTTGCTATTCTTTTGCTAGCTGGTGGCGCAATTTCCACGGGGGCTACAGTGCTATTTGCCTTGATTGCGGTGAGCTGCACGGTCTGTGCACTGGCGCAACCGGCGGTGGGCATGGCCTTCCCGTCCGCGCTGGCTGGGCGCGCGCTGTCGGCCTACAACCTGGTTATCTTCAGCGGCGTGTTTGCTGTGCAGTGGGGCATTGGCCTGCTGCTGGACGGCTTCCGGGCGCTGGGCCTGGCCGAGGTGCCGGCCTACCAGGCGGCATTTGGCGTCTATGGTCTGTGCTGTGTCGCGGCCTATCTGTATTTCCTGCGGGCAAAGGCGCCATAATCAAAGCCCACTTCGCTGTACCCCATGAACACCGGCATCCTCATCATTGCCCATGCACCGCTGGCCAGCGCCCTGCGCAGCGCCGCGTTGCATGTGTACCCGGATGCCGCGACAGGGGTGCTGGCTCTGGATGTGGCGGCCAATGAAAACCCCGAACTGACCCGCGCGGCTGCGCGTGCGCTGCTGACCCAGCTGGGCACGCCGCAGGCGCTGGTGCTGACGGATGTGTTCGGGGCCACGCCTTGCAATGTGGCGCAGAAGGTGGTGGATGGCATCAACACCAAGCTGGTGGCAGGGGTAAACCTGCCCATGCTGCTGCGTACCGTGAACTATCGCCATGAGGCCCTGGACATGCTGGTCCCCCGCGCGTTGGCGGGGGGCGCCCAGTGCATCATGCAGGTGGCCGTGACGGCACCTCAAAATCAACATCGAAAAGCCCATGATCAGCACCAACACGACCATAGTCAATAAGCTCGGCTTGCACGCCCGCGCCTCCGCCAAGCTCACCAAGCTGGCTGGCAGCTTTCCCTGCGAAGTCTGGATGGCGCGCGGCGACCGCCGCGTGAACGCCAAGAGCATCATGGGCGTCATGATGTTGGCTGCCGGCATTGGCTCGGAGGTGACGCTGGAGACCAGTGGCGACCGGGAGCAGGAAGCCATGGATGCGTTGCTCGCCCTGATCAGCGACAAGTTCGGCGAGGGCGAATAAGTTGTTGGCCCCCACGCTCCACCGCTGCGCGGGTCGCTGCCCCCCTGGGGGACCCTCGCGCCTTGGGGCGGCCCGGCGGCGCTCACGCCAGCAGGTCATGCAGGTGGTGCCCGCATGACCTTCTCGATCCACGGTTTGGCGGTCTCGCGCGGCATTGCCATCGGGCGTGCGGTGCTGGTGGCGTCCAGTCGCGTGGATGTGGCGCATTACTTCATCAAGCCGGATGAGGTGCTGGCCGAGATTGACCGGGTGCGTGCGGGGCGTGACGCGGTGGTGGAAGAGATTCACCGCCTGCAGGAGAGCATCACGCGCATGGGCCCCAAGGAGGCGCCACATGAACTCTCGGCCCTGCTCGATGTGCACTTGCTGCTGCTGCAGGACGAGGAGCTGGTGGCCGGCGTCAAGCACTGGATCACCGAGCGCCTCTACAACGCCGAGTGGGCGCTGACCACGCAGCTCGAAATCATTGCCCGCCATTTCGACGAAATGGAAGACGCCTACCTGCGCGAGCGCAAGGCGGACATGGAGCAGATCTGCGAGCGCATTCTGCGCGCCATGAAAGGCGCTGCCTCGCCCATGGTGCAGCCGGTGCAGCGCGGCGGGCGCAAAACCTCGCAGCAGGACCTGCTGCTGGACGACACGGTGGACGTGCCGCTGGTGCTGATCGCGCACGACCTCTCGCCGGCCGACATGCTGCAGTTCAAGCAAAGCGTGTTTGCGGGCTTCATCACCGATGTGGGCGGCAAGACCTCGCACACCGCCATCGTGGCGCGCAGCATGGACATCCCTGCCGTGGTGGGCGCGCGCACCTGCAGCCAGCTGGTGCGCCAGGACGACTGGGTCATCATCGACGGCGACGCCGGCGTGATCATCGTCGACCCCTCGCCCATCATCCTGGCCGAGTACGGTTTTAAGCAGCGCCAGGGCGAGCTGGAGCGCGGTCGCCTGCAGCGCCTCTTGCACACCCCTGCCATCACCATGGACGACCAGAAGGTGCAGCTGCTGGCCAATATCGAGTCGCCCGACGACGCGCCGGGCGCACTCAAGGCCGGTGCGCTGGGCGTGGGCCTGTTCCGCAGCGAGTTTCTCTTCATGGGTCGCCAGGGGCGTCTGCCGGATGAGGAAGAGCAGTACCAGGCCTACAAGCGGGCGGTGGAAGGCATGCAGGGCCTGCCCGTCACCATCCGCACGGTGGACGTGGGCGCCGACAAGCCACTGGACGATTCGGTGCGCGACAACGCCCACCTGAACCCCGCGCTGGGCCTGCGCGCCATCCGCTGGAGCCTGGCCGATCCGGCCATGTTCCTGACCCAGTTGCGTGCCATCCTGCGCGCCGCTGCGCACGGCAAGGTGCGCATGCTCATTCCCATGCTGGCGCACGCCAGTGAGATCAAGCAGACGATTGCGCACATCGAGAAGGCGCGTGCCCAGCTGGACCGCCGCGGCGTGGCCTACGGCCCCATCCAGCTCGGCGCGATGATCGAGATTCCGGCTGCGGCGCTGAGCTTGCGCCTCTTTCTCAAGTACTTCGATTTCCTCTCCATCGGCACCAACGACCTGATCCAGTACACGCTGGCGATCGACCGGGCCGACGAGTCGGTGGCGCATCTGTACGACCCCATGCATCCCGCCGTGCTGCGCCTGGTGGCCGACACCATTGCCGAGGGCCGCGCCCAGGGCAAGGACGTGAGCGTGTGCGGCGAGATGGCCGGCGACGTGAGCATGACGCGCCTGCTGCTGGGCCTGGGCCTGCGCAGCTTCTCCATGCACCCGGCGCAGATCCTTGCGGTGAAGCAGGAGATCTTGCGCGCCGACACCGGCAAGCTGGAGGCCTGGGCGCAGGGCGTGTGCGACGCCGAAGAGCCCGGCGAAGAACTCAGCAGTCGCCCCATGCCGCTATAAAAAACGGAGCTACTCGCGCACTGTCTGCGGGGGCTAGCACTTGGTTTCTTGTAAACTGGCTATTTGCCGGCGCGTGAACCCAGTACCGCCGCGCCAATGATCATGGCCGCCGCCAGCACCACCGACATGCTGGGCCACTCCCCGCGCAGCGACAGCAAGGCCAGCGTGGACAGCAGCGGCGTGAGGAAAGACAGCACACCGATCTGCCGCGCATCACCGCGCTTGAGCGCCGCGTCCCACAGGTAGAAGGCACCGCCCAGCGGGCCCAGACCCATGGCCACCAGCAGCGCCCAGTCGTGCGCATTCAGGTCCACCGGGCTTTCCAGCAGCGCGTGGCACAGCAGGGACAGCAGGCCCGACACCAGACCGAACAGGCCAATCGCCGCGCTGGGGAAGGCCGGCACGCGCCGCGTCAGCAGCGAATAGCTGGCCCAAATAAATGCAGAGCCCAGCGCGGGGATGTAGCCCCAGGCAAAGCCGCCCTGCAGATCACGTCCGCCCACGATGGCCAGCGCCGCGCCGGCAAAGCCAAGCAGGGCTGCAGCAATGTGCAGCCCATGCAGGCGCATGCCGGGCAGGAAGAGTGGCGCCATCAGCACAATGCCCAGCGGCCACAGGTAGTTCACCAGGTTGGCCTGCACGGGCGGTGCGTGGCGCAGCGCAATGAACAGAAGAAAGTGGAAGCCGAACAGCCCGTACACCCCCATTGCCAGCGTAGGGGCCGGCACCTTCCACTGTTGCAGCCGGCCCTTGGAAAGCACCAGCCCGATCAGACTGCCGATGAGCAGTCCGCAGCCGGTGAGCAGAAAGGGTGGCACATGGGCCAGCGAGACGCCCAGCGGGGCGAGGGAGCCCCACAGGGCAATGGCGGCGAGGGCGAGTAGGAGGGCTTGCATGGCCGCCAGCTTAGCCGCTGGCGATGGTGCGAAACGCCGGTGCGCTGTCGCGCAACCCCGGTTTCAGTGTGGCGCGTGCTGGCGCAGGGCCGCCGCCATGGCCGAGGCCGACTGGTAGCCGCAGCGCCGCGCAACTTCCGCCAGGCCCAGGCCTTGGGCGCGCAGGGCGCGGGCGCGCTGCAGGCGCAGGTCGCGCAGCCACTGCATGGGGCGCATGCCGGTTTCCTGCTGGCAGCGCACGGCGAATTGGGAACTGCTCAAAAACACCTGCTGCGCCAGATCGGCCACGGTCAGCGGCGTGTGCAACTGGCGTTCGCACCACTGGGTCAGGCCGTGCCAGTCAATGCGGCGCTGGCTGCGCGCGGGGGCAGATTGCGGCGTGCGCCAGCAGTCCAGCAACAGGAGCGGGCCGTAGTGCTGGGCCAGGCTGTCTTCGCGGGTCAGGGCCAGCTGCAGGTAGCGCGCCAAGGCCAAGGCGATGGCGGGTTGTACGGGTGCGCCCACTGCATCTGCCCAGTCGGCTTGCGCCGTGTCCAACACCAGGCAGCGGGCGCTGCCGTCGGCCTCGAAGTCATGCCGCTCGCCCGGCGCGATCACGCAGCCGCCGCCCGCGGCAATGCGCCGACCGCAGCCTTGCACCTCCAGCTCCAGCGTGCCGTCCAGGCCCAGCAGGATCTGGAAATGGTCGTGCGCATGGCTGCCCGGTGACGGGCCGTACTGGCGCAGCGACAGGGAGCCATGGGCGGCGTGCATGGTCGGCAGGGTCTCAGGCCAGGCGCTGGTCGGTGGAGGGGCGCTTCCACAAGTTGATGCCACCGTCCACGGCGTGGCCGTCGATGGTGTCCAGCTCGGCCTGGGTGAAGCTCAAGTTCTTCATCGCACCCACCAGGTCCACGATCTGCTCGGGCTTGCTCGCGCCGATCAGGGCGGAAGTGACGCGCGCGTCGCGCAGGACCCAGGCGGTGGCCATCTGCGCCAGACTCTGGCCGCGCGCCTGGGCGATCTCGTTGAGCGCGCGCACGTGCTTGAGGTTCTGCTCGCTCAGGTGGTCCTGCTTGAAGGAGCCGCCGCCGGGGCGGTTGATGCGGGCGTCGGCCGGCACGCCGTTGAGGTACTTGTTGGTGAGCAGACCCTGGGCCAGCGCGCTGAAGGCGATGCAGCCCATGCCAGTCTCATCCAAGGCGTCCAGCAGGTCTTCCTCGATCCAGCGGTTCATCAAGCTGTAGGAAGGCTGGTGGATCAGCATGGGCACGCCCATGCTCTTAAGGATGGCGGCGGCCTCGCGCGTCTTGGTGCCCGAGTAGCTGCTGATGCCGGCATACAGCGCCTTGCCTTGCTGCACGGCCGTGGCCAGCGCGCCCATGGTTTCTTCCAGCGGGGTGTCGGGGTCGAAGCGGTGGCTGTAGAAGATGTCCACGTAGTCCAGGCCCATGCGCTTCAAGCTCTGGTCCAGGCTGGCGAGCACGTATTTGCGCGAGCCACCGCCCTGTCCATAAGGGCCGGGCCACATGTCGTAGCCGGCCTTGCTGGAGATGATCAGCTCATCGCGGTAGGGCATGAAGTCGCGCTTCAGGTGCTCGCCAAAGTTGGTCTCGGCGCTGCCGTAGGGTGGGCCATAGTTGTTGGCCAGGTCGAAGTGGGTGATGCCCAGGTCAAAGGCGGTGCGCAACATGTCGCGCTGGGTCTGGAAGGGCGTGGCGTCGCCGAAGTTGTGCCACAGGCCCAGCGAGACAGCGGGGAGTTTGAGGCCGCTTTTACCGCAGGTGCGGTAGGGGACACGTCCATCGTAACGGTCAGAGGCAGCGTGGTACATGGTGCGCTTCACAAAAAAGGTGGAACAACAAAGTGCAGCATTGTGGCCTTTTTTGGGCGCGCCAGCAGGCGCAGGGTTTCAGTGCACCACCACCTTGGAAAACAGGTTGATGACCAGCACCCGGCCACGATGAGGCCGATACCAAGGATGGCGGCCGCATCGAGTGCCTGCTGGTACAGCAACCAGCCAGCGATGGACACCAACACCACGCCGGCCCCGGCCCAGATCGCATAGGCAATGCCCACCGGAATGCTGCGCAGCGTGAGGGACAGAAAGAAAAAGGCCAGCCCGTAGCCCACCACCACCAGTGCCGACGGTTGCCAACGTGTGAAGCCTTCCGTGGCCTTGAGGGCCGAGGTGGCCACCACCTCACAGGCGATCGCCATCGCCAGGTACAGCCAGTTCATGCAGGGCGCCCGCTGCTTACTGCAGCACCAGCAGATTCTCGTGCGCGAAGCTCAGGTTCACCGGCGTACCGCGTTGCGGCAGCTGGCGGTGGGGGTCATTGAACACATCGAGTGACACCACCTGGTCGCCGGTGCGCGTGCGGATGCGCACGATGGAGCCCAGAAAGCTCACGTCGTCTACCACCACCTGCAGGTTGTTCTTGCCGGCTTCGGGCGCCGCCAGACTCACGGCCTCGGGGCGCAGGGCCAGCATGCAGGACTGGCCCGCTTGCAAGCCGGTCAGGGGGTGGCTGCTGGTCAGGGTCTGTTCGCCCACGCGCAGGGTACCGGCCTGCACATCGGCCACGGTGGCGTGCACCTGGTTCAGCGTGCCGATGAACGAGGCCACAAAACGCGTGCGTGGGAAGTTGTAAATCTCTGATGGCGTACCGGTTTGCTCCACACCGCCTTCGTTGAGCACCACGATGCGGTCCGAAATGGACAAGGCCTCTTCCTGGTCATGCGTGACGAATACGGTGGTGATGTTGAGGGCCCGCTGCAGCGTGCGGATTTCTTCGCGCAGCGAGATGCGGATCTTGGCGTCCAGTGCCGACAGGGGTTCGTCGAGCAGCAGCACCTTGGGCTTGTTGGCAATCGCGCGGGCCAGGGCCACACGTTGTTGCTGGCCGCCCGACATCTGCCAGGGGTAGCGGTCCGCCAGCTTCTCCAGTTTGATAAGGGCCAGCATTTCTTGCACGCGCGCGTCGATCTGCTCCTGCGGCACCTTGGCCACTTTCAGGCCGAAGCCGATGTTCTGCGCCACGGTCATGTTGGGGAACAGCGCGTAGGACTGGAACACCATGCCCACATTGCGCTGGCTGGTGCGCAGCCGGGTCACGTCTTGTCCATCGAACACGATGCGCCCCTGGGAGGGCGACTCGAAGCCCGCCAGCATGCGCAGGATGGTGGTCTTGCCGCAGCCCGAGGGGCCCAGGAAGGTGATGAACTCGCCCTTCTCGATGGAGATGGAAAAGTCTTTGACGGCGGTTTGGGTGCCGAAGTGTTTTTGCAGCTGGGAGATTTCCAGGAAAGCCATGTCGGAGTTCTCGTAAAAATTATTTTTGGGTACGTGCTGCGGAATTGCGGCCGAAGACCTGGATCAGGCCCATGGAGGCCCAGGTCAGCAGGAAGGCAATCACGGCCAGCGCGGAGGGCTCATAGGCGCGGTTGGCGCCGATGAGCTGCAGGTAGGGGCCAAAGGCCGGGCGGTCCAGCAGGCTGGCCATGGTGAACTCGCCGATGACCACGGCAAAGGTGAGGAAGGCGCCGGACAGGATGGCCGAGGTGATGTTGGGAAAAATCACCTTGAACAGGATGGTGGCGGTGTTGGCGCCCAGCACTTCGGCGGCCTCGGTGAGCGTGCGGATGTCGATGGTGCGCAGCCCGGTGTCCACCGAGCGGTACATATACGGCAGTGCGAGCGTGACATAGCTGCACATCAGCAGAAAGTCAGTCGCCCGATCGCTGCCGGTGAGCGGGATGATGGAGCTGCTGTTGTACATGCGCAGGTAGCCGTAGACGATCACGATGGCCGGGATGACCAGGGGCAGCAGCGTGATGAATTCCACCAGCGGGCGCAGCTTGGGCATGCGCAGATGCACCCAGTAGGCCGTGGGCACCACCAGCAACACGCCCACCAGGATGGTGACGATGGCCATCATGACGGAGTAGCCAAAGGTGGTCTGGAACTGCGGGTCGGCAAACACCACGCGGTAGGCATCGAAGCTGTATTCGCCGCGCCGCATGCGCAGGCTGAATTCGAAGGTAGCAATGAGCGGGATCAGGAAGTAGCTGGCACCGATGGCCATGGCGATCCAGGCACCCAGACGGGACTGGTGGGACTGGCGGTTCATGCGCGGCTCCTTTCGGTCTTGCTGCGCAGGACCATGTAGCCGGCGTTGGCCAGACCGGTGATCACGATCATGCCCAGCGCCATGGCGTAGCCCAGGTTGGGGTTGTGCAGCACGTCACCGCGAATCTGCGCGTACAGGAGGATGGGCACGATGTTGAGCGAGCTGCCCGTAAGCGCGTAGGCCGTGGCAACTGCACCGAAAGCATTGGCGAACAGCAGCAGCATGGCGCCCACCATGCTGGGCCAGAGCACCGGCAAGGCCACGTAGCGCCAATAGTGGAAGGCCGTACCGCCCAGGCAGTCGCAGGCCTCACGCCACTCCTTCTTCAGGCCTTCCAGGGCCGGGGTCACGATCAGCACCATGAGCGGAATCTGGAAGTAGAGGTAGGTGATGGCCAGCCCGACAAAGCTGAGGATGCTGAAGCCGGTGGCGTAGAGGTTGATGTCAAAGTAGGTGCGCAGCAGTACCGTGACCAGTCCCATGCGCCCCAGCGTGGACAGAAAGGCAAAGGCCAGTGGCACGCCCGCAAAGTTGGATGCCACGCCGGAAAACGTCATCAGGGTTGGGCGTATCCATGTGGGCAGCTTGCCCATCACGGCGGCCCAGGCCAGCACAAAACCCAGCAGGCCACCACCCAAGGCGGACGTTGCGCTGATCTTGAAGCTGATCCAGTAGGCCTCCAGCACATTGGGCTCCATCAGCCCACGCACGTTGGCGAGGGTGAAGTGGCCCTGGGCGTCCTGGAAGGCGCCGATCATCAGGTAGGCCGTGGGCAGGATGAGGAACAGCAGCGCAAACAGCATGAAGGGCAGCACGCCCAGCAGGTTGAACGAGGCCAGTTTGGCGGCGGCCGCAGGCGGCGCTTGGGTGGCAGGTGGGGCGACAGGCATGGGCAGATCCGACAGAAGCGTTACCAAACAAAATCGGGCAGGACCGCGGCGTGCGGTCTTGCCCGATTAGCAATGTTCAAGCCAAAGGTTTACTTGACGGTGGCTCCCACCACTTGGTCCCATTGCTTGGTGATGGTTTCCTTGGCGGCGTTCTGTTGCTCCAAGGTGGGGAATGCCGCCTTGGCGTAGGCCGCTGCAGGTGGCAGCTTGTCCAGGGACGCTTTGGTGAACTTGTTCTTGGACACCATGTCGTTGAAACGGATGGGGTGGCAGTAGCCGTTCAGCAGGCCTTGCTGGCCTTCGTCGGAGTACAGGTATTCCATCCACAGCTTGGCGGCGTTGGGGTGGGGCGCGTAGGCGCTGATCGCCTGCACATACACGCCGGCCACTACACCGGTCTTGGGCACGACCACGTCGACCTTGGGATTGCCCTTGAGCGTGTCACGGTCGGCCAACGCGTTGTAGTCCCAGCGGACGATGATGGGTGTGGTGCCCTGGGTGAAGGAGGCTGCTTTGCCGATCACGGGCACAAAATTACCCGCCTTGTTCAGGTCCGAGAAGAACTTCAGGCCGCTGGCGGCGGCTTTGGCAGCATCACCACCCGACAGGCCCAGGCCTGCGGCGTAAATGCCTTGGATGGCCTGGTTGGCGCTGCGGGGGTCACCTGCCAGTGCGACCGCATTTTTGTACTCGGGCTTGAGCAGGTCGGCCCAGTCGGTGGGGACCTTGGAGACCAGGTCGGTGTTCACCTGGAAGGTCAGCACGCCGTAGTAGTCGCCGTACCAGTAGCCTTCGGGGTCCTTGGCGGAGTCGGGAATGGTGGCCCAGGTGGCAACCTTGTAGGGCTGGATCAGGCCGGCGGCCTTGGCAGCGGGGCCGAAGGACAGGCCCACGTCAATCGTGTCAGGAGCCTGGGGGCCCTTGTTGTCCTTGTTGGCCTTGATGGCCTCGATTTCGTCGCCGGAGCCGGCGTCGGGGTTCAGCTCATTGACCTTGATGCCGTACTTGGCCTTGAACGCATCAATGATGGGACCGTAGCCGCACCAGTTGCGTGCCAGGGCGATCACCGTCAGCTGGCCTTCGGCCTTGGCCGCAGCAATCAGTTCGGCAGACTGGGCATGGGCGGCAGGGGCTGCGCAGACAGCCAGAACGGCGGTAGTCAAGGCGCTGAGCGCGGGGCGAACAGAAAAACGAGTTGACATAAAGTTCCCTATAAAA
The DNA here is from genome assembly GCF_058802405.1 of Rhodoferax sp. GW822-FHT02D07. Lineage (NCBI taxonomy): Bacteria > Pseudomonadati > Pseudomonadota > Betaproteobacteria > Burkholderiales > Comamonadaceae > Rhodoferax > Rhodoferax sp. GW822-FHT02D07. The sequence continues at coordinate 20,680 of NZ_JBXAOD010000008.1, forward strand.
AAGAAAGCGTCGCCAGTGTTCAGGTTCCAAATGACAGTCCTGTGACGTGTGCATGACGGTCATGGCATCTTCCCTCTGAACGCCTGCGTAGCGCAATTGCGCATGTCGCAAGCGGACCAGAAATTGACGCTTTTCTTTTACTTGCGCCCGGTGGCGCTTCAGCGCTGTTGCGTTTCGTACGCAGGGTGTATGAAAAACGGCGCTTGCGAGCGCGGCAGAGGCGCTTTGTTGCGGATGGTGTCGGCCATTTTTTCGGCCAGCATGATGGTGGGGGCGTTCAGGTTGCCGCTCACCACGTCGGGCATGATGGACGCGTCCACCACACGCAGGCCGCTGACCCCATGCACGCGGCCGCTGCCGTCGGTCACCGCCATGTCATCACTTCCCATGCGGCAGGTGCAGGAAGGATGCAGCGCGCTCTCGGCATGTTCGCGGATGTGGGCGTCAATCTCGGCATCGGTTTGCACATCGTTCTTGGGCGAGATGGCCTCGCCCCGAAAGCGGTCAAAGGCCTTTTGGCTGAAGATCTCGCGGGTCAGGCGGATGCCGGCGCGCATCTCCTTGCGGTCCTGTTCGGTGGACATGTAATTGAACAGGATGCGCGGCGCTTCCTTGGGGCTGGCGCTCTTGATCTTGACGAAGCCGCGGCTGGTCGGGCGCATGGGCCCCACGTGCGCCTGGAAGCCATGGAAGCTGGCCGGCGCGCTGCCGTCGTAGCTGATCGCCATGGGCAGAAAGTGGTACTGCAGGTCCGGGTGCTTGACGCCGGCCTCGCTGCGGATAAAGCCGCCGGCCTCGAAGTGGTTGGTCGCCCCCAGGCCCGTGCCCTTGAGCATCCACTCCAGGCCGATCTTCACCTTGGCGATGGGGTTCATCGCGCTGTACAGCGTGATGGGTTCCTTGCAGGCGTACTGCACATAGGTTTCCAGGTGGTCCTGCAGGTTCTCGCCGACCCCGCGCAGCGGGGCCACCACGCGGATGCCCAGCCCGCGCAGCGCATCCGGATTGCCAATGCCCGAGAGCTGCAGCAGCTGCGGCGAGTTGATCGCGCCGCCGCACAGGATCACTTCACGACTGGCCTGGATGCGGTCGGTGCGGTGGCCGTTGACCACCTCCACGCCCGTGGCCTGGGGCGGGCTGGTGTCGGGTGCAAAGGTGACACGGGCCACCAGTGCACGGGTGCGCACCTGCAGGTTGGGGCGCTTCAGCGCGGGGCGCAGGTAGGCCATGGCGGTGCTCCAGCGGCGGCCCTGGTGCACCGTCATGTCCATGGGGCCCAGGCCCTCCTGGCGGTAGCCGTTCATGTCCTCGGTGCGCGCATAGCCGGCCTGCTGGCCGGCTTCGATGAAGGCGTTGTACAGCGGGTTCTTGCAGGCCCCGGTGGACACATGCAAGGGGCCGCTGTCGCCCCGGTAATCGTCCCCGCCTTTGGCCCGCGTTTCAGCCTTGCGGAAGTAGGGCAGGCAGTCGGCATACGACCAATTCTCCAGCCCGGCGTGGGACGCCCAGCCTTCGTAGTCCATGGCATGGCCGCGGATGTACACCATGCCGTTGATGGACGATGAGCCGCCCAGTACCCGTCCGCGTGGGCAGTACATGGCACGGCCGTTCATATACGGGTCGGGCTCGGAGTGGTAGTACCAGTTGTACTTGTCGTTGGCCAGCGGGTAGGCAAAGGCCGATGGCATGTGAATGAAGATGCTCTTGTCGCCAGGGCCGGCTTCGAGCAGCAGCACCGACACGTCCGGGTCTTCGGTCAGGCGGTTGGCCAGCACACAGCCGGCCGAGCCGGCGCCCACGATGATGTAGTCAAAAGTTTCTGGGCGCATGTGGCAAGGCGTGGCGAAGAGTTAGCGGTAGCCGCAGGCCACCTGGCCGAGTTCGACGTAGACCGTTTTGAGCTGGGTGTAGTGCTCTAGCGCGACCATGCTGTTCTCATGGCCGATGCCGGATTCACGCGCACCACCAAACGGCATTTCGATCGGCGTGATGTTGTAGTTGTTGATCCAGCAGATGCCGGCTTTCAGGCCGGCCGCCATGCGGTGGCCGCGCGCGCTGTCGCGCGTGAATACGCCAGCGGCCAGGCCAAAGCGGGTGTCATTGGCGCGGCGCAGCACTTCGGCCTCGTCATCAAATGCCAGGATGGACATCACCGGTCCGAAGATCTCTTCCTGCACGATGCGCATCTGGTCGGTGCAGTCCGCAAAGATGGTGGGGGCCACAAAGTAGCCGCCCTCCATGCCGGGCACGGCCACGGTGCTGCCGCCACAGACCAGTGTGGCACCTTCGTCCTTGCCGATCTGGATGTAGCCCATCACCTTGTCGCGGTGGGCGGCCGAAATCAGTGCGCCGACCTCGGTATCGGGGTGCATGGGGTCGCCGATGCGCAGGAGTGCGGTGCGTTCTTTCAGGCGCGCGATGAAGCGCGGCAGGATGCTGCGTTGCACGAAGACACGGGTTCCGTTGGTGCAGATCTCGCCCTGGGTGTAGAAATTGGCCATCATGGCGGCGGTAACGGCCTGTTCGAAGTCGGCGTCTTCAAACACCACGAGTGCCGACTTGCCGCCCAGCTCCATGGTCACACGCTTGAGCGTGTCGGCGGCGCTGGCCATCACACGTTTGCCCGTGGGCACCGAGCCGGTGACGGAGACCTTGGCCACATCCGGATGCGCGGCCAGCAGGGCGCCGGTGTTGCCACGGCCCTGCAGTACCTGGAATACGCCCGGCGGCACACCGGCCTCCAGGTACACCTCGGCCAGCTTGAGCGCGGTCATTGGTGTCAACTCCGAGGGTTTGAAAATCATGGCGTTGCCCGCGGCCAGTGCAGGGCCGGATTTCCAGCAGGCAATCTGGATGGGGTAGTTCCAGGCGCCAATGCCCACGCACACGCCCAAGGGCTCGCGCCGCGTGTAGGCAAAGGCGTTTTTGAGTGGGTACTGGGCCCCGGCCAGGGTGGCGGCCGCACCGGCAAAGTATTCGATGCAGTCCGCACCGCTGGCCACGTCCACCACCTGGGCCTCCTGCCAGGGTTTGCCGGTGTCCTGCACCTCCAGCGCTGCCAGTTCGTCATTGCGTTCGCGCAGGATCTGCACGGCGCGCTGCAGGATGCGGCCGCGCTCGGTGCCGCTCAGGGCCGACCAGACCGCAAAGCCGCGCTGGGCGGCGGCCACCGCGTACTCGACCTCGGCCTGCGTGCAGTCGTGTACGCCTGCGACCACCTGCCCCGTGGCCGGGTTCAGGGTCTCAAAGCGCGCGCCGGTGCCATGCACGGCGCGACCATCGATAAAACTGGGAATGACAAGATCCGTCACAAGCGTCCTTCGGGCTGCGGCTCAGCGCAGCACCACCGTTTTCTTACCGTTGATAAACACCCGCCGGTCCAGCACAAAGCGCATGGCACGCGAGAGCACCAGGCTCTCGACCAGCCGGCCGGCCTGGGCCAGGTTCTGGGGCGTGTCTGCGTGGTCTACGCGCTCGACGGATTGTTCGATGATAGGACCCTCGTCCAGATCGGTGGTGGCAAAGTGGGCCGTGGCGCCTATGAGTTTGACGCCCCGCTCGAAGGCCTGCAGGTAGGGCTTGCCGCCCTTGAAGCCGGGCAGAAAGGAGTGGTGGATGTTGATGACACGGCCATGTAGGCGGTGGCACAGGTCTTCGCTGAGCACCTGCATGTAACGGGCCAGCACCACGAATTCGGCGCCACTCTCGGTGATGATCTGTTCCAGCTGCGCTTCCTGTTGCGGCTTGGTGTCGGCGCTGATGGGCAGGTGGTGGAAAGGCAGGCCTTCGGCCTGGGCGATGCTGGCCAGGTCGGCATGGTTGGAGGCGATGCCGACGATGTCCATGGTCAGCTCGCCACGGCGCCACTGCGCAATCAGCTCGCGCAGGCAGTGGTCGAACTTGGAAACCATGATCAGCACCTTGGTGGGAACGGCCAAGTCGTGCACCTTCCACTGCGCCTCCGGAAAGGTGCTGGCCAGCGCTGTCAGGGCGGACTCCAGCACCTGCACCGGGCTGCGCAGGCTGAAGACACCGCGCACAAAAAACCGCTCCGTGGTGTGGTCGTCAAAGACGGAGAACTGCTCGATGTAGGCGCCATGTTCGTTCAGCAGGTTCGAGATGGCGGCCACCTGGCCGCGGGCACTCCCGCAGGCCAGATTGAGGCAGTAGTGGGTGGCGCTGTCCAGGCTCATGCAGTCCGGCTCACTTCAGGGACGCCATGACGGCGGGCAGGCCATCCTTGCCATCAAAGGTCTTCACGCCCTTGAGCCAGGTTTCCAGCACGGCAGGGTTCTTTTTCAGATAGTCCTTGGCCGCAGCATTGGGCTTGGTCTTGCCCATGATGGAGAGCATCACGCTGTTTTCCATGTCGGTGCTGAACTGCAGGTTCTTCAGCAGGCTGGCCACGTTGGGGCAGCGGGTCTCGTAGGCCGGCGGGATGGCGGTGAACACCTTGGCCTCGCCCAGGTTGGGGCCAAACACGGCGTCGCCACCTTCCAAGTATTTCATCTTCACCTGCACGTTCATGGGGTGGGGTTCCCAGCCCAGGAAGACGATGGGCTTGCCACTCTTGGCCGAGCGCATCACCTCGGCCAGCATGCCGGCTTCTGAGGACTCCACGATCTTGAAGCCCTTGAGGTTGAAGTCGTTCTTCTTGATCATGTCGATGATCAGCGCGTTGCCGTCGTTGCCGGGTTCAATGCCGTAGATCTTGCCGTCCAGCTCTTTCTGGAACTTGGAGATATCGGCAAAGGTTTTCAGGCCCTTGTCGTACAGGCTGGCGGGCACGGCCAGGGTGTACTTGGCGCCCACCAGGTTGGGCTGGTCCAGCACCTTGATCTGACCGGCTTTCACAAAGGGCTCGATCATGGGGGTCATGCTGGGATTCCAGTAGCCCAGGAAGGCGTCAATCTGCTTGGACTTGATGCCCGCAAAGGTGATGGGCACCGAGGCGATGGTCACCGTGGGCTTGTAGCCCAGGCCCTCCAGTACCACCGAGGCCAGGCCGGTGGTGGCGGCGATGTCGCTCCAGCCCACATCGGCAAAACGCACGGCCTTGCAACTGGCGTCTTCTGCCTGGGCCAGCGGGGCGGTGAGGGAAAGTACAGCGGCTGCGCAAGCCAGCATCGAGTGAGTGAGCTTCATGACCAGGTCCAATCGTGTGAGGTGAGGGGAGTTTCAAACAAAACACCCTGTGACTTTGGCAGGTTGGGCGTGCCCAACTTTGCTCAGAACGACGTGAAATGGCTCCGGTGCGGCATGGGTCTTGAGTGAAAAAAATCAAGGAAAAAGTATCAGTAGCCCCCGCAAATAGTGAGCGAGCAGCTATGAAATAAATAGCAAATGAGCAGACGCAAGAATGCCTGACGTCGGCAGGCTAGTGCCGGTCTCAGGCGTGTGCGCTGGCTTCGAAGCTGCGGGTGCTGGTGCGGCGGCTGGGGGAGGCGTTGCGGGCCTCGGGGGCGGCGGCCTGGTTGCGGCGCTCTTCGCTGGGGGAGTGGCCAAACAGGCTGCGGTAAGCCTTGCAGAAATGCGATGCGGACTGGAAGCCGCAGGCCACGGTGACCTGCATGATGGGCATGCTGCTGTGGGTCAGCAACTCCTGTGCGCGGCGCAGGCGCAGGTTCATGTAGTACTGCGCCGGGTTCATGCTGAAGTAGCGGTGGAACAGGCGCTCCAGCTGGCGCAGCGACACGTGGATGACGGCGGCCAGTTCGGCCAGCGGCAACGGGTCTTCAATATTGGCCGCCATGATCTCGGCAGCCTCGGTCAGGTGCTGGTAGCCCGGGCCTATGCACTCCGGCTGGGGGATGCGCTGGCGGTCATTGCTGGCACGCAGGCGCTCCACAATGAACTGTTCGGAAATGTCCATCACCAGCTTGGCGCCGTGGTGGGCGCGTACCAGGTGCAGCATCAGGTGCAGGGGCGCAGTGCCCCCCGAACAGGTGTAGCGGTCGCGGTCCAGCACAAACACTTCGGTGGAGAACTGCACGCGGGGGAACTCTTCGCTGATGGCAGCCAGGTTCTCCCAGTGGATGGCGCATTTGTAGCCGTCGAGCAAACCGGCACTGGCCAGCGCAAACGAACCGGTACACAGGGAACCCATGGCCACCCCGCTGGCTGCACACTGCTGCAGCAGCTGGCGGACTTTGTCGTCGGTATTGGCGCGAATGTTCACGCCGCCACACACAAACACCATGTCGCAGTCCGACAGTGCCCCGGCGCCACAGCCCGAGGCCATGCACAGCCCGTTGCTGGCCACGGCACCGGCTTGGTCGGTGCTGACCACCGACCAGCGGTACAGGGTGCTGCGGCTGATGTAGTTGGCCATGCGCAGGGTTTCGATGGCGTTGGCGAACGCGATCATCGAGTAGTCCGGTAGCAGGATGAAGCCGACGTGGGTGGGCGCACCATCTACGCGCGATGCGTTCGCGCTCTGGGCCGCGGCCGGGTTCATGTCCTGGGATGTCCGTTGCACGTGATGCTCCTGCTCCTGGTCCGCTTTTGTTTTAGCTGTCGTGGCTCTGGCGTGCCACACCGAAGCTCTCGGTGATGCGGTCCAGAATAATAGCCAGCAAAACTACGGCGAGACCACTCTCAAACCCTAGGCCAATGTCCAGCCGCTGGATGCTGGCCAGCACGTCGTTGCCCAGCCCGCCGGCCCCGACCATGGAGGCGATGATCACCATGGACAGCGCCATCATGATGGTCTGGTTCACGCCGGCCATGATGGTCGGCAGGGCAATCGGCAGCTGCACCTTGAACAGCAGCTGGGCCGAGGTGCAGCCAAAGGCGTTGCCGGCCTCCACCTGCTCGGAACTCACCTGGCGGATGCCCAGGCTGGTCAGGCGCACCACGGGGGGCATGGCGAAGATCACGGTGGCAATCGTGCCCGGCACGCGTCCCAGCCCGAACAGCATGGCTGCGGGAATCAGGTACACAAAAGCGGGCATGGTTTGCATGAAGTCCAAAACAGGGCGAACGCTCGCGTTGATATGGTTGTTGCGGGCACACCAGATGCCCAGCGGAATCCCGAACAGCAGGCTGATCAGGGTGGCGGACAGGGTCAGCGCCAGGGTCACCATGGTCTGGGGCCAGAAGCCGGTCACCACAATCAGCATCAAAGCCAAAGCAACAAACACGCCAAAACCCCAGCCCAGCCGTTTGATGCCCACAAAAGTGGCTACGGCGATGACCAGCCAGAAGGGAATCGCCAGCAAACCCTGCTCGATGGACTGGGCAAAGCCCTCCACCACGACCCCCACGGAGTCGAACACCGATGCACCGTTATCGAGCAGAACCTTCACACCGGCATTCACCCACTGCCCCAAAGGCAGCATGTCGTGCGAGGCTTCGGTCACCGTGGTCAAGAGATCAGACATGGCGGGCTTCCTGAGACATTTTGACAAGCAGGCTGCGCGCGGAGATACAGCCCAGTAGGTGGTCCGCGGCGTCAAACACGCCCACGGGTTCGTCCAGACCCATGACGATCTTCATGGCATCTGGCAAGGGTGTGGACCAGGACAGGCGTGGCCCGCCGTGGTACGAGTGGCCGTTGAGGCTGCTGTCGAGCAGGTCGGCGGCGGTGAGGTAGCGCGAGGTGTCCACGCCTTCAAAGAACCTGCGCACATAGGCGTTGGCAGGCTGCGTGATGATCTGGTGCGCCGAGCCTTCCTGCACCAGCTGGCCGCCTTCCATGATGGCGATGCGGTTGCCGATGCGCAGGGCCTCTTCCAGGTCGTGCGAGACAAACAGGATGGTGCGTTTCTGCTCGCGCTGCAACTCCAGCATCAGGGTCTGCATCTCCACGCGCTTGAGGGGGTCCAGGGCCGAGAAGGCTTCGTCCATCAGCAGGATGTCGGGGTCCACCGCCAGCGCGCGGGCCAGGCCCACCCGCTGCTGCATGCCGCCCGAGAGCTGGTGCGGGTACTTGGCGGCATAGGTGTGCAGGCCGACCTGGGCCAGCACCTCCATGGCGCGCTTCTCGCGTTCCTTGCGGTCGGTGCCCGCCATCTCCAGGCCGAAGGCCGCGTTGTCCAGCACGCTGCGGTGCGGCATGAGGGCGAAGGACTGGAACACCATGGCTACGCGCTTGCGGCGCCACTTCACCAGCTCGGGCTGCGGCAGCTTGGTGATGTTTTGTCCGTCGATGATGATCATGCCGTCGGTGGGCTCGACCAGGCGGTTGATGAGCCGTATCAGCGTGGATTTGCCAGACCCCGACAGCCCCATCAGCACATAGATCTCGCCCTGGTTGACATCGAAGCTGACGCGGTTGACGCCGACGACATGCCCGGTTTTGGCGAACACCTCATCCTTGCTGAAACCTTCGTTGAGCATGTTCAGCGCCGCCGCAGTGTTGTTGCCGAAGATTTTGTAGAGGTTTTTGACACTGATTTTCAGATCCGACATGGAGGTCTCCAAAGTTCATCGCGTGATGACAAAAAGCGCTGCTGAGGTAAGCAAGGGGCGAGCCAGTTGGGCTTGGATTTGAGAGGTGTTTTTCGGGCGCGAAGCCGCGCGCAGCAAGGCTTTTGCACCCTGCACGGCGCAAAGAAAGTGGCGGGAAAAAGGGAGTGCATGGGGCGGTTCATCGACGGTGGGGACATGCACTCCGTAGGGGTCAGCGGTCCAGCGTGACGTCGCTCAAGGGTTTCGAGCAGCAGGGCAGCATCCAGCCCTGGTCGATTTCCCGTTGGCGGATGCCACCTGCGTGCTGCATCTGCACCTTGCCGGCCAGGCTCAGCGATTTGCAGGTACCGCAGGCACCGCTGCTGCATGACGATGGCAGGCGCACACCGGCTGCAAATGCGGCTTGCAGAATGGTCTGGTCGTCTGCGCAGGTAAAGCTCTGTGCGGTCTTCTTCAGGGTGATGGTGTGCAGCACCGCACCGCTGGTGGCGGCTTGCGCCGACTCTGTGGCGGCGGCTGCCGGTGCCACTGTTTCTTCAAACGAGAAACTTTCCTGGCGGTAGCGCGCCATGTCGAAGCCGGCCTGGCCCAGCAAGGTGCGTACCGCGCCCATGAATGGTGCCGGTCCGCAGGTGTAGACATCGCGCTGCATGAAGTCAGGCGCAATGTGCGCCAGGCGTGCAGCATCCATGCGGCCCAGGTGGCCTGCGTAGCTGCTGCCCGCGGTGTGGTGTTCGCACACGACGGCCACGCGGAACTTCGGCATGTTGCGCGCCATCAGTGCCAGCTCTTCGGCAAACAGCACATCGGCCGGTGTGCGTGCGCAGTGCACAAACACCACATCGGCATCGCTGCCCAGATCGTGCAGTGCGCGGGCCATGGACATCAGCGGGGTGATGCCGCTGCCACCGGACATGAGCAGGTAGTGCTTGGTACTTGTGGGGAAGCAGCTGAAGTCGCCAGACGGGCCCATCACGCCCAGTGCCATGCCCACCTGCAGGTGGTCGTGCAACCAGTTGGACACTGCACCGCCGGGCACGCGCTTGACCGTGATGCTGACCACGTCCGGCCGTGTGGGGGACGAGGACAGCGTGTAGCAGCGGTTGATTTTTTGCCCTGCAATCACCAGCTCCAGAGTGATGAACTGGCCCGGCAGGTAGCGGAAGCTGCGTGGTGCATCGGCCGCCAGCACAAAGGTTTTGACGTCGTGCGTTTCCTGGCGAATGTGGATACAGCGCAGGGTCTCGTCCCGGTCCGAAGACCAGGGCTGGGACGGCGCGCCGGCAAAGTCAGGAAAGTGGGCGGGAAGGCTCATGCGGAGGTGGGCAATCGTTCAGTGAGGGGGAAGGGTCAGCGGGTCAGCTCGCGCATGCGGCCCACGTACCAGTTGCAAAACTTCTCGACCAGCCCTTCGGTAAAGGGCGAGTACGGGCCGGGCTCGTAGGCACCGTTGGCAATGCCGATCTGCGACTCTTCCACCAGACGGCGGTCTTGCGCGTTCGTAGCATTCCATACGGCGGTGAGGTTGTCTACGGTGTAATCCACGCCCTCCACCGCATCCTTGTGCACACACCAGGTGGTGCGCACCAGTGTCTTGCCGGCCGAGATGGGCAGCACCGAGAAACTCACGATGTGGTCGCTCATGAAGTGGTGCCATGAGTTGGGTTGAGTCCAGAACGACAGGCCGCCCAGTGCCGGATCCACAAAATTGGCCAGCAGTTTTTTGGAGGCGACTTCGGTGTTCATGGTCTGAGACTGGCCGGTGCGGTCAATCGGCAGGCGCTGGGTGCGAAAGCCGGTCACGCGGTCATCCAGGGTGTCGATCTCCGCCGAGGGCAGGCCCATGCTCTCCCAGCGTGCATGGTTGGCCGCGGTGATGTCCTGAAAGCGCTGCAGGCCCGCGGCGTTGTGTGCGTCGGGTTGGTAGCCAAAGCCGTATTCGTAGAGGGAGATGGTCAGCTCCGGGTGGTTGCCGACACAGTGGTAGCACTCCCGGTTGTTCTCCATGGTGAGCTTCCAGTTGCAGTCTTCGATGATGTCCACCTGGGCCGCCACCTTGCAATCGGCCAGGCCGTGGGGTGCGATATAGGGCGTCATCTCCTTGGCCATCTGCTGAAAGTCGTCCGGCGGGGTCTCGGCCAGGCAGATGAAGATCAGTCCGCCCATGCTGCGCACGTGCACTGGCTTGAGGCCGGAGCCCGAGGGATCAAAGTCATCGCCCATGTGCTTGGCGTGGATCAGCTTGCCGCTCAGGTCATAGGTCCACTGGTGGTAGGGGCAGACGATGTTGCCCACCGAGCCCTGCTGGCTGGCGCACAGGCGCGAGCCGCGGTGGCGGCACACGTTGTGGAAGGCTTTGACCTGCATGTCGTCATCGCGCACGATGAGGATGGAGTGCTTGCCAAAGTCCACCGTGATGTAGTCGCCCGCTTCGCGGATCTGCGGCTCCACCGCGACAAAAATCCAGTGCTTGCCAAAGATGTGCTCCATGTCGGCCGCCAGGATGGTCTCGCTCAGGTAGAAGGGGGCCTCCAGGCTGTAGCCGGGGCGGCGGCGCGCCAGCAACTCGCGGGTCAACAGGGTTTGGGCGGAAATGGTGGGGTGCATGGTGTCTCTTGTACCTTCCCTAAAAATTGACAAGTGCATGGCGGCGCAGGTAGTCCAGCAGGACCTGCGCTTTGTGTTCGGGGGTGCCGGTGCTAACCACGGTGCCGCCGCCGGCGAGCGAGTCGATCGCACCCAGCATGCGGGCATGGCCACTCTGCGCTACCTTGGCTTGCAGCACGGCGCGACGTTTGCCGCGGGGGACCAGTGTGCTGGTAGGGGCGGTGGGTGCTACGGGCACGACCGGTGTGGTCCGGAAAATGCGGCCCGCCGTTTTGTCTGCCAGCGCATAGCGCACGGTGGCCGGTGCCGTCTCGCTGATCGCCAGCACCGCAGGAGCGGTGACCTTCAGGCGGCGGCGCGCACCTTTGGGCAGGGCCTGGGTCACGATCCAGTGGGGGCCATGGTCTTCCATCGCCACCACCTGGGTGATCACCGGACGGCCCAAGGCGGTGCCCAGCTGGAAGGGAAGCAGGTTGCCACCGGCCTCCTCGGCGCTGCGGGTGCCGGTCAGCACCCAAGGCACCTCTTGCAGGGGCACCAGCAGAGCGGTGCACACGTCCGCATTGGTGGCGATCACTTCGATGGACCGCGCACCCTGGGCCAGATAGTCGCGTGCCACATCATCCGTCAGGTTGCCGGCGCTGAGCAGTTGCACATCGCCACCTGGCATGGCCAGCGCCATGGCGACTGCTTTAGCGTCGGCCGGACTGCGGGCGGGTTTGCCACTCACAGGGTGCTGTCTGGCGGCTACCAACACGGTGATGCGGCTCATGCGGACTCCTTGCCTTGGCGCACCAGGTGCAGCAGGGCCCGCATCAGCGCGGCGCTGTCTTCGACCAGGGTAAGGTCGGCGCGTTTGGTCATGGGGGCGGAGGCATCGGTGTTCACGGCAATCACATGGCGGCAATCCTTGATGCCTTGCAAGTGTTGTACCGCCCCCGAAATACCCAGCGCGAGGTAGATCGACGCGCTCACCGTTTTGCCGGTGGCCCCCACCTGCTGTGCGCGGGTGAAGCGGCCATCGTCCACCGCCACACGCGATGCGCCTACGGCCGCACCCAGGCTGCGGGCCAGGTCGTGGAACAGGGCCACGTTCTGCACACCGTTGCCGGCTGCGGCAATGAAGTCCGCTTCTTCCAGCGCCAGAGACTGGGGGTCGCCGGCCTGCACGCCCAGGTCTTCGACTTGGGGGTGGGGCACGTTCACCCATGCCGGGGCTGTCGCCGCCAGGCCCAGGCCCACAAAAGGCAGTTGGGTCGAGGCGATTCCCTTGCCCAGCAGCAGGACGGCCGTGTGGGGTTGCACGTGGTCGTGGGTGGGGCTTGCCGGCGTGCGTGTGCCCTGGGCAGTGATTTCCGCCACGCCGCAGCTGGCGGGCAAGCCAGTGATCGCAGCGAAGCGGCGGCCCAGCTCGCCATCGGCGGCGTGGTCCGCAAAGAACCAGTGGCGTACTGCCATCTGGTTGTGAAGGGTCTGTAGCCAGGCCACGGCTGCCTCTGGCTGGTAGGGACTGGCGTCAAAGCCTGCAGCGCACAGCACGCGGTCGGCACCCAGCGCAGCGGCATCGTCCTTGCAGGGACCCAGGGCCAACAGCACCACTTCGGTGGCGGTATCGGCCAGGATGGCAGCTGCAGCCAGTGCCTGGCGGGCACCATCGCCCAGGGCGCCGCGTTCGGTGTGGGTGACCACCACGTGGGCATGGTTGAAGGGACCTTGGCTGCGCACAGGCTTGGGGGCGTCGTGGGCGGCGTGCAGGCGCGCAGCACCGCGTTCGCCTTCGGTGCTGCCCAACACAATGCGGCGCAGCCCCTGGGGCGTGAGGATGGCGGGGCGGCGTGGGTCGACCCGGCGTATGGCTTGCGCAGATGATGCGGTGTTCATACGGCCTCCACGGCGTGGGCCACGAGTTCGGCAATGTCGCGAACCTCGGGGCGTGGACCCACCACGCCTTCGAGCATGGCGGTGCATTGCGGGCAGGCCACGGCCACGACGGCGGCGCCGGTGGCTTTGGCATCGGCCATGCGGATGTCGGGAATGCGGGTGCTGCCCGGAATGTCGGTGAATGGCGCACCGCCGCCGCCACCACAGCAGCGTCCGCGCACGCCGTGGCGCTCCATTTCCACTACACGGATTCCTATGCCCTTGAGCACAGCGCGGGGAGCGTCCACTTCCTGGCCGTAGCGGCCCAGGTAGCAGGGGTCGTGGTAGGTCAGGCTCTCCACGTCTGCGCTGCGGGTCGCTTTCAAACGGCCCTGGGCCATGAGGTCCGCCAGCAGCTGGGTGTGATGCTGCACCGTGAAGTGGCCGCCCAGCGCGGGGTATTCGTTCTTGAGCAGGTGAAACAGATGCGGGTCTGCAGTCACGATGCCTTTGAAATTGCGCGTCTGCAGCGTGGCCATGAGCTGCCGGGCCAGACGCTGGAAGCCGGCCTCATCGCCCAGACGGCGAGCCAGGTCGCCCCCGTCGGTCTCTGCCGCGCCTAGCAGGGCGATCTTTACACCGGCTTTTTGCAACGTCTTGATGAGGGCGCGCAACGTGCGCTGGTAGCGCATGTCAAACCCGCCTTCACCTACGAGCACCAGCCAGTCGGTCGATTCACCGGCGGCCAGCACCGGTACATTCAGGTCCGCCGCCCAGTGGTGGCGGGCGCTCAGGGGAAAGCCGCCCACGGTGTCGGTGTCGCGCAGGTTGTCCAGCGCTTCGTTGCCCTTGTTGGGTACCACACCGCCTACCAGGGTCATGTGGCGGCGCATGTCGATGATGCTGTCCACATGCTCGATCAGCATGGGGCATTCCTGCACGCAGGCGCGGCAGGTGGTGCAGGACCACAGGGTGTCGCTGCTGATCAGGCCACCCACGATGGGCAGCTGGGGTGCGCCGCGGTGTTGACCAACGGGTTGGCCGGGGTAGGGGCTGCCGGCGTAGGCGGCATCCGACGTGCCACTCATGCCCACCACCAGGTCCTGGATCAGCTTTTTGGGGTTAAGCGGCTGGCCCGCGGCGAAGGCGGGGCAGGCGGCCTCGCACTTGCCGCACTGCACACAGGCATCAAACGACAGCAGCTTGTTCCAGGCAAAGTCGGCGGGCTTGCCCACACCCATGTCATCGGCCGTCAGGGTGAGCGGGCGAAGGGCGGTGGCAAAGCGCTTTTCCGCCGGCGTGCCAAAGCGCTCTGGCCGTGGGTGCAAGCCCAGGTGCAGCAGGCCGGCCACCGCGTGTTTCATGGGGCCGCCCAGGCCGATGCCTAGTGCCAGCTCAGCGGCGCCTGCGGCAAACGCCAGGCTGATGAGGCCAGCCAGCCACGGGGCGAGCGCGGTGCCGGTGAGGGCCACTGCGGAGGTAAGGCTGACGGCCAGAGCAAACAGCAGCAGGCTGAACGGCAGGCGGCTCCAGGGGCCGCGCGAGAGGCGGGCCGGCGCGGCGCGGCGGCGCCAGGCCATGGCGCTGGCGCCCGCCACCATCAGCACACCGGCGAACAGCAGCGCACCATCGAGTACGCGCAGGTACAGGCCCAGGCCGTAGTTCAAGGCGATGAGCGCCAGCGCCAGGATGGCGCCGCCGGCCACACCCACGTGAGCCCGGGCAACGAAGGGTTCACGCGCCACGACATCGTGCAGGTCGACAAAGTAACGCTTCGGAATTTGTAGTAGCCCGCGCATATCTACCGGGGGCTTGCGGCCTTTTTTCCATAAAAGTGCGCGGCGCGCCAGGCCCCAGCCCAGCGCCAGGACTGCCAACCAGAAAACTGCGCTAACGAGCTGGGGCAGCATCTCAGAAGTCCTTGCACAGACGCAGCGCGTCGTAAATGGCGGCGTGGATGTTGTGCATGGAAATGCAGTCGCCCACGCGGTACAGCAGGAACTGGCCGTTGCCGGTGGGCTGGCTCAGTGCTGGTTGGGGCTGGGCGTCAAACAGCGCGTCCAGGTCGGTCTGCCCCTTGTTCAGGGACAAAGGCTTGAGTTGCCAGTACAGGCCGTCGTTCGGCAAGATGCCGTTTTCCACCACGACCTGGTCCACCGCGCGCTCTTCCAGCACCTCGGTGTATTCGTTCTTCAGCACCGCAATCAGCTTGTCGCCTTCGCGGTAGACCTTTTCCAGCCAGTGGTTGGGGGTCTGGATCACGCCGTTGGCATAGAGCTGGCGGTAGAAGATGGGAAAGGTGGTGCCGCCAGTGTCGTCGGCCACTTTCACATCGGGGGTGACGATTTCCACCTGCTTGCCGCGCGCGGCAATGAAGTCGGCCACACCGGTGCCGGCGTGGGTGCTGATGCTGTCGTACACCAGTACGTTCTCGCCGGGTTGCACGGCGCCGCTCAGGATGTCCCAGCCGCTCACGCACAGGCCTTCGGCGGCGCCCCAGGCCGGTGTCTGCCCCGTGTGGGGCACGCCACCGGTGGCCAGCACCACGATGTCGGGGGCTTCGGCCTGGATCATCTCGGCCGTGGCCGCCACACCCAGGCGGCGGTCTACACCCAGGCGCACGGTCTCCATGTCAAACCAGCGGATGATGCCGGCCATCTGTTCGCGCTTGGGGGGCTTGGCGGCCAGGTTGACTTGCCCGCCCACGAGCGTGTTTTTCTCAAACAGCACCACGTCGTGGCCGCGCTCGCGGGCCACGCGGGCCGCTTCCAACCCGGCCGGGCCAGCGCCCACCACCACCACCTTGCGGCGTGGGCCGGTGGTCTTGGCGATGACGTGGGGCATGGTTTGCTCACGGCTGGTGGCGGCGTTTTGCACGCACAGCACGTCCAGGCCGTTGTACTGGCGGTCGATGCAGTAGTTGGCGCCCACGCATTGCTTAATCTGGTCTTCCTTGCCATCGCGGATCTTGATGACCATGTGTGGGTCGGCAATTTGTGCGCGGGTCATGCCCACCATGTCCACCATGCCGGTGGCCAGGATGCGCTCGGCCTGCGAGGCATCGCGGATGCTTTGCGCATGCATCACCGGCACTTTGGACACCGACTTGATGCCGGCGGCCAGGTGCACAAAGGGCTCGGGTGGCAGCGCCATGGGCGGCATGCAGTTGGCCAGGGTGTTGTGCGTGTCGGCGCCCGAGCCGACCACGCTCAGGAAGTCGATCAGGCCGGACTCGCTCATGCCCTGGGCGATGTCTTTGGCCATGTCGTGGCTGATACCGTCTTCATGGAACTCATCGCCGCACATGCGCATGCCCACGCAAAAGTCGCCGCCCACCTGCTCGCGGATGGATTGCAGCACCTCCATGCCGAAGCGCATGCGGTTTTCCAGGCTGCCGCCGTATTCGTCGGTGCGGTGGTTGACGCGGGGGCTCCAAAATTGGTCGATCAGCTGCTGGTGGGCGGCCGAGATTTCAATGCCGTCCATGCCGGCGTCTTTCACGCGTTTGGCGGCGCGGCCATAGTCGGCCACGATGCGGCGAATTTCTTCGATTTCGATGGTTTTGGCATTGCCGCGGTGCACGGGCTCGCGGATGCCCGAGGGGCTGACCAGGTGCGGCCAGTCAAAGCCGTGCCAGGCGTTGCGTCGGCCCATGTGGGTGGCCTGGATCATGATCTTGGCGCCATGCCTGTGCATGGTCTCGGCCAGCTTGGCCAGCGAATCGACCACCGAGCTGTTGGCCAAGTTGATGGAGCTCCACCACGACCAGGGGCTGTCGCGCGACACCGGGCTGGAGCCGCCGCAGATGGCCAGACCCACGCCGCCCTTGGCTTTTTCTTCGTAGTAGCGGATGTAGCGCTCCGACACGTGGCCGCCCTCGGCATACACCTCGGCATGCGCGGTGCTGACGATGCGGTTGCGCACCAGGACCTGGTTCAGACGGATGGGCTCAAACAAGTGCGGGTAACGCATGGCGGGGTGCCTGGCTAGGTGGGTTTAGAGAGGGCGAACGGTGAACACGCAGTGCGCATGGCCTTCAGCGGCACACTGGGTTTCTTCGCTGGTGGTGCGAATGCTGGATCCGCTGGTTTCCAGCACCCAGTCCATGGCGCCGGAGAACCAGCCGGCAAACAGGTAGCAGACCTTGCTGTGGTTGACCGGCACACCGGCAATGCCCTGGGCCAGCACAAACACCGAGTGTTCCAGCTTGACCGTCGCGTGGCCTGTGGTGGCATCTGCCGATGTGAAGGAGAACAGGCCCCAGCCGCGCTGGGACAGGCGCTTGAGGTAATGCTCGTACACCGCCATGCCGGAGAGGCCATGGGTGGCAGCCTCTTTTTGGCACCAGAAGTAAGCCGAGCGGTAGCCGGCCTTGTAGAGCGCTGGGGCATACACCTCCCGACCCACCACGGCTTCGGTTTCCACATGGTTGTTGACGAAGAAGTGCCGCGGCACATAAATCATCGGCAAACCGTCGGTGGTCCAGACGCCGGTGTCTGCGTTGACTTCAATAGGGAGTTGGGGGTGCATGGGCTTACCTCAATCGCTTGCTGCTTACAACCAGCCGGAGACGCGGGCTGCGTTGTCGTTCATCCATTTCTCGGCGGCTTCGGCCGGCTTGGCGCCGCCTTCGACGGCCAGCATCACGGCACCGATTTCTTCCGGCTTCCAGGAGAACTTTTTCAGGAAGGCCACCACCGCAGGCGCCTTGGTGTTCAGACCGGGGTTGATGACGCTGTCCACATGCTCTTCGGCGCCGTAGATGGTCTTGGGGTCAGCGAGGAAGCGCAGCTTGTACTTGGCGAACATCCAGTGCGGGATCCAACCGGTCACGGCAATCGACTTGTTGGCGCGGTAGGCGCGGTCCAGTTCGGCGGCCATGGCGGGGCCGGAGCTGGGTTGCAGGCGCATCTCCAGGCCGTAGGCCTTGATGGCCTCTTCCGTCTTCTTCATCACGCCCGCACCGGCATCGATGCCAACGATGCGGTTGTCAAAGTCGGCACGGTGGGCATTCAGGTCGGCCAGGCTGGTGGCCTTGACGTAGTCGGGCACGATCAGACCGATCTTGGCGCCGGGGTAGTTGGCGCCGACGATCTGCACCTTGTCCTTGAAGTTGGCCAGGTAGGCCTCGTGCGTGACGGGCAGCCAGGCGGAGAGCGTCATGTCGATGTCGCCACGGGCCACGCCTTGCCACATGATGCCGGCCGCCAGAGGCACCAGTTCCACGTTCACGCCCAGCTTGCTGCGCATGATGGCGGCGGCCAGATGGGTGGTGGCCACGCTGTCGGACCAGCCGTCGACAAAGCCGATCTTCAGGGTGGGCTTGGCCTGCGCGAGGGCGGCGGTGCCCGACATGGCCAGGGCGGACAGTCCCAGGGTCTGGGTGAGGAACTCACGTCGTTTGCGGGGAGAGAACGAAACGGTCATAGCGGCTAACTCCTGGTGGGGGTGGACGGGAAGAATGGGGGCGGAACGAGAGATGGGGTGGCCGGGCTTAGGTGCCCCAGACCTGGTCGAAGAACTTCATCCAGTTGGCGCCCAGCACCTTGGCGATGCGGGCATCGGACCAGCCGGATTGCTGCATCGTGGCTGTCAGGTTGGGGAAGTCGCCTATGGTGCGAATGCCTTCGGGATTGATCACCTCACCGAAGTTGGTCAGGCGGCGCCAGCGGCCTTTGTCATGCGTCAGCATGTCGAAGAACTCATGGCCGTGGCCTTGGGTGAAGTCAGAGCCCAGGCCCACGCAGTCTTCGCCCACAATGTTGATGACGTAGTTGATCGCCTCGACGTAGTCGTGCACGGTCGATGCATTGCCGCGCTTGAGGAAAGGCGAGAACATGGTCACGCCGATGAAGCCACCGTGGTCGGCGATGAACTTCAGCTCTGCGTCACTCTTGTTGCGCGGGTGGTCCTTCAGGCCCAGGGGCAGGCAGTGGGTGTAGGCCACGGGTTTGGTGGAGGCCAGGATCGCTTCTTCGGATGTCTTGCTGCCCACGTGCGACAGGTCGACCATGATGCCTACGCGGTTCATTTCTGCGATGACCTCGCGGCCATAGCCGGACAGCCCACCATCGCGCTCGTAGCAGCCGGTGCCCACGAGGTTCTGTGTGTTGTAGCAAAGCTGGACTACGCGCACCCCCATGTCGTGGAAGGCCTCGATGTAGCCGAGGTTGTCCTCAAAGGCATGGGCATTCTGGAAGCCCAGGACGATGCCGGTCTTGCCATCGGCCTTCGCTTGGACGATATCCGCTGTATTGCGCGCCAGGGTCACGAGGTCGCTGTTGTCGCGGATCAGTTGCTTGAGCTGGGCGATGTTGTCCACCGTCTTGGGAAAATCCTCCCACACGGAGACGGTGCAGTTGGCAGCGGCCAGACCGCCTTTTTTCATGTCCTCAAAGACGCTGCGGTCCAGCTTGGCGATGATGAGGCCGTCGATGACGATGGAGTCTTGGTGCAGGGTGCTCATGGTGCGTGTCCTTTATGCGTACAGAGGAAAGCGGGCAGTCAGGGCTTTGACGCGGGCGTAGACCGATGCCTCCAGAGCAGCGTCACCTTCCGGTTTGGTTTTCAGGCTGTTGAACACTTCCAGCATCAGGCGGCCCACTTCTTCAAACTCGGCCACGCCGAAGCCACGCGTGGTGCCCGCAGCGGTACCGACACGGATGCCCGAGGTGATGGTGGGCTTTTCGTCGTCAAACGGAATGCCGTTCTTGTTGCAGGTGATGCCGGCGCGTTCCAGCGCCACTTCGGTGGTGTTGCCCTTGAGGCCCAGCGGGCGCAGGTCCACCAGCAGCAGGTGGTTGTCGGTACCGCCAGTCACCAGGTCCAGGCCGCCGGCCTTGAGTACCGCGCCCAGGGCCTTGGCGTTGGCTACCACTTGCTGGGTATAGGTTTTGAAGGCGGGTTGCAGCGCTTCGCCGAAAGCGACGGCCTTGGCGGCAATCACGTGCATTAACGGGCCGCCCTGGGCGCCGGGGAAGACGGCAGAGTTAATCTTCTTGGCGATCTCGGCGTCGTTGGTCAGGATCACACCACCACGGGGGCCGCGCAGGGTTTTGTGGGTGGTGGAGGTGGTGACATGGGCATGCGGCACGGGGCTGGGGTAGACGCCGGTGGCCACCAGGCCGGCCACGTGGGCCATGTCCACCATGAACAGCGCGCCCACCTTGTCCGCAATGGCGCGGAAGCGCGCCCAGTCGATGGTGCGAGGGTAGGCCGAGAAGCCGGCGATGATGAGCTTGGGTTGGTGCTCAACGGCCAGGGCCTCGACTTCGTCGTAGTCGATCAGCGAGTCTTCGCGGCGCACGCCGTACTGCACGGCCTTGAACCATTTGCCAGACAGCGCCGGCTTGGCGCCGTGGGTCAGGTGGCCGCCAGCGGACAGGGCCATGCCCAGCACGGTGTCGCCAGGTTGTACCAGCGCCAGCATGACGGCGGTGTTGGCTTGTGCGCCAGAGTGTGGCTGCACGTTCGCGAACTCGGCACCGAACAGCTTGCTCAGGCGCTCAATGGCCAGTGCTTCCACCACGTCCACATGCTCGCAGCCGCCGTAGTAGCGCTTGCCGGGGTAGCCCTCGGCGTACTTGTTGGTCAGCACCGAGCCTTGGGCATCGAGCACCGCCCGGGAGACGATGTTCTCGGAGGCGATGAGTTCGATCTGGTCACGCTGGCGTTGCAGTTCGTGGCCCATAGCGGCGGAGACAGCAGGGTCAGACTCCGCGACGCCGGTGGAGAAAAAGTGGTTCATGGGCGTGTCTCGTTCTTATGCGATGAGCAGGGGGGTGAACACCGGATCGGCCACTGCAGTGGGCGCGGCGATGCAGGGGTGGTAGGGCTTGGCGGTGCGCTCGATAAGGCGCCACAGGTAGTCGGCAAAGCTGCGGCGGAACACCAACAGCACGCCCGCGGCATCGGTACGCACCACGGTGACCGAGGTCTTGGACATCACGGTGCTGGCCAGCGTGCCGGTGGCCTGACCCTCGAAGTCGTAAGGGCCGAGTTGGCGCAGCAGCGTCAGATGGTCGGGGCCAGCCAGGCGCAGCGTGGTGAAGCCGCCGCTGTTGTCCACTACCTGCGCGAACAACTCTTGCAGTGCGGCCCTCAGCGCGGCCATCAGGGCGTCGCGCCGGTTGCGGGGGCAGACCAGCAGCCATTCGTCAGGCGAGAGCCAGAGCACCGCACCCTCGGCGGTCTGCAGCACCTGACGGGGCTGCACCGGGACCGTTTGTCCGAGTACTGATGCGACGCCTTGCATAAAGGCCGGGTCATCGGTCTGGCCGCGCAGCACGATGTAGCCCAGATGGGGCAGCTCGCTGAAGATCACGCGGTTCAGGGCCGAAGGAGAGACCGCCTGCGCATCAAGCCCGAAAGCGTGCAGCGGGGATTGCAGGGGGGGCTTAGACATTTTGACGGTCACCTTTCACATCCACAAACACGCTGCCCGACACCTTGACCGGCGTGACCTTGCCGTGGGCATGCACATGCAGGGTCTGGTCCTTGCGCTCCAGTCCACCGGCCACCACCGCCATGGCGATGGAGCGGCCCAGAAAGGCGCTGTAGTAGCTCGATGTCACATGGCCCAGCATCTGGTTCTTGCCATCGGGCTGCGCCACGGCGCTTTCCATGATTTGTGCGCCTTCGATGAGGACCGTGTTGGGGTCATCTGGCAGCAGGCCGACCAGTTGCTTGCGTCCGGCGCGGGCCGTGTCGCTACGCGCCAGCGAGCGCTTGCCCAGGAAGCTGAAAGGCTTCTTCATGCCCACGGCCCAGGCCATGTCCAGGTCCAGCGGGCTCATGGAACCATCGGTGTCCTGGCCGACGATGATGAAACCCTTCTCGGCCCGCAGCACGTGCATGGTTTCGGTGCCGTAGGGGGTGATGTCGAACTCGGCACCGGCGGCCATCACGGCTTCCCACAGGGCCTGGCCGTAGCCGGATTCGACGTTGAGCTCGTAGGACAGCTCGCCCGAGAAGCTGATGCGGAACACGCGGGCCGGCAGGCCGCAGACCGTGCCCGCGCGCCAGTCCATGAATTTGAAGTTCTCGGGCGACAGGTCAATGTCCGGGCACAGCTTGGCCAGCACCGCGCGGGCCTTGGGGCCGACCAAAGCCACGGTGGACCAGTGGTCGGTGACGGAGGTCATCCATACCTTGAGTTCAGGCCATTCGGTCTGGTGCCAGCGCTCCAGCCAGTTCAGCACGCGGGCGGCACCGCCGGTGGTGGTGGTCATGTAGAACTGGTTCTGCTCAATGCAGGCGGTGACACCGTCGTCCATCACCATGCCGTTCTCGTCCAGCATCAGGCCATAGCGGCACTTGCCCACTCCCAGCTGGCTCCAGGCATTGGAGTAGATGCGGTTCAGGAACTCGCGCGCATCCGGACCGTCGATCTGGATTTTTCCCAGGGTAGAGGCGTCCATCACGGCCACGCCGTTGCGTGCGGCCAAGCATTCGCGGTTCACCGCAGCGTGCATATCTTCACCGGGTTTGGGGAAGTACCAGGGGCGCAGCCATTGGCCCACGGGCTCCAGCGCGGCCTGGCGTGCCACATGCGATGCATGGATGGCTGTGTAGCGGCTGGGGTCGAAGCACTCTTCACGCATGGTGCCGGCCAGGGCGCCCAGGCTCACGGGGGTGTAGGCCGGGCGGTAGGTGGTGGTGCCCACCTCGGACACAGGGCGTTTGAGGGCCCGGGCCGTGATGACAAAACCGTTGACGTTGGAGAGCTTGCCCTGGTCGGTGCCAAAGCCCAACGCGGTGTAACGCTTGACGTGTTCGATGGAGTGGTAGTTCTCGCGTACGGCCAGTTCAATGTCGGCCGCGCTGACGTCGTTCTGGTAATCCACAAAGGCCTTGGCGCCTGCACCTTCCGCCTTGCCATCGGGCAGGCGGAACATGGGGCGGGCCGCCAGGCGCAGCGGGGTCGCGCAGGCAGGCACGGTCAGCGTGGCTGACTTGCCCAGCGTGGTCAGCACACTTTGCATTGCTTCGGTGGTTTGGGCGAGTGCATCGGCCAGCTCGAAGGTGCCGGTCACAGCGCCCACACAGGCCACACCCTTGCGGCCGGTGCGCGGCACCACGAAGGCGGCGACGGACTCGTCCCACACGGGGCGACCACCGTCATGGCAGAACAGATGCACCGTGGGCGAAAGACCGCCCGAGCTGAGTACGGTATCGCAGGCCAGTGTGGTGCCGGGGCCGGTGGCTTCGTCACGCTCGGCATGCAGCGGTACCAGACGCACGCTGCGCACTTCATCCCGGCCCAAGGCTTCGGCGATGCCGTGGCCGGCCATCACGGCGTAACGGTTGCTGCGGGCCTTGGCACTGGGGCGTACATCGGCCACCGTGACATGGGCACCGGCGCCGGCCAGCAGTTCGGCGGCGTCGTGCACCAGATCGCTGGTGCCGCACAGCACAATGTTTTTCCCCACCAACACGCCGTAGCGCTGCAGGAAGGTCTGTCCGGCGGACACCGTCATCACGCCAGGCAGGTCGTTGTTGCCGAACACCAGGGGGCGTTCGATGGCGCCCGTGGCCAGCACCACATGGCTGGCGCGGATCTTGTGCAGCCGGTGGCGCGGCATGTCCGCATTGCGTTGGGTGGGGGCCAGGTGGTCTTGCACCAACTCCACCGCTTGCACCAGGTTCTGCTCGTACATGCCGAAGGCCGTGGTACGGGTCAGCACGGTCACATGCGGCATGTCCAGCAGCGCTGTGTGCACTGCGCGTATGTAGGCCTCGCTGTTGCGGCCATCAATCTGCGCTCCGGCGTCCGACAGCAGCCAGCCGCCCAGCTCGCTTTGCTCATCCAGCAGCAGGGTCTTGAGCCCGGCCTGGCCGGCTTGCAAGGCCGCAAGCAGGCCGCAGGCTCCGCCGCCCACGACCAGTACATCCACATGGTGGTGCAGGTGGTCGTAGCGTTCCGGGTCGGCCTCCGTAGGGGCGCTGCCGAAACCGGCGAACTTGCGGATCACGGTTTCATACAGCGGCCAGAGCTTGCGCGGCCACTTGAAGGTCTTGCTGTAAAAACCGGCGGGCATGAAGCGCGAACCCTGGCCCAGCACGGATTTCAGGTCGAAGTCCAACGAAGGCCAGCCCGAGGTGGGGTTAGCGACCAGGCCGTCGTAGAGCTCGGCCTGGGTGGCCTTGATGTTGGGCACAGTAAGGGCGCCGGTACCCAGTTGCACCAGGGCATTGGGTTCTTCGGCGCCGGCGCCGATGATGCCGCGCGGGCGGCCGTACTTGAAGCTGCGGGCCATGCGGCGCACGCCGTTGGCGAGCAGGGCGGAGGCCAGCGTATCGCCGGGGTGGCCGTTGTAGTGGCGGCCGTCGAAGCTGAAGCGGATGGTGTGTGCAGTGTCGATGCGCGTGCCAGCCAGGGAGACGCGGGTGCCGCTCATGACTTCACCTCGCGGGCCATGTCGGCCAGGTACAGGGGCTTGGCCTCGGCCAGGGTCCAGGTACCGGCAATCTCGTAAGTGGCTGTGTTGCGCTTCACAGCCAGCACCTTGCGGCAGGCGGCCGTGTGCTGCCATTGCTCCCAGAACCAGCCTTTGGGGTTTTTGCGGAAGAACACGTAATCGCCCCAGGTGGCGTCGTCCACTGCTTCGGGTTGGGCAGGGCGGGGGATGTAGGCTTCACCGGCGTAGCTGAACTCTTCTTCGTCCCGCAATTCGCCGCAGTGGGGGCAATGCATTAGAAACATGGTGGTCCTGGGGATTAGTGGGCAACGCCGGCAGCGCCGTGCTCGTCAATGAGGTGGCCGGTGTGAAAGCGGTCCACCGAGAAGGCTTTGGACAGCGGACCTGGTTCCCCCTGGGCGAGCATGTCGGCGAACACATGGCCCGAGCCGGGCGTGGCCTTGAAGCCGCCGGTGCCCCAACCGCAGTTGAAGAACAGGCCCTGCACCGCAGTTTTGGAAATGATGGGACAGGCATCCGGCGTCACATCCACAATGCCGCCCCACTGGCGGTTCATGCGCACGCGGGAGAACTGGGGGAACATTTCAATGATGGCCGCCGCGGTGTGTTCGATGACGTGCGGGCTGCCGCGCTGGCCGTAGCCGAGGTAGCTGTCGATGCCGGCGCCGATGACCAGCTCGCCCTTGTCGGACTGGCTCAGGTAGCCGTGCACGGCGTTGGACATGATGACGGTGTCAATCACGCGCTGCATGGATTCGGACACAAAGGCCTGCAGCGGATGGCTCTCCAGCGGCATGCGCAGCCCGGCCATTTTTGCCAGCACCGAGGAGTGGCCCGCGGCAACGCAGCCTACGCGACCGGTCTTCACGTAGCCCAGATTGGTTTGCAGGCCGCGAATGTGTCCGCCCTCAATATCCATGCCGCTCACCTCGCAGCCTTCGATCAGGTCCACCCCCAGACGGCTGGCGGCGCGGGCAAAGCCGCGGGCCACCGCATCGTGGTGAGCTACACCGGCGCGGGGCTGCCAGCTGGCGCCCAGTACGGGGTAGCGGCGGCTGGCGCTGCAATCGAGTTGGGGGATTTTTTCCTGTACCTCTTTGGCATTGAGCACATGGGCGTCAATGCCTTGCAGCGCGTTGGCATTCACGCGGCGCTCGATGTCGCGCATGTCCTGCAGGGTGTGGCCCAGATTGAAAACGCCACGCTGGCTGAACATCACGTTGAAGTTCAGGTCTTCGGTCAGGCTTTCCCACAGTTTGAGGGAGTGTTCATAAATGGCGGCAGCGTCATCCCACAGGTAGTTGGAGCGCACGATGGTGGTGTTGCGGGCCGTATTGCCGCCACCCAGGTAGCCTTTTTCCAGCACGGCGATCTTGCCGATGCCGGGGTGGTTCTTGGCGAGGTAGTAGGCCGTGGCCAGGCCGTGCCCGCCACCGCCCACGACAACCACGTCATACGCGGGCTTCAGGGCCACCCGTTCCCAGGCGGGTTCCCAGGTGGTGTGGTTTTTGAAGCCGTGCTTGAGCAGGCTCCAGAGGGAATAGTGTTGGCCGCGCATGAAGTTTGTGGTCGTCCAGGGAAACTGTCTTGGCGCTATTGTTTTGCTTCAGGTCAATACAACCTTGCGCTTGAAGGACGGACATTTGTCCAAATCCGACATCGCACTTTTGTCGTGCGCAGGCCCAAAATGGCGCATTGCAGCAGTGCACCATCGTGGGCGTTCTGCTGAAAACGCAAGCGCGTGTGCCTGCATACTCTCTGCCATGAACTTGAACGAATCCGACAAGAAAATACAGGAGCCCCGGCTCTGGAGCGGTGACGGCTGGACTGCCGAGGTGGTGAAGAATGAAGATGACGACGGATGGGCGGTGGCCATGACCGCGGATGGCGCTTCCGAGCCGGCACTGGTAGGTCCGTGGACCATGGGGCGCGACAAAAAGAACCCCAAACCCCTGGACCAGAGTGCGTTTTTGACGCTGGTGAAAACCGCCAGTGAATTTGTGCGCCGCAGCGAACAGCAGCTGCACGCCACCCTGCATCAAAGTATCGAGGTCGGGACGGCCCAAGGGCGGGTCACGGTGTTTCTGGACATTGAGCCGGACGAAGATCATCCGAGCGCCATGCTCAGTGCCCGGGATGCAGGGGATGACTTGCTGGCGCAGGTGCGGGTCTCGCCAGGGTTCAAGCTGAACCGGGCCAGCGCGGTCGCCTGGGTCGAGGGCGGCTACGCCAACCCTTGATGCAAAAATAGCCGCCAGCCCACAAGGGGTATGCACGAGCAGCTATCTAATTAATAGCAATTTGGATGTTTAGCCGGCCGGGGTATTCAGCGCGTGCCCGGCTTGCACATCGGCGTGGTACGAGCTGCGCACCATGGCGCCCACGGCAGCGTGCTTGAAGCCCATCTTGTAGGCCTCTTCCTCAAACATCTTGAAGGTGTCGGGGTGCACATAGCGGCGCACGGGCAGGTGGCTGGTGGAGGGGGCGAGGTACTGGCCGATGGTCAGCATCTCGATGTTGTGCGCGCGCATGTCGCGCATGACGTCCAGAATCTCTTCGTCGGTCTCGCCCAGGCCCACCATGAGGCCGCTCTTGGTCGGCACGTCGGGGAACAGGGCCTTGAACTTCTTCAGCAGGTTCAAGGAGAAGTGGTAGTCCGATCCCGGGCGCGCTTCCTTGTAGAGGCGCGGGATGGTTTCCAGGTTGTGGTTCATCACGTCCGGCGGCGCGGCCTTCAGGATTTCCAACGCGCGGTCATCGCGGCCGCGGAAGTCGGGCACCAGCACCTCGATCTGGGTGTGGGGCGAGAGTTCGCGCGTCTTCTTGATGCACTCGACAAAGTGGCCGGCGCCGCCGTCACGCAGGTCGTCACGGTCCACGCTGGTGATGACCACATAGTTGAGCTTGAGCTGGGCGATGGTCTTGGCCAGATTGTCGGGCTCGTTGACGTCCAGCGGGTCGGGGCGGCCGTGGCCCACATCGCAGAAGGGGCAGCGGCGTGTGCACTTGTCGCCCATGATCATGAAAGTGGCCGTGCCCTTGCCAAAGCATTCGCCGATGTTTGGGCAACTGGCCTCTTCGCAGACGGTGACCAGCTTGTTGGCGCGCAGCACGTCCTTGATTTCGTAGAAGCGGGTGCTGGGACTGCCGGCCTTGACGCGGATCCAGTCGGGCTTTTTCAGCACTTCACCTGCTTCCACTTTGATCGGGATGCGCGAGAGCTTGGCCGCCGCCTTTTGTTTTACCAGCGGGTTGTACTCGGCAGCGGACTGCACTTCGCGCACGGTGGGGTTGCTGGTGGTGTGGTCGCTATGGCTCATGGTGTGCGTCGGTTCGGCGGGCGGTGGCCCGTTGCGCCTAGGGCGCGAGGTAGGTGGCGAGCTTGTGGCCCAAAACATCGGCAGCATCCTGCCAGCCGACTTGGACCCCCATTGTAGAAAGGTCCACGGTTTGCAGCTTGGCGTAGCCGCAAGGGTTGATGCGCGAGAAGGGTTCCAGGTCCATGGCCGCATTGAGGGCCACGCCGTGGTAGGTGCAGTGCCGGCTGACCTTGATGCCCAGCGCGGCAATCTTGCCCAAGCCAGTGAAATCGGGGTCGGCCCTGCTGGCGGCGCCCAGCTGCGGGCGCTGGGCCAGTGGGGCGTGGCTGGTGGGGTCGTCCAGGCGCACATAAATACCGGGGGCGCCAGCCACCCGGTGGCCGGTTACGCCAAAGTGGGCCAGGGTCTTGATGACGGCCTCTTCAATGCGGTAGACGTATTCTTTGACGAAGTAGCCTGCCCGCTGCAGGTCAATCAGCGGGTAGCCCACCACCTGGCCGGGTCCGTGGTAGGTCACCTGGCCGCCGCGGTTGCTCTGCACCACGGGAATGTCGCCGGGCAGGAAGATGTGTTCCGGCTTGCCCGCCAGGCCCTGGGTGAAGACCGGTGGATGCTCACAAATCCATAGCTGGTCGCGCACATCCGAAGAGGGCCCGACGGATCTTTGGCTC
Organism: Rhodoferax sp. GW822-FHT02D07; assembly: GCF_058802405.1. NCBI lineage: Bacteria > Pseudomonadati > Pseudomonadota > Betaproteobacteria > Burkholderiales > Comamonadaceae > Rhodoferax > Rhodoferax sp. GW822-FHT02D07. The sequence continues at coordinate 48,970 of NZ_JBXAOD010000008.1, forward strand.
GTAAACTCCTGCATCGCCGCATAGGTCGGCGCATAGTCCACGCGGCCCAGTTGCCGAATGTCCATGGTTTAGAGGACCACCTTGACCATGGGGTGGGTGGACAGCGTGCGGTACAGCTCGTCGAGTTGCTCGCGGCTGGTGGCGGTGATCGTGATGGTCACGCCCAGGTAGTTGCCGCCCTTGCTTTCGCGCAACTCCACCGTCGACGCGTCAAAGTCCGGGTCGAACTGCTTGGCAATCGTGGTGATGGCGTGGACCAGGCCCTCCACTTTGCTGCCCATGACCTTGATCGGGAACCGCGAGGGGTACTCGATCAGGGAGTCGGTGCGCGGGTTTTCCGGGGGCTGGGTGGTGGTGCTCATGGCTTAATTATCGCAGTCGGGCGCGGACGGGCTTGGCCCTTCCATACGTGTGGTTTGGGAGGTGCCTTCTTTCTACGTATAATCGTAGGCTGTGCATTGAACAGCGGCAGTAACTTGGGCGTAATTTTCAGACATGACAATCACGCCTCAGTCCTACCCGCCCACTGACGCAGAGAACCCACATGGGATCTTTGACGAAGAGTTCAAGCCCCTGACGGCAGAAGAAGCCCAGCAGTGGCGCAGTGCCAATCCCGCAATCTCTCCCTGGTGGGTTGTTGCGTGGCAGCTGATGGCTGGCGTGGTGCTGGCTGGTGTGGCTGCCCTCTGGGGTGGCAAGGTGGCCGCAGTGTCTGCAGCCTATGGTGCCCTGGCGGTGATTGTTCCCGCAGCACTGATGGTGCGGGGGCTGCAGCGCCAGCGCGGTTTGGCCCAGCCCGGTGCCGCCATGCTGGGGTTTGTGATTTGGGAGTCGGTGAAAGTTGCCCTGACGGTTGCCATGTTGCTGGCAGCCCCCAAGGTGGTTTCCCCGATCAACTGGTTGGCCCTGGTGGCCAGCTTTGTGGTGACGATGAAGGTGTACTGGGTGGCCGCGTGGTTGCACTCGCGACGTCGGCGTCTCAACGGTTCGATTTGATATTTGGTGACCTATGTCTGCAGAAAACACTGGAACACATGCCCCCTCCGCTGGTGAATACATCCAGCATCACTTGCAGCATCTGCAGAAGGACTTTTCCTTCCAGAGCGTCAAGCAGACCAGCATTGTCGACTTCAGCCTGTTCAACTTCGACTCGCTGCTGTTCTCTGTGATTCTGGGCGTGATCGGCTGCTTCGTACTCTGGAGTGCTGCCCGCAAGGCCACCTCCGGCGTGCCCGGCCGCTTCCAGGCTGCCGTCGAAATCCTCTCCGAAATGGTGGAGAACCAGGCCAAGGGCGTGATCCACAACGCCAAGAGCCGCAAGCTGATCTCCCCCCTGGCGCTGACCGTGTTTGTCTGGATCTTCCTGATGAACGCCATGGACATGCTGCCCGTGGACCTGATTCCCCAGTTCTGGCACAGCGCCGGCCCCGCGCTGGGCTTCAAGGACTACATGCGCGTGGTCCCCACGGCCGACCTGTCCACCACGCTGGGTCTGTCCTGCTCCGTGCTGTTTGTCTGCCTGGTCTACAACATCAAGATTAAGGGTCTGGGCGGCTGGGCACACGAGCTGATCGCGGCACCGTTTGGTGACCACTGGGCGCTGTACCCCATCAATTTCCTGATGCAGATGATTGAATATCTTGCCAAGACCGTGTCGCATGGCATGCGGTTGTTCGGCAACATGTTTGCAGGTGAGCTGGTGTTCATGCTGATTGCCCTGATGGGTGGCGGCTGGGCCCTGTCCGCCACGGGCGTTGGCTTGGCTATCGGCCACGTCATCGCCGGAACCGTGTGGACCCTGTTCCACATCCTGGTGATTACCTTGCAAGCCTTCATCTTTATGATGTTGACGCTGATCTACACCGGTCAAGCGCACGACGCACATTGATGTAACCGTTTCCCCTTAGTTTCTTTTTCTTTTTCCACTAACTTTTAGGAGCATTTCATGGAAAACATTCTCGGCCTCGTGGCACTGGCTTGCGGCATCATCGTTGGTCTGGGCGCTATCGGCGCCTCTATCGGCATCGCGCTGATGGGTGGCAAGTTCCTGGAATCTTCCGCTCGTCAACCCGAGCTGATGAACGAACTGCAAACCAAGATGTTCATCTTGGCTGGTCTGATCGACGCTGCCTTCCTGATCGGTGTTGCTATCGCCCTGCTGTTCGCATTCGCCAATCCCTTCGTTCTGCGCTAAATAACGGCCCTTCACGTTAGAGAAGGAATCAAACCGTGAACATCAACGCAACCCTGTTCCTGCAGGCTATCGTTTTTGCGATCTTGGTGTGGTTCACGATGAAATTCGTGTGGCCCCCGATCACGAAGGCGCTGGACGAGCGGGCACAGAAGATCGCCGACGGCCTCGCTGCCGCCGACAAGGCCAAGGCCGAACTGGCTTCTGCCAACAAGAAGGTGGAGGCTGAACTGGCTTCTTCTCGCAATGAGACTGCCAGCCTGCTGGCTGACGCCGAGCGTCGCGCGCAGTCCATCGTGGAAGAGTCCAAGGCCCGCGCTACGGAAGAAGGCAACCGCATCATTGCAGCTGCCAAGGCCGAAGCCGAGCAACAGTCCGTCAAGGCTCGCGAAGCCCTGCGCGAACAGGTCGCTGCCCTCGCTGTCAAAGGCGCTGAGCAGATCCTGCGCAAGGAAGTCAATGCCGGTGTGCATGCCGACTTGCTGTCGCGTCTGAAGACTGAGCTGTAAGGGAAGCACCATGGCTGAACTTGCCACCATTGCCCGGCCTTACGCCGAAGCCTTGTTCAAGGCCGCCCAGGCGGATCTGAATGCTGCCTCCGTGTGGCTGGACGAGCTTGCTGAAATTGCCAAGAACGGTCAATTGCAGCAGTTCGCCGGCAACCCCACCGTCACCAACCAGCAGGTCTTCGACCTGATTGCCGGTGTGGTGAAGGCAGCCCTGCCAGAGCAAGGCAAGAACTTCCTGCGCACGGTCATCGACAACGGACGCCTGGAAGTCCTGCCCGAAATCGCAGCACTCTTCCGCGCCCTCAAGAACGCCAAGAGCGGCTTGTCGGACGCCGTTGTGTACAGCGCTTTTCCGATCGACGCAGCCGCGTTGGCCGAAGTTGCTGCCTCGCTCGAAAAGCGTTTTGGCCGCAAGCTCAACGTCACCGTAGAGCTCGACGCCGAGCTGATTGGCGGTATCCGTGTGGTGGTGGGTGACGAGGTACTCGATACCTCCGTCAAGGCCCGTCTGGAACAAATGAAAGTGGCTCTCACCGCTTGAGGCGCAAGCCTCTTGCCGTGAAGCCCAACTAAAGAAAGAAGGAAAGAGTCATGCAACTCAATCCCGCAGAAATTTCTGAATTGATCAAGAGCCGTATCGACGGCCTGTCCGTCAGCGCAGACATCCGCAACCAGGGTACTGTGGTCTCCGTGACCGACGGTATCTGCCGCATCCACGGCCTTTCCGACGTGATGCAGGGCGAAATGCTGGAATTCCCCGCAGGTTCCGACGGCTTGCCCACCTATGGTCTGGCACTGAACCTCGAGCGCGACTCGGTTGGCGCCGTGATCTTGGGTGAGTACGAGCACATCTCCGAAGGCAACACGGTCAAGTGCACCGGTCGCATTCTGGAAGTGCCTGTGGGCCCCGAGCTGCGTGGCCGTGTGGTCAACGCGCTGGGCCAGCCGATCGACGGCAAGGGTCCTATCAACGCCAAGATGACTGACGTGATCGAAAAGGTGGCACCTGGTGTGATCGCCCGCGAATCCGTGAGCCAGCCCATGCAGACCGGCCTGAAATCCATTGACTCCATGGTGCCCGTCGGCCGCGGCCAGCGCGAACTGATCATTGGTGACCGTCAGACCGGCAAGACTGCCGTGGCCATCGACGCCATCATCAACCAGAAGGGTCAGAACATGACCTGCGTGTACGTCGCGATCGGTCAGAAGGCTTCTTCTGTCAAGAACGTGGTGCGCGCCCTGGAACAAGCCGGCGCGATGGAATACACCATCGTGGTGGCGGCTACCGCTTCTGAATCTGCTGCCATGCAGTACGTGTCTGCGTACTCCGGTTGCACCATGGGCGAGTACTTCCGCGACCGCGGCGAAGACGCCCTGATCGTGTACGACGACCTGTCCAAGCAAGCCGTTGCCTACCGTCAAGTGTCCCTGCTGCTGCGCCGCCCCCCGGGCCGCGAAGCCTACCCTGGCGACGTGTTCTATCTGCACAGCCGTCTGCTCGAGCGCGCAGCCCGCGTGAACGCCGACTACGTTGAAGCCTTCACCAAGGGCGCCGTGAAGGGCAAGACCGGTTCTTTGACCGCTCTGCCCATCATCGAAACCCAGGCTGGTGACGTGTCTGCCTTCGTGCCGACCAACGTGATCTCCATCACCGACGGCCAGATCTTCCTGGAAACCTCGCTGTTCAACGCCGGTATCCGTCCCGCGATCAACGCCGGTATCTCGGTGTCCCGCGTGGGTGGTGCTGCCCAGACCAAGCTGGTGAAGAACCTGTCCGGCGGTATCCGTACCGACTTGGCCCAGTACCGTGAACTGGCTGCCTTCGCGCAGTTCGCTTCCGACCTGGACGAAGCCACCCGCAAGCAGCTCGACCGCGGTGCCCGCGTGACCGAACTGCTCAAGCAGGCCCAGTACAGTCCCCTGACGGTCAGCGCCATGGGTGCCACCCTGTTCGCCGTGAACAAGGGCTTCATGGACGACATCGAAGTCAAGAAGGTTCTGGCCTTCGAGCACGGTCTGCACGCCTTCCTGAAGGACAAGCACGCTGCGCTGATGGCCAAGCTGGAAGCCTCCAAGGCCATGGACAAGGATGCCGAAGCCGAATTGAATGCTGCCATCGCAGCTTTCAAGAAGACCTTCGCCTAAGGCCTACCTGACAACGCAAGGAGCCCTCGATGGCAGCAGGTAAGGAAATACGCGGCAAGATCAAATCGGTGGAAAACACCAAGAAGATCACCAAAGCCATGGAAATGGTGGCCGCATCCAAAATGCGCAAGGCGCAGGACCGGATGCGTGCTGCCCGGCCATATAGCGAGAAGGTTCGCAATATTGCTGCCAATCTTGGCAAGGCCCATCCCGAGTACACGCATGCCTTCATGCAAACCAACGACGCGAAAACGTCGGGGTTCATCGTCGTCACGACCGACAAGGGTCTGTGCGGCGGCATGAACACCAACGTGCTGCGTGCCGTGACTGGCAAGCTGCGCGATTTGCAGGCTGCCGGCATGTCGGCACAGGCCGTGGCCATTGGCAACAAGGGCCTGGGTTTTCTGAACCGCGTGGGTGCCAAGGTGGTCTCGCATGCCACCCAGTTGGGTGATACGCCCCACCTGGATAAGCTCATCGGCCCCGTCAAGGTGCTGCTGGACGCCTACGTCAAGGGTGAAGTGAATGCCGTGTACCTGTGCTACACGAAGTTCATCAACACGATGAAGCAGGAACCCGTGGTGCAGCAGCTTTTGCCCCTGTCTGCCGCGCAGATGGAAGCCGAAGCGCAGGCTAGCGGCAGTAACCATGCGTGGGACTACATCTACGAACCTGATGCACAGGCCGTGATCGATGACCTGCTGACACGTTATGTGGAAGCCCTGGTGTACCAGGCGGTGGCAGAAAACATGGCGTCCGAGCAATCGGCCCGCATGGTGGCCATGAAGGCCGCGACCGACAACGCCGGTAGCGTGATTGGTGAACTGAAGTTGGTCTACAACAAGACCCGCCAGGCCGCCATCACCAAGGAGTTGTCCGAGATCGTGGCTGGTGCCGCCGCGGTGTAAGCGGTGCAGCAGAGTTTTTGTTAAAGATTTAATTTTTGGAGCGAAAAATGGCTCAAGCTAACTCCCAAGTTCAGGGAAAAATTGTTCAGTGTATTGGCGCGGTGGTGGACGTCGAGTTTCCCCGTGACCAGATGCCCGGCATTTATGACGCGCTGAAGATGGATGGTTCCACCCTGACGCTGGAAGTTCAGCAGCAGCTGGGTGACGGCGTGGTCCGTACCATCGCCCTGGGTTCTTCCGACGGCCTGCGCCGCGGCATGACCGTGTTCAACACCGAGAAGCCCATCATGGTGCCCGTGGGTCAAGCGACCCTGGGCCGCATCATGGACGTGCTCGGTGCGCCCATCGACGAGCGTGGTCCCGTCGCCGCGGAACTGACTGCCTCCATCCACCGCAAGGCCCCCACCTATGACGAACTCAGCCCCTCGCAAGAGCTGCTGGAAACCGGCATCAAGGTGATCGACTTGGTCTGCCCGTTCGCCAAGGGCGGCAAGGTGGGTCTGTTCGGTGGTGCCGGTGTGGGCAAGACCGTGAACATGATGGAACTCATCAACAATATCGCCAAGGCGCACAGCGGTCTGTCCGTGTTCGCCGGCGTGGGTGAGCGTACCCGTGAAGGTAACGACTTCTATCACGAAATGGCTGACTCCGGCGTGGTGAACCTCGAAGACCTGCCCAAGTCCAAAGTGGCCATGGTGTACGGCCAGATGAACGAGCCCCCGGGCAACCGTCTGCGCGTGGCCCTGACCGGTCTGACCATCGCTGAGTCCTTCCGTGACGAAGGCCGTGACGTGCTGTTCTTCGTGGACAACATCTACCGCTACACCCTGGCCGGTACCGAAGTGTCCGCGCTGCTGGGCCGTATGCCTTCCGCCGTGGGTTACCAACCTACCCTGGCCGAAGAAATGGGCCGCCTGCAAGAGCGTATTACGTCCACCAAGGTGGGTTCCATCACGTCCATCCAGGCCGTGTACGTGCCAGCCGATGACTTGACCGACCCCTCTCCCGCGACCACCTTCGCCCACTTGGACTCCACCGTGGTGCTGTCCCGTGACATCGCTTCGCTGGGTATCTACCCTGCCGTGGATCCCCTGGACTCCACCAGCCGCCAGTTGGACCCCAACGTGGTGGGCGAAGAGCACTACAACACGGCACGCGCCGTGCAAGGTACGCTGCAACGCTACAAGGAACTGCGCGACATCATCGCCATTCTGGGCATGGACGAACTGGCTCCCGAAGACAAGCTGACTGTGGCCCGCGCCCGCAAGATCCAGCGTTTCCTGAGCCAGCCCTTCCACGTGGCTGAAGTGTTCACCGGTTCCCCCGGCAAGTACGTGACCCTGGCCGAAACCATCCGTGGTTTCAAGATGATTGTGAACGGCGAGTGCGATCACCTGCCCGAACAAGCGTTCTACATGGTCGGTACCATCGACGAAGCCTTCGAAAAAGCCAAGAAGGTTTAAGCCATGAACACCATCCACGTTGATGTGGTCAGTGCAGAAGAGTCCATCTTCTCCGGTGAAGCCGTCTTCGTGGCGCTTCCTGGTGAGGCTGGCGAGCTGGGCATCAAGCCCCGCCACACGCCCCTGATCACACGCATCAAGCCCGGCTCGGTGCGCATCCAGAAGGCCGACGGCAGCGAAGAGTTTGTCTTCGTTGCTGGCGGCATCCTGGAAGTGCAGCCCGACTGCGTGACTGTGCTGTCCGACACCGCCATCCGCGGCAAGGATCTGGATGACGAGAAAGCCAACGCTGCCAAGGCCGCTGCGGAAGAAGCCATCAAGAATGCCAAGAGTGATCTGGATCTGGCCAAGGCCCAATCTGAACTGGCCGTCATGGCTGCCCAGATTGCCGCCCTGCGCAAGTTCCGCCAAAAGAAGTAAGCAGCTCCCTGCTTGCAGTGCAAAACCGCCTTTGGGCGGTTTTGTCGTTTCTGGGCCGTACCATCTACTCCCATGACCGTCATCCATGCCCTGCAAGCCGCCCAGCGAGGCCCTGCGCCCGCACCGGCCCAACCTGTAGCCCTGCTGGCAGGGGCGGCCGGTACCTTGGGCGCCGAGGTACTTCGCCGTCTGGCCGGCGGCCACCATTACCGGGCGCTGCATGTGCTGGCGCAGGAAGAGATCATGCCGGCCCTGGCGCGGGTGCATATGTTGGCCGTGCCGGCGGGCGACCCGCAGCACTGGCCCGTGCAGTCGGCGCAGGTGGGTGTGATCGTGTTCGATGCTCCGCGCCTGTACAACGAACGCGAACGGGCGCTCTGGACGCCACAGCCTGCCCAGTTGCAGGCGCTGGCGGGTTGGATGCATCGCTGTGGCGTGCGCACGCTGGCCGTGGTGGTGCCACATGACCAAGGGCGCCTGCCCGAAGCCTTGAAGGCCGGTCTGGCTACGCTGGATGAGCATGCCGTGGCGACCATGGGATTTGAGCGCCTGCTGCTGGTGCGACCTGCTGCGGTGCCGCTGGCGCGGCGCCATGCGCATGTGCTGGAGTGGCTGGCGCACCGCATGCTCTCCATCTTTGCCTACATGATCCCCAATAGCGAGCTGCCGCCGCGCCCCGCAGATCTGGCGGCGCTGGTGGACGTGGCGCTGCGTGAGATTCCACCCGGCGTGCACATCGCGCCGCCCGAGCTGGCCCGCAAAACGCAGGCATCCACGGTGCAGGACAGCGTGCGCGCCTGGCTGGCCCGCTGACTTCGGGGAGAATCGGGTCATGCCCCGACACAAAGCCACCCTGCATGCCGCCCTGGGCGGAACCCCCGACGATGTGGAAGCCGCGTTCTATGAAGCGCTGCAGACCGGTGACATCGAAAAACTGATGGCCTGCTGGGCCGACGAAGACGACATCGCCTGCATCCATCCCGGTGGCCCGCGCCTGCTCGGCGTGCGCGCCATCCGTGCAGCCTTTGAGACCCTGTTTTCCCACGGCGGTGCCGTGCGTGTGCAGCCCGAGCAAATACGCCGCGTGGACTCCCTGGCCAGCGCGGTCCACCATGTGCTCGAAAGCGTGGAGCTGATGGGCGCACAGGGCCTGGCCAAAGCACATGTGCTGGCCACCAACGTGTACCACAAGACCCCGCAGGGCTGGCGTCTGGTGGTCCACCATGCCAGCCCGGGCACGGCCGAAGATGCGGCCCATGTCAGCCAGGGTGCGCAGGTCCTGCACTGAATAAATAGAGCTCCAGCCCTCATGAAATCTGCGCAAGCAGCTATGAATTATGTAGCGCCCCGCTGGCTGCCGGGTGGCAACCTGCAAACCATCTGGCCCGCGCTGTACTCGCGCCGCGTGTTCGGCCCCCACCCCCAGTACCGGCGTGAGCGCTGGGCCACGCCCGATGCCGACTTCATCGATGTGGACTGGTTGCAGGATGAGGCCGCATCGGCGCCCACCGTGGCAGAGCGCCCCTTGCTGGTTCTCTTTCATGGCCTGGAAGGCAGCTCGCGCAGCCACTACGCCGAGGCCTTTGCCGACTTTGCGCACAGCCAGGGCATGGCCTACGCCGTGCCGCACTTCCGCGGTTGCGGCGGCGAACTGAACCACGCGCCGCGCGCCTACCACTCGGGTGACTTTGCGGAGGTCGGCTGGATGCTGCAGCAGTTCCGCGCGCAGCACCGTGGGCCCATCATCGCGGTGGGGGTGTCACTGGGCGGCAACGCGCTCTTGCGCTGGGCGCAGGAGGCGGGCGATAGCGCAGCGCAGACCGTGCGCGGAGTGGCGGCCGTCAGCTCGCCCATCGACCTGGCTGCGGGCGGCTACGCCATCGGCCGTGGCTTCAACCGCCTGGTCTATACGCGCATGTTTCTCAACACCATGGTGCCCAAGGCGCTGCAAAAGTTGAAACAGCACCCCGGCCTGTTCGATGGCGAGGCACTCAAGGCTGCGCGCGACCTTTACGAGTTCGACAACATCTTCACCGCGCCGCTGCACGGCTTCAGTAGCACCGAAGACTATTGGGCCCGTGCATCGGCCAAGCCGCATCTGGCCGCCATCCGCGTGCCTGCGCTGGTGGTCAACGCGCGCAACGACCCCTTTGTGCCTGCCTGGTGCCTGCCTTCGCAGGCCGAGGTGGGGGCGCACGTCACTCTGTGGCAGCCCGCGCATGGCGGCCACGTGGGCTTCCCGCACGGGCCGGTGCCCGGGCACGTACGCACCATGCCCGAAGCAGTGGGCAACTGGCTCGCCCGCCATCTGGACTGAGCGCTCATGGACGACATCGTCAAGCAAGCCATGGCCAAGTGGCCCAATGTGCCGGATTGCTACGGCTGGCTGGGCTTGGATGCGCGCGGCCAATGGTTCATGCGCGACGACGCGGCCCAGGCGTCCGGTGCCTTCGCCAGCGGACGCCCCGGCGCCAGGGGCAGCCGCCTGCAGCACGAAAAGCTGATCGCCTTCATCGAACGCAACTACGCTGCCGACGCGCAGGGACGCTGGTTCTTCCAGAACGGCCCGCAACGCGTATTTGTGGAGCTGGAAGCGACGCCCTGGGTCTGGCGCGTGGCGGACGACGGACAGGTCAGCGCGCACAGTGGCGTGCCCGTGCAAGTGCAGGCAGCATTGCTGGACGAGCAGGGCTGGCTCTATCTGCACACGAACCTGGGCCTGGGCCTGGTGCACACCCAGGACATGGCGCGTGCGGCGCAGGTGCTGGAGCAGGGCGTCTGGCAGTTGCAGGACGTCGTGCGCGCGGAGCTGCCTTTGCGCTTCGCGTATGTGCCCAGCCCACAAGCCTCTGTACTATCAAAATAGTAGCTACTGACGCAAATGCCACGCGGGCTAGGGGTATTTTTGACGCTGATGCAGGCGTAAAAAAGCCGACCCTGGGGTCGGCTTCTTGAAGGGGGCGAAACGGCTTACTTGGCAGCTTCGGGGGCAGCAGCTTTCTTCACGGGTTCGGCAAACTTGCCGCCGCCGTTGTTCGCCATGTAGACCACCGCGCGGGCGACTTCGAAGTCATCCAGATCGCCACCACCCTGGGCACCCATGGCGCCCTTGCCCTTGAGGGCGGAATTCAGCAGCGCGTCGAAGCCGGACTTGATGCGCGGGCCCCAGGCAGACGCGTCACCAAACTTGGGGGCGCCAGCGGCGCCAGTGGCGTGGCAGGCAGAGCACTGGGCCTTGAAGACCTGTTCGCCAGTCTTCATTTCGCGGTTGGCATCGCGGATCTCAACCATGCCGACCTTCTGGATGCGCTCGGCCGTGGCCTTTTCCACATTCACCGAGCCGGCAGCGGGCTTGTTGGCGGAGGTGACGTAATACACCAAGCCGATGATCACGAAGATGGGGATCACAAATGAGAAGAACGCCGCCAGCAGCAATTGCTTGGGAGTCTTGATGGGACCAGTGTGTGCCTCATCGTGCGCGTTCGCGTGGCTGGAGTCGCTCATGGGGATCCTCAAAAATGTCGGGGGCTTCGAAACAGCTGCGGATTATAACGGGGCCCCTCTGTGAAAACACCTACAATGCGCCTTCCCTGAATGCGGCTGTAGCTCAGTGGATAGAGTATTGGCCTCCGAAGCCAAGGGTCGTGGGTTCGATCCCCGCCAGCCGCACCACATCTCAGGAAGTCCTTGATCCAGTTGGATTTTCTCGGCTAAATCGCCTCTGCTGCATCACCCTATAGCAAAAGGGCGATATGCAGAACTTAGAACGGCGTCCCAGCGGCATCTACGTCGCACGGCTTACTATTCCAGTCAGATTGCGCGCTGTGGTGGGGGCTAGGGCCTTTGTAGCAAGCACCGGGTCACGTAGCTTGGCGGTAGCTAAGCTTGTCGCCTCAGAGCAGATAGCGCGCTGGCGTCGTCATCTATTCGACTTGGAACGGCTTTGTCTATACGGATCCTCGATGAACCACGAGAACATTCTCAAAATCGCTGATGGTCATCCGTTGCTCCATACGGGAGGGTTCCTCCCTCTCAGCCAAGCCTCGGCGATTCTTGGACTGACGCCGCATGATCTCTTACGCCAAGCGGCAGAAGGGCGGTTGGTGCTGTACTGCCGTTTGCAGGGGGTCCTAGGCTACAAGGCGCCGTTTTCGTCTTTCGAGCCAGACGATCCAGAGCTTGGAACGGTACTTGTGCCGCGAACTCGCTACAGACCAGTGGGCTCGAAAATCCACCGGGCGTTTGGCATCTTCCACGTTCCGCACGACGAAACCTCTGCTGTGGCAAATCTGCTGTTGACCAAGGGCTCTGCGACAATTTTGGCGCTTGAGGAGCATGGTGCGAGCGATGATGGCTTGGCATTCGTGCCCGAGGAAATATTGGAGCTCACGGATCAGCTTGTGGAATTGTCGGCAAGCGAGGTCGATGTGTTGCGCCGTCAGATGGCCGATGCCATTGCGCCTTCTGCGCTAGTGGCTGCTCGCCAGTCGTTCAAGAGTACGGCCGCTGATGCCGCTACCGCCGCCAAGTCGTCGCTTCTGCTCTCGAATTGCATTGACGAATACACAAAGTCGCATTTGCCGCAGTCCATCAGTTCACCTAAGGAGATCACGAGAATTCGAAATGGACTGCTATTGCTTGCCGAGTTCGAGGGGGACTTGCCAATCCGAGAGTTCAGTCCTGATGTTTTGCGTAACTTCAGAGACGCACATCTCGCCCGGATGCCGGCCAAGGAAAATCAGGTGCGCCAGCAATTTGGCACCAAATCTATGGCGGAATCCATCCGTGCGCTTGACGGCGAGGATTGGCCTCGCATGTCTTCGGGGGAACGTGAGCTCAGGATGCAGTGGCTTTCTCGCATGTTTCGGTGGCTTCATGCGCAAAAATGGATCGTAGATGATCCTTGCACGGGCTTGCGTGGCGAGTCTGTTCTGACCAAGGTCGAGCGCAAGCAGGTTGCTTCAAGTCGTAAGGCCCGACAGGAATTTGCCAAGGACGAGATAACCCGTATCTTCACTGCGCCGGTCTATCAGGTTGAGTCCTGGAAAGCGACTAAGGCAGGGACTTTCAGGACCTTTCAGCCGTTTCACTATTGGCTGCCGTTGCTCGGACAGTTCACAGGAGCGCGCATCGGCGAACTCTGCCAGCTCTATTTAGACGATGTGCGCTGCGAGGATGGTGTCTGGTTCATTGACATTAACGAGCGCACACCTGATAAAAGCCTGAAGAACGCGTGGTCGGCACGGCGCGTGCCTTTGCACCCCAGACTTGTAGAGCTCGGCTTGGTGCAGTGGTGTGAGCAGTTGCGTCAAGAGGGATTCCGCCGTCTTTTTCCAGAGCTCTCGTGGAACGAGACGAACCGATATGCCAAAGAGCCGATTCGTGCGATGTCGCAGTTCTTTGTGAAGCTTGGCATGCCCCGTGATGGAACCAAGGTATTTCATTCCTTCCGACATGGGGTGAACAATCGATTGCAAAAGTATTCGGGAATGCCAGACATCATGAGAAAGCGCATGATGGGACACGAGCCGGGCGAGGGCGTCAATGAGCGCCACTACTTGAGCGATGCCAAGCCAAGCGAGATGCTGGTATTCATTAGTGATCTTGATGCAGGGTTGCCAGCCTTAAGTCCCTTTGATATCGGCGTTGGCTCCATCGCTGTGCGAGACGCACTTCGACGCAAAAAAGCTGGGCGAGGCGCAGACGAGGCATAGAGCTCAGCCCAATAGGCGTCCGCCAACTAGTTTTGCAACAAGCGCGTTCGGGTCCACCCGATGCCTCCTCTCGCATCCGAAATTTTGCCCGCCCAGATTATCTGGACGTACCCTTGCAGATAGCTGTTGATGTATTGCTCGCCGGTATTCGGTTGGACTACACGGACTCGAATTCGAGTGCTTGTCTTTTCGCAGGCGCGCGTCATCAGGAGGATATCGGCATTCGGGTTTAAGAGTGCTCCAGGTGATTTGCACACGATCGATCCCTCCGGGAGGAAGACAGGCAGACTCAGATCCGGCAAATCAGGCAGTGGTTGTCGAGTCATCCAGGCTTGAATAGCCGCATCCCGCTGACGCGTATTCGCGATCTTTTCCGCTGTCGGTGCAGGCTCCTTCTTGTACTTCAGGTCCATATCGCTGGCGGCACTTCGGATCTTGCCTTCGCAGGCATAGGGGCCGGTGCCGCCGTGCCGAGGGTCAAGCTCATTTTCACATTGGCGCAACCAGATGCGAAATTCGGTTCGGCATTCTTGGCCCATGATTGACCACGCATCCGGATATTTCTTGATATCGAACTGGCTGCGAACACAGTCTTGGAGGGGCGCGAATTGGGACGGAGCCGGAAAAGGCTCGTGCGAAGCGAAGACAGAAGAGATTGTGCAGCTCAACAGCAGCACGCCATAGCTGACCTTGGGCACGCGCCTGAGCACGAGCCGCATGCTCGCAAGCACAGTCAAGATCACGAAAGAAAGAATTGGTGCATTCACGGGGGGCTCCTTCTCAGGGGTTGAGGTTGATTGAATTATCAGATCGATTGGATTTTCCGATATTCGATAACTCGATCACTAATGGAGTCCCTTATTCCTTTGCACCGTAATTGCCTTCAAAGACTGATCTCCGCAAAAAGCTGGGAGCGACTCTCGCGCTTCGCCGGCGGGCCAAGTATCGGGGGCAGCGCGAGTTCGCAGCTGAGCTGCAAAGGCCGCAGTCCTACATTTCAAACGTGGAGTCGGGGAGTAAGGAGATTGACCTCTTCGAATTCCTCGCATGGATGCATGCTGCTGGCGCATCGGACGACGAAGTACTGGCTGTAGTGCAGGACTTGGCCTCTTCGTTGCGCAACAAGCGAGTGCTTGATGCCACATTCGGTCGGCGAGGAAGTGGGGTGCAAGATAGTGCGCCTAGCGATAAGCCTGCAAGTCGGCGCGTCCGTGTTGCTGAGGCCACTCCCAAGAGGGTCAGGCTCGCGAAGTAGCCGGAAGCCTTAAATCGGGAATGCACGTCCTGCGCAAGAGGCTAGGTAGAGCCCAGGTTTTGGCAGTAAAAAACCCATCCCAAGCCTTTGTCAACGAGCACGAGCGCATACAAGGGCCTACTAGGAAATGTGCCGAGAATGACTATTGCGAATTTCTAGTGTCCGCCATCCTGGCATTGGAGATAGCTAGGTAGAGTGGCTGGAATTGATTTCTAATCAATCCGCGGGTCAATTGCAAATCGGCTACGGAGCAGCGCCAGAGTTCGATCGGGAGAGATTCTGGGCACTTTCTTCTCGCGAATAACAGTATTTATTTATTCGATCACCCTAGGCAATGGTCTTGCTTACGTGCCAATACAGACTTGAACCAGAGCATAGTTTGACTATTAGAGGTGCTTTCTCTGTAGGCATCTAGCAGCTCGTGGAAAAGTGCTCGGACAATTAACTGGCCATAGCGCTACCATTCCTTCGGGAGGGGCTACGTAGCCGTCTTTCCGGGACAGGCTTCAGTTAGGCGGATGCGGCGAATCTGGGGCGAGCCCTCCTCGTCGCTCCACATGAAGTTGCGAGATGGAGGAAGAGCCCATTCATGGGTGACTCTACTAAATAAACGTGCCGTACGCGTTCCGAATGTAGTCTCCGCGGCCTTCAAGGCCAACGACAGCATATATGCGTTTACTGCACCGCGCGCATTTCCAACACGTCGAATGGTCATGGCCGCGCGATGCTGGTTGGCCGGAGTGCCGAGCGAATTGATAGTCCTAGAGCCTGACATGCCGTTTGCGGCTCTGGACAGTGCATTTTGATCAGGCGATATCCAAAAAGCTAAATGCTGGTTCCAAAAATGACGGTGATCCATCGTGCGCACGGCCGCAACTGTAGATATCTCCGATTTTTCTAAAGCCTTTTTGCCACGCACTCGGTATTCCAAATGAGCGCAAGTGCGGCCATACCAGGGTTTTGATGTGCGGTCCGAATACAGCGCGATCTCAATTCCCTGCCGGATTTTTCGGTTGTAGTAGATCGTATCGTGCTCCGCGGTTATTGTTCTCTTAGATCGCCCCTTAGGCAGCAAGTGTGACTCTAGGTGATCGTGTAGTTGGTCCGCCAAAAGTCCACTTGAGGCGAGTAGATCAAGCGCCACATGGGCTTCAACTAGCGATACCCAGCCCATGCGTTCAAATTTCTCCAGTAGCGCGAAAGCCCCCAGCTGAGGTTGATGAATTATCACGCGAGTGGTGAATCCACCGGGGTACTTAGTGCATTGCTTGATGTATCTCCCATCCCCTAAGAATTTGGCGCCGATCTGCGCGCGGAGTGCTTCAAAGTCTTTTTTAGGAATTAGCTTCTTGAGGTGAACAATAATTGTGTCCACATATGAATATGAGCCAAGGTGCTCGGGTGGGGTAGTGTTCTCCCCATCATGCTTTGGTCTACCGGCTGCCATTGTTAATCTCCGAGGATTGGATTCATAGATATACGGTGGTTTCAAGAAAACAAACGACGAACCCTGCGGATAGGGAGATAACAACAATGCATCTGACCAAACTGGTCATAAAGAACTTCCGCAAGCTCAAGCATGCGGAACTGTCATTTAAAGCCGGCCTAAACGTCCTGGTCGGTGGCAACAACGTAGGCAAGACGGCCGTCGTCGACGCCTTGCGCGCGCTGCTGGCCGGGCACGATGAGCCTTATCCGCGCCTCGGCGAAGAGGATGTACACCGCCCTAAGGGTGGCGCCCCTTCCGGCGATATCGTCTTTGAGTACGTTTTCAGCGGGCTAGACGAGGACGATGAGGCGGACTTCTTGGCTGCTCTGGTGCCCGACGCATCGGGCAAGCTCGAGGCGCACATCAAGATCCGCTACTCTGAAGCCGACAAAGGCGGGCGCCTACGCGCGAAGCGGTGGTGCGGTGAGCACGAAGACGTTGGCCTGACTGCGGACATTATGGAAAATCTGCGTGGCGTCTACTTGCCTCCGCTGCGTGACGCCTCGCAAGGGCTGAAGCCTGGCCGCGCCAGTCAGCTTGCCCGGCTGCTACAACTGCTGGCCGACGATGTCGGCATCGAAGGTATCAACAAGGTACTGCAGAAACTTGATGGCGAGCTGAAGGCGCACCTGCCCATAGTTCACACCCACGAGGCCATCAACACCCGGCATAAGACGATGCTGGGCCCGCAACTCGCACAGATGCTTGAGGTGGGCCTCAGCGCCAGTGACTTCAAGAGCCTGAAATCCAGGCTTTCGCTGGTGGTGGACGACTTCGAGATCGAGCAGAACGGATTGGGCTTCAACAACCTGATCTACATGGCGGTCGTACTGAGCGAGCTAGCCAAGAACCCTGATTCCTGTTACCGCGGCCTGATCGTTGAGGAACCTGAGGCGCATTTGCATCCGCAGCTTCAGGCCGTGCTGCTTCAGTACCTGCAGTCCATCCAGGACGTCAATGGCGAGAAACCCGTCCAACTCTTCGTGACCAGCCATTCACCAAACTTCGCGAGCATTGCCGACCTGGACAGCCTGGTGTGCCTGGTTGACACCGGCGCCGCAGTCGAAACCTTCCTTCCACGCAGCATTACTTTCAAGAAAGGCAAGCGTGAGAAGCTCGAGCGATACCTCGATGTCACGCGCGCCGAGCTCTTCTTCGCTCGTCGGGTCATCTTCGTCGAGGGCGCGGCCGAGCTCATGATGGTCGATGCGCTGGCCAAGCGTATGGGTTACGACTTGCGCCAGCACGGCGTGAGTCTGATTAGCGTTGAGGGACTGAACTTCGATTCTTTCCTCCCCCTCTTCGGGGACCAGGCGCTGAAGATCCCGGTCGCTGTCCTGACCGACGCGGATCCCGTGGCGCGCAAGGTCGATCCCGCGGCCGCCGCTGGAGCCCCCTCGCTAATGGCGGCCTCGGCACCGGCGAATGCTTCCGCCCCGATCGTCGCGCCTGCTGAAGCCGTAAACGATCCTGAAGACGACGAAGAGGACGAGGATGCGGAACCCGTCTATCCAGCGCCAGGAGACACCATCATCATCTCGGCCAACACTGCCAAGATGAAGAAGAACGAAGATAGCCACGTTAAGGTGTTTCATGGCCTCAAGACCTTCGAGTACGACCTGGCTTTGGATTCGGACAACCGCACAGCCATGCTCAAGGCGCTCAAGGAGATGCGGCCGAGGATCGCCAAATCCCTAACGACCACCGTCGCAGCCGAAGTTGGTGATGCAGCGCAGGCCAAAGCGCTGTTCTGCGGAATGTTCGAGCGCAAGCAGAACAACGTCCAGAAAGGCAGTTTTGCCCAATCGCTGGCGCAGGTCATTTCAGACGGCACGGTGGCCTTCAAGGTCCCGGCCTATATCCAAGACGCCATCAAGCACGTTTGCCAAGTGTCAGCGCCCCCCATTCCATGAGCGCGCTTACACCCGAGCAGCAGGACGTCGTCAACGCGCCGATGGTTCCGTTGTGCGTCATCGCTTGCGCAGGTAGCGGCAAGACCAAGACGGCCGTGCACCGCCTTGTCCGCATGCGCCGCAATCTCGGCGAGGCGCGAGGCCGCGTGGCGCTGCTTTCGTTCTCCAATGTGGCTGTCGACACCTTCCGCAAGGCCTATGACGATCTGGCGAGCAGCCTGCCATCGAGCGCCGGCAGGTCTCGGGTTGAGATCGACACGCTGGATGGCTTCATTACCACCAACATCATTCGGTCGCACGGCCATCGGACCATGAAGTCGCCGCGTGCAACGTTCCTGGTGACAGGCAACGAAAGCTTCCTGGACGGCTTCAAATTTTCGACTGCGGCGTTTCCACAATCCATCACAGCGCTGAAGCTGGCGTTCGTGAATGGTGCCGAGCTTTTTTACCACTCCTTTAACGACCAGGTCGAGCAGGTCGACACGGCTATCGCCCGCAATTTGATCACAAAGCTGGGCCGAACCGGTGCGTATACCCATGACCTGGGCCGCTATTGGACCTACCGCGTCCTGAAGGAGAGGCCCGAGCTGCTCGCCACTCTAGCTCGCCGGTACCCGTACATCCTGATCGACGAAGCTCAGGATATTGGTTCGGTGCACCAAGCGATCCTCGAACTGCTCATCGGTGCCGGCGTTTGCGTGACGCTAATCGGTGATCCCAACCAGGGCATCTTCGACTTCGCTGGTGCCAATGGGGAGTTTCTCAGCAGCTACCACCAGCGCGCAGGCGTCAAACAGTATTCGCTGAAGCGAAATTTCCGGTCGGCCCCCAGCATCGTAGACCTTGCTAACGGCCTCTGCGGTCGCGCCGATGTCGCCGAACGGGCTGCGCCCAACATGCCACACGGTGCCTTCTTCACCACCTACAAGAAGGACCAACACCCGCAGCTCATCACCGCGTTCCAGGGGGCAATGTCTGCCGCTGGGTCCGACATCAATCGCTCCGCCATCCTGTGCCGATCCAACGGGTTAGCGCAGACATTGCGAGGCGACAAAGTGTCGGCCGGCCAAGGCTTGGTCAAAGCGTTCGCGGCAGCAGCGCTGCTGCGTGACAGGCGCAAGGATCTATTGAAGTCGTTCCAGCGAGTGACCGTCGCGGTGGTCGCGTTACTAGACAACGCACCCAATGGCCTGGAGAGCCTGATCGCACAACCCAAGGGCGATCCAGTGGTTCGGGAACTGCGCAAAACTATTTGGTCTTTCACCCGCGACGCTGACATCGGCCTTCCATCTTCGACACTCGTTGCCGACACGCATTGGCATCCACAACTCTTGGCACGCGTCAAAGTGCTGCTGGCCAACTTGGAAACGAAATTCGGATTGAAGCCGACTGACAACATCGGACGCAAGCTAGCCAAGACGGCTTTGCCGAACTCGCCACTGGCAAGCGCAGAGGATCTGGCGGACAGCGAAGCAACTGCTCTTCGCGTTGATACCGTGCACAAGGCCAAGGGAGAAAGCCTAGATTCCGTCCTATACATAACCACCAGAGAGCATGCGCAGGCTCTGCTGGACGGCGTCACAACGGAGGTTGGCCGCATCGGCTACGTCGCTGCGACACGTGCCCGGGACCTACTGTGGGTGGCTGTGCCGCATAGTGCCGTGAAGGAGTTGCGGCCCGCGCTGCTGGCTAAAGGTTTCAAGGAAGTTGGATAGCGAATCGAACTCAAGCCACGCGATGTCGGCTTGAGCGTAGAGAATTCAGAGTGGCGAAAATCCGATCTGCGTCGAGAGTGATTGTTTAGCTTGCGCTAGCGCCCTAAATAGCGGTGGTGGTTTCGGGATGCGAACGGCTGGTGGAATTCATGCGAATACTCAAATTGCCCCTATGGAAGCAACTTATGCTTGCGTAGCTGTCACGATGGTTTTTGCAAGTTCTCGAGGCGTTAATGCACTTGCGTCAAGTACAAGATCTGCGACGTGTATGAGGTTTCGAGAGGCTGCTTCATTCGCATGGTTGATGGCAATTTGGTATGGTGTGACATCACTGTTGGCGCTCAGTCTCAATTCATATCGCTGTTGCAAGACGCTTTCAGGTGCGTTAAGGTGAACGTGAAGCACTCTGGGGCCATACGCAATCCGAAAGTGCTCAATCTGGCGCTTCTTTCTGACCGCGTCAACGAGCCAAAGCTTTTGGTCTGGCGATGCAGCAAAACCTGGCTGAGCGACTTGATCCAACACCCACCGGTAGTCAGTTTCTAAATCAAGCTTGTCACCCAAATTCTGAAGGCTCACTCTTTGATCATCTTGCCCATGCTTGTCGGCGATTGCTTTTAAGTAAGCACTGGAGCGAACGTAGTCAAAGCCATGGGCAGTGATCAGCTCTTGTCGAACGCTGGTTTTACCTACCGCAATTGGTCCGCTCAGAAGTACAAGTGCTTCAATTTCCAGCAATTGACAATCCTCCTAGACATATATCTTGCCGGGTGACAGATTCTTATCGAAGCTATTCGATAGGTGCATACTGATGCGCTACCTATCAATAATTGGCTTTCAGCGAATTATGAGGTGTATTCCGACTCCACTTGCCACCAATTCCGGGAAATATTGATCGGTTCAAGCTGTCAGTTCTGGGCTAGTGGCGGGTATAGGCGACAATGGTGAAAGCAGACACCGAAGCGACGTTTGCTTGTTATTGTTATGACCATTGGAACTTTTCCCCAGGTCAAATAACCTTTTAACTCCAAACCGGATTTCGTGTGTTCGTCGTACTTTTTCCGTTTGTCAGGCTTGTTAGTTTGACGTCTATGTCAAGTTAGACCTCACAACCGATGGCTCATCGCGCCCTATCCCAAAAGATCGGCTCACGCGGCCACAAGTGGCTACTCTCGCACGTTGAGAAGCATCCAGACTGGCTTACGCGCGATCTTGGGGAAGACTTTGGTGTGGACATGGAGTTCGAGTTAGCGAGCCCAGAGCTTCTTGGCGAGATTTTGAAAGTCCAAGTCAAGTCCACGACAAAAGCTTTACGCAAGGATGGCAAGGTCCAGTTCCACATTGATCGAAAATACGTTGAATACGCTGCTTCTTGTCGCTACCCGGTTATCTTTGCTCTGGTCGATATCGAGGGTGAAAACGCTTGGTATTTATGGCTTCAAGAGTGGCTCTTGTCCCGTCGAAGCGAGGCGAGTCCATTACGGGTTGACCAAGAATCCTGGGTGGAATGGATACCCGAGACGCGAACTATTCAACATGGTCTGAACGGGGAACTAAAGTCAATTGCGAAATGGGAAGGCCAAACGCAGCTTGTCTTAAGCCTACTAGACGCATTGCACGCAGGGATCGCAACCCAAGATCGAAATATTATCGATGCCCTCACTACGAGCATCGAAAAAGCGTCAACCCAACTCGGAGATGCTGCGCTGAATGTATTGATCGACAAAGCTATTGCACTGGGCAATCGTATGCGCGGCACTTTGGAGGGGAATGCCATTGCCGACCAGTTGTTTTCCCTGGTTAGAAAGCTGGGAAGTCGCGTCTCAATTGACACAGTGGCTGCCTTAGTGCTTCGAGGTGACTCTTACTCACGTGTGGGGCTTTCGGCACTTGCAATTCTCTATGATGAATGGCCTGATCACATCAAGTCACTTGGACTGCCGCCGTTCTTTTCACCACTAGAGCCGCGAGTAGCTTATTATTGTGCGTTCCGAGAAGCCTTCCCTGAAGAGCACTCGTCCAATGTCTTCGCCGATCTCACGGCGTTTACATATGCGGGGCTCAAATACGTTCAGCCGGATAGACATTGGGACAAATATGCCAATAGAGGCCCTTCTGCATTGCTCGACTACTTGGTATTCAAAGACGAGGTCTGACCCTGCAATGCACCGAACACATCTCAGCAAGCCGCGCCGAGCTGGTGATTCTGAGAGTTGAGCGTGTGTTTACTCTACGGCGAGCGGCAGCTATGGGGCGATAGCTACCATGGTCGAGCTGATCTTCACCTATTGGCACTGGTCAGCACAAGCATATTGGTCAGCCTTTGCCGGAATTTCGGTCAGTGTTTTTTGTGATCGCGAGTTTGCGACCGTAATATCATGATGCATATCCGCCAGTACACGCAGGATATTTTTTTACGCTATCTGCGCCATTTTCGAAGTGAGTCTGATCGGTACATGTTGCTGGAGAAGCAACTCAAGTCTGATCAAGACCTTTTTGTCCGTTCAAATATGGACGGACACATTACGTCGAGCGCGGCTGTTCTAAAAGAACACAGCTCGGAAATATTACTTATCCAGCATGCATTTTTGGAGAAGTGGCTGACACCGGGCGGTCATTACGAAGGGCCTGGCAATCTTTTTGATTCGGCTCTCCGGGAAGTCGCAGAGGAAACGGGTGTTGTCAATGCTAGAGCGCATCCATGGACGAGGGCCAATGACATCCCGCTTGATATTGATAGCCACGAGGTCCCTGTTCGCCCGGCAAAGGGAGAGGGACGGCATGTGCACCACGACTTTCTTTTTCTTGCCACGGCACCTGCCAATGTCCGATTGCAGGCCCAACTTTCAGAGGTTCATGAAGTGGCGTGGGTTCCTGTTGAAAATTTGGCTAAGTCTTCAGACAGACGTGTCCGGCGGCTATACGAGAAGCTGTTGACAATTGGCGCGTTGTCTAAAGGTGCCGAGCACCGGAGCTGAGGCTTCTAGACACTCATATGGGTAAGTTTCCGAGCACCTCCTTGCCTTTCATTCGCCGGACTTCGATGACGTGCTTTGCAATGTCAGGGATGGAATAGTCGACCACAACTTCCACAACCTCCTTCAGAGGCGCTCCAGAGGATTTCTTGGTTGGGTAAGCTGAGATACGTTGAAAGTCATTCATTCCGCGTGGATGGGGTACTGGCCACGTGTTTCCCGAGTTCATGCGACAGAGCCAGGCCCTGCTGCTGTATGTTGACATCAGCGCTTCTGTGTCAATGGTCAGTACATCGTGTTCTAGGTTCCGGTAGTGGCGCGCACCGAGGAGTCCGAATAGACGCAATTCCTTCGCCCACATAAAGACCCGACCATTCAAAAATTGGTACCACTGTGCCGGCGTAGTTCCGTCGATGAGTGCGTCTGCGATACGCGACGGAGGCATTGGCTTTTGGTCGCGGATGATGACGCCACTGTCTGCTGAACCGATCAGCATCTTTTCAGGGCGATGGCCCGCCTCAATGCTGACCCGTTTTGCACCATTTACTTTGTATTTATCTAAAATGGCCGTAGTACTGAGTAAGCCATGCGCCTTAATGGACGGCCATGTGTCTTTCTCCGCCATGTGATAGAGCCGTGGATAGCGCGCTATGAGGTCTTTAACTTCCATGCTATTCCTTATGCCGATCACCACATGCGTCGGTCAATGATGTTTCGCTCACTGAAATCAGTGGAAATGAGGGAAACGGGGACACCGCTGACTTTCTCCATTTCTTCAATGAATCGCAAGGTATCGTCCGTCAATTGCTCGTAACGGTAGGCCTTCCGATTCTCTACACCGAAATAGTCAGCAAACGTCAAGGCGATATCAGTGCCGCCATTCAAAAGTAGCGAGCGACGCAGTTGAGCCCAATCGAACTCGGCCACTCGGCGCCTCCTTCCAGAAACGGACCCCACCTCCTTGTTTACCAAGGTGTCCTGCGCAATACCAGACCGTCGCGCAATTTCTTCAAATGAGATCTCCTGGCTCATGTAACCGGAAGTCTTGCCTTCAACCGAGTCGCCCACACGTATCGGATAGGTGCGGCAGACCATCATCACGCGCCGGACGTGTCTGGCAGCCAGGCCGGCTTCGGCCAAGCAACCGGCAGCTGTGGTCGTCCGGGATGTGACGTGCGGATAGTGCCCATGGTGAATGCTGAGAGATGTTCCTTGCGTGCCCTCGAGCATTATTTTCTTGCCCCGCGAAAGGCAATTGGCGAAATACTCGACGGTATCGCCGAGATATCGCCTCAATTCGGGCATATCTTTGGCAAGTTGCACTTCTGAATCTGGACGGCGATAGAGAATCTTGCGGGCTGTCGCGGCACCAGTTCCTTGAGCGGTTGAGCCAATGGCTCCCTTCAAAGTACCGGTCTCCCAAGTCACATCGCTTGGGTCAATGATCATCGCCTGCGGGTCGACAATGAGCTTATCGTATTGAATCGATAGCTCACCGATTTCCCGGAGCAGTACGTCAAGACTGATGACAGCTCCCGCACCAATTACAAGCGTTGCATCCTTGTTTCCGAGATGCCCAGATGGGAGCTGTCGGAAGGTGTAGGGCTTTTCGCCCTTCCCTACGAACACCTGATGGCCGGCGTTGGGACCTCCCACACGAACCAGTACGTCATACTCGGGGGCTAGGTAGTGGGCGATATTGCCCTTCCCCTCGCTGCCGTACTGGCCTCCTATAAGGATGTCGATGTTCGGTTGCGCAATAACTGGACGAGGCTGTAGCCTTGCTACCACTCGAGCAAATACGTCCTCAGCACTACAGCGGTCGGTGTCAATGACAACATCAGCCAACTTGGCCAGTTCTTGGACATGATGCTGAGGCCAACCTTTCGAAGCTTCAGCAAGAGTTGCGTATTTGCTAGTAGGGCCAAGACTTTGATGACGTTTGTTCAAAGCCTCCGTGCCGGCGTCAAGATGGACATGGGTGACAGCCCAGCCACTTTGTCGAAGAAAATGAACCTGTGCAGCAATGCGGACAGCGTCAATGACCAAAAAGTCAAACTTCTCGTCATTCATGAGACGCCGATTCAACGCGTCGGCCAACCACCGACCGCCAGTATCACGGTCGAGTCTCTGGGCTGTACTGTGCGCCAGCTGTTTGCTCATACCGGCAGCTGATAGCTGCTCGGCAATCAGGTCCTTCGACTTGAGAAGCGTTGCTCCTGCTTTCTGCTGGAGTTGTATCGCTAACGTCGACTTACCTGCACAAATCCTTCCTGATAGAACTACCGCTCTTGGTTTCATTTGCTCCCTAAGGCTGTTTTACTTGCTCCTACCCAGGCCAGCGGTAGACGGTTGTTGATACCCCTTTGTCTACCAACTCTTCTGCTATTAGTTCCTTCACGATGTCCCAGTTCGCCCCGCCGTGCCCCGTTCCTACGCGAGGCATATGAACAGATGCACCGAGTTCCTCAGCCTTTTCGCGCACAACAGTCAGGCATTGGGCCAGCGCCGCATACCTTAGGCGTTGAGTTAGCGACGTTCCAATGCCGTGTTGCGCCACCATGTGCGCGACACATATGTCATCAGTCATCGAGCCAATAAACACCTCACCCAATTTCGGTTGACGATGATTAGCAATCGTTTCAGTCCTGAAGCGAGTCCATACCTCGGGGAAACGACGGCGCATCTGCGATGCAAAGCCATTCCCACCCCAGACTGAATTCGTGTCTGGAATGATGTGGGCAACCAGTCGCGGACCGGTTCCTCTAGGTTGCAGCGCGTCACCGTCAATTTCCATGATTTCAGGTGCGTTATAGACAGTATCTTCGGCTGCGATGAGCAAGCCGACAACCCTTGGGGCAAGTCCTCCTGGATAGGGTGCCAGGCCAACGCATTCCACACGCAACGGCTTGCCCTTAATCCACTCTTCCGTGCCGACTGCGGTAAAGCCAATCGCATTAGCTTCGACAACAGCACTGTTTTGGGGAACACGCTGGCCGACAGAGATAGGGCAGTCATAGCCCAGGGCTGGGATGACATAGTCGATCTTGTAACCCTCATTTTGGTGTTTAGAAGCACAAAATGCGGCGCAAGGGGTTCTGGCTAACTTAATGAGACGGATAAGACATGCTTCAACAGACACGTCATATTGCTTACGGATGTCCATTACTCGCTGAATGGAAAGGCTCTGATCAGCTAATTGGGTGAAGCTACCGGATGGCATCAACAACTCTGCTGCACCTATGTTGCAAAGTACTTCAAGTTGCCAGTTGTCGTGCGTTTCAGCTGCGTGACCACCGCGGTTTCGAACCTGGGCAGCGCAGTCATCAAATAGCGTGTGCGCAATCTCGTGCGCAATCGAAAATCGCAGTCTTCCGCGAGGCCGAGTTGGGTTGTACTCCAATGTAAGTAGACTGTTGTCAGTCGGTATTAGGCGCGCGTCAGGGATGTCACCGCGCGCCTCAAGGCGTAGACCGAGGCGCTGTGCAAGGGCAAGTGGATCAAAAGGTGGACCATTCCAGCCGTCGTCCATAGCACCCAGCGCGAGCGCACGTGCACGCGTTTCCATGGTCGCGACGGGGTCGGCACCGCTTGCAAAGCCAAGTACGGACTGATTTGTCCACTGATAATTCTTCGGCATGCAAAACGTCTGTTTCTGTCTGTTCAGCGTCCCGCTGTTTGGGGCGCGGGGGAGTAGATTGGGTGGATTTTCCTCTAGCATACCTGACGGTCGCGTACCTGTCTGCCAGTGCCTGCTTGCTCCGTAGCAGGTAGGTATGAATTTGCTGGCAACCAAAGGTGCATCAGATTTAATGGACCATGGCCCTCGGATATGAGGTGCCCCCCACGCGATGCGCTATGGTGAATAATCGAGCTAACACCATATAAAATGGCTATTGCAAACTCGTGATGCAAAAGGGGGCTTCAGGTGGAGCCTCCGCAGAGGGCGCGAGAGTTGGGGTCAATCCCCGCCAGCCGCACCATCTCTCTTGGTTCGCAAATCCAATCCGGTTCACCGCGAACAGCAACTCCCCGTAATGTTGGTCTGCCAAGTGTTGGCGGATTGCGACGCTGCTATTGCGCCGTGCCCACTAGAATCAGCACGCTTAAAAGGGAGTCCATATGAAAATCAAAACCGCACTGGCGGTGGCTACGCTCGCCCTGGGTGCAGCTGGCGCACACGCTGCAATCAGCAACTATTCGTTCTCGGCCACCATCTATTCGCCGGTTGCCTTTGGCAATACCAGCATGATCGATTTCTTTGGCGTTGGGTCCAAGGTTTCCGGAAGTTTTCAATATGACAGCGCGGGTACCTATGCCGGCAGATCCGGTCCGATGGGGTACGAGGGCGGATTTTCCGTCTACTACCCTGAGAACGCTGGAACCTACGCCTTCAAAAATCTGCAAGGTACGGTTGCTGGCTATCGCTTCAGCGATGCTGGCGGTTTTGCATCGATGAATGACAACCAGTATAGCGGCGGTGATGTCGTGTCGCTTGCGGCGGATCCCTTGCTCAAGCTGGGAATGAATGCCCTGGATGCGGACAATCCCCTGCGGAACATCCAAGGCTTTAATGCCAATGGCTACAAGCTGGTTAACGTCCGCTTGTTCTGGATAGACCCGACCGGCCAAATGCTGCCGAGTCGCAGCCTCCCGGGTCAATTGCCCGCCGGCCAAGGCCGTTTGGCTTTGGACTTTATCAATCTCAGTGATCCGGCCAACACCTCCAACTTGAACTTCTGGAATAACACGGTGTTCGTTGACGGTTTGACCGTGTCGGTGACTGCTGTGCCGGAACCTTCTTCCATGGCGATGTTGCTGGCCGGCGTGGGCCTTATTGGCGCTGTGGCGCGCCGTCGCCAGGCCGCCAAGCAGGTTTAAGCGGCTTCTTCCCGATGCTCCGCCCCCTGGCGGGGCATCGTGGCATCTCCTCTCACAGCGCCAATCCCACGTAGTTCTCCGCAAGCACGGTCGAGGCGGCCTGGGACTGGACCAGGTAAGCCAGTTCGGCTTCCTGCAGCTTCTGTCCGATCGCACCCTCTTCGGGGAAGCGGTGCATCAGGCTGGTGAACCACCAGGAGAAGCGCTCCCCCTTCCAGACCCGCTGCAGGCAGCGTTGGGAGTAGTGATCGATACCTGCGCGTGAGCGTTCCATGTAAAACTCGATGAAGGCGGTGGAGAGGTATTTCACGTCGGTGGCGGCCAAATTCAGGCCCTTGGCGCCGGTGGGCGGCACGATGTGGGCGGCGTCGCCGGCCAGGAACATGCGGCCAAAGCGCATGGGTTCGGTGACAAAGCTGCGCAGGGGGGCGACGCTCTTCTCCAGCGATGGGCCGGTCACCAGAGCTTCGCGTGCTTCCGGGTCCAGGCGCAGGCGCAATTCCTGCCAGAAGGCCTGGTCACTCCAGTTTTCTGCCTTGTCCGTCAGCGGCACCTGCAGGTAGTAGCGGCTGCGCGTGGCGCTGCGTTGCGAGCACAGGGCGAAGCCGCGGCTGCTGTTGGCGTAGACCAGTTCGTGGTGCACCGGTGGCGTGTCGGCCAGCAGGCCCAGCCAGCCAAAGGGGTAGACCTTCTCGTACTCGGTGATAGCGCCCTCGGGCACGCTGGCACGGCATACGCCGTGGAAACCGTCGCAGCCGGCGATGAAGTCGCAGTCCAGACGTTGCGCCTGGCCATCCTGTTCGAACAGCACATAGGGGTGCTCGGTGTCGAAGTCATGCACGCTGACCTTGTCCGCCTTGTAGAGGGTACGCAGGCCTGCGGCTTCGCGCGCGGCCATGAGGTCGCGGGTGACCTCCGTCTGGCCATAGACCATGACCTGCTTGCCGCCTGTGAGGGCGTGCAGGTTGATGCGGTGGCGCTGTTCCTGGAAGAGCATGTCAAAGCCGCTGTGCACCAGGCCTTCGGCGTGCATGCGCGCGCCCACGCCGGCCTCGTCCAGCAGATCGGCTGTGACCTGCTCCAGCACGCCGGCGCGAATGCGTGAGAGCACGTAGTCGCAGCTCTGGCGCTCGAGGATGACGGCGTCGACGCCGGCCTTGTGGAGCAACTGGCCGAGCAGCAGCCCCGAAGGGCCTGCGCCAATGATGGCGACTTGTGTACGCATGGTGTGTGCCTTGTGCAATGGATGGCTCAAGCTTAGGTTTGGGCGGCCAGCATTACCAATGTCCGACAAGGTATTTGCGCGATGATTGGAGCGGCTGCGCGATAATCGCGCAACTTCATGCAAATGCACTCTTCATGCGCAGCACCTCGAAACCGCCCGGCATCGCCGCTGCCGACCTGATTGCCGGCATGGCCAAAGGCATGGCTGTGCTGGAGAGTTTTGACACCGAACGCCAGCGCCTCAACGCCACACTGGCCGCGCAACGCGCCGGACTCACGCGGGCGGCGGCGCGTCGTCACCTGCTCACGCTGGCCTATCTGGGCTACCTGGAGACCGATGGCAGCTACTACTGGCTTTCAAGCAAGGTGCTGCGTTTTTCCGGGAGCTACCTTGCCTCGGCGCGCATGCCGCGTGTGCTGCAGCCGACGCTGAACCGGCTGGCGGCGCAGACGCAAGAGTCGTTTTCGGCGGTGGTGCTGGACGGGCACGAGGTGGTCATCGTGGCCCGCAGCGGCAACGACTGGCGCAGCTCGCCCTCGGGCAAGGCCCAGGTGCTGGCTTATGGTCTGCACCTCGGTGCGCGTCTGCCTGCGCACGCCACGTCCACCGGGCGCTTGCTGCTGGCGGCCCTGCCCAAGCCGGCGCTCACGACCTGGATCAAGGCGCAACCCCTGCGCCGCCTGACCGCCCACACGGTGACCGACACCAAGGCCCTGCGCCAGAGCATTGACGCTGCGCGCCGGCAGGACTTCTTTCTGGCCAGCGAAGAGCATGAGCTTGGCGTGCTGGCGCTGGCTGTGCCGCTACGCAACGCCGAGGGCCACACGGTGGCCGCACTCAATGTGGTGGCGGCGCCGCACCGCTGGACGGCGGAGTCCCTGCAGGCCGAGTTGCTGCCCGTGTTGCTGGATGCGGCACGCGAGCTGCGCCCCCTCTTGTGAACCCAAGCTGCCACAATCGGGGCATGACCGTACGACTCCAAAGCCTGGGTGAGGAAATCGCCAACAGTGTCAGCCACGGGCTGGGGCTGCTGGCTGCCATCGGTGCGACGCCTTTTGTGATTGCAGCCGCGCGCGATCTTGGCGCGGCCAGCCAGGTCGGGGCCATCGTGTTTGCCGTCACCATGGTGTTGCTGTACTTCACCTCCACGCTGTACCACGCGCTGCCCAATGGGCGCGCCAAGCAGGTTTTCCTCAAGCTGGATTACTGCGCCATCTTCCTGTTCATCGCCGGCAGCTACACCCCGTTTGCGCTGGGGGCGTTGTATGGCGCCTGGGGCTGGACCCTGTTTGGCCTGGTCTGGGCGCTAGCCGTGGTTGGCGTCGTTCTCAAGTCCACCGACAAGCTCTCGCATCCCTGGGTATCCACCGGGCTGTACCTGGGCATGGGCTGGCTGGTGCTGATTGCTGCCGTGCCGCTGGTGGACAACGTGCCAACGGCGGGGCTGCTCTGGCTGGTGGCCGGTGGTTTGGCCTACACCCTGGGGGTGGTCTTCTTTGTGCTCGATTCGCGCATTCGCTACGCGCACGCCATCTGGCACGGCTTTGTGGTGGCCGGTACCGGCTGCCACTGTGTGGCTGTGATGGGGTACGCCGGCTGAGTTCCGTGCTGGCCGGCCTGCGCCTGACCTGTTTTTCTTCTTCCGCTTACTGCCCCCCGGGTTTCCAACGCCATGCCATTTTCTGATCTCGGTATTTCTCCCGCACTTGCGCACGCCATGGTGTTGCAGGGCTTTGTGCAGCCCACGCCCGTACAGAGCGAAACCGTTCCCGTGGCGCTGGGGGGGCAGGACCTGCTGGCCTGCGCCCAGACCGGTTCGGGCAAAACCGCGGCCTACGCCCTGGTGCTGCTGAGCCAGCTGGCCCAACGCGCACCGCGCAAGCCGCGCCAGGCCGCCGCCTTGGTGGTGGTGCCCACGCGCGAGCTGGCCAGCCAGGTGGGCGAGACCCTGCGCACGCTGGCGCAGCACGCCGGGCAGGCGGCGCGCATCACCGTGCTGTTCGGCGGCGTCTCCATCAACCCGCAGCTCATGGGCCTGCGTGGCGGTACCGACATCGTGGTGGCCACGCCCGGCCGCCTGCTCGATGTGATCGACCACCGTGCCCTGACGCTGGCCAGTGTGCAGACCCTGGTGCTGGACGAGGCGGACCGGCTGCTGGACCTGGGCTTTGCGCAGGAGCTGGAGCGCATTCGCGGCTTGTTGCCGGAGCGCCACCAGAGTCTGCTGTATTCCGCCACCTTTGCCCCGGCCGTGCGGGCCATGGCGCAGGCCAGCCTGCAGTCGCCGGTGGAGGTGACGGTGCAGTCCGAGCCAGAGGCGCAGCCCGAGATCACCCAGCGTGCCATCCAGGTGGACGCGCCGCAGCGCAACACCCTGCTGCGCCACCTGATTGCCAGCGAGGGCTGGGAGCGCGTGCTGGTCTTTGTGGCGACCAAATACGCCGCGGAAATGGTGGCGGACAAGCTGCGCCGCGCGGGCCTGCAGGCCGAACCTTTTCACGCTCAGCTCAGCCAGGGCAAGCGCAGCCAGGTGTTGGCGGATTTCAAGACCAGCACCATCCAGGTGATGGTGGCGACCGATGTGGCCGCCCGGGGCCTGGACATCAGCGCGCTGCCGGTGGTGGTGAACTACGACCTGCCGCGCTCGGCCAGCGACTACACCCACCGCATCGGCCGCACCGCGCGCGCCGGCGCCAGCGGCCTGGCGGTGAGCTTTGTCAGCGCGGACACGGAGTCCCACTTCCGGCTCATTGAGAAGCGCCAGCACATTGCCGTGGTGCGCGAACAAGTGGCTGGCTTCATGCCCACGGCTACGGTGCCTGCTGCAACGGCGGGTGGCGGCATCAAGGGCCACCGCCCCAGCAAGAAAGACAAGCTGCGGGCCGCGGGGCTGCTGCCACCGCTGGTGTAATTTTGCTATCGAATTGATAGCTGCTTGCGCAATTTTCACGAAGGCTGGAGCCCTGTTTTTCATGTAATCGAGGAAGGCGATGGCGCACTACACCGTTTTGTTTGTCTGCATGGGCAATATCTGCCGCAGCCCCACGGCCCACGGCGTGATGCGCCACAAGGTGCAGGCGCGTGGCTGGGCAGACCGCCTGCGTGTGGATTCGGCCGGCACCCACAACTACCACCCCGGCGAGCCGCCGGACGCGCGCTCCCAGGTGCACGCCGCCCAGCGCGGCTATGCGCTGGCCGATCTGCGCGCGCGGGCCCTGCGGTCGGCCGACTTTGACAGCGCCGACCTGATTCTGGTGATGGATTGGGACAACCTGGCCCTGGTGCAGCAGCGTTGCCCGCCGCAGCACCAGGCCAAGGTACGCCGCCTGACCGAGTTTTGCCAGTCGCATGACAGCACCGTGGTGCCCGACCCTTACTACGGCGGGGCGGACGGTTTTGAGGGCGTGCTGGACCTGGTGGAAGACGCCTGCGAAGGGTTGCTGGCGCACTTGGAGCGGGAAGGGGTGTTGCGCCATGTCTGAGGGTTACCAGATCGAGATTCCGCAGAGCTTTCTGGCCTTGTACACCGATGTCCGGCGCCAGCGCCTGAACGCGCCCTGGCAGGAGGTGGCGCAGCGTTACGAGCTATGCGAAGACCTGGCCAACCTGCTGACCAGCACCGCCAAGGACATGGAGTTCAGCCTGGGGATCACGCCGTCGGACGTGCTTTCGCGCTGCCACCAAGGCTTGTTGGGCGACGCGGCGGTGGTCAGCCCGGACGAGGCGCAGTGGGTTGTGTGCCGTCTGGCAGAGTTGCTGGGATGGGACTTGCCGCTGTAACCTGTATGTAATCTCATTACTTTTTGGGTCACCTCGACGGCACTTTTCCAAATTTCCTCTTCATTGGACAAAACCGATTTTGAAAAACGCATTTTGAAACGATTTTCAAGGGTTTTCCCTTAATCATTGGTTTTGTAATCTGGTTACATTCTCCTGCGTAACGGGGCACGGCCGTCCCAACGTCAGGAGCATGCATATGAGTCAGTCCGATGTCCGCCTGCGCGGAATCGTCAAAAACTACGGCAAGGCGGATGTCATTCACGGCGTCGATCTGGACATCGAGCCCGGCGAATTTGCCGTGTTTGTGGGCCCCTCGGGCTGCGGTAAGACCACCCTGTTGCGCATGATTGCCGGCCTGGAAGACATCACCGGCGGCGAGCTCAACATCGGCGGTGTGCGGGTGAATGAACTGGGCCCGTCCGAACGCGGTGTGGCCATGGTGTTCCAGAGTTACGCGCTCTACCCGCACAAGACCGTGTTCGACAACATGGCCTTCGCGCTCAAGATTGCCAAGACGCCCAAGGCCGAGATCGAGCGCCGTGTGCGCGAGGCCTCCGACATCCTGCAGCTCACCGAATACCTGGACCGCCTGCCCAAGGCGCTCTCGGGTGGCCAGCGCCAGCGCGTGGCCATTGGCCGTGCCATCGTGCGCGACCCCAAGGTGTTCCTGTTTGACGAACCACTCTCCAACCTGGACGCCGCGCTGCGCACCAAGATGCGCGTGGAGCTGGCCACGCTGCACCGCCGCCTGGGCGCGACCATGATCTACGTGACGCATGACCAGGTCGAAGCCATGACGCTGGCCGACAAGATCGTGGTGCTCAACAAGGGGCGGGTGGAGCAGGTCGGCCGCCCGCTGGACCTCTACAACAAGCCTGCCAGCCTGTTTGTGGCCGGGTTCATTGGCTCGCCGCAGATGAACTTCCTGGGCGGGGAGCTCGCTGCGCGCCATGGCGTGGCCACCATCGGTCTGCGCCCTGAGCACCTCAAGGTGCAGGCCGACGGCCCCGTGCAGGGCACGCTCAAGCACTGCGAGCAGCTGGGCAACGAGACCTTTGCCTATGTACAGGCCGGCGCGCTGGGCGAGGTGACGGCCCGCATGGATGGCACGCTGGCGCTGGAGCCCGGCAGCCAGATCGGGCTGGGCTTTGCCGAGCAGCATTTGTACAAGTTCAACGCCGAAGGCAAGCGCGTCGACTGACGCGGGCCGATTCAGTTTTAAGTGCAACGGATGGGCCGTTGCACACCAAGAGGAGAGAGACGATGTTCAAGCAAACGATGATTGCCGGCGCTTCGGCGGTGGCATTGGGCACCCTGGTCAGCCCGGCCATGGCGGTGGATTACAAGGGGCCGGACCTGAAGGGTGAAGTGGTCACCATCACCTGCCCCTGGACCGGTGCCGAAGAAGGCATGTTCAAGAAGGTGATTGCCAACTTTGAGAAAGCCACAGGCGCCACCGTGAAGCACTCCTGCTCGCAAAGCTCCGAGCAGCAGATCGTGATTGACATTAAGGCGGGTTCGCCCTCTAACATCTCCGTCTTTCCCCAGCCTGGTCTGGCCGCCAACATGGCCGCCATTGACGGCCTGAAGCCCCTGGGTGCCAAGGCCCAGGAATGGGTGAAGAAGAACTACGCCGCCGGCAGCTCCTGGGCCGATCTGGGCACCTACGCCAACAAGGCGGGCAAGAAAGACTTCTACGGTTTCTTCTACAACGTGAACGTGAAGAGCCTGGTCTGGTACGTGCCCGAGAACTTCAAGGAAAAGGGCTACAAAGTACCCAAGACCATGGAAGAGCTGCAAGCCCTGACCAAGAAGATCGCTGCCGACGGTGGCAAGCCCTGGTGTATCGGCCTGGGTTCGGATGCTGCCACAGGCTGGCCCGCCACCGACTGGGTGGAAGACTTCATGCTGCGCACCCAATCCCCCGAGGTGTATGACGGCTGGGTGAGCAACAAGGTCAAGTTCAACGACAAACGCGTGGTCGAAGCCATTGAGGCCTACGGCTGGTTTGCCAAGAACGACGCCTATGTGGACGGCGGCGCCAAGGCCGTGGCCACCGTGAGCTTCAAGGACAGCCCCAAGGGCCTGTTCGGTTCTCCGCCCAAGTGCTATATGCACCGCCAAGCGTCCTTCATCCCCGCCTTCTTCCCCGATGGCAAGCAGGACGAGGCTGACTTCTTCTACTTCCCGTCCTTTGCCAGCAAGAAGCTGGGCAACCCGGTTCTGGGCGGCGGCACCATCCTCACCATCACCAAGGACAGCAAGGGCGCTCGCGCCTTCATGGAGTACCTGCAACATCCCCAGTCGCATGAGATCTGGATGGCCGAGGGTGGCTTCCTGACCCCGCACAAGGGTGTGGACCTGGCCAAGTACAAGACCGCCTCGCTGCGCAAGCAAGGCGAGATCCTGCAGAACGCGACCACTTTCCGCTTTGACGGTTCCGACCTGATGCCCGGCGCCGTGGGTGCCGGCAGCTTCTGGAAGGGCATGGTCAATTACTCCGGTGGTCAGACGGCCCAACAGGTGGCGGACGAAATCCAGAAGAGCTGGGACGCCATCAAGTAAGCCTCTCCTCTGACAGCGCCGTGGGGCGCGTCTTCCGGCCGGCGGCCTGTGGCTGCCGGCCCTTTTGAATCTCTCTTGAATTCTTCATCACGCGACGCACAAGAGTGGGCACCATGACCGATCCAATCCTCCAGACCCTGCTTGCGGTGGTGGTCAGCATTGCGTTTTGCCTGCTGTACTTCGCCGGCTCCAACTTCCTGCTCGACCAGATCGTTCATCTGCCCGTAGGCAGCAAGAGCGGGCGAGAACAACTGCGCAGCCAGGTGCGCCCCTGGCTGTTTCTGGCCCCGGCCTTGCTGTTGCTGGGCATCTATCTGCTCTATCCCCTGTTCGAGACCTTCCGCCTGAGCTTCTTTGATGCCACGGGCGAGCAGTTTGTGGGGCTGGCCAACTACCAGTGGGTGCTGGTGGACCAGAACTTCCTCATCACCATCCGCAACAACTTCATGTGGCTGCTGGTGGTGCCTGCCGCTGCCACGGCGCTGGGCTTGGTGGTGGCTGTGCTGGCAGACCGCGTCTGGTGGGGCGGCTTTGCCAAGTCCATGGTCTTCATGCCCATGGCCATCAGCTTTGTGGGCGCCAGCGTGATCTGGAAGTTCGTTTATGACTTCCGCGGCCCCGATGTGGAGCAGATCGGCATCCTCAACGCACTGGTCATGGGCATGGGCTTCCAGCCGCAGGCCTGGGTGACCTTGCCCTTCTGGAACAACTTCTTCCTCATGGCCATCCTGATCTGGATTCAGACCGGCTTTGCCATGGTCATTCTGTCCGCCGCATTGCGTGGTGTGCCGCACGAGACGATTGAGGCAGCGCGCATTGACGGCGCCAGCGAGCTGCAGATCTTTTTCGAGATCATGGTGCCGCAGGTCATGTCCACCGTGCTCGTGGTCTGGACCACCATCACCATCACCGTGCTCAAGGTGTTCGACATCGTCATGGCCATGACCGGCGGCCAGTGGGACACCAGCGTGCTGGCCAACCTCATGTACGACTGGATGTTCCGCGGTGGCGGCGACTACGGGCGCAGCTCCACGCTGGCCATGGTGCTCATGTTCGCGGTCATCCCCGTCATGGCCTTCAACATCCGCCGGTTCCGCACCGAGGAGGCACAACGATGAAAAAGTATTTCAGCCTGCAGTCACTGGCGGCCCAGGCCCTGCTACTGGCCATCGTGGTGGTCTGGGTGTTCCCTACCTTCGGCCTGTTCGTCTCCAGTTTCCGCGACAAGCAGCAGCTCGCCTCCAGCGGCTGGTGGACATCCTTGTCCACCCAGACGCGTTCGGATATGCGCCGCACGGGCGGTAGCCAAAGCATGGTGCAGGAGGGTGACAAGTATGTGATCCAGGGCAAGCTCTTTGGCGAGCAGTCGGGTGTGCGCATCAAGCAGTTTTCGCTCAAATCTTCCAACCCCAAAGAGTTTGCGGTGGGCAGCGTCGCCGAAGTGGCGGACGGCCAGATCTTTGATGACGAGGATGGCAAGCCCGATGGCACGCTGACCGTGGCGGTCGATGGCAGCTACCGGTTGGAGCTCACTGCGCCCTACGACAAGGACCGCGGCATCCGCATCTTCTATGTGGCCGAGTCGCCCCCGGTCTTCCTCACACAGAATTACGAGAAGGTGGTTGCTTCCGAAGGCGTGGGCCAGGCCTTTCTCAACACCTTCAAGGTCACCATCCCGGCCACCTTCATTCCGATCCTGATCGCGGCCTTTGCGGCTTACGCCTTCAGCTGGATGGAGTTTCCGGGGCGGCGCTGGTTGTTCGTGGTGGTGGTGGGCCTGCTGGTTGTGCCGCTGCAGATGTCGCTGATTCCGCTCTTGCGCCTCTACAACCAGGTGGGCGAAGCCTTTGGCACGGAGTCCAAGTCCTACCTCGGGGTGTGGCTCGCGCACTCGGCTTTTGGCCTCCCGCTGGCTATCTATTTGCTGCGCAACTACATTGCTTCGCTGCCGCGCGACATCATCGAGAGCGCGCGCATGGACGGTGCTTCGCACTTCCAGATCTTCACGGGCATCGTGTTGCCGTTGTCCATCCCTGCGCTGGCCAGCTTTGCCATCTTCCAGTTCCTCTGGGTGTGGAACGACTTTCTCATCGCGCTGGTCTTCCTGGGCAAGGCGCCCGACCAGATCGTGCTGACCATCAAGCTCAACGACCTGCTGGGTTCGCGCGGCGAGAGCTGGGAAATCCTCACCGCCAGCGCTTTTGTCTCCATTGCCGTGCCGGTGGCCGTATTCTTTTCACTCCAGCGTTTCTTTGTGCGGGGCCTGCTCTCGGGCTCGGTCAAGTAAACCTTTCTCTCCACCCTTATGACCAAAGCAACAAACGACAACTGGTGGCGCGGCGGCGTCATCTACCAAATCTACCCCCGCAGCTACGCCGACTCCAATGGCGATGGCATCGGTGACCTCAATGGCATCACCGCCAAGCTGGACTACGTGGCCGCGCTGGGTGCCGACGGCATCTGGCTCTCGCCCTTCTTCAAGAGCCCGATGAAGGACTTTGGCTACGACGTCAGCGACTATTGCGATGTGGACCCCATGTTCGGCAACGTGGCCGACTTCCGCAAACTGGTGGACCGCGCCCACGCGCTGGGTCTCAAGGTCATGATCGACCAGGTGCTCTCGCACAGCTCCGACCAGCACCCCTGGTTTGTGGAGAGCCGCTCCAGTCTGAACAACCCCAAGGCCGATTGGTATGTCTGGGCCGATGCCAAGAGCGACGGCACGCCGCCCAACAACTGGCTCTCCATCTTCGGAGGCAGCGCCTGGCAGTGGGACACGCGCCGCTGCCAGTACTACATGCACAACTTCCTGACCAGCCAGCCCGACCTGAACTTCCACAACCCCGAAGTGCAGAACGCCTTGCTGGAGACAGTGAAGTTCTGGCTGGACCTGGGCGTGGACGGCTACCGCCTGGACACGGCCAACTTCTACTTCCACGATGCGCAGTTGCGCGACAACCCGGCGCGCGGCCGTCCGGATGGGGAAGACCCTGCGGTCAACGCCGTCAACCCCTACGGCTGGCAGTGGCACAAGCACGACAAGAGCCAGCCCGAGAACCTGGCTTTTCTGCGCCGTCTGCGCGCCCTGCTGGACCAATACCCCAACACCACCATGGTGGGCGAAATTGGTGACGACGACGGCCTGGGCCGCGTGGCCGAGTACACCAGCGGCGGCGACAAGCTGCACATGGCCTACTGCTTTGACCTCTTGGGCACGGCCCACAGCGCAGCGCACTTTCGTGGCTTTGTGCAACGCTTTGAAGAAGTGGCTCCCGGGGGCTGGCCTTGCTGGGCACTCTCCAACCACGATGTGGTGCGCGTGGCCAGCCGTTGGGGCCAGGGCACACAGCCGGCCCATCCCGATCTGTTGCGCCTGGGCGCGGCCCTGCAGATGAGCCTGCGTGGCTCTCCCTGCATCTACCAGGGCGACGAACTGGGCCTGCCCGAAGCCGACATTGCGTTTGAGGATTTGCAAGACCCCTACGGCATCACCATGTGGCCGGAGTTCAAGGGCCGCGACGGCTGCCGCACCGCCCATCCGTGGGCCAGGGACGCGGCCGATCTGGGTTTCTCCAGTGCGGCCCAACCCGCGGCACCATGGTTGCCCGTGATCGAGCCCCACCGCGCACTGGCCGTGGATGTGCAGGAGCGGGATGCTAACTCGCTGCTTCACTTCTACCGTGGCCTGCTGCGTTGGCGCAAAGCCCAGCCGGCGCTGGTCCATGGCACGCTGAATGTGTTGCCTGCGCATTCGCAGGTACTGGCCTTCGTGCGTGCCTTCGAAGGCACGCAAGTGCTGTGCGTATTCAACTTCAGCGATACGGTGGCGCAGTGGGACATCCCAGCTACCTTTGCCGCAGCGACGGGGGTGTCCGGCAGCGGTCTGGCCGATGTGCCGCGCGCCGGCAACACCCTGCAGCTGCCTGCGTGGGGTGGGGCTTACTACCAACTGGGTTAAGCGTTACGCTTAGGGGGCAGCACTTTATTGAAAGTGTTGTTCCCCTGAAATCTTCCTGATGTCTCCCGTCAACCGCCCGCGCCTCAACACCATTGCAGGCCCCCTGCTGGGCGAGTTCCTGCTGCTCATGAGTGTTGCCATGGGCGGGCTGTGGCTGGCCTCGCATACCTCGGATGCGGCCGCAGGCGCATTCGGTCTGGTCAACCAGATTCTCGAAACCCTGCTGGTGGTCTTTCGTGTGCTGGCGATTGGGCTGGGCGTCGTGGTCACGCAATATCTGGGCGGGCGTCAGAATGCTGCAGCACGGCGTGCCGCCCTGCTATCGCTGGGCGCCAGCACCTGGGCGGGTGTGCTCGTGGTGTGCATCGTGGTGGCTGGCAATGACCAGATCCTTGAGTGGTTGAACGCGCCCGATGCCATCGAGGCGCTGGCGGCTCCCTATTTGCAATGGTTTGCACCAGCCCTTCTGCTGGAGGCCTACAACCTCAGCATGGCCTCGGTGCTGCGGGCCCATTTGCATTCCAAGGACTCGCTCAAAGTCATGATCGTGATGCACAGCAGCCACTTGGCGCTGGCGGCCTTGCTCATGCGCGGCTGGGGCGAATGGGACGGCCTGGGGCTGGAAGGCTATGCGGTAGCCATGCTGATCAGCCGCGCCATTGGCCTGGCCATGCACCTCTGGTTCTGGCGCATCCGCATGCAGCTGGTGCCGCAGGCGCGTGACTGGTGGGTTGCGCCGTGGAAAGATCTGGGTCCCGTGCTCCGCGTGGGGCTGCCCGGTGCTGGCGTGGAAGTCGCCTACCGCGGCGCCTTCATGGTGTCGGTGGCGGCCACGGCGCGTCTGGGTGTTACGGCGCTGGCCACCCACTCCTACACGCTGCAACTGCTCAAGTACGTGTTGCTCACCAGCATGGCCATTGGCTGGGCCTGCGAGATCATGGTCGGGCGTTTGGTGGGGGCGGGTGATTTGCGCGTGGCGAATGGCCTGGTCCGCAAGGCGGTGCGCAACGGTTTGCTGGCTTCGGGTTCGCTGGCGCTGCTGGCCGCGCTGGGCGCGCCGTGGCTCATGCGCATGTTCACCAAGGACCCCGCAGTCATTCACGCGGCTCAAACGCTGCTCTGGATTTCACTGGCACTGGAAACCGGGCGCGTGTTTAACCTCATTCTCAATGGCGCCTTGCGGGCGACAGGGGACGCCATTTACCCGGCAGCTTCCAGCGTTGCCTCGCTGGTGTTGGTGTTGGGCGTGGGCTCGTTCTGGCTGGGCCGCCTGTTTGGCCTGCCTGGGGTATGGATGGCCTATGCCATCGACGAGTGGATCCGAGGCCTGCTGCTGCTGGCGCGCTGGCTTTGGCGCGGTTGGTTGCCCAACGCGCGCGACAGCCGCCGGCGCCTGCGCGCCGGGGGCTAGGTTCTAGCCAAAGCTGCAGGGCAGCACGCCATGCACGCCGGGTTCCAGCACAAAAATGCTGCCGGCCAGCGGATAGTGTGCCAGCGTGGCTTCGTCCAGGCCTACGCGCGCGCTGGTTACCAGCAGCAGGTCCAGGTTTGGTCCGCCAAAGGCCATGCTGGTGATTTGCGGCGCGGGCAGTTCTATGGTGCGCAGTAGCCCGCCAGCCGGCGTGAATTGGCGTATGCACGCGCCGCCCCAGAAGGCCACCCACACATTGCCATCGCGGTCCAGCGTCATGCCGTCGGGCGAACCCTGTTCACCGCCAAAGACGTTCCACACGGTTTTGTTGGACAGTGTGCCCTCGGGCGACAGGTCGTAGCGGTAGACCGTCTCCAGAAAGGAGTCGGTATGCAGCATCCAGCTCGCGTCATGCGCGATGGCGGGACCATTGGCGATATAGATGCCGCTTTCCACCACGTCGAACGCACCGCTGGGCTGCAGCCTTGTGAGGCGGCCGCGTTGCAGGCTGGCGTCATCGTTGTGCATGGAGCCGGCCCAGATGCGGCCATGGAGGTCCGCCTTGGCGTCGTTGAGGCGCACCAGCGGTTCGTCCGGGTGCGGGCTACCGACGGGTTCGATGCGCAGTTCCGGTTCCAGCCACAGGCGCACAAAGCCCGATTGCAGGCCGGCCATGAAGCCATCGCCATCGGCGCGCGGTAACAGCCAGCAAATGCGTTCCGGCAGCGCCCAGCTCTGGCGTGCATCCGTGGCCGGTGCCCAGCTGTGCAGGGCTTTGCCATGGATGTCGACGAAGAAGAAACGTTCGCTGGCGGCATGCCACAGCGGGCCTTCACCCAGCAGCAGTTCCGCAGGCCAGACGCTGCGGATCGCGGGTGTGCTCAGGTCCATCCGGCGTCCACCACAAAGTCCTGCGCCGTCACCATGCGGCTGTCATCGGCGGAAAGAAACAAGGCCATGTTCGCCACGTCGCTGCCCACAATGCGACCGGGCAGACACTGGTTCTCGTCCATGGCTTTTTCACCGGCTTCGTCCACCCACATGGTGAGCTGCTTCTCGGTCATGATCCAGCCGGGCGATAGCGTGTTCACGCGGATGTTGAGCTTGCCCAGGTCACGCGCCAGGCTGCGAGAGAGACCCACAGTGGCCGATTTGCAGGTGGCGTACACGGGGTAACCGGCGCCCTTGATCATCCAGCTGATGGAGCCCAGGTTGACAATGGCTCCGCCGCCCAGGCGCTTCATGCCCTCGACAACGGCTTGTGCCGCAAAGAAGGCTGGGCGCAGGTTGATCGCCACGCGCCAGTCGAAATCTTCCTGCGTCACATCGGCCAGGTTGTGGCGCTGGTCATTGGCCACGTTGTTCACCAGCACGCTGATGTCGCCAAAGCGCTCGGCGGTGGTGGCGATGGCGCTCTTGAGGGCGGCCACATCGGCGGCATCGCTTTGCAGGAACAGCGGCGTGGGGCCCAGGGCGGAGGCGGCTTCCACCACTTTGGCGGCGGCTTCTGTGTTGCGGCCGGTAAAGCCCACCTTGGCACCCTGGCGGGCATAGGCGATCACGATGTCAGCACCGATGCCGGAGCTGCCACCCGTGACGAACACCGTGCGCCCGGCCAGGCTGGGGTAGGTGGCGTAGTCGGAAAGGGAGGGGGGTTGCATAGACGAAAGAGGTAGTTGCCGCGAAATTGTAGCGGTTAACGCTCAATTCATCATACAAATAAACCCGGACCCGCGCGTCAGTCTTTGGGGGGGATCACCGCGCGCTTCATCAGCGCGCGGGTGTCCGAGAGCATGCCGGCCATGCGGTGCAGCGCGCTCTGGGCGTCGCGCGCCTGGATCGCCTCGAACACCTTCTGGTGGTCGGGCAGGGCCTGCTTGAAGTTGTCCGAGGTGCGCGCGCTCACCGCCAGCAGCGATTCCAGCGCGCTGCCAATGATGGCGGCCAGCGGCATCAGCAGGGGGTTGTTGGTGGCCTTGAGTACGGCGGTATGAAAGGCCAGGTCCGCCTGCACCCACTCGCTGATCTGGCTGGCGTCCTGCATGGCCTGCAGGGCGGCGGCAATGTCGGCGAGCTGCTCGGCGCGGTGGCTGGTGGCGGCCAGTGCGGCGGCGGAGGGCTCCACGATCTCGCGCAGCTCGGTGAGGTGCTGCAGGAATTCGGCATCGGCGCCGGTGGCACAGCGCCAGGCCAGGATGTCGGGGTCCAGCAGGTTCCATT
The DNA here is from genome assembly GCF_058802405.1 of Rhodoferax sp. GW822-FHT02D07. Classification (NCBI taxonomy): domain Bacteria; kingdom Pseudomonadati; phylum Pseudomonadota; class Betaproteobacteria; order Burkholderiales; family Comamonadaceae; genus Rhodoferax; species Rhodoferax sp. GW822-FHT02D07. Next base: position 91,707 of record NZ_JBXAOD010000008.1, read on the forward strand.
GCTCGGTAGCACGCACGCGCGTGCCGATGCGCGGGCGTGGCTCCAGCAGGCCCTTGGCGGCCAGCACCTTGACGGCTTCGCGCAGCGCCGTGCGGCTCACGGCCAGCTCGGTGCAGAGCTGGTCCTCATTGGGCAGCAGGGCGCCGGCCGGGTAGACGCCGCCGACCACGCGGCGGCCGAGCTCGTGCACTACCTGGCCGTGCAGATTGCGCCCGGCATAGGTGGCGTGGCTGGATGCGGAGGCGTGCGTCATGGGGCGGGGCAAAATGCGGTCTTAATCATCATATGTTTAAATTCAACTCCAGAACTACCCAAAATTCCAGAAATGAGCACGCATTCTGAAGCTTCCATTGTCGGTGTGGACTGGGGTACCACCCACCGGCGCGCCTATGCCATCAACGCGCAGGGGCAGCTGCTGCGCGAGATTTCCGACGCCGATGGCGCCCTGGCCTGCAAGGGCCGCTTCCCGGCCGCGCTGGACGCCGCCCTGCACGCGCTCGACACCCGGCCTCAGGGGGTTGTGCTGGCCGGCATGGTCGGCAGCGCGCTGGGCTGGCATGAGGTGCCATATGTGGACAGCAGCGTGCCGGTGCAGGCCTTGGCCGCGCATGCGTTTCGGGTACCCGACACCGGTAGCGACGTTCCCGCCATCATCCTGCCCGGCTACTGCGTGCGCAACACGGCGGGCCTGCCCGATGTGATGCGGGGTGAAGAGACCCAGTTGCTGGGGGCCTGGGCGCTGGGTCACCGCAGCGGCTGGTTTGTGCTGCCGGGCACGCATAGCAAATGGGTGCAGCTCGAAGCAGGCCGCGTGATGCAGCTGCGCACTTATATGACGGGCGAACTGTTTGATTTGCTGCGTCGCCATGGCACCGTGGCCGCAGCGGCCGGTACGGCCGAACCGGTCTGGGACGCGACCGCCTTTGCGGCCGGCGTGCAGGCTGCGGGCGAGCACGCGCTGAGCCACCAGCTTTTCAGCGCACGCGCACGCGTGGTTTGCAAGGACATGCCAGCCACCAGTACCACCGCCTATCTGAGCGGCTTGCTCATAGGCACCGAACTCAAGGACGTGTTGCACGACAGCGCAGGCCCGCTGGGCACCTTCAAACTGCTCGGTTCGCCCCAGCTTGCGGCCCACTACCAGAGCGCAGCCCAACTGCTGGGTCTGTCCTTTGACATCCTCGACGCACAGGCTGCCTTTGTTGCGGCCATGCAGCACATTCATCTGAACTGGAAACCCCTATGAGCACTTCCCAAGAACTGATGGCGCGGGCGCGCCAGATGCCCCTGGTTGCCATCCTGCGCGGCCTGGTGCCAGCGGAGGCTGAGGCGGTGGGCGCGGCCCTGGTCGAGAGCGGCTTTCGCACGCTGGAAGTGCCGCTGAACCGCCCCGGCGCGCTGGAGTGCATTGCCATCCTGGCGCGCACCTTGCCGGCGGACGCTATCGTGGGCGGAGGCACCATGCTGACCGTGGCCGACGTGGAGGCGGTGCATGCTGCTGGTGGCCGCCTGATGGTCTCGCCCAACTGCGATACGGTCGTGATCCACCGCGCGGTGGAGTTGGGCATGCTGGCCGCACCCGGCGTAGCCACTCCCACTGAAGCCTTTGTCGCGCTGCAGGCTGGCGCCCATGCACTCAAGCTGTTCCCGGCCGAGATGGTGGGTCATGGTGGGCTCAAGGCCTTGAAGTCGGTGTTGCCTGCAAGTAGCGAGTTCTGGCCCGTGGGCGGTATCACGCCCGAGAGCATGGGCCCCTGGAAAAAGGCCGGCGCCACCGGTTTTGGCATTGGCAGCCAGCTGTTTGCGCCCGGCACCTCGGCCGAGCAGGTGCTGCAGCGTGGCCGCGCTTACGTGCAGGCCTGGCAGCAGGCTTAATCCGCTTGCTTTAGGGCCAGTGCGCGCTCGTAGAGCGCGTTGCGCGCCTCACCCGTGATGTCAGCGGCCAGCCTGACCGCCGTCTTCAGGGGCAGTTCGGCCAGCAGCAGCTTGAGTACGCGATCATCTGGTGCTGATCCGGTGCTGGCCGGTGCAGGATGCAACACCAGTGCGAACTCGCCGCGCGAACGGTTTGCGTCGGCGGCCAGCCAGGCAGTCAATTCTTCAGCCGCCACGGTGGCAATTTCTTCAAATTGCTTGGTCAGCTCACGCCCCACGGTGACCAGGCGCGGGCCCAGCGATGCGAGTGCCTGGGCCAGGGCCTCGATGCGGTGCGGGGCTTCAAGCAGTACCACGGCGCGCTGCTCGTCGGCCAGGGTCTGCACGGCCTGGGTACGCTCGGTGGCCTTGCTCGGCAGAAAACCGCGAAACACAAAACCACTGGCCGCATCTCCGCTCTCCATGACGCCGGCCGCGCACAGCACGGTGGTCACACTGCTGGCGCCGGGAAGGGGAATGCTGCGCAGGCCGGCTGTCCGAACCTGGGCTGCCAGGCGCGCGCCGGGGTCACTGATGCCGGGTGTACCGGCGTCGCTCACATAGGCCACACGCTGGTCCTGGCGCAGACGGTCCACCACAGTCTGGGCGGCCTGGGCCTCGTTGTGCTGGTGCACGGCCAGCAGTTGGCCTGCGCTCTTGTCGACGCCATAGGCGCGCAGCAGTTGCTGGGTGTGGCGCGTATCTTCGCAGGCAATGGTGTCGGCCAGCGCCAGCACATGCAGCGCGCGCAGGCTGATATCGGCCAGGTTGCCGATGGGTGTGGCCACTAGGTACAGCGCGCCCTGCGGATAATGCTGCGCACCAGCTGCCTCGCGGGCGGCACTCAGGGCAGGAACAAAAGACGCACTCATATGGGATTCTTTCCAACACGACCGCCGCCGTCTGCAACCACCAAACAACTGGGGGATGCGGGCGAGACCCGGGCGCTGCAGTATTTGCAGGCACATGGCTTGCGGCTGATTGAGCGCAATTATCGAACCCCGGGGCGGGGTGGTGGAGAAATCGACCTGATCATGCGGGACCAGGACGGTACGCTGGTGTTTGTGGAGGTGCGCAGGCGGGCCTCCACCGGACATGGAGGTGGTGCGGCCAGCGTGAGTGCGACCAAGCAGCGGCGCATCATCTTTGCCGCCCAGCACTACCTTCTGAGGTTGCGCACGCTGCCGCCGTGCCGTTTCGACGTGCTGGTGATTGATGCAGACGAGGTGCAGTGGTTGCGGGCCGCCTTTGATGCATCCTGAAACATCCGTTGACGTCCTGACATCAAGGGTTTTCGAGCACGCGGTATCATCGAATCAATGCTTGAACAACGAATTCAACAACACTTCATTGATAGTGCTGACCTCAAATACCAGTCGGCCCAGGCACTGAGCAAGCCCATTGCCGATGCCGTGCAGGCCATCTTGGCCTGTGTGACCAGCGGGGGCAAGGTCTTGGCCTGTGGCAATGGCGGCTCTGCAGCAGACGCCCAGCATTTTGCGGCCGAGTTTGTAGGCCGTTTCGAACGAGAACGCCCCGAGCTGGGTGCCATTGCGCTGACGACCGACTCCTCCATCCTGACGGCAATTGCCAACGACTACGACTACAACGTGGTGTTCTCGCGCCAGGTGCGCGCGCTGGGCTCTCCCGGCGATGTGCTGCTCGCCATTTCCACCAGCGGTAACTCGGCCAATGTGCTGGCTGCCATTGAAGCGGCCCATGCGCGCGAGATGGTGGTGGTCGGTTTGACCGGGCGTGGCGGCGGCAAGATGGCCCAGGTGCTGCGCGATACCGACGTGCACATCTGTGTACCCCATGAGCGCACGGCCCGTATTCAGGAAGTGCACATTTTGGCCTTGCATTGCATATGCGACGCCGTCGATGCCCAGCTATTGGGCGAACAGGAGACCCATCCATGACATTGAATTTCCAACGAACCGCACTGATCGCGACGCTGCTCGCCTCCCTAGCTGGGCTGACGGCCTGCTTCCCCCTGATGCTGGGTGGTGCCGTGGGCGGCATGCTGGTAGCGACAGATCGCCGGACCTCGGGTTCCGTGGTGGAAGACGAAGGTATTGAGTTGCGCGCTTCCAGCCGCATCCGCGAGACCCTGGGCGACCGCGCCCACATCAATGTGACCAGCTACAACCGCCAGGTGCTGTTGACCGGGGAAGTGCCCACTGCGCAGGACAAGCAATTGGTGGAGCAGGTGGTGTCGCGTGTGGACAACGTGCGCAGCATCGTCAACGAACTGGCCGTGATGGGCAATGCCTCGCTGACGCAACGTTCCTCCGACTCGCTGGTGACCGGCCGCGTCAAGGCCGCCCTGGTCGATGCCAAGGACCTGTATGCCAATGCCTTCAAGGTCGTGACGGAACGTGGTACCACTTACGTCATGGGCCGGGTGACCGAGCGCGAAGCCAAGCGTGCGACCGAGGTCATTAGCTCCACTTCCGGTGTGCAGCGTGTGGTGCGCATTCTGGAAACCATTTCAGAAGATGAGCTGGCGCGCTTGCAGCCACCACAGCAGACACCCTCCGAAGACAACAAGAAGAAATAAACAAAAACGGCCCCTGGGGCCGTTTTTGTTTTGGGGTGTAGGGCTTACTTCAGTCGCTTGATCAGGCTGCTGGTGTCCCAGCGGTTGCCGCCCATTTGCTGCACGTCGGCGTAAAACTGGTCCACCAGGGCCGTGACTGGCAGGCGGGCGCCGTTACGCTTGGCTTCGTCCAGCACTAGGCCCAGGTCCTTGCGCATCCAGTCCACGGCAAAGCCGAAGTCGAACTTGTCGGCCACCATGGTCTTGCCGCGGTTGTCCATCTGCCAGCTCTGGGCGGCGCCCTTGCCGATCACGTCCAGCACCTGGCCCATGTCCAGTCCGGCCTTCTGGCCGAATGCCACGGCTTCAGACAGACCTTGCACCAGGCCGGCGATGCAAATCTGGTTGACCATCTTGGCGAGCTGGCCGGCGCCGCTGTCACCCAGCAGGGTGCAGGCGCGCGAGAAGGCCATGGTGACGGGCTTGACCGTTTCGAACGCGTCTGCGTTGCCGCCGCACATCACGGTCAGCAGGCCATTTTGTGCGCCGGCCTGCCCGCCGGAGACGGGGGCGTCGATGAACTGCAAGCCCTTGGCCTGGGCAGCGGCGCTCAGCTCGCGTGCAATGTCGGCCGAGGCGGTGGTGTGGTCCACAAAGATGGCGCCGGGCTTCATGCCGGCAAAGGCGCCGTCCGCGCCCAGGGTCACGCTGCGCAGGTCATCGTCATTGCCCACACAGCAGAAGATGATGTCCGCCTTCTGGGCAGCTTCGTGCGGTGTGGCGGCATGGGAATGCGCACCCAATTGGCTGCTGGCCCCCGAGAATTCTGCGCACCAAGCTATGGATTTGGTAGCGGTCCGGTTGTAGACCGTGACCTGGTGACCGGCACGCGCCAGGTGCCCGGCCATGGGGTAGCCCATGACGCCCAGGCCCAGAAAGGCGACGGAGTAGGCGGGCGAGGGGTCGTAGGTTTTGTCGTTGATGTTAGGCATGGTCACATGATGGCGAAGTTTTCCGTACCTGCAGAGAGGTCGTTGGACTTGCCACGCTGGCTGTTGAGCTTGATCTGCAGGCGCAGGTCGTTGAGGGAGTCGGCGTTGCGCAGCGCGTCTTCGTAGGTGATGGCGTTGCCTTCGTAGAGGTCGAACAGCGCCTGGTCGAAGGTTTGCATGCCGGCTTGGCGGCTCTTCTTCATGATCTCCTTCACCTCGGAGACTTCACCCTTGAAGATGAGGTCGGAGATCAGCGGTGAGTTGATCATGATTTCCACGGCGGCCACGCGGCCCTTGCCGTCCTGCTTGGGAATGAGGCGCTGCGAGACCAAGGCCTTGAGGTTCAGCGAGAGATCCATCAGCAGCTGGCCGCGGCGCTCTTCGGGGAAGAAGTTGATGATGCGGTCCAGCGCCTGGTTGGCGCTGTTGGCGTGGAGGGTGGCCAGGCACAAGTGGCCGGTTTCGGCAAAGGCCACAGCGTGTTCCATGGTCTCGCGGTCGCGGATTTCGCCCATGAGGATGACGTCGGGCGCCTGGCGCAGCGTGTTCTTGAGTGCGGCCTCCCAGCTGTCGGTGTCCAGGCCCACTTCGCGCTGCGTGACCACGCAGTTCTTGTGCGCGTGCACGAATTCCACCGGGTCTTCAATGGTGATGATGTGGCCGAAGGACTTCTCGTTGCGCCAGTCCACCATGGCGGCCAGCGTGGTGGATTTGCCCGAGCCGGTGGCGCCCACCATGATGCACAGGCCGCGCTTGGCCAGCACCACTTCCTTGAGCACCTGGGGCACGCCCAGGCCGTCAATGGTGGGCAGCACCTGCGGAATCACCCGCAGCACCAGCCCGACCTTGCCCTGCTGGATGAAGGCATTGGCACGGAAGCGGCCGATGCCGGAGGGGGAGATGGCGAAGTTGCTTTCTTTGGTGCGCTCGAATTCGGCCACCTGCTTGTCGTTCATGATGGATCGGGCCAACGCCATGGTGTGCGCCGCGTTCAGCGGCTGCGGCGAGACCTTGGTGACCTTGCCGTCAACCTTGATGGCGGGCGGAAAGTCGGCCGTGATGAACAGGTCACTGCCATTGCGGCTGACCATGAGCTTGAGCAGGTCGTTGATGAATTTGGTTGCCTGGTCGCGTTCCATGAGAACACCTCCTTTTGATTAAGTCAGCCTGGGAAGTTCTCAGGAATCTTCGCCTTGCCACGGGCCTCGCTGGCGCTGATGACATTGCGCTTGACCAGATCGGTGAGATTCTGGTCCAGGGTCTGCATGCCCACGCTGTTGCCGGTCTGGATGGCGGAGTACATCTGCGCGATCTTGGCTTCGCGGATCAGGTTGCGGATGGCGCTGGTGCCCAGCATGATTTCGTGGGCGGCCACGCGGCCCTGGCCGTCCTTGGTCTTGCACAGGGTCTGCGAGATCACGGCCTGCAACGATTCGGACAGCATGGCGCGGACCATTTCCTTTTCTTCGGCGGGGAACACGTCGATGATCCGGTCAATCGTCTTGGCGGCGCTGGAGGTGTGCAGGGTGCCGAACACCAAGTGGCCCGTTTCCGCGGCCGTCATGGCCAGGCGGATGGTTTCCAGGTCGCGCATTTCGCCCACCAGAATCGCGTCCGGGTCTTCCCGCAGCGCGGACTTCAGAGCAGCGGCAAAGCTCAGCGTGTGCGGTCCCACTTCGCGCTGGTTGACCAGGCACTTCTTGGACTCGTGCACGAATTCGATCGGGTCTTCCACGGTCAGGATGTGGCCGAATTCGGTTTCGTTGAGGAAGTTGACCATGGCCGCCAGCGTGGTGGACTTGCCCGAGCCCGTGGGGCCGGTCACCAGCACCAAGCCGCGCGGCTTCAAGGCCAGGTCGGCAAAGATCTTGGGCGCGTTGAGCTGTTCCAGCGAGAGGATCTTGCTCGGGATGGTCCGGAACACGGCGCCCGCGCCACGGTTGTGGTTGAAGGCGTTGACGCGGAAGCGGGCCAGGCCGTCAATCTCGAACGAGAAGTCGATTTCCAGAAACTCTTCGTACATCTTGCGCTGGGTGTCGTTCATGATGTCGTACACCATGGCATGCACCTGCTTGTGGTCCAGCGGCTCCACGTTGATGCGGCGCACGTCACCGTGCACGCGGATCATGGGAGGAAGACCGGCAGAGAGGTGCAAGTCGGAAGCCTTGTTTTTGACGCTGAACGCCAGCAGCTGGGTAATGTCCACGGAATCCTCTTTCGCTGAGATGGGCTGGGAAGGGTTTGGTACGCTTGGCAGATTATGACGATGATTGCCGACAATCTCCATGCGGTACACGCCCGTATCCAGCAGGCCTGCGCAGACGCCGGCCGGCCGGCCGATGCGGTGCAGTTGCTGGCGGTCTCCAAGACCTTTGGCCCCGAGGTGGTGCAGGCGGCTTTTGACGCCGGCCAGCGCGCCTTTGGCGAGAACTACATCCAGGAAGCGGTGGAAAAGATCGCCATCCTGTCCGGCTTGCCGATCGAATGGCACTGCATCGGCCCCATCCAGAGCAACAAGACCCGCCTCGTGGCCGAGCACTTCCATTGGGCCCACACAGTGGACCGTCTCAAGATCGCCCAGCGCCTGAGTGAGCAGCGCCCTGAACACCTGCCGCCGCTGCAGGTGTGTATCCAGGTGAATGTGGATGGCGGCGCCACCAAATCCGGCGTGCTGCCCGCCGAGGCGCTGGAACTGGCCCGGGCCGTGGCGCAGTTGCCGCGCCTGCAACTGCGCGGGCTCATGTGCATTCCAGAGCCTGCTCCTGATTTCGTAGCTGCTTGCGCAGTTTTCACGAGGGCTAGGGCCCTGTTTGATGCCTTGCGCAAGGAAGGACTGTCGCTGGACACTCTCTCCATGGGCATGAGCGCAGACCTGGATGCCGCAGTTGCATCCGGCAGCACCCTCGTGCGCGTCGGGACCGCCATCTTCGGCGGACGGAACTACGCGCCCGCCTAGCCTTTGGGCATCGCCGGCGGTTTCACGGCGCCGCAATCACTCGCCAGCCACTTGCCGTTGGCTTTCATGTCCAGCGTCTCTTCCTGCCCCTTGAGGGTGGTGACAGTTTTCATGGTCATGCTGTAGGCCTCGGGGCTGGTGTAGGTGACCTCGCCCTCGCCGCGGCTGGGGGGCTGGGTGCAGACAAAGCTGAATTTCTGCGTGCTGCCGGTGCGTGCGCCGGCCGTGTGGGTGCAGCTGCCGCTCTGGCGTGGCGCCACGTCGTTGCGCGCCGCCATCTCGGGGCTGACGCAGACCTTGACCGCCATGCCGCCGCCCGGCGCTGCGCCGATCTGCACGCCCTTCTTGGCCATCATGTCTTCGAGCATCTTGCGCTGCTCGGGCGTCATGGCGGCCATCTGCTTTTGCATCTGGGCCATGGCGGCGTCGGTCTTGCTGCCGGGCGCGCCCTGCATCTGGTTGGTGATTTCCCACAGGCCCGGCTTTACGGTCTGGGCGCTGGCGGCCGCGGTGACCAGCAGCAGGGCACAGACCGGCACAAGGTAGCGGGGGGCACGGGGCATGGCAGTCTCCGGTGGGCAAAAGAGAAGCCGATTGTGGGCGCGCCAGCCCGGTTTGCAAAGGGGCCGGACGACCCGCGCCCCGGGGCGTCTCAGCCCAGCGGCAACTGGGTACTGTTCTTCACCTCTTCCATCACCGGGTAGGTGCGCGTCTCGCGCACACCGGGCAACTGCCACAGCACGGTGCCGGCAAAGTCGCGGTAGGCGGCCATGTCAGCCATGCGCGTCTTGAGCAGGTAGTCAAAGCCGCCGGCCACCATGTGGCATTCCATGATTTCAGGGCGCACTTGCACGGCGGCCTTGAATGCCTCGAACACATTGGGTGTGGTGCGGTCCAGCAGCACTTCCACGAATACCGCCATGCCTGCCCCCAGTTTGAGCGGGTTGAGCCGCGCTTCGTAACCGAGGATGTAGCCGTCCTTGGTCAGACGTTGCACGCGTGCGAGCACCGCCGTGGGGGAGAGGCCAACTGTTTCTGCCAGTTTGAGATTTGAGATCCGACCGTCTTGCTGCAGGCAGGTCAATATTCGCAGGTCCAGACGGTCCAGTTCCGGCAGATCGGCCATGGGCTCCTATTTGAGTTTGAAGAAGGAAACCTCTTCCGCCAGGCGGGCTGCTTGGTCAGAGAGGGCCGACGCTGCGGCCGCGGTTTCTTCTACCAGGGCCGCATTTTGCTGGGTATTTTGATCGAGATCGTGGACCGCAGAACCCACCTGGCTGACGCCTGCCGCCTGCTCTTTGGTGGCATTGGCAATCTCAGACATGAGTTGGTCGATCCGGGTGGCGTTGTTGACGATGGCATTCATGGCTTCGCCGGCTTCGCCCACCACGCGGGACCCCAGTTCCACTTGCTCGATGCTGGCGTTGATCAGGGACTTGATTTCCTTGGCCGCTTCCGCACTGCGGCCCGCCAGGGTACGCACTTCGCTCGCCACCACCGCAAAGCCGCGGCCTTGTTCGCCTGCACGGGCGGCTTCTACGGCAGCATTTAGCGCCAGGATGTTGGTCTGGAAGGCAATGCCGTCAATGACGCTGATGATGTCAGCGATCTTTGCCGAAGAGGCATTGATGCCTTGCATGGTGCTGACCACCTGCGAGATCACCTCGCCACCGCGCTTTGCGGATTGGGCGTTGGAGCGGACGATGTCGGCAGCGCCCTCGACCGTGGCGGAGGTGCGTTGCACGGTTTCCGAAATCTGGGTCATGGTGGCCGCGGTCTGTTCCAGCGCGGCGGCGCTGGCCTCGGTGCGGCGCGACAGGTCTTGCGAGGCGTGGGCAATTTCCTCGCTGGCGGTGTTCACATTGCCTGCACCGTCCAGCGTGTTGCGCACGATGACACGCAGGCTGCCTTCCATGTCACGCAGGGTGATCATCAGGTGGGCTGCCTCGTCTTTGCCCCAGGGGGTGGGCGCGGTGACCAGGTTGCCTTGGGTGATCTGCTCCAGATGGCCTGTGACTTCGCGCAGACCACCTAACATTACCTTGTAAAACGCGAACAACATGTAGAACGCGATGCCTACAAAGAGCACGGCAATGTCAAGGCGCTTCCAAAAACTCCATTCCAAATCCGCAATGCGATCGCCCAAGCGCAGCTCTAGCTGTGCCAGCATTTTTTCGTTGAGCAGCCGCTCGGCGTCTAGGGATGCAGAACCCAGCTTGAGGTAGGCATCGGCATCACCTTCGACCTTGTCGCCGAGCAACTGCTTTTTGCTGGCCTCCTGGAAGGCATCGTAGGCATCGTCATTGGCCTTCATGCCGTACTTGGCATCAGCCTCGGGAGTACCGCCTGTGCTTTTGATATAGGCGTTCTCTACGATGCTGTCTACAAAACGCAGAATGCCAAAATCCTGTTGGATGCGTTCGTTGAGGAACTCCGAAGTTTGACCTGCTTTGAGGGCCGCCCACCCCATTACGGATAGCTCCGACACATTTTCCATCTGCTGCGGGCCATAGAGAACGGCGTAGTTCATCAGGTAATAGGTCTCCAACTGGGGATCCAACGCCAGTTCGGAGGTGTCCGCAACATGCTCGCCCAGTTTCAGCAGGCCGTCGATGTATTCGTTATGGAGATCAAAAGTCGCTTGCTCATCCTTGCCCGTAGGATTGGCCATAACAGCCTGATGCAGCTTCTCTGCTTTACTCAGTTGCTCGGCTGTATTGAGGTCTTTGCCCAAGGCCTTGTCTACTGCCTGGAGTTTGCTGAAAGCCTGGGAGACTGCGGTTTGACTGGCAGCGAGGTTTGTTGATTGGGTGATGGCATGGAGCCTGCGTAGCTGTGCCTGGCGAATCAGTTCGTGCAGGGTTTTGACGTAGGTAACACCTTGCAGTTCATGCTCCGTGGTGGCGACTTGCACGCGTGTGTTGTTCCAAGTGTCTGCAATCAGCAGAACGATGGGAATCAAGAACATCACCGCAATCCATGTCGACTTGGCTGGAAAGTTGAGCTTACGGAACAACCGCACGCCGGGTGACAGCCATCCGTGGTAACGGAAGAAAGAACCAAAACCGGCGTCGCCGGAAAGTACGGTAGTGCTCAACGTCTGTCCTTCGTTTGCTTGAATCCGTGAGACAGTGCCCCACGCTAACAACAATGTAAATTAACTTTATATATTGGCGCTTACGCTGTTTTTGACTTAAGTCAAGAAACCGCGATGGTGGTCTCTGTCACTGGCATGGGCGCTGGCGGTCCAAACAGGTAACCCTGGAAATGTGTACAGCCCAAACCCAGCAACGCCTGGTGCTGGGCGTCGGTCTCCACCCCTTCGGCAATCACCTGCAAGCCGAGGCTGTCTCCCAGCGTGATGATGGCGCGCACGATGCTGGCGCTGGAGTTTTCCTGCGGCAGATCCTGGACAAAGGACTTGTCGATCTTGAGCTGGTCCAGCGGCAGGCGCTTGAGCACATTGAGCGAGGAGTAACCGGTACCAAAGTCATCCAGTGAAAATTGCAGCCCCAGTGCCTTGAGGGCATCCATCTTCAGGATCACACCGCTCAGGTCATCCAGCAGCTGGCTCTCGGTCAGCTCCAGTTCCAGCTGCTGCGGGTTGGCCCCTGTCGCCTGCAGGATGCTGATGATTTCTGAGACAAAACCGCTTTGCCTGAACTGGCGTGCGCTGATGTTGACGGCAATCGAACGCTCTCTGGTATTCGGGTGGTCGGCCCACGCCACCAGCTGGCGGCAGGCGGTCTCCACAATCCAGCGCCCCAGGGGCAGGATCAGTCCCGAGGCTTCTGCCACCGGAATGAACTCCGCCGGCGACACCAGACCGCGTTGCGGGTGTTGCCAGCGCACCAGGGCTTCGGCCCCCAGGGTGTGGCCATCTGCATCCACCTGGGGCTGGTAATACAGCACAAACTGCTGCTCTTGCAGTGCCCGGTGCAGATCGGCCTCCAGTGCGGTGCGGGCGTTTACCCGGGCCTGCATCTGAGGGTTGAAGAAGCGCACGGTGTTGCGGCCATCGGCCTTGGCCTGGTACATGGCCAGGTCGGCCCGTTGCAGCAGCTCGTCCTGGCTTTGCTGGTTGTCACTGAACAGCACCACGCCAATGCTCACCGTCGTCTGGTAGGGGTGCTCGCCCAGGGTGTAGGGCTGGCGCAGGGTGCGCAGAATTTTGTCGGCCACATGCTGGGCGTGGACCGAGGCCTCTTCAAGGCTCGGCCCCAGCCCCTCCAGGATAGCCACGAACTCGTCACCTCCCTGGCGCGCCAGCGTATCCTGCGCACGCGTGCAGGAGGCCAGGCGGGTTGCCATTTCCGACAGCAACAGGTCACCTACGCTGTGCCCTAGCGTGTCGTTGAGGTCCTTGAAGTTGTCGATGTCGATGAATAGCAAGGCCCCGCATTCGCCGCTGCGCTGTCGGGCCGCCAAGGCTTGGTGCAGGCGTTCCATGAGCAGGCGGCGGTTGGGCAGGCGGGTGAGCGGGTCGTAAAAGGCCAACTGGTGGATGGCACGCTCCGATTGCTTTTGCCGGGTAATGTCGGTAGAGATGCCGCACAGGGCGTAAATGCTGCCATCAGGACGATGCAGGGGGAGCTTGACCGACAGGTAGGTGTGCTCCTCATCGTTGTGTGCATTGCGGTTGTGCTCTTCGGCCTCTACGCGTTCGCCGTCCCGCACCACACGCAGGTCGTTGGCGCGTAGCAGGTCCACAGTCTGCGCGTCAAAAAACAGCTCATCGGTCTGTCCCAGCACGTCTTTCTGCTCGCGGCCGAACAGTTCGCAGACCTTGCGGTTGGCGTATTGGTAACGCAGCTCCGTGTCCTTGATGTAAATGTAGGCATCCACGCTGTCCAGGATGGTGTTGAGCCGGTCTTCGCTCGCCTGCAGCTTGCGGGTTTTTTCTGCCACCTCGCGCCGCAGCAGCCACCAGGCGCCCAGCACCAGGGCCAGTACCCCGCACAGGCCTCCCAGCAGCCACCAGACTTCAGCGGGAATGGCGAATTCCGGGTTGGCCGTCATCCAGCGCTTGACGATGGTGTAGTAGTACGAATTGGGTTCGGCCTGCCATGCGCGCATGTGCTGTTCCACCGCAGCGAGCAGGTCGGCGTTGCGGTCCTTGCCCGTGGCAAAAAACAACTGCGCGGGCTGGAACAGCACCGGCGTGGGCGTGAGCCGGTAGCGCGGGGCATTGAGGTCGCCGTAAAAGCGGTTGGCCACTGCGGCATCGACCTCGCCGCGGCTGGCCAGGGCCATGGCCTGTTCCAGGTTCTGCACGGGCACCAGGGTGGCACTGAGTCCGAAGCCGGAGAGCAGGCTGCGCAGGTAGTCTTGCTGTACCGAGCCTTGCAGCACTGCAATGCGCAGTCCGTTGAGGTCCAGCGCGGAGCGCACGGTGATGCCCGGGCGCGCATAGATCTGGGACCAGCTCAGCAACGCAGGCGTGGCATGGAAGTCAAAGATGTCAGACCGCTCGGGGGTGTAAGCCACGTCCGGCATCAGGTCGATGCTGCCGTTCTGCAGCCCGTCCAGACAGGCCTGCCAGGTGCAGGGTACCACCGTCAGCGTCCAGTCCTCCTGCTTGGCCAGCGCACGCGCCAAGTCGCCAAAAATGCCCGAGGGTTGCTGGGTGGCTGTGTCCAGAAAGATTTTGGGTTCGTTCTGGTACACGCCCAGCCGCACTTCGCGGGGGGCGGCCCCTAGCAGGCAGTGGAGCAGCAGGAGCGCCAGGGCCGCTATCCCGTTTCGCCAGGCGGCAGACGGTCGCAACAGGGAAAGGAGGGATGGTGGCATGGGCGGTGCTCCTGCAGGCATTGTGCGCCGCATTGCGGGAGTGGACTTGATCCGAATCAATCCGGCTGGGGTGCAGTTGAGACGTCGAAAGAAGTTTGGATGGTAAATATTTAACTATGTTTCGATATTAATTTGGTGAAAAAAACTAGATAAATAGCAAAACAATAGATCCAAATTTGCATTTGGAGCCAACCATGACTGCTGTATCCACCCCCGCCCGTCTTCCCAACCCTTACCGCCCCGAGGGCGAGATCGTCTCCGCGCGCCTGCAGGCGCTGGAGTCCGCGCTGGACTGGGCTGCTGCCGCCCGTGTGGCCGCCCCCTGGGTGCAGGCGGTGCGCGACAACCCGCCGCCTTTTTGGGCCATGGAAAGCCTGCTTAAGGAATATCCCATCTCCAGCGCCGAAGGCCTGGCCCTGATGCGCCTGGCCGAAGCGCTGTTGCGTGTGCCCGACGCGGAAACCGCCATCGCCCTCACGGCCGATCAACTGGGCCGTGCCGACTTTGATGGCTCGGGTGACAAAGTGCTGGCCCGCCTCTCCAGCACCGCCATCGCCATGAGCAAGCATTTCCTTCCCGGCGCCACCGAAGGCAGCGGCATCATGGGCAAGCTGGGTGCCAAGACGGTGGTGGCCGCCACGCTGCGCGCCGTGCAGCTGCTGGGCCGCCAGTTCGTGCTGGGCCAGACCATGGCCGAGGCCATGAAGGAGGCCGACGTCGCGCGCAAGAAGGCGCATGTGTGCTTCAGCTACGACATGCTGGGTGAGGGCGCCCGCACAGACAAGGACGCGCTGCGCTACCTGCAAAGCTATGCAAACGCTATTGAATTCATAGCTACTCGCGCAAGCAAGACGGTGGCTCTGGGCGAAAACGACGGTATTTCCATCAAGCTCAGCGCACTCTTCCCGCGCTATGAGGACGCGCACCGCGAGCAGGTGCTTTTCACCCTGGTGCCCCGTGTGTGGACGCTGTGCCAAGCGGCAGCGGCGGCGAATATCAACCTCACGATTGACGCCGAAGAGGTGGACCGCCTGGAGCTGTCGCTGGAGGTGCTGGAGGCCTTGCTGGTCCGCGTACAGGTGCATTGCCCGCAGTGGACTGGCCTGGGCCTGGCCATGCAGGCCTACCAGACGCGCGCGCTGGAACTGATCGAACATCTCACCGCGCTGGCCCGCAAGTACGGCGTCAAGCTCATGTGCCGCCTGGTCAAGGGCGCCTACTGGGATGGCGAGATCAAGCGCGCCCAGGAGCTGGCCCTGCCGCATTACCCGGTGTTCACCCACAAGCACCACACCGATGTGTCTTACCTGGCCTGCGCGCGTGCGCTGCTGGCCGTGCCCGATGCGATCTTCCCCCAGTTTGCGGGCCACAACGCCGGCACCATTGCCGCCATCCTGCAAATGGCCGCCAAGACAGGTGCACCTTTTGAGCTGCAGCGCCTGCACGGCATGGGCGAGGGCGTGTTCCGCGAGGTGCTGAAGAACCCGCTGATCCGTTGCCGCGTCTACGCCCCTGTGGGCGCCCACCGCGACCTGCTGGCCTACTTGGTGCGCCGCCTGCTGGAGAACGGCGCCAACTCCAGCTTTGTGCACCAGCTGGCGGACGAGTCGGTGGGCATGGACACTCTGCTCACCTCGCCCCTGCGCCTGGAGCCCGAGCCTGGCCTGCCGCTGCCGGCCCAGCTGTTTGGCCACCACCCCGGCGCGCGCGCCAACAGCACCGGCCTGGACCTGACCGTGCCCAGCCACCGCGATCCGCTGCTGGCCGCGCTGCACAGCACACCCGTGCCTGTGGTGCCCGAGGCGGATGTCAAAACCATCGCCAGCGCTTATCAAACGTGCGCTAGCAGCTATCAAATCTGGAGCAAGGTACCGGTGGAAGAGCGCGCCCTGGTGCTGCGCCGCGCGGCCGACGCGCTGCAGGCCGCCATGCCGCAGTTCTGCGCGCTGCTGGTGAAAGAAGCCTTCAAGACCTGGGGCGATGCGGTGAGTGAGGTGCGCGAGGCGGTGGACTTCTTGCGCTACTACGCCGACGAGGCGCAGCGCATCATGCAGCCCATCGCCTGCCCGGTCGTCACCAACGCGCAGGCCGGCTACCAGTACGGCGTCACCGGCGAGACCAACACCTTGCGTTTGACCGCACGCGGCGTCTGGGTCTGCATCAGCCCCTGGAACTTCCCGCTGGCTATCTTCATGGGCCAGGTGGCCGCGGCTCTGGCCACGGGCAACACCGTGCTGGCCAAGCCGGCCGAGCAGACGCCCGGCGTGGCGCGCGCGGCGGTGGACCTGATGCGGGCGGCGGGCGTGCCGGCGGACGCATTGCAACTGCTGCACGGTGCGGGCGAGACCGTGGGCGCGGCCCTGGTGGCGCAGCCCGGCGTGGCCGGTGTGGTGTTCACCGGCTCCACCCAGGTGGCCAAAATCATCCAGCGCGCGCTGGCCGCCAAAGATGGCCCCATCGTCCCGCTGATTGCCGAGACCGGTGGCATCAACGCCATGCTGGTAGACAGCAGCGCGCTGCCCGAGCAGGTGGTGGACGCGGTGGTGCAGAGTGCCTTCCGTTCCGCCGGCCAGCGCTGCTCTGCGCTGCGCCTGCTGGTGGTGCACTCGGCCATTGCCGATGGCGTGATCGAGATGCTGCAAGGTGCTGCGAAGGAGCTGCAGGCTGGCAACCCGGCCGATCTGGCCACCGACCTCGGGCCGGTGATTGACCGCGAGGCCTTTGACAACATCCAGCGCCACATCCAACGCCTGAAAAAAGAGTCAAAAGTGCTTCTAGCCCCCGTGGAATCTGCGCAAGCAGCTACGCAAACCATAGCAAACCTGATTGCCCCGCATGCCTTTGAAGTCGGCAGCATTGCCCAGGTGCAGGCCGAAATCTTCGGCCCTGTGCTGCAGGTGGTGCGCTGGGATGGTGAGCCGGCCGAGGTGATTGCCCAGATCAACGCGCTGGGCTACGGCCTCACGCTGGGCATCCAGACCCGCATTGACAGCCGCGCCCAGGCTCTGGCCGCCGCTGCCCATGTGGGCAATGTCTACATCAACCGCAACATGATTGGCGCGGTGGTGGGCGTGCAGCCCTTTGGCGGCGAAGGCCTCTCCGGCACCGGCCCCAAGGCCGGCGGCCCGCACTACCTGTACCGCTTCTGCGCGGAACAGACCGTGACGGTGAACACCACGGCCGCTGGCGGCAACGCCGCGCTGCTGGCCAGCCTGCACTGAGGCACGGCGTCCCGGTTCAGGCCGGGACCTGCTGCGCAGCCCAGACGGACAGGGCCTCGGCCGCCATGGGGCGGGCGAAGAAATAGCCCTGCGCGTAGTCGCAACCGGCCTCGTGCAGCAGGTCGCGCTGCTGCGCGGTCTCCACGCCTTCGGCCACCACTTTCAGGCCCAGCGCATGCGCCATGGCGACCATGGCCTTGCACAGCGTGAAGTTGGTGGCGGCGGGCTGCAGGTCGCGCACAAAGGACTGGTCGATCTTGATGAAGTCGATATCGAACTTCTGCAGGTAGGACAGCGAGGAGTAGCCGGTGCCAAAGTCGTCCAGCGCCACCTGGATGCCCGCATCGCGCCACTCCAGCAACTTGGCGGTGACGCCCGTATTGCTGTCGAGCAGCACGCCCTCCGTGATCTCCACGGACAGGCTGTCGCCGGGCAGGCCCATGGCCTCCAGACGCCGCACCCAGTTGGCCTCGGGTGCATGCGCGTGCTGGAACTGTACGGGCGAGGTGTTGATGCTGATCTGGAAGTTGGGCTGCAGGCCGTTGCGCCAGGTCCGCACCTGCCGTGCCGCGTGCTCGAACACCCACTCGCCAATCTCCACGATCAGGCCGCTGCTCTCGGCGATGGGGATAAAGGCGGCCGGGCTGATGAGCCCGCGCTCCGGGTGCTGCCAGCGCAAGAGCGCCTCGGCCTTGCACACGGCGCCGCTTTCCAGCGACACGATGGGCTGGTAGAGCAGCTGCAGCTGCTGCTGGGCCATGGCGTGGCGCAGATCGTTGGTCAGGCGCGCACGCGTGAGCGCGGCCTCCTGCAGGGCCGGGGTGAAGAAGCTGAAGCGGTTGCGCCCTGCGCCCTTGGCGGCGTAGAGCGCCTGGTCGGCGTTCTTGTAGAGCGTTTCGACCTCGGTGCCATCGCTGGGGTAGAGGGTCACGCCCACACTGGCAGAGACGAAGACCTGCTCGTCCCCCAGCTGGAAGACCTGGGCCATGGTTTGCAGCAACTTGTTCAGCAGGGTGTCCAGGTGGGTGCCGGGCGTGAGCTCCGTCAGCAGTACCGTGAATTCGTCGCCGCCCATGCGGGCGACGGTGTCGCATTCACGTACGCATTGGCGCAGGCGGCGCGCCGCTTCCACCAGCAGCAGGTCACCCTTGTCGTGGCCCAGCGTGTCGTTGACTTCCTTGAACTGGTCCAGGTCGATGAACAGGATGGCCAGGGTCAGGTCGTCGCGCCGGCTGCGGCGGATTTCCTGCTCCAGCCGGTCGCGCAGCATGCGGCGGTTGGGCAGGCCGGTGAGTGGGTCGAAATAGGCCTGCTGGCGGACCAGCGCCTCCGCGGTCTTGCGCACCGTGATGTCGGTGTGCGTGCCAATCATGCGCAGGGGCAGGCCCTGCGCGTCGCGGCTGATGACCATGCCGCGCGTGTGCACCCATTTCCAGCTGCCGTCCTTGCACTGCACGCGGTGTTCGTTGGAGTAGGTGGGGGTCGCGCCATCAAAGTGCGCCTGGCGGTCGCGCTCCATGTTCGCCAGGTCGTCAGGGTGGGTGCGGCTGTCCAGCGCGGAGGGGTCGTTGGCCAGCTCATCTTCGGAGAAGCCATACATCTCCAGCAGGCGCCGGGAGTAGAACTCGCGCCCGCTGCTGATGTGCCAGTCCCACACGCCATCACCCGTACTTTCCAGCGCCAGCTTCCAGCGTTCCTCGCTGTCGCGCAGGGCGGTTTCGGCGTTCTTGCGGTCGGTGATGTCGGTGTGCGTCCCGATCATGCGCAGGGGCTGGCCCAGCGCGTTGTGGCTGACGATGGTGCCGCGCGTGTGGATCCACTTCCAACTGCCGTCCTTGCAGCGCAGGCGCAGGTCGGTGGCATAGCTGTCGGTGTGCCCGGCCAGGTAGCTGGTGAAGGCCGCACTCACGCGGGGCAGGTCTTCGGGGTGTACGCGGGTGACGAATTCGTGGTTGGCGTCGGCAATCTCGCCGGCCTCGTAGCCCAGCATCTCCTGCCAGCGGCGCGAGTGGATCTGTTCGCCGGTCAGCAGGTTCCAGTCCCAGGCGCCGGAGCCCGAACCTTCCAGGGCTAGCTTCCAGAGGTTGTCGCTGTCGTCCTCGAACTGCGAGCCGCTCCAGGCGCGGAAACGCTGGGGTGCACGCGCGGTGTGGGCACTGGCGGGGAGTTCGGGGGTAGGGAAGGGGTCTTCTGAAATCATGGCACCGGGCAGACTCTTGCTCGGCGCGCGGGCCAATCAATCCAGACGAATGTATCCCAAACTGCCCTGGCGCGCCATGCTGGCTTACCCTCTGGACAGACCCGCAAAGCGCGGGGGCATGGGGCTTGCGGCATCATGGGTGCATCCAATCCCTGCGCCTTCCTATGCTATGCCTGAATCCCGCCCCACTGGTCACCGCTTTGCCAACACCGACCCGAATGTGGTCATCGGCAACTTCCCCTGGTACGAAATGCTGTGGCGCTCGCTGCGCGGCGACTTCAAGCCGCAGAAGGAGCCGGCCGGCGGGTACGACGCCTTTGTGCAGAAGTGGACCCAGCCCATAGACCATATGCGCCTTGCGCAGCGGCAGGTTGAACCGGCTGTTACCTGGCTGGGCCACGTGTCCACGCTCTTGCAGGTGGGCGGGCTCAACGTGCTGATGGACCCCACGCTGGCGTCGCACGCCGGCCCTAGCGGGCGGCTGGGCGCACAGCGCCGGGTGCCTGCCCCGCTGACGCCTGAGGAGCTGCCGCCCATCGACGTAGTGCTGATCTCCCACAACCACTACGACCACTTGTGCGACGCCACGCTGCGCCGGCTGCTGAAGGCTGGCCAGACCCCGCGCTTTGTGGTGCCGCGCGGGCTCAAGGCCTGGTTCGACGCCAAGGGTATTGCCAGGGCGACCGAGTTGGACTGGTGGGACAGCCTGCCGCTGAACGACACGCTGCGCGTGCACTTCACGCCCTCCCAGCACTGGAGCCGGCGTACCGCGTTTGATACCAATGCCTCGCTGTGGGGTGGCTATCTGCTGGAGTGGACGCGGCCTGCGGCTGAGCAGCCCTGGCGCTTTCTGTTCCCCGGTGACACGGGCTACAGCGATGACTTCAAGACCATTCGCCAGCGCATAGGCACGGTGGACTTTGTGGCCCTGCCCATAGGCGCCTACCTGCCGCGCGATTTCATGAAGCCCATGCACGTGAACCCGGCGGACGCGGTGCAGCTGATGCTGGATCTGGATGCCAAACAGTGCCTAGGCGTGCACTGGGGCACCTTCATGCTGACGCAGGAGGCGTTTGACCAGCCACCCATCGACCTGGCTGCGGCCTTGGCTGATCGCGGTCTGGCGCAGGACCGCGTGTGGCTCTTCAAGCATGGGGAGACGCGGGCCATCCCGCTCTAGCTCATTTGCGCATCAGAGTGCTCTTGCCGAATAGCGACTCGATCAAGTCCACCGCCACTTCCGCGGTGCGGTTGCGCTCGTCCAGCGCGGGGTTGAGTTCAAACACATCCAGGCTGCCCAGGCGGCCGGTGTCGGCAATCATCTCCATGCAGAGCTGCGCCTCGCGGTAGGTGGGGCCGCCGCGCACGGTAGTGCCCACGCCGGGCGCAATGTCGGGATCCAGAAAGTCCACGTCAAAGCTCACATGCAGGTGGGTGTTCACGTCCATCAGGGCCAGCGCCAGTTCCATGGCCGCGCGCATGCCCATCTCGTCGATGTAGCGCATGTCGAACACTTCCAGGTCCTGCTCGTGCACAAAGCGCTTCTCGCCCTCGTCCACGCTGCGGATGCCAATCTGCCGCACCCACTTCGGTGAAATGGCCGGCACCTGGCCGCCAATCTCGATGAGTTCTTGCGGCCCAAAGCCACACAGGCAGGCCACCGGCATGCCGTGGATGTTGCCGCTGGGCGTGAGGGTGTTGGTGTTGAAGTCGGCATGCGCGTCCAGCCACAGCACGCGCAGCTTTTTGCCCACGGCACGGCAGTGGCGCGCCACTGCGCTGATGGACCCTACGCCCAGGCAGTGGTCCCCGCCCAGCACGATGGGCAGGCGCCCGTCCTGCAGCTCGGCGTATACGGCGTCGTGCAGGCTGCGGTTCCACGCGGTCACCTCGGTCAGGTGGCGGTAGCCGTTCACGGGTGGCAGCCAGGGGTTGCTGGGGCCGCTGAGGTTGCCGCGGTCCAGCACCTCCAGCCCATGGCCCTGCAGCACGCTGGCAATGTTGGCCACGCGCAGGGCCTCGGGCCCCATGCTGGCGCCGCGGCTGCCTGCGCCAATGTCGGTGGGCGCGCCGATAAGGCTGATCTTGGTGTTCATGGAGTTTCCAGTTCGAAGACAGGGAGCCGCTCGCCCACCAGCAGGCCGCGTGCGTTGCGAATTTCGGCAGCGCGCCAGGGCTGCAGGGCTACGCGTTGCGCATCGTCCAGCCAGCCCAGCTGGTCCAGAATTTCGACGCTGGCCGCAAACAGCGCAGGCTTGTTGCCATCGATGATCTTGAGTGCAAAGGCCTCGCCGCGGCTTTTGCTGCCCACCACCTGCACGCCGTCCGCACCCACCTTGCTCACCCAATCGCCTCGGCCCACGCGCATGAAGTCCAGGTCGTTGCGGCCGGTGCCGCTCACCATCTCGGGGTGGGCCGTCATGGCTTCGCTCAGCAATGCAAAGCTGGCGCCAAATTCGGCATCCTGAGCGCCACTGGCCAGGCGCGCATAGCCGCGCGCGAGATTGGAGAGTGGCATGGCGAAGTTGGGCGCCGAGCAACCGTCAATGCCGCGCGGCATGTCTTGCACGTCCATGCCCACGGCGCGTGCCACATCGCGCGCAATGGCCTGCTGTAGTGGGTGGTCTGTGGCGGTGTAGTCGTCCAGCGGCAGGCCGTGCTGCACGCAATAGGCCACAAAGCCCGCATGCTTGCCGCTGCAGTTGTTGTGCGCCTCGGTAAAGGTGGCGCCTTCGGGCGCGCCCTTGTCAAAGAAAGTGAACTGCAGCGGCACATGGCAGCCGCAGCGCAGCGTTTTGTAGCTTTCACCCGCCTTGGCCAGCATGCTGTTGGCACCATCCACATGCATGGCCTCGCCGTTGTGGCTGGCGCAGAGCAGGGCGTTCTCGGCCTGGGTAAAGCCAAACTGCGCGGGGCCACCGGTTTCCACAAAGGGCAGGGCCTGCAAGGCCTTGAGCGTAGAGCGGGTGAAGGTGACGAGGTGCGGGTCACCTGCGAAGGCTTTTAATGTGCCATTGCGGTCCACCACGGCGGCGGCGCCAAAGTGCAGACACTCGGGCGTGCCGCCACGGGTGAGCTGGATGAAGGGGGCAAGGTTCACGGGCTGGGTTCTCCTGCGGGGAAGGGTATCCGATTTGCTGCGGTTTGCGCTGTGGCTGTCTATACTGAAACGCTATCGCCACAGCCCCACTTTGCATAGCCCATGCTCACGTCCGAACAGAAAACCCGTTACCACGAAGACGGCTTCATCATCCTGCCCAACTTCAAGTCCGCTGCAGAGATCGCCGCCGTGCGCGCCCGGGCCGAGGCCATCGTCGATGCCTTTGACCCCAATGAGAGCAAGACCATCTTCACCACCAATGACCAGGTGCGCCAAGTGGATCGCTACTTTCTGGACTCGGCCAACCGCGTGAGCTGCTTTTTTGAGGAAGAGGCGTTTGGCCCGGACGGCGAGCTGCGCCAGGCCAAGGCCCTGTCCATCAACAAGATCGGCCACGCCCTGCACGACCAGGACCCGGTGTTTGAGGCCTTCAGCCACGGGGCTGCGCTGGCCGAAGTGGCGGCCGATGTGGGCCTGACCCGGCCGCAGGTCTGGCAGTCCATGTACATCTTCAAGCAGCCCGGCATTGGCGGCGAAGTGGGCTGGCACCAGGACGCCACCTTCTTCGACACCACGCCCATCAGCGTCACCACCTTCTGGTTTGCGCTGGAGGACGCCACGCTGGACAACGGCTGCCTGTGGACCGAACCCGGCGGCCACCGCGGTCCGCGCGGCGTGCTGCGCGAGCGCTTTGAGCGCCGGGGTGACGACATCACCATGGCCAAGCTGGACGCCACGCCTTGGCCCGCCAGCAATGTGAACGCCATTCCGCTGGAGGTGAAAGCGGGGGCGCTGGTCGTCTTCCACGGGCTGCTGCCGCACTACAGCGCGCCCAATCGCTCGGCTGTGTCCCGGCATGCGTACACCCTGCATGCGACGGACGCGAGCACCCAGTACGCCGCCACCAATTGGTTGCAACGCGGAGCCGACGATCCCGTGCGGGGCTTTCTGCTGTCATGATGGAGGGCTTTTCTCCCGCCCTCCCGAACTGACATGACCGACACGTTGCCCACCCCGCCCGAAACACCGACCGCTGACGCCCCGGCGGCCACCCGCCAGCGTGCGTCCAGACCCGATGTGTTCCCGGTACTGGAAAAGATGGCGGAGTTCTACCCCCACATGTTTGGCGCCACCTTCTTGCCCATGAAGCGCGGCATCTTCCTGGACCTGCTGGACGCGCATCCCGACGCGTTTGAGCGCGATAGCCTCAAGGCGGCACTCGCGTTTCACGCGCGCTCTACCCGCTATCTGACGGTCGTGGCCTCCGGCGAAGACCGGTGCGACCTGCAAGGCAAGTCTGTCGAAGCGATGGCGCCAGAGCATGTGCACCACGCCCTGCTGGAAGTCTTCCGCCGCCGCCAGACCCGCAGCAAGGAAGACCTGCGCCCCAAGCTCATCCAGCGCATCGTGGTGGCCTGCGAGGCCTCGGGCCTGACGCCGCAGGCCTATGCGGAGCTGGTGCGCGGTCGCGACGAGGCCGCCAATGCGGTGCTCGATGAGGCGATGGCAGAAGCCAACGCTCGGGCCGCCAAGACGGAGGCGTTGCTGAAGGCGTTCAAAGCCAGCGGAAAAACGGTGGAGGTGTTTGCCGACATGTACGGCATGGATCCGCGCGCGGTGACGCGCATGCTGGGTCAGACGACGGCCATCTGACCCGCGCGGGCCATGTGCCTACCCCGCCAGCAAAAAGCCCCGCATGCGGGGCTTTTTGCTGGCGGGGTAGGCTGCTTACTTGCAGTACACGCGCGCGGTGCGGGGGGTGTAGATGCCGAACGTGATGATGCCCAGCAGAACGTCGGAGCCGGCTTGCTCCACGGCCACGCCCTGCACCTTGTCGGCGCCGCCGCAGACCTTGCCTGCATCCACGGACTTCATCTGGCCGATACCGCTGACGAAGAAGGTTTGGCTGTCTTCGGTCCGGGGAGTGGGAGTCTCGGGCAGTTCACCGGCGACGTTGAAACGCTGGTTGGCGCAGCCCACCAGCATGGCGGTGGCGACGACGGCAGTCAGGGCGGATTTGATCATGTGAAAGCTCCCAAATGGTGTGAATAAAACAGCCTGCACCACGCAGGCTGCAGGCATTGAAGCGCGCACGCCGCGCGGCGTCAAGCCGGATGCACCCGGTGTGGCGCCCGCGCCCCAAGCCGCAATTTGTTACCAGAAAGCACGGTTTCTCCCCTTTTCGGGCAGGGCTCAACCTGCCATAGTGGTTTGCATTCCCATGGAGGTGTGTGGTGCGCTGCTGTGTGTTGGCCCTTGCCGTGATTGCTGTGCCCGGTCTGCAAGCCCAGACGCTGGAGCCTGCGCCGGTGACGCCCGCCGCTCCGGCAAGCCCCATGGGCGCCTCGGATCGCGCCATGGTGCTGCGTGCCGATGGGCAACGCCAGCAACTGGAAGACTCCCTCAAAGACTATCTGGTGGCGTTTGACACCCGCGTGGCCCCGCCCGGCGCGCTGCCACGCAAGACCGTGGGCCTGTCGCTCACCAATTTCTCCGGCAGCCCGCTGGCCCTGGCCTACGATCCGAATGGCAAAAGCATGATGGCGCAGTGGCGCTCGGTGCAGACCACCGCTTTTGGCCAGACCATCCAGTACCAGGCCTTTGTGGGCGAGGCTGGCGCGGTCAACTTCCTCATCAGCTCACGCTTCTAGATTCAAAACCTTGGCAAGTCCGGGTGCTTGATTTGCCCGGCTCGCACCAGCATCTTTCCGTACTCGGCGCAGCGCTGCAGCGTGGGGATCACCTTGCCGGGGTTGAGCAAGCCCTTGGGGTCAAACGCCTCTTTCAGCGCCACCATCTGCGCGTTCTCCTCGGCGCTGAACTGCACGCACATGCTGTTGAGCTTTTCCACGCCCACGCCGTGCTCGCCCGTTACCGTGCCACCCATGGCCACGCTGGTTTCCAGAATGTCGGCACCAAACAGCTCGCAGCGGCGCAGCTGGTCGGGGTCGTTCGCGTCGAAGAGGATGAGCGGGTGCAGATTGCCGTCGCCCGCGTGGAACACATTGGCGCAGCGCAGCTGGTACTTTTTCTCCATCTCCGCAATAGCCAGCAGGATGTCGGCCAGCCTTGCACGCGGGATGGTGCTGTCCATGCACATGTAGTCGGGGCTGATGCGGCCGCTGGCGGGGAAGGCGTTCTTGCGCCCGCTCCAGAAGCGCAGTCGTTCAGTCTCGCTGTTGCTCACCGCAATGCCAGTGGCACCTGCACTGCGCAGCACGTTGGTCATGCGGCCAATCTCTTCCTCCACCTCTTCGGGCGTGCCATCGCTTTCGCACAGCAGGATGGCTTCGGCCCTCAGGTCATAGCCCGCATGCACAAAGTCTTCCACCGCAGCGGTCATGGGCTTGTCCATCATCTCCAGCCCGGCGGGGATGATGCCGGCCGCAATCACCGCGGCCACGGCGTCGCCCGCTTTGCGCAGGTCGTCAAAGCTGGCCATGATGCAGCGGGCCAGCTGCGGCTTGGGCACCAGCTTCACCGTCACTTCGGTGATGACGGCCAGCATGCCCTCGCTGCCCACCAGCACGCTCAGCAAGTCGTAGCCCGGCGCGTCCAGCGCGTCGCCGCCAAACTCGATGGCCTCGCCTTCCATGGTGTAGCCGCGCACCTTCAGCACGTTGTGCAGCGTCAGGCCGTACTTGAGGCAGTGCACCCCGCCCGAGTTCTCCGCCACGTTGCCGCCGATGGTGCAGGCAATCTGGCTGCTGGGGTCGGGCGCGTAGTACAGGCCCAGGGGCGCGGCGGCCTCGCTGATGGCCAGGTTGCGCACACCGCACTGCACCACGGCCGTGCGGCTGCGCTTGTCGAGCTTGATGATCTTGTTGAACTTGGCCAGCGACAGCGTCACGCCCAGTGCATGCGGCATGGCGCCGCCCGACAGGCCGGTGCCCGCGCCGCGCGCCACCACGGGCACGTTCAGGCCATGGCACACGCGCAGCACGGCAGCCACCTGCGCCTCGGTCTCCGGCAGCGCCACCAGCAGCGGGCGCTGGCGGTAGGCGGTCAGCCCGTCGCACTCATAGGGCGTGGTGTCTTCCGTCTGGTAGAGCAGTGAATGCGGTGGCAAATGTGGCTGTAGACCCCGCAGAATCTGCGCAAGCAGCTCTGATTTTGATAGCAAATGCTGGGTGCTGGCGGTGGCGGGTGCGTTCATGGCAGGCTCTTGGGCGGTGTGGGTTGCACTCTAGTGGAAAGCCGGGCGCCGTGGCGTGAAGAATCTTGCGGCCTAGCCCACCGCTTTTTTCAACCAGTCGGCAAAGGCGGCCACTTCCCAGCGGTCCAGCGCGCCAGTGCGCCAACACAGGTAGTGGGCGTGGGGGCTGGGCACGTTGTGGTCGTACAGGCGCACCAGTGCGCCGTTGTCCAGCCAGGGCGCGCCCAGCTTCAGGCGCACCAGGCCCACGCCCATGCCGGCGGCGGCCGCGTCGCACATGAGGCCGATGTCGTTGAACTGCGAGCCGTCGGCCGGCTCGGGCCAGTCCAGCCCGTTGGCGGCAAACCAGGTGCGCCAGGGCTCCAGCGGGCTGCGCAGCATGGGCAGGTTGGCCAGGTCCTGCGGCGTCTCGAATGGCCCGTGTTCGCGCACAAAGGCAGGCGAGGCCAGCGGCGTGACCTCGTCCTTCATCAAGAGCGCGTGCTCCATGTCGGCATAGCGGCCGGGGCCAAAGCGCACCATCAGGTCCGCGTCCTCGGCCACCACGTCCAGCAGCGGAATGGACACCTGCAGCGTGAGGTCGATCTCGGGGTAGGCATCGGTGAACTGGCGCAGGCGCGGGATCAGGATGGAGCGCGAGAACGTGGGTGTGACGGCCAGGCGCAGCTTGCGCTTGCCCGGTGCGGCCGACGCGCTGGGGAATTTCTGCAGGATGGTCAGGCCCTCGCGCACATGGGCCAGGTACTCGCTGCCCTCGGTGGTCAGCGAAAAGTCGGCGCGGCCAAACAGCTTGGTGCCAATGATCTGCTCCAGCTGCCGCACCCGGTGGCTTACCGCGCTGGGTGTGACAAACAGTTCTTCCGCTGCCAGCGTCACCGAACGCAGCCGTGCCAGCGCCTCGAAGGTCAGCAGGCACTGGATGGGGGGGATGCGGGAGGCGCTCATGGCGGAATGATGCCACCAGTGGGCGATTTGACGGCTTGGGGTTGCGAAACTGCACGTCTTTTCGTCTGTGACACTTGCAACATTTCGGGGCATTTGCACCAGGGATGTTGCAATTGACCAAAGATTGCTACATGGGGCTCGGTCTAGTATGAATTTCCTTCAACCTTGAAAGAATTCTGATGACTATGCAAGCCCCGTTTTTTGGCAAACGCCCCGCTGATCCCGTTCACTCCCGCCCCGGCCCAGGCCAGTCCGGCGGACTGTCGGGTTCTGGCTCCAGCACAGGGGGCGGGGGACATGCAACGCAGGCGACGGCACCAGCGCCAGTAACTGCCAAGCCCGCGAGCAGTGCGGCAGAACCCCCGGTGTCGGGCGCGCCCACCAAGGACGGTGGTAGCAAGCTGACGGTAGGTCCCAACATCAAACTCAAAGGCGTGGAAATCACCGACTGCGACACCCTGGTGGTCGAAGGCATGGTGGAGGCGACGATGGACTCCCGCGTGATGCAGATCGCCGAGATCGGCGCCTTCAAGGGATCCGCAGAAATTGACTATGCCGAGATCCACGGCGAGTTCAACGGCAACCTGACCGTGCGCGAAAAGCTGGTGATCTACTCCACCGGACGGGTCACCGGCAAGATCCGTTACGGCAAGGTGGTGATCCAGGAAGGCGGCCAGCTCATGGGCGATATCCAGTTCGGCGCCGCCCACCGGGCTGAAGTCCTGCCCCCCGCCAAAATGGGCCTGCTCAACGCCGCATAGGCGCAGTCCGTCGTCGGGCGCAGGCAAGGCGCTGCGCTGCGACCAAGTATCAGCCCCCTTCGCTGGGGGCTTTGTTTGCCTGCCATCAGCCAAACTAATGCCCTCGCTGAACTGGGATCTTTTGCCGCAAAACCGGCAAAAGCACCGTGTTTTCCCCGAGAGCAACGCCTATTTCCGCCCGGTGTCCGTCAGTAGAATGGCCCTCTTTTTCCCCACGGGAGTTGCCCTGTGTCTGACACCCTTGCGGTCCTCCCGCAGTACCTGCTCCCCAAAAAAGCCCTGACCGCATTTGCCGGCAAAGTAGCTGGCTGGAAGGGCGGAGCGATGACCACCGCGATCATTCGCCGCTTTATCCAGCGCTACAACGTGAACATGGCCGAGGCGGCCAACCCGGATCCGGCGGCGTACCCCACCTTCAACGAGTTTTTCACACGTGCGCTCAAAGACGGCGCACGCCCCCTGGCCGACGCCCATTTCATCTGCCCGGTGGACGGTGCCATCAGCCAGTTTGGCGCCATTGCCAAGGACCAGATTTTTCAGGCCAAGGGCCACCACTACAGCACCACGGCGCTGGTGGGGGGCGATGCCAAGCTGGCCGCACAGTTCGACGATGGCACCTTTGCCACCATCTACCTGAGCCCGCGCGATTACCACCGCATCCACATGCCCTGCGATGGCACGCTGCGCCGCATGATCTATGTGCCGGGCGATCTGTTCTCCGTCAACCCGACCACGGCGCGTGGCGTGCCGGGCCTGTTTGCCCGCAACGAACGGGTGGTCTGCGTGTTCGATACGGCGCATGGCCCCATGGTGCTGACGCTGGTGGGCGCCACCATCGTGGGCAGCATGGCCACGGTTTGGCACGGCGTGGTGAATCCACCACGTTTGCCCCAGGTGACCGAGTGGCACTATGAAGAAGGCAGCGTGGTATTGCCCCAGGGCGCAGAGATGGGACGCTTCTTGCTAGGTTCCACTGTCGTGATGCTGTTTGGGCGCGACCGGCTTGCATTTGACGGCTCTTGGGCCGCCGGAAAGCCCGTACGTCTGGGTGAAAAAATGGGTCAGAACCTGTAAAAAGCCGGTATCCTGATTTGCAGGGAGCTGCTGATTGTTGGAGAGTTGGGTATGCAAAATGCATCGTCTGATGTCGCACTGGCCGTGGTTCACGAGACCTCGCAGGAGTTGGCTTTCGAGGTGAGTCCTGGTACGGCCGGGGCAAGTGGTTACCGCCGCGCCAGCCTGCCGCGCTGGACCGCGATGGAGTCACTGTCCGTGCGGGCCAGTGTCTGGCTGGCGCTGGCCAGTGTGCTGGCGGGCGCCGTGGTAATTGGCGTGTTCTCGCTGTTCCAGATGGGGCGGCTCAATGCCTCCACCAAGGCGATTTACGAGCAGGAATTCATTGCCGGGCAGGCGGCAGAGCAGGCGCGTGGCCTGATCCTGCGGGCCAGCCGGGCCCAAACCCAGCTGCTGACGGCCACTACGGCCGCCGAGCGCAACACCCTGGGCGGCGATATTGAGGCCAGCCTGGGCCAGATTGCCACTCGCCTGGAGACCATCAAGGGGCTGTCCAACACCGAGGAAAGCACCACCACCAGCCAGCAACTCATTGAAGCCATGGGCAACTGGACCAAGCGTCAGCGTGCCTACATCACCCTGGTGAAAGAACAGCCGCTGGACCTGATGCAGATGAGCACCGATGTGCCCACCGAAGACGCGCGCTTGCTCAACGATACCCGCAAGCTTGAGAAACTCGTGGACACGCTGGTGGAGCAGCGCTCCAAATCGGCCGAGGCCACCATCGTGCATGCCGGCCAGATCTATCAGTCTTCCCAGACCTGGGTGGTCGGGATCATGGTGTTGCTGTTTGTCCTGTCCCTGCTGATCAGTGGCTGGGTGGTGCGACGCCTCTCGCGCCAGCTGGGTGGCGAGCCGGCCTATGCCAAGTCGATTGCCAGTGGCATCGCCAAGGGTGACTTGTCCATGGATATCAAGCTCCAGCCCAATGACACCGAGAGCCTGCTGTACTCCCTGCGCGACATGCAGGGCCAGCTCGCCCAGACCATGCGAGAGATTGCCGACAGCTCCAAGCAAGTGGCCAACGCTTCGCGCGAAATCTCCATGGGCAACCTGGACCTGTCGCAGCGCACCGAATTGCAGTCCGCCTCGCTGGAAAAGACCACCACCAACGTGGAACAGATGGCCGCGATTGCCAAGCGTTACGCCAGCAGCGCCACGCAGGCGGCCCAGCTGTCTGGCGTAGCCAAGCGCTCGGCCCAGCAGGGCGGGGAAGTGGTGGCCAGCGTGGTCGCCACCATGGAACAGATCAGCAAGAGCACCGAGGCCATCCACGGCAACATCAGTGTGATCGAAGGCATTGCCTTCCAGACCAACATCCTCGCGCTCAACGCGGCGGTGGAAGCGGCCCACGCGGGCGAGCAGGGTCGGGGCTTTGCGGTGGTGGCGGCCGAAGTGCGCTCTCTGGCCGAGCGCAGTGCCAAAGCGGCGCGCGAAATCAATGCGCTCATCGAAGCCTCGACCGCGCAGGTCAAGGCTGGCGAGGCGTTGGCACAGAAGGCCGGTCAGACGATTACCGAGATGTCGCAGACAGTGCAGCAGGTGAGCACTGTGATGGAAGAGATTTCGGGTTCCTCCCTGGAGCAGAGCGCGGGCATCGAAGAGATCAACCGCGCCGTGGCCCAGCTGGACGATAGCACCCAGCAAAACGCTGCGCTGGTGGAAGAGGCTGCCGCTGCCGCCCAATCTCTGGATGAGCAAGCCCAGTCGCTGGACCAACTGGTGGGGCGCTTCCACTTGCAGAACTAGCCCCCACGCTCCGCTGCTGCGCGGGTCGCTGATCGGGCCCAGCCAGAGGCTAGGGCTCTTCAGGCTGTCCAGAGCCACGCAGGTGGCTCTGGAGCCGCAGCCTTCAGCCCCAAGGGGCCAATTACTTGAAGATTACGGTCTTGTGGCCGTTCAGCAGCACGCGGTGCTCGCTGTGCCACTTGACCGCGCGGGCCAGCACCTGGCTCTCGGTGTCGCGGCCCATGGCGGTCAGGTCCTCCACCGTTTTGCTGTGGTCAGCGCGCGCCACGTCCTGCTCAATGATGGGGCCTTCATCCAGATCCGCCGTCACATAGTGGGCAGTAGCGCCTATCAGTTTCACGCCGCGGTCATGCGCTTGGTAGTAGGGCTTGGCACCCTTGAAGCTGGGCAGGAAGCTGTGGTGGATGTTGATGGCGCGTCCGGCCAGCTTTCGGCACAGGTCGTTGCTCAGGATCTGCATGTAGCGCGCCAGTACCACCAGCTCGGCCCCTTCGGACTCGATCACCTCGTACTGCTTGGCCTCGGCCTGCGCCTTGGTGGCTGCCGTGACCGGGATGTAGTGGAAGGGCACGTTGTAGCTGGCCGCCAGTTGGTAGAACTCGCGGTGGTTGGAGACGATGGCGCGAATGTCCAGCGGCAGCAGCCCGCTCTTCCAGCGAAACAGCAGGTCGTTGAGGCAATGGCCTTCCTTGCTGACCATGAGCACGGTGCGCATAGGCTGGGCCGTGGCGTGCAGGCTCCATTGCAGGTGCAAGGGCTCAGCAAAGCTGGCCAGCTGGTTGCGCAGTTCGGCAGGGCTCAGCTGGCTGCAGCTGAACTGCACGCGCATGAAAAATAGGCCGGTGTCGTGGTCGTTGTACTGGGCGGCTTCTTCAATATTGCCGCCGCGCTCCAGCAGAAAACCCGAAACAGCATGTACCAGTCCCAGTCGGTCAGGGCAGGAAAACGTGAGGATGTAGGTCGAACTCATGGTGGGCGATTGTCGCAGTTCCCCGGCATCGGCCGGTTTCAGGGGCCAGAACGACCAAGGGGCTCCGAAGAGCCCCTTGCGCTGGCAACGGCACAGTCTAGTGCACGACCACCGGGTTCTGGGCCAGCATGGCGTACTGGTCCAGCGTGTCTTCCACTTCTTCCTGGGTGGGCGTGTTCACCTGCCAGGCCTGGATGTGTTGCTGGAACAGCTCGGCCCAGGAGCCATCGAGGTAGACCTCCTTGTTGGAGCGTTTGTCCACGATCTCGAAGCCGTGGCGCGCCAGCATGGGCACGCCTTCGGGGTAGCGGTCGGTTTTTTCGAGCTGTATGCCCTCATGTTCACCGTTGGCCAGCATGTGGGTGACGGAGAAGGATTCAGAGTCGTACAGCGTGTTCATAGTGTTTCACCAAGAAGAGATAGACCGTAAATGGATGCCTTCTTCACGGTTTCAAGAGTAGCAGGAAAACAGTCCGGCTGCGCAAAGCTCAGGGTTTTTGGCTGCCCGTCCACAATAAATCGAGAAAGTCGCCGTTGGATTCCGTAATGCGGATGCGCAGTGGCAAATACCCCACGCTGGGCACGTACCAGAGCTCCAGTTTTTGGCTGCGGTCCGCCGTGGGTTCGTGGGTCAGCTTGATGGCGGGGAAGGTGCCGCCCGGTACCTTGACGGATTCCGGGGCATCCGCCTTGAAGGACCAGCGCTCGGCATAGCGGTCACCCACCGCCTGAAACGCGACGCTTTTGCCGGCCACCCACTGCTGGGGCTCGCCCGCCAGCACGCTGGCGAGTTGCATGAACACGCTGAGCTGGTCTTGCGCCCCGGCTTCCAGCGGGGCTTCGGGCGTGCTCGCGCTGAAGCTGATCTTGCCCGGTGGCCGCCCGAAGTGGGCGGTGACCTCTTCCTTGCCCAGGCGCTTGCTGACAAAGCGTTGCGGCGCCAGCCCCTGGGCGGTCACGGTACCGCTGCTGGTCCAAGTCTGCAGGTTCAGGCCGAATTTGCGGATGAGTAGTTGCGAGGTGTAGCCATTGCCCTCGCGCTGCCACAGCAGTTCGGCAGTGCCGGTGTAGGGGGTAGAGATGACACCCTCCAGGTCATAGCTCAGGCGTACGGCGGGTGGCACGCTGACGGTTTGCGCGATGCTGAACGCAGGCAGTACCGCCAGGGCACTGGCCAGCAGGGGAGTCAGGAGGTGGCGAAAGGAGAAGGGCATAGGGGGTCAGGGTTGTTCGCTGTCGGTCCACACCATGTCCAGCACATTGCCATTGGTCTCGGTGAGGCGGATGTGCGCAGGCAGGTAGGCCAGTTTGGGTGCGAGCCAGAGTTCGGCTTTGGTGCTGTAGTCGCCGCTGGCTTCGCGGGTGAGCTTGATGGCGGGGAAGGTACCGCCGGGTACGGTGATGGTTTCTTCGGGCGAGACCACAAAGGTCCAAGTCTCGCTCTGCCGCGGGCCGATGGACTGGAAGCTGATGCTGTCGCCTGCGGCGTAGCGCAGCGGCTCGCCGGCCCAGAGGCTGGCCAGTTGCATGAAGACGCTGAGATGGTCTTGCGCGCCGGGCAATAGCGGCGCCTCGGGCGTGTTGGCGCTGAAGATGACTTTGTCTTCATCACGCACGAAATGCGCGGCCACCTCGCTACCACGGCCCTTGTCGCCAAAGCGCAGGGGCGCCAGGCCGGTCTCGCCCAGTGCGCCCTTGCTGGTCCATTGCCGCATATGGAGCAGGAATTTGGTCACCAGCAGGCTGGCCTGGTAGCTGCTGCCATCGTGCGACCAGCTGATGTGGGCGCCTGCCGTGTTGCGGTTGCCGCCGGTCAGCGCGGAGACGTCGTAGTGCAGCCGTACCGGGGGTGGGAAGGCGTAGCGATGCGGGTGGTCCTGCGGAGCGTGCGCCGTGGCGGGCGGCGGGGCGTGTGATTCCGCTGCCGGAGCAGGCGTCGGGTTCGCTATTGATTCAGGAGCTGCCGGCGCAATATTCTCGGGGGCTGGAGGCTGAAAAGATGCAGAACCCTCTGGTGCAGCGCTTGGCGCGGCGTTAGCCGGCTGTGTCGCAGTTGGGGGCGGCCTGCGCGGCTGGGGCGGCAAGGCCGCAGGCGAGGGGGGCGCCACAGGGGCTGGCGGTTCAGCCAGTGGCAGCGTCCGGGTTTGCATGACCGGGCCCTCTACGTCCTCCTCCCCGGAATCCTGGCTGCCCGGAAACCAGAGGCGCGCGCCGCCCAGTAGCCAGGCGTGCAGGCCCACAACCACCAGCAGCAGCGCGAAGAGGCGCTTGTAGGGCCAGTGTGGCAAGGCAGCGGGGGAGAGTGCGACCGGAGGCAACGCCGAGGACATGCTGGGTAGAACGCAAAAGTCCAGTGTACGGTAGACAGTTGGCAGGCCTCCCGCGCAAACCCGGCGAAAATGCCCGCATGAAACTCGCTACCTACCAGGACGGCTCCCGCGACGGGCAGCTGGTCGTCGTCTCGCGTGACCTGAGCCAGGCGCACTACGCCACCCATATTGCCAATCGCCTGCAGCAGGTGCTGGACGACTGGAACTACCTGGCGCCCCAGTTGCAGGACCTGTACGTCAGCCTGAACCAGGGCCGCGCCCGCCATGCCTTCCCCTTTGACCCGGCACGCTGCATGGCGCCGCTGCCGCGGGCGTTTCAGTGGGCTGATGGGTCGGCCTACCTCAACCATGTGGAGTTGGTGCGCAAGGCGCGTGGCGCCGAGATGCCTGAGAGCTTCCACATCGACCCGCTGATGTACCAGGGCGGCAGCGACGACCTGGCCGGTCCGCTGGACGACATCGTCTGCGCCAACACGGACTGGGGCGTGGACTTTGAGGCCGAGCTGGCCGTTATCACCGGCGACGTGCCCATGGGTTGCGCGCCAGACCGCGCCATCGATGCCGTGCGACTGTTGGTGCTGGCCAATGATGTAACGCTGCGCAACCTGATTCCTGATGAGTTGGCCAAAGGTTTTGGCTTTGTGCAGAGCAAGCCCGCCACGGCGTTTGGCCCGGTGGCGGTCACGCCCGACGAGCTGGGCGATGCCTGGGCGCGCGGCCGCGTGCACCTGCCCGTGCAATGCACCTGGAACGGTCGCAAGGTCGGGATGTGCGAGGCCGGCAACGACATGACGTTTCACTTCGGTCAGCTGATTGCGCATCTTGCCAAGACGCGACGCGTGCGCGCGGGCTCCCTCATCGGTTCCGGCACCATCAGCAACACTGGCGTGGCGCGCAAGAACCGCACCGACTGGCCCAACGGCTACAGCTGCATTGCCGAGAAGCGCGCCATGGAAACCATTCAGGATGGCCAGCCTACGACTGCCTACATGCAATACGGCGACACCATCCGGATCGAGGTCAAGGGCCGCGATGGCCAGAGCGTGTTTGGCGCGATTGAGCAGGAAGTGGTCGCGCCCGAAACCCGCGGCCGCGCCGCCCGGGCCGCCGCGCCAGAGGCGGCGGACGCCACCCCAGACTTCTCCCCCGACAGTTCCACCGAGACCACCGAATGAAAACCAAAGCCGCCGTCGCCTGGAAAGCAGGCCAGCCCCTGACCATTGAAACTGTGGACCTGCAAGGCCCCAAGTTCGGCGAAGTGCTGGTGGAAATCAAAGCCACCGGCATCTGCCACACCGACTACTACACGCTGAGCGGTGCCGACCCCGAAGGTATCTTCCCCGCCATCCTGGGTCACGAAGGCGCGGGCATTGTGGTCGATGTGGGCCCCGGCGTGACCACGCTCAAAAAGGGCGACCACGTCATCCCGCTCTACACGCCCGAGTGCCGCACCTGCAAGTTCTGCCTCTCCCGCAAGACCAATCTGTGCCAGTTGATCCGTGGCACCCAAGGCAAGGGCCTGATGCCCGATGCCACCTCGCGCTTCAGCCTGAATGGCGATCCCATCTTCCATTACATGGGTACCAGCACCTTCAGCAACTACACCGTGGCGCCTGAAATCTCGTTGGCCAAGATCCGTGAGGATGCACCGTTCGACAAGGTCTGCTACATCGGCTGCGGTGTCACCACCGGCATTGGCGCGGTGATCTTTACCGCCAAGGTGGAAGCCGGCGCCAACGCCGTGGTGTTCGGCCTGGGCGGCATTGGCCTCAACGTGATCCAGGGCCTCAAGATGGTGGGCGCGGACAAGATCATTGGCGTGGACCTGAACCCCGCGCGCGAGGCGCTGGCGCGCAGCTTTGGCATGACGCACTTCCTCAACCCCAAGGACATCGAAGCCGCCGGCGGCAACATCGTCGATGCCATCGTGCAACTGACCGATGGCGGCGCCGACTACAGCTTCGAGTGCATCGGCAACACCAAGGTCATGCGCCAGGCACTGGAGTGCACGCACAAGGGGTGGGGCCGCAGCATCATCATTGGCGTGGCCGAAGCCGGCGCCGAAATCAGCACGCGCCCCTTCCAGCTGGTCACCGGCCGCAAGTGGGAAGGCTCGGCCTTCGGCGGCGCACGCGGCCGCACCGATGTGCCCAAGATCGTGGACTGGTACATGGAAGGCAAGATCAACATCGACAGCCTCATCACCCACACCATGCCGCTGGAAGACATCAACAAGGGCTTTGACCTGATGAAGCGTGGCGAGTCGATTCGCGGCGTTGTCATTTATTAATCAATTTGACCCCTAGTCCCCGTGAATATTGCGCAAGCAGCTTCTCTTTTTATAGCAACTGATGTCAGCCCCTGCCCTTGAACTTGTCAGCGAACACGCCTGCTTTGGTGGCGCGCAGCGCTACTACCAGCATGCGTCCAGCACCATCGGTCTGCCCATGCGCTTCTCGGTGTTTTTGCCACCGCAGGCGCAGCAGGGCGCAGTGCCGGCGGTCATGTACCTGGCTGGCCTGACCTGCAATGAAGAGACTTTCATGGTCAAGGGCGGCGCGCAGCGCGTAGCGGCGGAACTGGGGTTGGCGCTGATCGCGCCCGACACCAGCCCACGCGGCGCCGGGGTGCCGGGTGAGGCCGAGTTCTGGGACTTCGGCGTGGGCGCCGGTTTCTACCTGGATGCCACACAACCTGCCTGGGCACCGCACTACCGCATGGAGAGTTATCTGCTGGACGAGTTGCTGCCGCTGGTGGGGGCAAGTTTGCCGGTGGACGTGAATCGCCTGGGCCTGTTTGGCCATTCCATGGGTGGGCACGGTGCGCTGACGCTGGCCCTGCGCCACCCCGATCGCTTCCAAAGCCTGTCCGCCTTCGCGCCCATCTGTGCGCCCACGCAGTGCCCCTGGGGACACAAGGCGTTTGCCGGCTATCTGGGGGAAGACCGTGCGGCCTGGGCTGCGCACGATGCGTCGGCCCTCATGGCCCAACGCAGTACGCCGCTATTCGCGCACGGCATTCTGGTGGACCAGGGGCTGGCCGACAAGTTTCTGGAAGTGCAACTGCACCCGCATCTGTTCGAAGCTGCCTGCGCCACGGCGGGCCAGCCGCTCACGCTGCGTCGCCATGCGGGTTACGACCACGGCTACTACTTCATCAGCACCTTCATGGAAGACCACCTGCGCCACCATGCGCAGGGGCTGGGTCTGACCGCTTAAGTTGCGGCAGACAGCTGCACGGCAAAGGTCTTGACCCCGCGCAGCATCATCTCGATCGCCACTGACACCAGCACCAGGCCCATGAGGCGTTCGACCGCCACCACCAGGCGGGTGCCGATGATGCGCTGGATGCGCTCGGCTGATACCAGCACCACGGCGCTGACCAGCATGGTCACGCACAGGGCGCCAATCCATTCCATGCGCCGGTCCGGCTGCTGCGACACCAGCAGCAGCACCGTGGCCAGCGCGGAGGGGCCGGCCACGGCGGGGACGGCCAGCGGCACGATGAGCGGCTCGGCGGTGATTTCGCCCTCAGTGGTCGCTGCGGGCGGAAACACCATGCGCAGCGCGATCAGGAACAGGATCACGCCACCACCGATCTGCAGTGAGAGTTCGCTGAGGTTCATCACGCGCAAAAAGCTCTCGCCCACAAACATGAAGGTCAGCAGCAGCGCAAACGCAATCAGGATTTCGCGCAGGATGACCTTGGGCCGCCGCTCCGGCGCCACGTGCTTGAGCGCGTTGGCGAAGATGGGGATGTTGCCGATCGGGTCGGTGATCAGGATCAGCAGGATGGTGGCTGAGACAAAGGTGTAATTCATCATGGCAGTAGCGGCACCGCGGGTAGCGGTGCGTTCCGGGAAGGCCCCGAGAATAGCAGCGCCACCCTGACGGCGCGCAGCCGGCCTGCGATAATCGGCCCTATGAACGCCCTGCACACCTTGCGACAGCAGCGGCGCACCTTGGTGCGCTGGATGTTGCTGTGGTTTGCGCTGTCGCTGGGCGTGGCGGTGGCGTCGCCGGCGATCAACCCGCAGACGCTCACGCTGGTCTGCTCGGCCGCAGGTTCCGTGCAACTGCGCCCCGTGGGCGATGCCGATGCTCCGCAGGTCATGTCGCACACGCTGGACTGCGTGCTGTGCATGGTGGCCGGCGCGCCACCCCAGGCCGAATTGCTGCTGCCCACGCCCCTGGCGCTGGCGCATGTGCAGCGCAGCGTCCCCGGCCAGCGCCCGGCCGGCCGTATCACCGGCGCCGCAGAGGCCCGCGGCCCGCCTGCCTGGGCCTGAGCCTTCCTCTTCTCCATTTCAGTTTGTTTGCCGCCGCGGTCGTATTGGCCTGCGTGGGGCTTGCCGGTTCCGCAGCTGCGGGGCGGCGTAACGGGGGTTTTCATGTCCATTCGGTTTGCTATTCAATTCATAGCTGCTTTCGCAGCATTCATGGGGGCTACGGCCGCTTTTTCTCATGTAACCCTGCAGGAGCCGGCTGCGGCGGCTGGCGCCAACTACCGTGCCGTACTGCGCGTGGGCCATGGCTGCGAGGGTTCGCCCACCACCGGCATCACCGTCACCTTGCCCGCCGGCTTCAACGGCGCACAGCCCATGGTCAAACCGGGCTGGAATGTCAGCACGGTGGTAGGGCCGCTGGCCGTGCCCTATGTGTCCCATGGCACCCGCTATACCGAGGGTGTGCTGGAAATCCGATGGACGGCCAAGGGCCCGGAGAATGCGCTGCCCGATGCGTTCTATGACGAGTTCGTGCTGCGCGGCACCACGCCCACTCAGCCCGGCCCGCTGTGGTTCAAGGTCGTGCAGACTTGCGAGAAAGGCAGCGTTGCCTGGACCGAGGTGCCAGCACCGGGCAAGAGCGCCCACGACCTGAAGTCCCCCGCTGCGCTGCTGGAGGTACTGGACATCCAGGCCACCGGCCACGCCCACTGATCCCTGTTGCACTGTCAAGGAAACACCATGAAAACATCGATTCTGAGTGCCTGCCTGCTGGCCGCGGCCTCCCTGGCCCACGCCCAGGAGGTGGACGTCCAGGGTGCCTGGGCCCGCGCCACCGTGCAGGGGCAAAAGGCCAGCGGCGCCTTCATGCAGCTGACTGCCAAGACGCCGGGGCGCCTGGTGTCCGTGGCATCGCCCGTGGCGGGCGTGGCCGAGGTGCATGAGATGAAGATGGAAGGCGACGTGATGAAGATGCGCGCGTTGTCCCAAGGCCTGGAGCTGCCGGCTGGCAAGACCGTGAGCCTGGCGCCCGGTGGTTACCACGTGATGCTGATGGACCTGAGGGTGGCCTTGCAAAAGGACACCACCATCCCGCTGACCCTGGTGTTCAAGGACGCCAAGGGCGTGGAGACCCGCAAGGAACTGCGCGTGCCAGTGTCCACCACTGCCCCCGCTGGCGTTGCGCCGGCGGCCGAACACAAGCACTGAGCGGCCTGCGTCGCCGGGATTGAACTGACGGTCCCGGTCTCCTCTGCCTTTTGATACTCCGCGCCTGCCCGGGTGCCGGAGTGGCTGCGCACGTGTCGGTCTGCCGGCACGGTGCGACCTTTCTTTATGTTGTAAATCCATTTCTGTTGAAGGAACGTGTGATGACGTCCTCTCTTTCCTCCGCCCCTGCGCGCAAGCCGGGTGCTTCCAGCTTCTACGCCATCGCCTGGCGCTGGCATTTCTATGCGGGCCT
The DNA here is from genome assembly GCF_058802405.1 of Rhodoferax sp. GW822-FHT02D07. Taxonomy (NCBI): domain Bacteria; kingdom Pseudomonadati; phylum Pseudomonadota; class Betaproteobacteria; order Burkholderiales; family Comamonadaceae; genus Rhodoferax; species Rhodoferax sp. GW822-FHT02D07. Next base: position 132,091 of record NZ_JBXAOD010000008.1, read on the forward strand.
CTATGTGGTGCCCTTTCTGCTCGTGCTGGCGCTTACCGGGCTGGTCATGGTGTTCTATACCGGCTTCCAGAATCGCCTCGGCATGACCGTGCAGGTGACGCCCCAAGTGCAGGTGCAGGCTGTCACCGCGCAGGCCCAGGCCGCGCTGGCCACCGTGCCCGGCGCCACGCTCAAGGAGTACATCAGCCCCAAGACGCCCGATGTGGCCGCCTGGGTGCTGCTGGGCCAGCAGGGGCGCACCGAGGCCGTGGCGGTGAATCCCTATACCGCCGAGGTGCTGCACCAGGTCAACAAGGACAGCACGGTGTTCGCCGTGGCCCAGAAAATCCACGGCACGCTGCTGCTGGGCGATGGGGCCGAGCGCTTCATTGAAGTGGCGGCGGGCCTGGCCATCGTGATGGTCGTGACCGGCCTCTACCTGTTCTTGCCACGCGGTGCGGACCGCTGGACCGAGGTGTTGCTGCCGGACTGGCGCGCCACCGGCCGCAAGTGGTGGAGATCGCTGCACAGCAGCCTGGGCTTCTGGATGAGCGTGGTGCTGTTCCTGTTCTTGCTGACGGGCATGTCCTGGACCGGCTTCTGGGGTGCCCAGTTTGCGCAACCCTGGAGCACCTTCCCCGCCAGCAAGTGGGATGCCGTACCGCTTTCCACCCAGACGCATGCCGAACTGAACACCGCCGGCTTGCACGAGGTGCCCTGGGGGCTGGAGCAAACGCCGCTGCCCGAGTCCGGCTCCAGCGCCGGCACGCCCGGCGTGCGCGCCGGCGAGCCGGTCAATCTGGACGGCCTGCACGCACTGGCCCAGCGCTTGGGCTACCGCGGCCAGTACCACATCCAGGTGCCGCAAGATGCCAAGGGCGTGTACACGATCTCGGCCGACTCCATGAGCGGCGATCTGCAGAACCCCATGCAGGACCGCACAGTACATGTGGACCGCTACACCGGCCGCGTGCTGGCGGAGGCCGCGTTTGCTGACTATTCGCTGATGGCCAAGGCCATGGCGGTGGGCATTGCGCTGCATCAGGGGGATATGGGCCTGATCAGCGCGCTGGCCAATGTGCTGTTCTGCCTGGCCATCGTGCTCCTGTGTGTGAGTGGCATCGTCATGTGGTGGGTGCGTCGCCCGCAGGGCAGTGGCCGCCTGGCTGCGCCTGGCGTGCCGCCGCAGGCCCCGCTCTGGAAGGGCGGCGCCGTGGTCATGCTGCTCACTGGCGTGGCCTTTCCCTTGGCCGGCGGCGTGTTGCTGGCAGTGCTGCTGCTGGACTGGTTGCTGCTTTCGCGCATTCCCGCGCTTAAAACCGTACTGTCTTGAGCCGAGTCTCGTCAGTCCCCGCGCATTGGGGTAAGCTGCGCTCCACGGCCTCGGCAGCAGGCCGATGGAGCACCCCCATGAGCGACAACGACACCTCCGGTTTTGGCAAGTTCGTCCCCGGTTTCGATTTTCTGCAGAACCTGGCCAAAGGCGCCAGCCAGAATATTCCGCAGATGCCCAACCTGGCCAATTGGGTGGCCCCCACGCTGAATGTGGAGGAGCTGGACAAGCGTATCGAGGAGCTCAAGAACGTGCACTTCTGGCTGGAACAGAACTCCCGCGCGCTGGGCGCCACCATCCAGGCGCTGGAGGTGCAGAAGATGACCCTGGCCACGCTCAAGGGCATGAATTTCAACCTGGGCGATGTGGCCAACGCGCTCAAGCTCAAGGCGGCAGACTCTGTGGCCACCAGCGTGCAGCGCGTGACCGAGAAAGCCGCCACCACGGCCAAGACGATTTCCGATGTGGCCAGCAGCGCCGGCAAGGGCGACGCCAAGGGTGCGGCCAAGGCAGCCGGCGTGCCGGGGCTGGTGGACCCGTTGCAGCTGTGGGGGTCGCTGACCCAGCAGTTCCAGAACATTGCAGCCACCGCCATGAAGGAAGCCACCACCAAGACCGCGGTGGACCTGACCAAGAACATGGCCACGGGCCTGGCCAAGGAAGCGCTCAAGTCTGCCAAAGCTGCCGGCAAGAAGGCCGCGACCAAGCGTCCCACGGCCCGCAAGACGCCGGCGCGCAAAACCAGTGGCCGCTGACGCCGCCGCAGCCTGCAGGCGCCCATGAAACTCTTTCCCTATGCGCACACCACGCACCCGCAATGGCCCATGGCTGCGGGCTTGGTACTGGCGCAGCTGCGTGCGCAGATGGCGCTGCACGGCTATGCCAATGCGCCCACGCTGGGCCTGATCTACATCACCGACCACTACGCCCCGCACGCCCAGCACATTCTGGACATGCTCAGCGGCGAGCTGCCGCTGGTGACGGACTGGTCTGGCACGGTGGGCATTGGCATTGTGGCCAACAATGTGGAGTACTTTGACGAGCCGGCGCTGGCGGTGATGCTGCTGGAGTTGCCCAGCGACGAGTACCGCGTGTTCTCCGGCATTGCGCCTCTGGGCCTGGGCTTTGAGGCGCATACCGCGCTGGTGCACGCCGATGGCGACACGCCCGATCTCGCAGAGCTGATTGACGAGATGGCTGCGCGTACCGACACCGGCTATCTGTTTGGCGGCCTCAGCAGCAGCCGCACGCAGGGCGTGCAGTTTGCTGTCGCAGCGGATGGCAATCTGCGCGGTTTTGGCGCGGCCAGCGGGGTCCTGCATGGCGGCTTGAGTGGTGTGGCCTTTGGCGAGGGCGTGGGGCTGGTGTCCCGCGTCACCCAGGGTTGCAAGCCGGTGTCCAAGGTGCGCGTGGTGACCGAGGCGGTGCACAACGTGGTGATCACGCTGGATGGCGAGCCCGCGCTGGATGTGATGCTGCGCGACCTGGGCATCAGCCTGGAGCGCCCGCAGGAGGCGCTGGAGATGGTGCGTTCCACGCTGGTGGGCCTGGTGCAGGCGCCCGAGGCGGGGGCCTCTGCGGACAGTGCTTTGGTGCGCCAGACCGGCAACCTGGGCAGCGACGTGACGGTGCGCCACATCATCGGCCTGGACCCGGGGCGGCGTGGCATTGCCGTGGCGGCCCAGGTGCAGACCGGCGCGCACATGGCCTTTTGCCAGCGCAACCGCGAAGCCGCGCAGGCCGACTTGGTACGCATTTGCGCCGAGGTGCGCGAGGAGTTGGAGCCGCAGGAGCTGACGCTGGAGATGGCGCACGCCCTGCAGCAGAGCGAGGCCGAGGCCGCGCCGCACCCGGCGCGCCGCATTGCCGGTGCCATCTACGTGAGCTGCTCGGGCCGGGGCGGTCCCCACTTTGGCGGGCCGAGTGCGGAGCTGCAGATCGTGCGCCGCGCGCTGGGTGACGTACCCCTGGTGGGTTTCTTTGCGGGCGGCGAGATCGCCCACAACCAGCTGTTTGGGTACACCGGGGTGCTGACGGTGTTCACCTCGGAATAAAACGGATTGAGTACACAGGCCTGGTGCCGATAGATAAGCAAGAGGGGTTGCAACATGGGTAATCTGAAAATTTCTTCCCGGCTGTACGCCGGATTTGGCCTTTTGGCGGGTCTGCTCGTGCTGGTGGTCATTCTGGCGTTGGGACAAATGGCTGTGATGCGCGCCAGTGCCTCCGATGTGGACACGGATTGGTTGCCCAGTGTGGAAGTGGTCAATAAGCTCAATACAGCCATTTCCGACTACCGCGTGCTGGAGATGCAGCACATCATCAACAACGATGAAGCTGCCAAGGCCAAGCTGGAGCAGGCTGCGGACAAGGTGCAGGCTGAAATCAAGGACTCCCGAGCTGCATACGAAAAGTTGATCAGCAGCGAGCAGGAAAAGGCCATGTACGCCGAGTTTTCAGCTGCCCGCGAGGCCTACCTGAAGGCACACAAGGACATCATGGAAGCCTCCCGCCGCAATGATGCCGAGGGCGCGCGCATGGTTCTGGAGGCCGAGTCCCAAAAGCAGTTTGATAAGTCGTCCGACATTCTGGAAAAGCTGGTGCAGTTGAACCATGAAGGCTCGGTGGCGGCTGCAAAAGATTCTGCAGCTGCTTATGTTTCCGGGCGCAATCTCATGCTGATTGCCGCCTTGGTGGCCGCTGTGGTTGCGGCCGTGGCGGCCACCCTGATTACGCGTTCCATCACCCAACCCTTGAGCCAGGCCGTGGAGGTGGCGGAGCAGGTGGCGCAGGGCAACCTCACGCTGCATATCAGTAACACCAGTCGCGACGAAATCGGCCAGCTGCTGCAGGCCATGAAATCCATGCAGGACAGCCTGGTGACGGTGGTGTCCAAGGTGCGCAGCGGCTCGGAGTCGGTGGCCTCCGCCAGTTCCGAAATTGCCCAGGGCAATAACGACCTGTCTGCCCGTACCGAGCAGCAGGCCAGCGCGCTGGAAGAAACTGCGGCCAGCATGGAAGAGCTCAATTCCGCCGTCAAGCAGAACGCCGACAACGCCAGCCAGGCCAACCAACTGGCGATGAACGCCTCCACCGTAGCAGTGCAGGGCGGTGAGGTGGTGGGCCAGGTCGTGGAGACCATGAAAGGCATCAACGACAGCTCGCGCAAGATTGCCGACATCATCAGCGTCATCGACAGCATCGCCTTCCAGACCAACATCCTGGCGCTGAATGCGGCCGTGGAAGCCGCCCGCGCGGGTGAGCAGGGGCGCGGCTTTGCCGTGGTAGCTTCCGAGGTGCGCAGCCTGGCTGGCCGCAGCGCCGAGGCCGCCAAGGAGATCAAGGCCCTGATTGACGACAGCGTGGGCCGGGTGGAGCAAGGCACTGCCCTGGTGGACCGCGCTGGCACCACCATGACTGAGGTGGTTACTAGCATACGCCGCGTGACCGACATCATGGGCGAGATCAGTGCGGCCAGCTCGGAGCAGAGTGCCGGCGTCGGCCAGGTGGGCGAAGCCATCACCCAGATGGACCAGGTTACCCAGCAGAACGCTGCCCTTGTTGAGCAAATGGCCGCCGCCGCCAGCAGCCTCAAGAGCCAGGCGGGTGATCTGGTGCAGACCGTGGCCGTGTTCAAGCTCTCGGCCGAGCAGGGTCAGGTGCGTTCCAGCCCGGTGGCTGCGCCCGCCGTTCGCGACAGCAAACCCGCCCTGGGCCTCAAGGGGCCCGAGCGCCGGGTAGCGCCCATTGCCATGGCCAAGCCCGCCGCCCCCAAACCCGCTGCGGCCAAGCCGGCTCCCAAGCCCGCCCCCGTGGCAGCGCCCGTTCTGGCCGCAAAGGCGCCCCAGACCAGCACCCGGGTGACGCCGGCGGGTGGCGATGACGACTGGGAAACTTTTTAATAAAAATCCGGGTGGAAGCTCATTTCCAGTGCGCGAGTAGCTCCTGAAAACATAGCGAAGGCTAGCGGCTGCAGGTACCGGCCGCTCCAGAAACCGGCCAGCAGGCCGATAGCAGTAGGCCACCCGCTGCAAGGCACCTTGTTGCAGGTTGTGGCCGTTTGCAAGCTGGCGTAAGCTGCACGGTGCGGGTGCATAACCGCACAAATGGAGGCTGGCATGAAGCTGAGGAACCAGATTCTGGGCTTGGGTTTGTTGGGTGTGGTGATGACGGCACTGGTCGGCGGCGCGGGCCTCATCAATGCAGGGCGTCTCTCCAATGCCTTTGAGGCCTCCATCAACCTGAGCCTCGCCCTCAGCAAGAGCCAGGAGGCGGACATGATGCATGACGCCATCCGCGGCGATGTGCTGCTCACATTGTTCAATGCGCAAAAGGGCAATGAAGCCGGCATGCAGGAGGCCGAGAAAGGCCTCAAGGAGCATGCCGAGAACTTCACCCGCAACATTGAGGCTCTGCAGGCCTTGCCCATCTCTCCCGACATCAAGGCCCTGGCCGGCAAGTCCGGGCCCCTGCTCAAGTCCTATGTGGAGTCGGCCACCAGCCTGCAGGCTTTGGCGCGCAAGGATGTGGCCGCGGCCGAGCTGGAGGTGCCCAAGTTCCAGAAAGCCTTTGAGGCATTGGAGGTGGCCATGGAGGCCCAGAGCGAAGCAGTGGCCAAGAGTGTGGAGGAGTTCAGTGAGGAGGCCCGCCAACTGGCGGTCAACGCCAAGATCATTGTGGGCACGGGCCTGACCGTGGCAGGGGCACTGCTGGTGGTGATTTCATTGTGGCTGGCGCGGCTGCTGTCGGCCCCCATGGTGCAGGCGGTGGACATGGCGGACCGGCTGGCCGATGGCGACCTCACCGCCCGCGTGCAACCCTTCGGCAACGAGGAGACGGTGCAGCTCCTCACGGCGCTGGGGCGCATGCAGAGCCACACGGCGGGCATTGTTCGATCTGTGCAGCAGGGCGCACGCAGCGTGTCCTCGGCCAGCGCCGAGATTGCCCAGGGCAACCATGACCTCTCTGCCCGCACCGAGCAGCAGGCCAGTGCCCTGGAGCAAACCGCCGCCAGCATGGAAGAGCTCAACTCCACTGTGCAACAGAACGCCGACAACGCCCGCCAGGCCAACCAGCTGGCCATGAATGCCTCCACCGTGGCCGTGCAGGGCGGCGAGGTGGTGGGCCGGGTGGTGGAGACCATGAAGGGCATCAACGAGGCGTCCCGCAAGATCGGCGACATCATCAGCGTGATCGACAGTATCGCCTTCCAGACCAACATCCTGGCGCTGAATGCGGCGGTGGAGGCGGCCCGCGCAGGCGAGCAGGGGCGTGGCTTTGCGGTGGTGGCCAGTGAGGTGCGCAGCCTGGCCGGGCGAAGCGCCGAGGCGGCCAAAGAGATCAAGACCCTGATCAACGACAGCGTGGAGCGGGTGGAGCAGGGCACGGTGCTGGTGGATCAGGCAGGTAGCACCATGACCGAGGTGGTGGGCAGCATCCGCCGCGTGACCGACATCATGGGCGAGATCAGTGCCTCCAGCACCGAGCAGAGCACGGGTGTGGCCCAGGTGGGTGAGGCGGTGTCGCAGATGGACCAGAGCACGCAGCAGAACGCCGCACTGGTGGAAGAGATGGCGGCGGCGGCCAGCAGCCTCAAGAGCCAGGCAGGCGATCTGGTGCAGGCGGTGGCGGCGTTCAAGCTGGAGGCTTAGGGTCGGTTTTCGGGTTCCGGGACGCGTTGGGTAGTGTTGAAAGCCCCGAAGAGGGCGGGAGTCACCACACGAAATGACACAGGGAGTCGCAGTCCATGGAGCATTCACTTGCAACCGTTTCCTTTTGGGGGAGCATTCGGGGTCGCCTGATCCTCAGCTATCTGGGGCTGGCCTTGCTGGTCGTCCTGGTGTCAGGGGTGGCTATCCATGACCTTAGCGTGTCGCAGGCGAATTTCGAGCACCAGGTCACCGTCATCGAGAAGGAAGACGCGCTGCTTGTTACCCTCTTCGACGCCGTCAACGCGCGGGCGGTGGCGGCCCGCAACATTGTGTTGCTGGACAACCCGGGCGAAATTGCCACGGAGAAGAAAAGCATAGACACCTCGTTTGAGCGCATCGGGGGCTCGCTCAAGACACTCAAGACCATGCTGGCGGAAAACGGACCGCCTGCGGCCAAGTTGAAAGACAACGTGGAAGAGATCGAGAAGATCGAAGCACGCTATGCGGTGGTGGCCACCAAGATCGTGAAAGACGCGCTGGACGGAAAACGCGAAGACGCCTCGCACCAGATCGCCACCGACTGCCGCCCCCTTCTGGTGGCCCTGGTGGCGGCAGTGGAAAAAGCCAAGCAGGAGATCCACGGCATGAGCGCACGCGAGGTGGCCGCCTCCCTGGCCCAGGGCCAGCGTCAGCGCCTGCAGATGCTGGCGGCCATCGGTCTCTCCTTGCTGGTGGCGGGCACCCTGGCCACCTGGATGACGCGACGGATCACGCACCCGATTGCCAATGCGGTGGTCATCGCCCGGACTGTGGCGGCCGGCGACCTCAGCTCCGACATCGATGTGCGCAGCCGGGATGAAACTGGCCAGCTCTTCAGCGCCCTGCGCAGCATGCAGGAGAGTCTGCTCAAGGTGGTTTCCACGGTGCGCAACAGCTCGGAGTCGGTGGCCAATGCCAGCGCCGAGATTGCCCAAGGCAACCACGACCTGAGCGCCCGCACTGAGCAGCAGGCCAGTGCGCTGGAGGAGACCACCGCCAGCATGGAAGAGCTCAACTCCGCGGTCCAGCAGAACGCCGACAACGCCCGCCAGGCCAACCAGCTGGCCATGAATGCCTCCACGGTGGCCGTGCAGGGCGGTGCGGTGGTGGGTCAGGTGGTGGAGACCATGAGAGGTATCAACGACAGCTCACGCAAGATCGCTGACATCATCAGTGTGATCGATGGCATCGCCTTTCAGACCAATATATTGGCCTTGAACGCCGCAGTGGAAGCGGCCCGTGCGGGTGAGCAAGGGCGTGGCTTTGCGGTGGTGGCGAGCGAGGTGCGCTCGCTCGCCGGGCGCTCTGCCGCGGCGGCCAAGGAAATTAAAACCTTGATTAACACTAGCGTCGAGCGGGTGGAGCAGGGTAGTGCCCTGGTGGATCAAGCGGGTGAAACCATGGCGGAGGTGGTGGCCAGCATCCGCCGGGTAACGGACATCATGGGCGAGATCAGTGCGGCCAGCACTGAGCAAAGCACCGGCGTGGCACAGGTGGGCGAGGCGGTTGCGCAGATGGACCAGGGCACCCAGCAGAACGCTGCCCTGGTGGAGCAAATGGCCGCCGCTGCCAGTAGCCTTGAGACGCAGGCGGCGGATCTGGTGCATACCGTGGCGGTATTTAAGCTTGCTGCGGGTGATGGTGGCGATGCAGATGAGAGGACTTTTTGATGGCAGCTCCTGCATGCCCCTACATTTAGAACGAGTATGTTTGCGATAGCTCCGGTATTCGGCGCATAGTCATGTAAGGCACTTTCAAAAGTTTTTGCAGAAGGTTCCGAGCCCCGCACGATGCCCCATCGGGCAATGCCATAACAAAAACGCAGGAGTTGGTATGAAGCTAAGCATTGCAAAGCGTCTTTACTTGGTGTGTGGGCTGTTGGTTCTCGCTCTGGTCGGTGTTGCTGTGTCTGCGTGGGTATCGTTGAATGAGGCAGCTCTGCTGGCCCAGCGGGCCAGTGATAACCGAGCCCCCCAGTCGATGCGCATTGCTGACGTGCAATTGGATGTCACGCGGGTGTCCTTGCAATTGCGCCATGCCATGCTGGTCAAAACTTCCGACGGGATTGCGACGGCGTTCGCCGATATCGGCGAAAAGAGAAAGCACATCGATGAAGCGCTCAAGGGCTATGAGCAGAATGTTCTGACGCCGGTGGAGCGTGAATTCATAGCCAAAGCGAACGATCTGAATACGAAGTTCTGGACTGTGGGTGCTGAAAACATGAAGCTCATCCAGGATGGGAAGTTGGACGAGGCCTTTGCGTTCCTCGTGGACAAAACCATACCCCTGCGTAACGAGTACCTGTCCGCATTGGACCTGGAGAAGAAACGCCAGGGGAGCAAACTGGTGGTGGAAATCGAGCTGATCGAAACCGACGTCCATATGACACGCAATTTGCTCGTCGGCGCCGTCGTATTGCTTGCCTGCGGGTTGCTGGGCTTCTCCTGGTACGTGGGCGGGCTGCTGCGCCGCCGTATTGCACAGGCACAGGTGGTGGCCGAGCAGGTTCGCGACGGTAATCTCATGACCAAGGTGGTGGACACTGCCAGCGACGAAGTCAGCCCGCTGCTAAGTGCCTTAGCGGCCATGCAGGATGCGCTGATCCGGGTGGTCAGCGGGGTCCGCCAGGGGGCAGAGAGCGTTGCTGCGGCCAGTTCTCAGATTGCCCAGGGCAACCAGGACCTGAGCGCACGCACAGAAACTCAGGCCAGTGCCCTGGAGCAAACCGCTGCCTCTATGGAGCAGTTGGGGGCTACGGTCAGACAGAATGCGGACAACTCGCGCCAGGCCAACCAGTTAGCCATGAATGCTTCCACGGTCGCTGTGCAAGGTGGCGACGTGGTGGGGCAGGTGGTGGAAACCATGAAGGGCATCAACGAGTCCAGCCGCAAGATTGCGGACATCATCAGCGTGATCGATGGCATTGCATTTCAGACCAATATCTTGGCGCTGAATGCGGCCGTGGAGGCTGCCCGTGCGGGTGAGCAGGGCCGCGGCTTTGCCGTCGTGGCCAGCGAGGTGCGCTCCCTGGCGGGGCGCAGTGCCGAAGCCGCCAAGGAAATCAAGACCCTGATCAACACCAGTGTCGAACGGGTGGAGCAAGGCACCGTGCTGGTGGACAAGGCAGGCGTCACCATGACCGAGGTGGTCCAGAGCATCCGCCAGGTGACTGACATCGTGGGCGAGATCAGTGCGGCCAGTTCCGAGCAAAGTTCGGGAGTGACCCAGGTAGGCGAGGCCGTGACCCAGATGGATCAGGCGACCCAGCAAAATGCGGCGTTGGTGGAAGAGATGGCCGCTGCCGCTGCCAGCCTGAAAACGCAGGCGCGGGATCTGGTGGAAGGAGTTGCGGTTTTCAAGATTTCCGCCGATCAGCAAAGCACTAGGTCCTCGCTGTCTCAGCCGGTGGCGCGCCCCGCACTGAAGTCGCCAGCGCCCAAGGCGCTGCATCACAGCCCGAACGCGAAGCCGCCCGTGGGCGCCCATGCCCGTCCCGCAGCCCAAACGACGGCGCCAAAAGCGAAAGCCCCGCCACCGCCTCCGCCCGTTGCCGCAGCTCCCAAAACCAGCACCAAGATCACCCCACCCGGGGGAGATGAGGATTGGGAAACCTTTTGAGTGAAATAGGCTTTTAGCCCGCGTGTCATCTGCGCTGCAAGCTCCTGATTTAGGAGCGTGCGGCACAGGTGTCGCAGGTTGGGTACCTAGACGCCGCGCGCGCGGTCGGCGTGGAATTGCTGGACAAAGGCGCCAAAGCGGCCCGCATCCAGCGCGTCGCGGATTTCCTGCATCAGGTTCAGGTAGTAGTGCAGGTTGTGCACGCTGGCCAGCATGGGACCCAGCATCTCGCCGCAGCGGTCCAGGTGGTGCAGATAGGCGCGGCTGAAGCCTTCGCGGCCACCGTTGGCCCAGCTCACGCCGCTGGAGCCCGCGCAGGCGTAGCAGGTGCAGGTCACGTCCAGCGGCTGCTCGTCGCTCTTGTGGCGCGCGTTGCGGATCTTCAGGTCGCCAAAACGGCTGAACAGCGTGCCGTTGCGCGCATTGCGCGTGGGCATCACGCAGTCGAACATGTCGATGCCGTTTTGCACACCGGCGATCAGGTCTTCCGGCGTGCCCACGCCCATCAGGTAGTGCGGCTTGTGCTGGGGCAGCTTGGGGCCGATGTGCTTCAGGACGCGCATCATGTCTTCTTTGGGCTCGCCTACGCTCAGCCCACCCACCGCAATGCCGGGGAAGTCCAGCGCCTCCAAGCCTGCCAATGATTCGTCGCGCAGGTGCTCGAACATGCCGCCCTGCACGATGCCAAACAGCGCGTTGGGGTTGTTCAGCCGCGAGAACTCGTCCTGGCAGCGTTTGGCCCAGCGCAGGCTCAGTTCCATGGAGCTGCGCGCCTCGCGCTCGGTGGTGATCTGGCCCTTGGTCTTGGGCTCGACCGACAGGTAGGGCGTGCACTCGTCAAACTGCATCACGATGTCGGAGTTCAGCGTGGTCTGGATCTGCATGCTGATCTCGGGTGTGAGGAAGAGCTTGTCGCCGTTCACCGGAGACGCGAACTTCACGCCTTCCTCGCTGATCTTGCGCATCTGGCCCAGGCTCCAGACCTGGAAGCCACCGCTGTCGGTGAGGATGGGCTTGTCCCAGTTTTCAAACTGGTGCAGGCCGCCAAACTTTTGCACCACGTCCAGGCCCGGACGCATCCACAGGTGGAAGGTGTTGCCCAGGATGATCTGTGCATTCATGTCGTGCAGGCTTTGCGGCATCACGCCTTTCACCGTGCCATAGGTGCCCACGGGCATGAAGATGGGGGTTTCGACCACGCCATGGTTCAGCGTCAGGCGGCCGCGGCGCGCGTGGCTGCCCAGGTAGCTGCCATCGGCGGTGGCGGTGGCGGGGTCGTGGTTCAGGAGTTCGAATTTCAGCATGGTCGTATGGTCTGGTGTTGGGGGTGGGCGCGTCAAGCCGCGCGCTGCAGCAGCATGGCGTCGCCATAGCTGAAGAACCGGTAGCCGCGCGCAATGGCTTCGCGGTACAGGCCCATGATGTGCTCGTAGCCCGCAAAGGCGCTCACCAGCATCATCAGACTGCTCTTGGGCAGGTGGAAGTTGGTTACCAGCACATCCACCAGCTGGAACTCAAAGCCCGGCGTGATGAAGATGGTGGTGTCGCCGCTGGTCTGGCCAGTCTTGGCAAAACTCTCCAGTGTGCGCACGCTGGTGGTGCCCACGGCCACCACGCGACCACCGCGCGCCTTGCAGGCGGCAATGGCGGCCTGGGTCTCGGCGGGCACGTTGTACCACTCGCTGTGCATGTGGTGCTCGGCCAGGTTTTCGGTTTTCACGGGCTGGAAGGTGCCGGCGCCCACATGCAGGGTCACATGCGCGCGCTGCACGCCCATGGCGTCCAGCTGGGCAAACAAGGCATTGTCAAAGTGCAGCGCGGCCGTGGGGGCGGCCACCGCGCCGGGGTGCTTGGCAAACACGGTCTGGTAGCGCTGCACGTCTTCGGGGGAATCGCTGTGGGTGATGTAGGGCGGCAGCGGCACATGGCCGTGGCGCTCCATCAGCGTGTAGGGGTCGTCACCCCGGTCATTGCTCAGTACAAAGCGGTAGATGGGGCCGTCCACATTCGGCCAGCGGCCCAGCAGGGTGGCGCTGAGACCGTCTTCCTGGCCCTCGGCGCAGACCAGCTTGATGGTGGCGCCCACCTCGGGCTTCTTGCTCACGCGCATGTGGGCTGCCACCTGGTTGCCGCCAAGTACGCGCTCGATCAGCAGCTCCACCTTGCCGCCGGTGGCCTTTTCGCCAAATAGGCGGGCGTTGATCACCTTGGTGTCGTTGAAGACCATGAGGTCACCCGCGCGCAGCAGGCTGGGCAGGTCCTTGAAGCTGCGGTTCACGGGCGTGGCGCCGGTGCCGTCGAGCAGGCGTGAACCGCTGCGCTCGGCCGCAGGGTGCTGGGCAATCAGGCTCTCGGGGAGTTCAAAGTCAAAGTCGCTGAGGACAAAGGCACGGTCGGTGCCGGGGAAGGTGGCTTGCATGCTGCTTGAGGGCCGGACGGGCCCGTTCCAAGTAAAAAAGACAGGGCAGAATTGTCCCATGCCCAAGAAACCCGCTCCCCGCACCGAGGACGCCGCCCACGACGCCCCGTCTGGTGGTGCGGCAGCGACCAAACCGGACGCCAAGTCGGCCGCGCAGAAGGCGCTGGAAAAATTGGGCCTCAAGCGCGACATCGACCTGGCGCTGCACCTGCCGCTGCGCTACGAGGACGAGACCCGCATCGTGACGCTGGCAGAGGTGCGCGAGGGCCAGCAGGCGCAGATCGAGGCCGTGGTGACGCACCAGGAGGTGAGCTTCCGCCCGCGCCGCCAGCTCATCGTGACCGTGGACGACGGCACGGACACCTGCACGTTGCGCTTCTTCAGTTTTTACGGTTCCCAGCAAAAGGCGCTGGCCGTGGGCAACCGCATCCGCGCGCGTGGCGAGGTCAAGGGTGGCTTCATGGGCCGCACGATGTTGCATCCCACGTTTCGTGCGGCCGGGGGGAGCCTGCCCACCGCACTCACACCCATCTACCCCACGGTGGCCGGCCTGCCCCAGCCCTACCTGCGCAAGGCGGTGCTCTCGGGGCTGGCGCGGGCCGACCTGAGCGACACCTTTGCACCGGGCGATCTGGAGGTGCTCAGACATGGAATCGGCCACCAGCCCTTATGGACATTGCGCGATGCGCTACAGTTTTTGCATCACCCCACGCCCGATGTGTCGCTGGACACGCTGATGGACCACAGCCATCCGGCCTGGCAGCGCCTCAAGGCCGAAGAGTTGCTGGCCCAGCAGATCAGCCAGTTGCAAAGCCGGCGCGAGCGCGCTGCGCTGCGGGCGCCGCAGCTCAAGGCCGTAGTGGGCGGGACCCTGCATGCCCGCCTGCTGGCGGCCTTGCCTTTTGGCCTGACCGGCGCCCAGCAGCGCGTGGGCGTGGAGATTGCCACCGACATGGCGCGCCACATCCCCATGCACCGCCTGCTGCAGGGCGATGTGGGCGCGGGCAAGACCGTGGTGGCCGCGCTGGCCGCTGCCATTTGCATGGACGCCGGCTGGCAGTGCGCGCTGATGGCACCGACTGAGATCTTGGCCGAGCAGCACTTCCGCAAATTGCTGGCCTGGCTGGAGCCACTGGGCATCACCACCGCCTGGCTTACCGGCACCCAAAAGACCAAGGAGCGCCGCGCCATGCTGGCGCTCATCGAGAGTGGCGAGGCACAGCTGGTGGTGGGCACACACGCCATCATCCAGGACAAGGTGAAGTTCAAGAACCTGGCCCTGGCCATCATCGACGAGCAGCACCGCTTTGGCGTGGCCCAGCGTCTGGCCCTGCGCAAGAAGATGACGGCCATTGAGGGCGAGCATGAACAAGGGGCGGAACCCCATCTGTTGATGATGACGGCTACGCCCATACCGCGCACGCTGGCCATGAGCTATTACGCCGATCTGGATGTGTCCACCCTGGACGAGTTGCCGCCGGGGCGCACGCCCATCGTGACCAAGGTGGTGAGCGACCACCGGCGCGATGAAGTGATTGAGCGCATCCGCGGCCAGATTGCTGAGGGTCGGCAGGTCTACTGGGTGTGCCCGCTCATCGAAGAGAGCGAGGCGCTTGACCTGACCAACGCCACGCAAACCCATGCCGACCTGGCCGAAGCCTTACAGGGCGCCACACGCGCCGATGGGCAGCCCGTGCTCATCGGCCTGCTGCACTCGCGCATGCATGCGGACGACAAAAAGGCCGTGATGGGCGCCTTTACCGCGGGGCTGATGTCGGTGCTGGTCAGCACCACGGTGATCGAGGTGGGGGTGGACGTGCCCAACGCCTCGCTCATGGTCATCGAACACGCTGAGCGCTTTGGCCTCTCGCAGCTCCACCAGCTGCGCGGCCGGGTGGGCCGCGGGGCGGCGGCTTCGGCTTGCGTCTTGCTCTATTCCACGGGCGATGCGCCGCGCCTGGGCGAGGCCGCGCGCGAGCGCCTGCGCGCGATGGCCGAGACCAACGACGGTTTCGAAATTGCCCGGCGCGACCTGGAGATACGCGGGCCAGGCGAGTTTCTGGGCGCGCGCCAAAGCGGCGAGGCCATGTTGCGCTTTGCCGATCTGGCGCAGGACACGGCCTTGCTGGAGTGGGCGCGGGCCGAGGCCCCTATGCTGCTGGACCGCTACCCGCACCTGGCCCACAAGCATGTGGCGCGCTGGCTGGGTGGCAAGGCCGAGTACCTCAAGGCCTGAGCGGACGTGCCGAAAAATCGTTGAGAATGAAGCCGCCATGCCCCAACCCGCCCGCTTCCCGCGCCGAAGCCTCGTCCCCGCTGTTTTCGCATGAGTGACGCCACGCTGTGGATCACCGTGCTGCTGACCCCGGCCCTGCTGGGGCTGGTGGGCTTTTTCGCCTATGTGGAGCGCCAGGCGCGCCTGCTCAAGACGCATGCCCACGCCTTTCCCGGTGGCTTGCGCTTTGAGGCGCATGGCTGGAGCGTGGAGTTGCAGCGTGCCAACCAGCTGCTGGTGGTCAAGGCCGCGCAAGCTCATTACACGCGCGAGCTGCTGGCGGGTGGAGCCGCGGCCGAGCCGGTGCAGGGCGGCGCAGTGCTCGCCAAGCTGCCTGCGGCCGGCTTGCGCATCGAGCTCAGCCGCGTGTTGCAGGAGCAGGCGGGCGCAGAACCGCAGCCCACGGGCCTGTTCAGTCTGACGTTTCAGGCGTCGGACGAATCCAGCTTTGCCGTGCACGACACGCCCGGAGGCGAGCGCCACCTGCTGCGTCTGGACGGCCTGCCCGGGCCGGTGGCGGCCGACTTTCAGCGATTCGCGGGGCAGATACGGCTGTGGGTGGAGAAGCTGGAGCGCAATCTGGCCCAGGAGATGCTGTTGCGCCAGCAGCGCGCGGAGGCGGAGGCCCTTGCGAAGGAGCGGGCGGAAGAGCGTGCCCGCAAGGCGGCCGCGCTGCCTGCGGTCAAGGACATGCCCCCGGAGGCCCAGATTGACCACTGGCGCCAGATGGCCGGCTTCAGTGGCACCAGCGAGGTCGGCTACTCGCAGGATGGCAAACGCATTGAATGGTTCATCGACCTGGACCCGCGCGGTCGCGTCACGCTGGTGGCCGATGGCCGCACTGTCTACACCACTCTGCAGGGAGCCGCCGTGAACAGCTTGGGCGGCGAGCTGGAGGTGTCGGTGCGTGACGACCTCTGGTCCGAGGCTGAGCCCGAGCTCAAGAACTTCCGCCTCTTCAAGGGCGCGTCGGCCGATGTGCGGCGCGCCTGGAAAGAGCGCCTGCAGATCCTGATCGAGAAGCTGCGCACGGGCGAAATCACGCCGGTCTAGGCGGGGTGTTGGTGCGCTGGCGGCGCCAGTCATGCACCACGGGTATAGTGCCCCGCTTTCCCTCTGGATAGAACCATGTTTTTGAATCTGCGCCTGCGCTGGCAGGCCTTGGCGGGCAACACGCGCGGCGTGCTGCTGGTGGTGCTGGCCATGGCCTGCTGGGCGGTGCTGGACGCCTGCAACAAGCGGCTGATGGCCACGGGCATCGCGCCCAAGCAGGTGCTGTTTTTGCAGGCCACGGTGGTGCTGGCCATGCTGGCGCCGGTGGTGGCCTGGACGCGCGGGCGCATCGTTTCCACGCGCCAGCCGCGCATACACCTGCTGCGCGCGGTGTTCATCGTGACATCGGCCTTTTGCGCCGCCTACGCGGTCTCGCACCTGCCGCTGGCCGAGGCCAGCGCCTACCTGATGACCGGTTCGTTGTTCATGCTGCCGCTGGGCGTCTGGCTGCTGGGCGAGCGCCCGCACTGGCTGCGCTGGAGCGGCGTGGTGGTGGGCTTTGGCGGGGTGCTGGTGATTTTGCAGCCCGGGGCGGAGGCGTTTCATCCGGCCGCATTGGTGGCGCTGCTGGGCGCGCTCATGGAGTCCATGCTGGGCGTGGTGCTCAAGAAATACTCGGGCCAGGAGCATCCGATTGCGGTGCTGACCTGGAGCCAGGCAGCCTGCTGGCTGACCTTTGGCCTGTTCACGGGTTTCAGTCTGCCCAGCGTGCCGGTGGCCCTGTGGTGGCTGTTGCCGGTGGTGGGTGTGGCGGCGGCGGGCATCTACCTGAGCTACTTCTTTGCCTACCGTGCGGGCGACGCTTCGGCGGTGGAGGCGGGCAGTTTCTCACTGCTGCTGTTCAGCCCCACACTGGGCTGGCTGCTGTTTGCGGAAACTCCGGAACTGGCCTTCTGGCTGGGCGCGGGCCTGCTGGTGTGCGGGATTGCGCTGGTCATTGTTGAGCCGTCCGGCCGCGCGGGTGGAGAATAGCGGCATGACCCTGACCGAACTCAAATACATCGTGGCCGTGGCGCGCGAGCGGCACTTTGGCAAGGCGGCCGAGGCCTGCTATGTCTCGCAGCCTACGTTGTCCGTGGCGGTGAAGAAGCTGGAGGAAGAGCTGGACGTCAAGCTCTTCGAGCGCAGCGCCAACGAAGTGACCGTCACGCCCCTGGGCGAAGAGATCGTGCGCCAGGCGCAAAGTGTGCTGGAACAGGCCGCCAACATCAAAGACATCGCCAAGCGTGGAAAGGACCCCCTGGCCGGGCCGCTCAAGCTGGGCGTGATCTACACCATCGCGCCCTACCTGCTGCCTGATCTGGTGCGCCAGGTCATCACCAAGTCGCCCCAGATGCCGCTGGTGCTGCAGGAGAACTTCACCGTGAAGCTGCTGGAAATGCTGCGCACGGGCGAGATCGACTGCGCCATCCTGGCCGAGCCTTTCCCCGACACGGGGTTGGCGCTGGCACCGCTGTACGACGAGCCCTTCTTTGCCGCTGTGCCCACCAGTCACGCGCTGGCCGCGCAGGAGAGCGTGACCACCGAAGAGCTGAAGAAGGAAACCATGCTGCTGTTGGGCAATGGCCACTGCTTCCGCGACCACGTGTTGGAGGTGTGCCCCGAGTTCGCGCGCTTCTCCAGTGACGCCGAGGGCATCCGCAAGAGTTTTGAAGGCTCTTCGCTGGAAACCATCAAGCACATGGTGGCCGCCGGCATGGGCATCACGCTGGTGCCGCGCCTCAGCGTCCCGCGCGACGCGATGGAGCCCAAAAAGCGCAAGGGCGATGAACCTTTCGTGAAGTACCTGCCGGTGCAGGATGGCAAGAGCCTGCCCCCGCCCACGCGGCGCGTGGTGCTGGCGTGGCGGCGCAGTTTTACGCGCTATGAAGCCATTGCTGCGCTGCGCAATGCGGTCTACGGTTGCGAATTGCCCGGTGTGACCCGCCTGTCCTGATCTTTGAGCCAAATTGGCAGCTATCCCCCGTGGATAGTGCGCAAGCAGCTCCCATATTCATAGCAAAACCGTGCCGTCTCTGTTCTCCACCAAGCTCTCGCTCTACCTGGACCTGATCCGCTGGAACCGCCCTGCGGGCTGGCTGCTGCTGCTGTGGCCCACGCTCAGTGCGCTGTGGCTGGCGGCGGGCGGTTTTCCGGGCTGGCACCTGATTGCCGTGTTCACGCTGGGCACCATCCTCATGCGCAGCGCGGGCTGCTGCGTCAACGATGTGGCCGACCGAGACTTTGACCGCCACGTCAAACGCACGGCACAGCGCCCTGTCACCAGCGGGCGCATCGGCACGCGCGAGGCACTGCTGGTCGGCGCGGTGCTGGCGCTGGCCGCGTTTGGCCTGGTGCTGACCACGAACGCTGCCACCATCGCTTGGTCGTTTGCCGCGCTGGCCGTGGCGCTGGTCTACCCCTATGCCAAACGCCATGTCTCCATGCCGCAGGCGGTGCTGGGCGTGGCCTTCAGCTTCGGCATCCCCATGGCTTTCTCCGCCGTTACGGGTGCTGTGCCCTGGCAAGCCTGGGCGCTGCTGGTAGGCAACCTCTTCTGGGTGCTGGCCTACGACACCGAATACGCCATGGTGGACCGCGACGATGACCTCAAGATCGGCATGAAGACTTCGGCCATCACGCTGGGCCGCTGGGACGTGCCGGCGGTGCTGGGCTTCTATGTGGTCTACCTGGCCCTGTGGTCCTGGCTGGTGCTGCCCGCCTTGGCGCGCCCCTGGGCCTGGTGGCTGGGGGCGGCGGTAGCCGGTGTCCAGGTGGTCTGGCATGGCACGCTGATTGCCGACCGTTCGCGCGAAGGCTGTTTCAAGGCCTTCCGCCTCAACCACTGGGTGGGGTTTGCGGTGTTTTGCGGCGTGGTGCTGGGCGTCGGGGCATAAGCCAGATATGAAAAAGCCCGCGCGGCGAGCCGGGCGGGCGGGGGAGGCGCCCCGCTAGGGGCGGCAGGTGCAGCGCTTACTTGGCGCTCAGGCACTCTTTCATGAACTTCTTGCGCTCGTCGCCCTTCTTGTCCTTGGCGTCGGCGTTGCAGGTCTTCATCTTGTTTTGCTGACCGGTGGCGCCATCGGCAGCGGGGGCGGCAGGTTTGGCGCTCAGGCATTCCTTCATGAAGGCCTTGCGCTCGTCGCCCTTCTTGTCCTTGGCGTCGGCATTGCAAGTCTTCATCTTGTTTTGTTGTGCGGTTGGGGCTTTCTCTTCGGCGGCATGGGCGCCGCCTACAGCCAGTGCCAGACCCAGAGCCAGGAGGGAGATCAGAGATTTCATCAGTCGTCCTATCAAAAAAAGGCAGCGTGCTGCCGTTGCAGAAAAACCCCAGTGGTTTGAAGCTTATAACGAAAAGATGACAGCGCCGTTGACGCCCCGGCCCCCGGGCTTTCCCGGGGGGCCCGTAAAATCGGTGGATGCTGACTGTCAAACACGAACTCCTGAAGGCGCTGGCCGCCTGCCTGGACACCCTCTCCCCCGGCGCCGGGGACAAAGCCGCTTTTGAATCGCCCAAGGTGGCTGCCCATGGCGATTTCGCCACCACGGCCGCCATGCAACTGGCCAAGCCCCTCAAACAAAACCCGCGCCAGTTGGCCGAAACCCTCAAGGCCGCATTGCTCGCCACTCCGGTGTATGCCCAGTGGGTGCAGGACATCGAGATTGCCGGTCCCGGCTTTATCAACATCCGCCTCAAGCCCGCGGCCAAGCAGGAAGTGGTGCGTGAGGTGCTGGGCCAGGGCGAACGCTTTGGCTTCCAGCCCGCCGTGGGCCAGCGCGTGCTGGTGGAGTTCGTGTCGGCCAACCCCACCGGTCCGCTGCACGTCGGCCACGGCCGCCAGGCCGCATTGGGCGACGCCATCTGCAACCTGTTTGCAACCCAGGGCTGGGCGGTGCACCGCGAGTTCTATTACAACGACGCCGGCGTGCAGATCGAGACGCTGACCAAGAGCACCCAGCTGCGCGCCAAGGGCTTCAAGCCGGGTGACGACTGCTGGCCCACGGACCCGGAAGATCCGGCGTCCAAGGCCTTCTACAACGGTGACTACATCGCCGACATTGCCGAAGCCTTCAAGGCCAAGGCTACCGTCAAGGCCGACGACCGCGAGTTCACCGCCAGCGGCGATGTGGACGATGTCGAGTCCATCCGCCAGTTCGCCGTGGCATACCTGCGCAACGAGCAGGACAAGGACCTGCAGGCCTTCAACCTCAAGTTCGACCAGTACTACCTGGAGTCCAGCCTCTACACCAGCGGCCGCGTGGACGCCACGGTGAACAAGCTGGTGGCCAATGGCAAGACCTATGAGCAAGACGGCGCGCTGTGGCTCAAGAGCACCGACTATGGCGACGACAAGGACCGCGTGATGCGCAAGAAGGACGGTGGCTACACCTACTTTGTGCCCGACGTGGCCTATCACATCGCGAAGTGGGAACGTGGCTTCACCAAGGTGGTCAACATCCAGGGCACGGACCACCACGGCACCATCGCCCGTGTGCGCGCCGGCTTGCAGGCCGCCGATGTGGGCATTCCCCAGGGCTACCCCGACTACGTGCTCCACACCATGGTGCGCGTGGTGCGCGGCGGTGAAGAGGTCAAGATCAGCAAGCGCGCAGGCAGCTATGTGACCTTGCGCGACCTGATCGAGTGGACGAGCAAGGACGCCGTGCGTTTCTTCCTGCTGAGCCGCAAGCCGGATACCGAGTACACCTTCGATGTGGATTTGGCCGTAGCCAAGAACAACGACAACCCGGTCTACTACGTGCAGTACGCACATGCGCGCATCTGCTCGGTGCTGGCCGGTTGGGGCGGCGATGTGGCGAGCCTCAAGAGTGTGGACCTGTCCGCGCTGGACAGCCCGCAGGCCCAGGCCCTGATGCTGCTGCTGGCCAAGTACCCCGAGATGCTGAGTGCGGCCGCCGAGGGCGAAGCCCCGCACGATGTGACTTTCTACCTGCGCGAGCTCGCGGCCAGCTATCACAGCTACTACGACGCCGAGCGCATCCTGGTGGACGATGAGGCCGTCAAGCTGGCCCGCCTGGCGCTCGTGGCTGCCACGGCCCGCGTGTTGCACAATGGCCTGGCTGTGCTGGGCGTCAGTGCTCCGCAGAAGATGTAAGCGGCCCCACCGGGTCAACAGAGTCAACCGAGAGATAGACGCATGAAGTACGAGCGTGGCGGAACCATCGTAGGGTTCATCGTGGGTGTGGTGGTCGGCCTGGGCGCCGCCCTGGCGGTAGCGGTGTACGTCACCAAGGTGCCGGTGCCCTTCATGAACAAGAGCCAGAGCCGCAGCGCCGACCAGGACGCCGCCGAAGCCCAGAAAAACAAGAACTGGGACCCCAACGCCATGCTTTATGGCAAGAACCCGGCGCCCGCCGTGCCTCCGGCGACTACGCCGGCCTCTGCCGCATCGGCTCCCAAGGGCAAGCCAGATGCGAAGGCTGATGCCAAGGCAGAAGCAAAACCGGACGCAAAAGCCGATCCCAAGGCAGCCAAGGCCGAGGCCAAGGGCGAGCTCAAGCCCGCCGTGTCGGCTGACCCGCTGGGTGATCTGGCCAAGGCCAAGACCGGTGCTGCAAACGAGGCCGACGTCTTTGTCTACTTTGTGCAGGTGGGGGCCTTCCAGAAGGCCGAAGACGCAGAGGCCCACCGTGCCAAGTTGTCCCTGAGTGGTATAGAAACCAAGATTTCCGAGCGCGAGCAGTCTGGCCGCCCGGTGTTCCGCGTGCGTGTGGGCCCCTTCGAGAAGAAGGACGAGGCCGACAAGGCCAAGGAGAAACTGGACAAGTCCGGCCTGGAAACCGCGCTGGTGCGCGTGCAGCGCTAAGCGGCCGTACCAGGAACTTTCCTGCAGGGCGCTTCTCCCACCCATTCCGTAACCAGTCCCCTTACCGAAGAGATGCACATGAAACGACGCGAATTCGCCCAGCTGGGCACCGGCGCAGCCCTGGCTTCCACTACCCTGTGGGGCGCCACAGCCCAGGCCCAGGCGGCCAAGCCCAAGGCTGGCACGGACTACCTGGTGGTCGATCCGCGTGCGCCTGTGGAGGCTGGTGCCGGCAAGATTGAGGTGGTGGAGTTCTTCTGGTACAGCTGCCCGCACTGCAACGCCTTCGAACCCACGCTGCAAGCCTGGATTCCCAAGCTGCCCAAGGACGTGGCCTTCCGCCGCGTGCCAGTGGCTTTTCAGGACAGCTTTGCGCCCCAGCAGCGCCTCTATTTCACGCTGGAAGCCATGGGTCTGGTCGAGAAGCTGCATGGCAAGGTGTTTGCCGCCATCCACCAGGAGAAGAAAAACCTCAGCACTGGCGAAGCTATCCTGGAATGGATTGGCCAGCAGGGCGTGGACAAGGCCAAGTTCGTAGAGCAGTACAACTCCTTCACCGTGGTGACCAAGGTCACCAAGTCCGTGCAGCTGCAGAACGCCTACAAGGTGGAAGGTGTGCCCGCGCTGGGCATTGCCGGCCGCTATTACACCGACGGCTCCCTGGCTGGCAATATGCCTCGCGCATTGCAGGTGGTGGAGTCGCTGGTGGCGGACGTTCGCGCCGGACGCTGAGCCGGACTTTTGCGGTGGCGAGGCCGCCGCGCTGTGGGGAACGGCTCTAGAATGGTTTGGCACTTGTTCCAAACTTTGGGGAGACCGTTTCCATGGCGCACCAGAAATACCGGCTTGTTACCCGCAGCGATTTCGATGGACTGGTGTGTGCCGTCCTGCTCAACGAGCTGAACCTGATCGACGACATCAAGTTCGTCCACCCCAAGGACATGCAGGACGGCAAGGTGGAGGTGTCCGACCGAGATATCACCACCAACCTGCCGTACGTGCCCGGCGTGCATCTGGCCTTTGACCACCACGAGTCAGAAACCGTGCGCAACACGGGCGAGCGCCCCAACCACATCATCCTGCCCGATGCCGATTCGGCCGCACGTGTGGTGTTTGACCACTACGGCGGCGCCAGCCGCTTCCCGGCGCGCTTCCACGACATGATGGAGGCCGTGGACAAAGGGGATTCCGCCCGTTTCAGCCACGACGAAATCATGAACCCCACGGGCTGGGTGTTGCTCAACTACCTGATGGACTCGCGCACCGGCCTGGGCCGCTTTCGCGAATTCCGCGTCAGCAACTACCAGCTGATGATGGATCTCATCCAGTACTGCCGCAACCACGGCATCGACGAAATCCTGAAGCTGCCTGATGTGGTGGAACGGGTGGATCTGTACTTTGAGCATGCAGAAAAAGCCAAGGAGCAGCTGCTGCGCTGCTCCACCGTGCACGGCAACCTGCTGGTACTGGATCTGCGCAACGAGGACACCATCTTTGCGGTCAACCGCTTCATGGTCTATGCACTATTCCCCCAAACCAATATTTCCATCCACGTGCTCTGGGGCCTGCAAAAGCAGAACACCGTGTTTGCTACCGGCAAGTCCATCACCAACCGCTCCTCCAAGACCAATATTGGTGAGCTGATGCTGCAGTACGGCGGCGGCGGCCATGCCAATGCGGGTACCTGCCAGGTGGAGAACGACCGTGCGGCGGAGGTGCTGCAGGCGTTGACAAGCAAAATTAACGCCGACGGCTGAGCTCGCCAAGGCATGAAACGTGCCAGCGCTCGGTACAATGGCCGAAGCGCTTTTCAGCAAGTTTCGTGCCTTTATGAAAAAAACCACTCTGTCGCTGTTTCTGGGGCTGGCATTCGCCGGTGTGGCGGGCCACGCCTTGGCCGAGAAGGCCGACCGCAACAAACCCATGAATGTGGAGGCCGATGCCCTGCGTTACGACGACCTCAAGCAGGTCAGCGTGTTCACCGGCAATGTGGTCCTGACCAAAGGCAGCATCATCATCCGTGGTGCCCAGCTGGAGGTGCGCCAGGACCCGGACGGGTACCAGTACGGTCTGGTGACCGGCTCGACAGCAACGCCGGCCTTTTTCCGCCAGAAACGTGACGGGGTCGATGAATACATCGAAGGCGACGGAGAAACCATTGAATACGATGGCCGGGCCGATACCGTGCGCTTCCTCAAGAAGGCTCAACTGCGCCGCCTGCGCGGTGCCCTGCTGGCCGACGAGGTCAGTGGCGCCAGCATCCTCTACGAAAACCTGAGCGACAAATTCACCGTGGACGGCACGCCCCGCAGCGCGAGCGCTCCGGCCGGCCGGGTGCGCGCCATGCTGACACCCAAACCGGAGGCCCAGACCCCCGCTGCCCCCCAGACATCACCCACCCTGCGCGCCACGCCGCAACTTGAGAAGGCCGCCCAGTGAGCGCGCCCGCCCAGGAAGCCCCGGACACCAGCACCGGGCGGCTGGAAGCCCGGCATTTGCAGAAGTCCTACGGCAAGCGCCAGGTGGTCAAGGACGTGTCCCTGGCCGTGCGCACCGGCGAGGTGGTGGGCCTGCTGGGCCCCAATGGGGCGGGCAAGACCACCTCGTTCTACATGATCGTGGGCCTGCTGCGCGCCAGCGCGGGTGACATCACCATCGATGGTCAGTCCATCGAGCACATGCCCATCCACCGCCGTGCGCGCCTGGGGCTGGGCTACCTGCCCCAGGAGGCGTCCATATTCCGCAAACTGAATGTGGAAGACAACGTGCGCGCCGTGCTGGAGTTGCAGCGGGATGCCGGCGGCAACCCGCTTAGTTCTGCCGAAATTGAAAAGCGCCTGACCGCCTTGCTGCAGGAGCTGCGCGTGGAGCATCTGCGCGAGTCACCCTCCCTGGCGCTGTCGGGCGGGGAGCGTCGCCGTGTGGAGATTGCGCGCGCACTGGCCACCAACCCGCGCTTCATCCTGTTGGACGAACCCTTTGCCGGTATTGACCCGATCGCGGTGATCGAGATCCAGCGCATCATCAACTTCCTGAAGGGCCGTGGCATTGGGGTGCTCATCACCGACCACAACGTGCGCGAGACCCTGGGCATTTGCGACCACGCCTACATCATCAGCGACGGCCATGTGCTGGCGCAGGGCACCCCCTCCGAGATCGTGAACAACGCCGATGTGCGCCGCGTCTATCTCGGCGAACACTTCAAGATGTGATGAAGCAAGGGCTGTCATTACGCGTCTCCCAACACCTGGCGCTCACGCCCCAGTTGCAGCAGTCCATCCGTCTGCTGCAGCTCTCCACGCTGGAGCTGAGCCAGGAGGTGGAGCAGATGCTGGACGAAAACCCGTTTCTGGAGCTGACCGAGGACCGGGCCGAGCGTGAAGACTTTGGGTTGAACGCTGCGGACGCTGTGGTGAGCGAGGGCGATCGCCTGTCCGAAGCCGGTGACGCCGAATATGCTCCTAATTCTGTAGCTGACTATGCAACATCCACAGGGGCTGGCACCTCCAATGATGAAGATGCCACGCCACTGAGCAGCAGCGAGGAGCCCAACTGGGAGGGCGACGGCACCACCGAAATGACGCCTGACGACGGCGAATGGGGCGTGGATGCCAAAGCCAAGGCCAACAACCTGGGCGATGACGAAGAGAAGGACGCCACCGAGCTGGCGCGTTCCTCTGAATCGCTGCAGGTCTTTCTGCACCGCCAGGCCCTGAGCCTGCGCTTGAATGCCACCGATGCAGCGGCGCTGCGCTTCCTGATCGAGTCGCTCAATGAAGACGGCTACCTGGAGGACCCGCTGGAAGACTTGGCGCGTAGTCTGAGCCCTGGAGATGAAGAGCAGCTGCAGGATCTGGTGCACCACTTCACCGTGGCGCTGGGCCTGTTGCACAGCCTGGAGCCCGTCGGCGTGGGCGCGCGCGACCTGGGCGAATGCCTGCGCCTGCAGCTGCAAGCTCTGCTGACCCTGGCCGAAGACGATGGTGAGCACGACCGGCTGGAAGTGTTGCAGGTGGCGCTGGCCATCTGCCGCCAGCCCATGGACCTGCTGGCGCGGCGCGACATCAAGCGCCTGGTGCAGATGGGCGTGGGCAGCGATGCGTTTGTGCGTGAGGCGATTGCGCTGATTGCGCGGCTTGAGCCCAAGCCCGGCCGCCGCTTTGTGGATGTGGAACGCAACATCATCGTGCCCGATGTGCTGGTGGTGTCCATTGGCAAGGCCGGCGGCATTCCGAAGTTCCGTGTTCAGCTCAATCCCGACGTGATGCCGCGCCTCAAGGTGCACGATATCTACGCCAATGTGCTGCGCAACCACCGCGGCGGCAAGGATGCCGGCGGCCATGCCGCGCTGCAGCAGCGCCTGCAGGAGGCGCGCTGGTTCATCAAGAACATCCAGCAGCGCTTTGACACCATCCTGCGCGTGAGCACGGCCATTGTGGAGCGACAAAAGAACTTTTTCACCCACGGCGAACTCGCCATGCGCCCGCTGGTGCTGCGCGAGATTGCCGACGAGCTGGGCTTGCACGAGTCCACCATTAGCCGCGTGACCACGGCCAAGTACATGGCCACGCCGTTTGGCACCTTTGAGCTCAAGTACTTCTTTGGCTCCGGCCTGGGCACCGAGAGCGGGGGCAACGCCTCCAGCACCGCGGTGCGTGCGCTCATCAAGCAGTTCATCGCCTCAGAGAGCAGCAAAAAGCCCTTGAGCGATAACCAGATTTCCGACATGCTCAAGGAGCAAGGCATCGAGTGCGCGCGGCGCACCGTGGCCAAATACCGCGAGGGCCTGAAAATCGCCCCCGCCTCACTCCGCAAAGCGCTATGAACCAATTGACCCTTTTTCTCCCCTGCGCCGCCGGCGTGGAGGAGTACCTGGCGCCGGAGATTTTGCAGATCACCGGCCTGCCCCCCGGTTGCGTGACCAAGCAGCGCGGTGGCGTGGCCGTGCGCACCTCGTTTGCGCACGCCATGTTGCTCAACCTGTACAGCCGCCTGGCCCAGCGCGTGCTGGTGCTGGTGTCGTACACCGAGTATCGCAGTGAGCAGGACCTGTACCGCGCCGGCATGCAGGTGCCGTGGGAGCAGTGGTTCACGCCCAAAGAGAGCATCAAGATCGAGGTGACCGCGCAGCACAGCCCGCTGACCTCGCTGAACTTTGCTGCGCTCAAGGTGAAAGACGCCGTCTGCGACCGCTTCCGCGAAGTGGCCAATGGCGTGCGCCCTGACGTGAATACCCAGTGGCCCGATGTACGCATTTACGCCCACCTGACCACCGACGCCTGCTCGCTGTACATCGACACCTCGGGCGAGCCGCTGTTCAAGCGCGGTTGGCGCGAGGACAAGGGCGACGCGCCGCTGAAAGAGACATTGGCCGCGGCCATGATTGCCGCCAGCGGCTGGGCCTCGGGCGACGACGACCTGATGCCGCTGTATGACCCCTGCTGCGGCAGCGGCACCGTGGCCATTGAAGCCGCGCAGATTGCCTGCAACATCGCGGCCGGCTCGCTGCGCCGCTTTGCGTTCGAGAAATACCGGCCCTTCCGTTCGCAGGAGTGGGCGGACATGAAGGCCGAGGCCGCGGCCAACGTGGTCAAGCCCGAGCCGGGCCAGACCGCGCTGATCTACGGCAGCGATGTGTCCCACCGCATGGTGGACTTTGCCCAGCGCAATGCGCAGCGCGCCGGTGTGGCCGATGTGATTGAGTTCCGCGGCGGCGACGCGCTACAGCGC
Source organism: Rhodoferax sp. GW822-FHT02D07 (assembly GCF_058802405.1). NCBI lineage: Bacteria > Pseudomonadati > Pseudomonadota > Betaproteobacteria > Burkholderiales > Comamonadaceae > Rhodoferax > Rhodoferax sp. GW822-FHT02D07. The sequence goes on from NZ_JBXAOD010000008.1 coordinate 159,995, forward strand.
ATGCCCCCGATTGAGGGCGGCGGCGTGATGGTGCTGAACCCGCCCTATGGCGAACGCATCGGCATCGGCGGTGTGGCCGGTGAAGGAGAGGGCGCCCGCTTTGGCGCGCGCGAACTCGCGCAGACGGACGAGGGCGTGGACTTCTTCAACCAGCTGGCCAGCCACTGGAAGAAGAACTACAGCGGCTGGACCGCCTGGGTGCTGACGCCCGACCTCAAGCTGCCCGGCAAGATGCGCCTCAAGGAATCGCGCCGCGTGCCCATGTGGAACGGCCCGCTGGAGTGCCGCCTGTTCAAGTTCGACATGGTCAAGGGCCGCCTGGCCAAGGGTGCTGCTGCGCAGACGCAGCAGGAGCCCAATGACTGAGGCTGTTGCTGGTGGAGTGGGTCAGATCATTCTGGACACCAACATCGTGCTGGACCTGCTGGTCTTCAACGATGCCGCTACCGCGCCGCTGCGTGAGGCCCTGTACACCGGCCACCTGCAATGGGTGGCCACGTCCCCGATGCGCGATGAGTTGGAGCGCGTGCTGGCCTACCCGCAGATTGCCAAGCGCCTGGCCTTTTATGGCCTGAGCGCGGAGCAGGTGCTGGCAGCACGCGATGCACAGGTGCAGACCGTGGAAGTGCCGCGCAAGGCCAGTGTCACCTGCAAGGACCCGGATGACCAGAAGTTCATTGACCTTGCCGTCGCCCAGCGCTGCCTGGTACTGAGCAAGGATCATGCGGTGCTTTGCATGGCAAAAAGGTTGCTAGCCCTTGGATCTTCTGCGCGAGCAGCTATCTAAATCATAGCAGTTCAGTGCTGCTGCCCGGGTGGGGTGACCCGTCGGGGGCCGTCCACGGGCAGTCGTAGCACAAAGCGCGTTCCTGCGCCGGGCACGCTGTGCGCGACGATGCTGCCGCCCAGCACATTGCTCACCAGGTTGTAGACGATATACAGGCCCAGGCCGCTGCCGCCGCGCCCCAGTTTGGTGGTGTAGAAGGGTTCGAAGATGTGCGGCAGGCTGGTTTTCGGAATGCCGCAGCCGTTGTCCGCGTACTCGAGTACCACGTGGCTGCCCTCCTGCCGGGCGCTGATGCGGATCTCTCCCTGTTCCATGCCTTCAAAGCCATGGTTCAGACTGTTGGAGAGAAAGTTGGTCAATACCTGTTCCAGCGGACCGGGGTAACTGTCCAGCGCCAGTTCGCCGGGGATGCTCAGTTCCACCCGGTGCCGTGCGTTTTTGAACAGGGGATGCGTGGTGGTCAGTACATCGTTAACGATGTCCAGCAGCATGAAATGGCGGCGGCGGGTACTGCTCTGGTCCACCGCGACTTCCTTGAAGTCGTTGATCAGCTTGGCTGCCTTGGTAGCGTTGCGCTCGATCAGTCCGCTGGCCTCCTGCAGGCGCGCGGCGGACTTTTCCACGTCGGAGCGGCGTGCGCTGCCGGTCAGCAACTTCCGGCCGAAATCCGCGACCTCATCCCTCAGGGTGGAGGCGACGGCCATCACGTTGCCGATCGGGGTGTTGAGCTCGTGGGCCACGCCAGCTACCAGACTGCCCAGGGCGGCGAGTTTTTCCGACTGCATCAGCTGGCCCATGGCCTGACGCAGTTCCGCATTCCGGGTCTCCACCCGGGCTTCCAGTTCGCGATTGAGTTCTTCCAGTGTGGTCTGGGCGCGCTTGAGCCGGGAGACGTCGATGAGGGTCTCTATGGCACCGGTGATGTGGCCTTGCGCGTCCCGCAAGGGCGCGGCGCAGTAGCGTATCCACATGCCCAGACCACCGTCCAGGGCAGGGAAGTAGTCTTCTCCTTCCATCGCGCCAGGGATGATGGGACTCTCGCGCAGCATGCCGGGGTAGTAGCGCTCCAGGTCTGCCGGGTGCGCGCCGTCCACCAGCACGTCGACCAGGCAGGGCCGTGGCTCCGGGTAGATGCCGCGCCAGGTATCTGTGGTTGCCACTACGGTCTCGGCGGGTACGCCGGTCAGGCGCGTCATGTGCGGGTTCCAGAAAGTGACCTGATGCTGGGCATTGATGGCAAATACGGCCACGGGCAGGTTCTGGTAAACCTGTTGCAGGCTGTGCTCGAACTCCTTGGCCATGACCTCAGCCTGTTTGCGATCCGAAATGTCCCGCACACTGGAGACGGTACGCTGCCCCTGCGCCATTTCAAAGCGCGTCATGGAGATTTCGGACCAGAATACGCTGCCGTCTTTGCGGCGCGAACGCCACTCGAAGAACTGCGCGCCCTCCCGCCGGGTCTTCTCGATCCAGGCCATGGCCTCCGTGCCGCTATAGCCGGGCTCGCCGGAGCTGAGGTCGGCTGGCAGGAGCAGGGGCGCCTCGTGTTCCTCGTAGCCAAACAGGGCGCAGAAGCGGGCGTTGGTCTGCACGATGCGACCGGTAGTGGCATCGCGCACCATGATGGCGTCGGGGCTGTGTGCAAACAGCTCTTGGTAGTTGTGTGCGCTCAGGCGCAGTGCCTGAGCCGTGGCATTGCGTTCGCGGATGCCGTAGAGCAGCAGGGCGATGATGACCAGCATGCTGCCAAACAGCACACTGAGCCAGGGGAGGTGGGGGCGCAGCGTCTCCAGGGTGTCCTTGGGGCGCTGCAGCACGGTGGCCCCCGGGGGCAGGCGCTTCAGGTCTACATCCCAGCGTTGCATCTGCGGGTAGTCGAAGGTGGCGTGGGTGCCGCCTTCCATGAAAGGCAGGGGCTTGGGAGCTGTTCCGCGCAGTAGCTGGACGGCGAGCCGGCCTACGGTGCTGCCCTGTTCATGGCCCGACACCAGAAAGCCACCGAGCACCCCAGGGCGCATGGCAACGTCGCGCGTGACGGCCACGGGCGCGTGGGCCGCGGCTGCCCAGAGGTCGCTGGCCTCCTCATGGGTGAGCACGCGGTCTTCGGCGTCGCGGTTGAAGGGCAGGGCGAACACCAGGTCGCCAGGCCCCAGCTGGGCCAGATGGCGCTCGATGTCAGCCACCGACAGCTTGCTGAGGTATTCAATGCGCACGCCGGTGCTGCCCGCCATGCGCTGGCGCAGGGTGTCCACCTGGGCCAGACTGGTGCGGCTCTGGTCATGCACGACTACTACCCGTTCGGTTTGGGGGCGCATGCGCAGCATCTGCTCCAGGCTGTCGCCCACGTCCAGATCGTCAAAGACGCCACCGATCAGCGGAAATTTTTGTAGGGCGGACCGCCGGCTGCTGGAGACGCCGGAGAACAGGATGGGGGTGCCCGGGTAGTGGCGCTCGCGCAGGCGCAGCACAAAGTCCAGCGCATCGTCATCGGCGGCGATCAGCACCGTGGGCGGTTTGGCGCCGTACTTGGAGAGCAGCAGGGCTTCGGTGAGTTGGTAGTACTGCGGGCTGGGCAGCACATGCTTGGTGTCCAGAAAATCCAGCTGCAGCTCCAGCGCGGGGTTGAAGGTAGCCAGTTGCTCGCGTACGCCGGCAATCTGGGCGTCGCTCCAGGCCATGCCGGCGTGGTAGGACGCAATCATGTGTACCCGGGGAAGCTCCGCCGCTTGTACTGGCAATAGGGCCAAGCAGATCAGGCAGGCCACTGCCCATTGCCAACACCTCTTGAAGCGGAGTGGTACCGCCAGAAGGTGTAGCTGGGTGTCGGGCACGGCGCCCTCAGGCAGACAGGCTCAGCGCGTTTTGGTTGGCGGCGACTTTCGGGCTGAGCTTGAACACCGCCATCACTTCCACCAGGGCACGGGCCTGGGATCGCAGGCTGCTCGCCGCTGCGGCCATTTCTTCCACCAGCGCTGCGTTTTGCTGAGTGGTCTGGTCCATTTGCGTGACGGCATGGCCCACCTGGTTCACGCCCGATGCCTGTTCGCTGCTGGCTGCGCTGATCTCGCCCACCACATCGGAGACTCGGCGTATGGCTTCGACCACTTCGCTCATGGTGCTGCCCGCCTGGTCCACCAGATTGGTGCCCTGTTCCACGCGCTGCACGCTGGTGCCTATGAGTTGCTTTATTTCCTTGGCGGCTTCGGCGCTGCGGCCGGCCAGTGCCCGTACCTCGCTGGCCACAACAGCAAAGCCGCGGCCCTGTTCACCGGCGCGCGCGGCCTCCACGGCAGCGTTCAAGGCCAGAATGTTGGTCTGGAAGGCAATGCCGTCGATCACGCTGATGATGTCTGCAATCTTGGTAGAGGCCTCGTTGATGCCTTTCATGGTCTCCACCACTTGACTGACCACTTCACCACCACGCATGGCGACGGTGGACGCTGTCATGGCCAACTGGTTTGCCTGGGCTGCACTGTCGGCGTTTTGTCGCACGGTAGCACTGAGCTGTTCCATCGAGGCAGCGGTTTGCTGCAGGGCGCTGGCCTGCTGCTCGGTGCGGGCCGACAGGTCGTTATTGCCATGGGCAATCTCGGAGCTGGCGCTGGAGACGCCTTCGGCATTGACGCGGACGCCACCCACCATGCGTGCCAGGTTGTCGCGCATGTCGCGCAGCGCATGCATCATGTCGGCGGCTTCGTCCTGCCCTTCGGGCTGGATGTGGATGCTCAGATCCCCTTGGCTGATGGCCTGGGCAGAGTCCACTGCGTGCTGGATGGGGCGGGTGATGGAACGAGTGGACAGGACAGCGAAGATCAGCCCGATGCTGGCTGAGAGGGCGGCGCCCACCCCCAGAATCCACTGCCCGCTCACGGCCACGCGTTCTGTCTGGTCTACCCCGGCCTTGAGTTGTTCTTCCATATGGTCCATCAGCACATCCAGCGACTTGAGATAGGCATTGGCCAATGGCAGCAGCGTGGTGTCCACGGCTGCGGTGACGTCCTCCCCGGCCAGCTTCTTCTTGAGCAGATCGGCGCGCGGGCCGCGATAGGCTTCCCGTGTTTTGCCGATATCGGTAAACAAGCTCTTGCCCTTGTCGTCGGTGATCATGGGTTCGAGCTGTTTCTGCAGCTCGCTGATGACCTTGGAGGTCTCGTCCATTTCCTTCTGCAGGACTGTGACCCGTTCCGGGCTGGACGCATGGAGGGCCGCAGAGGTCCGAACCCAGTTGATGCGGATGTTCTCCACCCACTTTTGGGTGACGGAGGAGCGCTCCACTTCGACAAAGGCCAGCGTGTGCGCCTGATCCTTGAGAGAGCCCAGTCGCCACATACCGGTCAGCGCCATCAGGGCGGTGATCAGCAGAACGACTCCAAAAGCCAGGCCCAGGCGGGCCCCGATACGCAAGTTACTTCCCAGCATGGCGTCTCTCCTCGTCTGGTTTTGTATACAAGGCACTGTACTCCCAAGTGCCCCAAAAAGCCAAAGCCTCGGTGTCAGGCAAATGCGGGGGCAAATGACTGCGCCGTGGCGCGCGGCCAGCTGTGGCGGTAGATCAGGGGCAGCGTGTTGGGGTCAGCGTCCAGCAGCGCGCGGTTGGGCAACTGGGTCAAGATGAGCTGGGCCAAGGACTTGACCTTGTGGTCGGTGGAGCGGCGCACGATGTGGTGGGCCGTGATCTCGCTGGGGTGATGGACGCCGGCAGCTTGCACCAGTTCCTGCAGTGCATGCAGGGTTTGCTGGTGGAAGTTGTAGACGCGCTCGGCCTTGTCGGGGACTACCAGCGACTGTTGGCGCAGCGGGTCTTGTGTGGTCACGCCCGTGGGGCAGTGGCCGGTGTGGCAGTGCTGGGCCTGGATGCAGCCCAGCGCAAACATGAAGCCGCGCGCGCTGTTGCACCAGTCCGCGCCCAGCGCCATCAGGCGTGCGATGTCGAAGGCGCTCACCACCTTGCCCGCGCAGCCGATCTTGACGCGCTCGCGCAGCCCGGCGCCGCGCAGCGTGTTGTGCACCAGCAGCAGGCCTTCCTGCAGCGGCGCGCCCACGTGGTCTGTGAACTCCAGCGGCGCTGCGCCGGTGCCGCCCTCGGCGCCGTCGACGACGATGAAGTCGGGCGTGATGCCGGTCTCCAGCATGGCCTTGACCATGGCAAACCACTCCCAGGGGTGGCCGATGCAGAGCTTGAAGCCGGTCGGCTTGCCGCCCGAGAGTTCGCGCAGGCGGGCGATGAACTCCATCATCTCCACCGGCGTGCTGAAGGCGCTGTGCGCGGCTGGCGAGATGCAGTCCACGCCGACCGGGATGCCGCGCGCCTCAGCGATTTCGGGTGTGACCTTGGGGCCGGGGAGCATGCCGCCGTGGCCGGGCTTGGCACCCTGGCTGAGCTTGAGTTCGATCATCTTGACCTGCGGGTCGCGCGCATTGGCGGCGAACTTGTCGGCATTGAAGCTGCCGTCCACATTGCGGCAGCCGAAGTAGCCCGAGGCCACTTCCCAGATCAGGTCGCCGCCATGCACTCGGTGGTGGGTGGAGATGGAGCCCTCTCCGGTGTCGTGCGCAAAACCGCCGCGCTTGGCACCCGCATTGAGCGCCAGGATGGCGTTGGCGCTGAGCGCGCCAAAACTCATGGCCGAAATATTGAACACGCTGGCGCTGTAGGGCTGTGCCGTGTCCGGACCGATGGTGATGCGAAAGTCGTGTGAGGCCAGCTTGGTCGGTGCCACCGAGTGGTTCATCCACTCATAGCCCCCGGCATGCACATCAAGCTGGGTGCCGAAGGGACGCTTGTCGGGTTCGCCCTTGGCGCGCTGGTAGACCAGAGAACGTTGGGCGCGAGAGAAGGGCGTGGCTTCGTTGTCGCTCTCGATGAAGTACTGGCGGATCTCTGGGCGCACAAACTCCAGCATGAAACGCATGTGACCGATGATGGGGTAGTTGCGCAGAATGGAGCGCTTGCTCTGGCGCAGGTCGTACACGCCAATGCCCACGAGAAGGGCGCACAGCACAAAAGGACCACCGCCTACGCCTAGCGCTACCAGGCTGAAGACGCTGAGCAACAGGCCGAATACGCACACGCCCATGACGGTGTAGCGCACGGGGAAGATGGAATTGAGCGTATGGAGCATGAAAGTCCTTTCTGAGCGGAGACAATAGCGCTCTGCCCTCTTCTTCGCACAGCTTATGCCAAACCCCAGCTCCCCAGCCACCGACGGCGCCCCGGTAGATACCCTGAGCCCGGAGGATTTTGACGCTCTGGACACGATTCTGGACGCGCTGCGCGCGCGCCACGACGAGGTGCCCCAGTGGGAGTTCTGTGAAGGCTTCATGGCCGCGCTGGCGGTGTGCCGCCGCCCCATCCCGCCGGCAGAATACTTCCCGGCCCTGCTGGATTTCGAGGTGCCCGCGCCCGGCGAAGTGGGCGGTTTTGACAGTGTCGAGCAGGCCCAGCAGTTCCTGGCGCTGTGGACGCGACGCTGGAACGATGTGGTGCGCAGTCTGAGCACCGAGGTCAAGAGCCTGGACGAAGACCTGGCCTACCACCCCGAGGTGATGGACGTGCGCGGCGCCGTGGCGGCCCTGCCCGAGGAGGACCGAGCCGCCATGGAGGGGCAGGACCTGCCCTCCTTTGCCCAAGTCTGGGCGCTGGGCTTTATGTTTGCCGTGGAAACCTGGCCCGAGGAATGGGCCGCTCCGCGCGACCGCGAGGCCGAGAAATGGCTGGACGCCGCCCTGCAGTCCATCGTCGCCCTGACCGAGGACGACGAGGGCGAGCCCACCGTCTCCGTGTTTGACGACGACGGCCCGGCCAGCGTCAGCGAGCAGCGCATCAACGACTTTGCCGACGCCGTTTGGGCCGTTTACGACCTGCGCGAACTATGGGCCAATTTTGGTCCCCGGGTGGAGACTGTGCGCAAGGAAGCTGAACCCGGCCGCAACGACCCCTGCCCTTGCGGAAGCGGCAAGAAATACAAGAAATGCCACGGGGCCTGAGCCGCGTGGGGACGTAAAAAAGGCCTAGTCAGAGGCCTTTTTCTTGGACGGAGCGAAGCTTAGAACTTGTACCCGATGCCTAGGGATAGTACACCGGTCTGATTCTTGGCGGTAATGGCAGGCGTCAGCTTCTTGTCGTCGTACTTGTTGAATACGTATTCCGTCTGGACGTACACATTCTTGCTAGTAAAGAAGCGTGCGCCAAATCCGTATCCGATACCTGACAAATCGGCACCACCAACGGTGGTGTCAAGTTTGGCGGAAACGGCGGCAATCTTTCCGTAGAGCAGCACGTTGTTGCTGATGGCAACGCCCGGAGCGACATAGAAGCTCGCCACATTCTTCAGTGTGGCATCGCTGGCGACAGTGATGTCGCTGAGTCCAAGACTGGCGCCGAAGCCCAGGACAAAAGACTCGCCGAGTGCCAAGTCGTAACCTGCTTGGACACCGACATTGGTTTCTGTCCGGTCGACAACCGTCGTACCTTCCACTTTGTTGTTATTGATATTGGCGGAAGCAGACAGGCTGAAACCTTCAAAGTTTTTGGCTTGTGCGAAAGCGTTTGGGGCAATAAAAGAAGAAGCGGCGATGGCCGATGCAATCAGTAGTTTTTTCATGTGTGACTAGTCGTTGAGGTTGAAGCCCAGTTCCTCCCGAAAAAGGGCTCGCTCATTCTAAGGGGGCTGGAAATACCCTACTGCTCGTCTTGGATGTAGCGTATGGGGCGGAGCGTCTAGAATGACACGCGTGACCAGAAGTCTCCACGCATTCATCCTCCTGACAGTCCTCCTTTGGCAGTCTTGGGTTACTGTGGGGGTGGTCAGTGTGGGTGTGCACGCGGATGCACCTGTACTGGCGGCGATTCTGGTTGATGATTCGAATGCTGCCGTGGATCTGACTTTGCACATGGATGCCGACGAGGCGCCGGTGCAGCATGTGGATGGCGGCGTGGGTGGCAATGAGTTGTTGTCTGCCCCCTGGCCCAGGTTCTTCCTGGCTCGCTCCATGAATATCCCGGAATTTGTCGCCAGACATTGGCACTCTGTTCCAGCCGAAGGCCTGCTGCGCCCACCTCGGCTTGCTGGCTGACGCCGGTCCACGGTCTTTTGGCCCGTCAAATCCGGTTCTGAGTTGTTCCTCCGGCGTTCGCCAGAGCTTGAACAGCAAGGCACCTGTGCGAAGCCTGATTCCGCTGACCCTACCGACAACGGCCAGGGCATCTTCCTGAACTTCAAAACGGGCCTACGCCCTGCGCCGAAATAGCACCCGCTGCAGTCCTGTGCAGCCATATTTCGAGGAGTTTCCATGCGCTTGAGTACACGCGGCAGATTTGCCATCACAGCATTGATTGATCTGGCCCTGCGAGAAAACAATACCCCTGTTCCTTTGGCAGACCTCGCGCTGCGACACAGCATTTCCCTGTCCTACCTGGAGCAGGTGTTTGCGAAGCTGCGCCGTGGCGGACTGGTGGAAAGCACCCGGGGCCCTGGCGGTGGCTACACATTGGGGTTTCGCGGAGACCAGATCTCTGTGGCCGACATATTCACGGCCATTGAAGAAAACGGCACTGACGAATCCGATTCCCAGGACCAGGGCAGTGCGTACGAGCTTACGCAAGACCTCTGGAGGAGTCTGCATTCCGCCCTGCTGGTGCATATGAAGACGATTACCTTGCGCAGTCTGGCGCAAGAGCAAAAGGCCAAAGGGTTCAGCGCAGCAGAAAAGAAAGTTCCCAAGAAAAAGGGTGTCGCAGCGCAGGTCTTGCATCGGCCCATTGAGACGAATGCGCCCAACTCCGTATTCACTTGGAATGGTGTGCTGCCCGCGAGCCATTGACGGAGTACAACGATGGACGGTTCGGGCGGGAGTTCTCGGGCGTGGTTTCAGGCGCAATAATGGACGGTCCGTCCCTTACCGCCCCATGCAGGAGTTGTCATGACCACATCCTTTGCCCCCAGTACGGCGCAAGCGTCTCATACAGGCGGCAGTGACCGTCTGGAGCTATTGCTGTTCCGCCTGGGAAGGACCAGGAACTCCGGTCACAGCGAGTTGTTTGGTATCAATGTTTTTAAGGTGCGCGAAATTGTGGTGGCGCCGCACATCACAACCATTGTCAATGCGCCCATGCATGCCCTGGGGCTGGCCAATGTGCGCGGGCAACTGATTCCCGTGGTGGACCTGCCAAGCATGGCAGGTTGCGAAAGGCAGACCAACGCGAACATCGTGCTGGTAACTGAGTTTGCCCGGAGCACGCAGGCGTTTCTGGTGGATGAGGTGGTAGAGATCGTCCACCTGGAATGGAAGCACCTGTTGGCAGCTGACAGTGGCGGGTCGCTTTTGCTGTCGGGTGTTGCCCGCATAGATGGGGATGCTCCGGATTCCCGACTGGCCCAGGTGCTGGATGTAGAGCAGATCCTGCGCGATGTGCTGCCTGCCGCACACGGAGCCACCGACAAGCACGTTGGTTTGGAGCGGCTGCACTTGCCGCCGGGTTCCGTGGTGTTGGTGGCTGAGGATTCGGCGGTCGCCCGTCTTCTGGTGGAAGAGAGTCTCAAGGCCATGGGCGTGCAGTACGTGGCGATGAAGAATGGCCGCGAGGTGTGGGATCGTCTGGCCGCACTGCACCGCGAGGCTACTGCGCAGGGGCAGCGCGCACGCGACAAGGTCGCGTTAGTGCTGACGGACCTGGAAATGCCTGAAATGGATGGTTTCACCCTCACGCGTAGCATAAAGCAGGATGCTCGCTTCACCGGAATTCCGGTGGTGGTGTATTCGTCGCTTACGGGAACTGCGAGCGAGAAACACGCAAGCAGCGTGGGCGCAGATGCCTATGTGGCAAAGTTTGAGCCGCGCGAGCTTGGGGACTCGATTGCCAATGTGCTGATGGAGCGCAAGGCCATGGCTTCCTGAGCTCGGAAGTCGCCGACCCCAAAAGAAAATGGCCCGCTAGGGGCCATTTGTCTGAAATGTGGAGCGGGAAAAGAGTCTCGAACTCTCGACCTCAACCTTGGCAAGGTTGCGCTCTACCAACTGAGCTATTCCCGCATTTCTGAGAGCCGAATTATAGCCTGACTTGAATGGGTTTTGGACGAGGCGTGGAAAAAATGCGTTTGTCCCCATGCACAGAAGTGCGCTCTCTACAATGCGGCCCTTTGCCTGTGCCTGCCGCCATGGACATTGTTGTCAACGAAGCCCTCAAAGCCTATATCGATCCTCTCACCCCAGAGGAATACGCCGCACTGGAGCGCAGTCTGCTGGCCGAGGGCTGCCGCGATGCACTGGTGCTTTGGGGCGATGTGCTGGTCGATGGCCACAACCGCTATGGCATTTGCCAGAAGCACGGCCTGCCGTTCCGCACGCTGCAGAGCACCCTGTTCCAGTCCATGGACGATGTGCACCTCTGGATGATTGAGCAGCATCTGGGGCGACGCAGTGTTTCGGATTTTCAGCGGGGTGTGCTAGCGCTGCGCAAGCGCGAAATCCTGGCCCAGCGCCGGGCGCAGCCCGATTCACCGGCAGCCGGAGTGGATGCCTCGCCTGCTCCTGAGGCCTCGCCCCCACCGCTACCCAACAGGGAAGAGCTTGCAAAGGCCGCCCGCCTGAGCAGCAATCAGGTAGGCATGATCGAGAAGATCCAGAAGCAGGCGGCCCCGGAGCTGGTTGCGGCCGTCAAGTCGGGTGCCATCTCCATCAATGCGGCGGCAGCCGTGGCCACCTTGCCTGCGCAGGAGCAGGTGGAGGCGGCCACGGGCGGAACGGACCAGCTCAAGCAAGCTGCCAAGCGGGTCCGCGAAGCCAAACGCGCGGCCCGCGAGGCCATGGCGAGTCAGTCGGTGGCGCCTGAGGTCGTGGAGCCCGGGGCTACCAACCCGCTGGACGCCTTGCAGCAGCGGGTGCGGGAGCTGGAGGCTGAAAACGCCGAATTGCGCCGGCAACTGGCGCAGTTGCAGCCAGTCTAAAGTGGGGCACCTGCCGGCTCGCCAGGGGCAGGGCCGGGGCGTTGCTAAAGCGGTTTTGCGTTATGCGCTTTGTGTGCAGTGAGCCAGCGCCTACCGAGAAAGTTGCAAAAGATTAGGGTTTTACGCCTCGGATATCTCAAATTGATATATCAAAGTGAGCGGTTTCGCGATTGCACGCAGACGGGTTCCGGGCGATATTCGCGCAGTGTGATGTAAAACACCCTACAGGAGATAACACATGAACAAGCGGATTTTCGTGCGCGCCACCGTGTTGGCGGCTCTGGCTGCCGCAGGCGGCGCGGTACTGGCCCAGGACAATGTTTTCAAGATCGGCCTTGTGCTGCCGATGACCGGCCAGCAAGCCACCACCGGCCGCCAGATTGAAGCCGCCGCCAAGCTGTACATGGCGCAAAACGGTGACACTGTTGCCGGCAAGAAGATCCAGCTCATCATCAAGGATGACACCAGCATTCCCGACGTGACCAAGCGCATGGCCCAGGAACTGATCGTCAATGACAAGGTCAACGTGCTGGCCGGCATGGGCATCACGCCTTCTGCCCTGGCGACTGCACCCCTGGCCACCCAGTCCAAGACCCCGCTGGTGGTGATGGCGGCTGCAACCTCCAGCATCACCGAAGCATCCCCCTACATCGTGCGCACCAGCTTCACGCTGCCCCAGGCGGCTGTGGCAATCGCCGACTGGGCGCCCAAGAACGGCATCAAGAAGGTCGTGACCCTGGTGTCCGACTATGGCCCCGGTATCGACGCCGAGAAGTACTTCAAGGACCGTTTGACCTTCAACGGCGGCACCATCGTCGAATCCTTGCGGGTGCCCATGCGCAACCCCGATTTCGCGCCCTTCCTGCAGAAAGTGCGTGACCTCAAGCCCGACGCGTTGTTCGTGTTCGTGCCCTCTGGCGCTGGTGCAGCCGTCATGAAGCAGTTCCTCGAGCGTGGCATGGACAAGGCCGGCATCAAGCTCATCGGCCCTGGTGACATCACTGACGACGACCAGTTGAACGACATGGGCGACGGCGCCCTGGGCGTGGTGACCTCGCACCACTACTCGGCGGCCCACCCCTCGGCCCTGAACAAGAAGTTTGTGGAAGCCTTCCAGAAGGCCAACAACAAGCTGCGCCCCAACTTCATGGCCGTGGGCGGCTATGACGGCATGCGCGTGATCTACGAAGCGCTCAAGGCCACCAAGGGCCAGGGCGGCGGCGACGCACTGCTGGGCGCGATGAAAGGGCAGATCTTCGAGAGCCCGCGTGGCCCCATCTTCATTGATGCGCAGACCCGCGACATCGTGCAGAACATCTACCTGCGCAAGGTCGAGAAGAAAGACGGCCAGCTCTACAACATCGAGTTTGATGTGATCAAGGATGTGAAGGACCCCGGCAAGAACCGCTAACCCGGAACTTGACCGCAGACCCTGGCGGTATGCAAAGCAGGCAAAAAAGCGATGGCGAGTCCCTCGCTTTTTTGTTGCCCAAAATAGCGCCCCGAGACTGCAAAACCCTGTGATTGGCGAATTATGTTGACCATACTTTTTGACGGTGTTGCCTACGGCATGCTGCTCTTCATCCTGGCCGTAGGCTTGGCCGTGACCATGGGCTTGATGAACTTCATCAACCTCGCGCACGGCGCCTTTGCCATGGTGGGCGGCTACATCACGGTGCTGCTCATGCAGCGTCTGGGCGTGCCCTTTCTGCTGTGTTTGCCAGCAGCCTTTATTGGTGCGGCGCTGCTGGGCGGTGTGTTGGAGCGCACGCTCTATCGCCCGCTGTACCACAAGCCCCACCTGGACCAAGTGCTGTTCTCCATCGGCCTGACCTTCATGGCCGTGGCTGCGGTGGACTACTTTGTGGGTTCCACCCAGCAGATCATGCAGTTGCCCGAATGGCTCAAAGGCCGCACCGAGATCGGTGACGGCGCCTGGATGCTGGGCATGGGCCACTACCGCCTGTTCATCATTGCCGTCTGCGCCGCACTCACGGTGGGCCTGCAGTTCATCCTCACCAAAACCCGCTTCGGCAGCCGTCTGCGTGCCTCGGTGGACGATCAGCGTGTGGCCGCCGGCCTGGGCATCAATGTGAACGCCGTGTTCCTCTCCACCTTCGCCGTGGGCTCCGGCCTAGCCGGTCTGGGTGGCGCACTGGGGGCGGATGTGCTGGGCATGGACCCGACCTTTCCCCTCAAGTTCATGATTTACTTTCTGATCGTGGTTGCCGTGGGCGGCACGGCCAGCATCACCGGCCCGCTCTTGGCGGCCCTGCTGCTGGGCATTGCCGACGTGGCCGGCAAGTACTACATCCCCAAGCTGGGCGCCTTCATCGTCTACAGCCTGATGATCCTGATTCTGGTCTGGCGCCCGCAAGGCCTGTTTGTGCGCAAGGGAGGCAAGGCATGAGCGCCACCAATACCGATTCCAAGACCAACATCCTGCTGGCCGCACGCCGCTGGCACTGGTGGGAGCTGGTGCTGTGGGCCCTGGCCCTGGCCTCGCCCTGGGCGCTGTCCAGCCATGCGCTCATCATCAACGAGATCGCCATCGTCGCGCTGTTTGCGCTCTCGCTGGACCTGATCCTGGGCTACACCGGCATCGTCTCGCTGGGCCATGCCGCCTTCTTCGGCATGGGCGCCTACACGGCGGCCCTGTTTGCCAAGCATGTCATGCCCGATCCCCTGGTCGGTCTGGTCGTGGGCATTGCCACTTCCACCGTGCTGGGCGCCATCTGCAGCGTGACCATCCAGCGCGGTACCGACCTGACTCGCCTCATGGTGACCCTGGGCGTGGGCCTGATTCTCATGGAGCTGGCCAACAAGCTCGACTGGCTGACCGGCGGTGCAGACGGTTTGCAGGGCGTGATGATGGGGCCGGTGCTGGGCCGCTTCGAGTTTGACCTGTATGGCCAGGTGGCCGCGTGGTACTCCATCTGCGTGCTGCTGGTGATGTTTGTGCTGGCGCGCCGCTTTGTGGGGTCGCCCTTTGGCGCCACGCTCAAGGCCATTCGGGACAACCGCCTGCGTGCCATGGCCATCGGCATTCCGGTCTCCAGCCGCCTGGCGGTGGCCTATACGGTGGCAGCCGGTGCAGCCGGTGCGGCCGGCGCACTGTTGGCGCAGACCACGGGCTTTGCCTCGCTGGATGTGTTCGAGTTCCACCGCTCGGCCGACGTGATGCTGATGCTGGTCATCGGCGGTGTGGGCTGGCTCTACGGCGGTGTGGCCGGCGCGCTGGTTTTCAAGCTGATGCAGGATTTCATTTCCAGCGTCACCCCCCAATACTGGACCTTCTGGATTGGCCTCTTCCTCGTGGTGCTGGTGCTGGTCGGGCGTGAGCGCCTGGTCCGCCCCTGGACCTGGTTCAAGCGTGGAGGCCGGGCATGAGCAACCCTATGCAAGACAACACTGTTCTGTCGGCCCAGGGCCTGGTGATGAAGTTCGGCGGCATCACTGCCACCAACAACGTCACCCTGAACCTGCAAAAGGGCGCGCGCCATGCGCTCATCGGACCCAACGGCGCGGGCAAGACCACGCTGATCAACCTGCTGACCGGCGTGCTGCAGCCCACCGAAGGCCGCATCGTGCTCGAAGGCCAGGACATTACCCACCTGGCGCCGCACCAGCGCGTGCGCCGCGGCATGGTGCGTACCTTCCAGATCAACCAGCTGTTTGACACCCTGAGCCCGATGGAGACATTGGCCATGGTGGTGAGCCAGCACCAGGGCCTGGGTGCCAAGTGGTGGCAGGCGCTGGGCGCCAACCGCCGCGTGACCGAGCGCTGCGAGCAGCTGCTGGAGCAGTTCCACCTGACTGAGGTGAGCGCGCAGGAAACCCGTGTGCTGGCCTATGGCAAGCGCCGCCTGCTGGAGATTGCCATTGCGCTGGCCTGCGAGCCGCGCGTGCTGCTGCTTGACGAACCCGTGGCCGGCGTGCCGGCGGGTGAGCGCGAGGAGCTGTTGCAAACCGTGGCGGCCCTGCCGGCAGATGTGTCCATCCTTTTGATTGAACATGACATGGATCTGGTCTTCAGCTTTGCAAACCGAATGACGGTGCTAGTCAACGGCACCATGCTGACCGAGGGCAACCCCAAGGAAATCGCCAACGACCCGCAGGTCAAGGCGGTCTACCTGGGCCATGCTGAAGGCGAGGAGGCCCACGCATGACCGAGCTGCTCAAGGTTGAGAACCTGTCCGCCGGTTACGGCGAGGCCGTGGTGCTGCATGGTGTGTCCGTCAGCATCAACGAAGGCGAGACGCTGGCGCTGCTGGGCCGCAATGGCACCGGCAAGACCACCTTCATGAACACCCTGGCCGGTGCCACGCGCCAGCACGGTGGAACGATTTCCCTGGGCGGCGCGGCCTTGCACAAGCTGCCACAGCACGAACGCGCGGCCGCCGGCATTGGCTGGGTGCCGCAGGAACGCAACATCTTCAAGTCGCTCACGGTGGACGAGAACCTGACCGCCGTGGCCCGCCCCGCACGCGCTGGGCGCAAGGCAGCGATGTGGACGCCCGCACGCGTGTACGAGCTGTTCCCGCGCCTGGCCGAGCGCAAGACCAATCTGGGCACCCAGCTCTCCGGTGGCGAACAACAGATGCTGGCCGTGGGCCGTGCGCTGGTGCTCAACCCTACTATTCTGCTGCTGGACGAGCCCTGCGAAGGGCTGGCGCCCATCATCGTGCAGGAGCTGCTGCGCGCCATCCGCCGCATCACACGCGAAGAGGGCCTCAGCGCCATCATCGTGGAGCAGCATCCGCAGGCCATCTTGGCCATCAGCGATACGGCCGCCGTGCTGGACCGCGGCACGGTGGTGCACAGCGGTACGGCGCAAAGCCTGCGTGAGCAGCCTGCCTTGCTGGACAAGTTGCTCGGTGTGGCACGGTAATTTGCTATTGGTTTGGTAGCTGCTCGCGCACACTCTGCGCGGTCTTTAGGAATATTTCTCATGAAACATCTGAATCGTCGTAGCGTGACGCTGGCCCTAGGTATCGTGGCCAGCTCGGTACTGGCTCTGCCGGCGTGGGCCGACGGCTTCCCGTCCAAACCCATCCGCATCGTCGTGCCCTTCGGGGCTGGCGGCGTGGCCGACCTGACCGCGCGCACCGTGGCGCAGAAGATGTCTGAATCGCTGGGCCAGCCCATCGTGATTGACAACAAGCCCGGTGCCGGCGGCGTGGGCGCCGGCGAGGCGGTGGCCAAGGCCGAACCCGATGGCTACACCCTGCTGCTCATGTCCAACGGCACGGCGGTGAGCGCCAGCCTGTTCAAGAGCCTGCCTTTTGACGCGCAGCGCGATTTCGCGCCGGTGTCGACCCTAGGCTACTTCGACCTGGCCGTGCTGGCCGCCCCCAACGCGCCCTACAAGACCATGGCCGACCTGCTGGCCTACGCCAAGGCCAACCCCGGCAAGCTCAATGTGGGCACGGTCAATATCGGCAGCACGCAAAATCTGGCGGCCGAGCTGCTCAAGACGCGTGCTGGCGTGGACTTCCTCATCGTCCCCTTCAACGGCACACCGGCTGTCACCACTGCGTTGCGCGGCGGCCAGATTGACGTGGCCGTGGAAATCCTCGGACCCATGATGGGCCAAGTCACTTCCAAGGCGGTGCGCCCGCTGGCCGTGCTGAGCGACACCCGTGCCAGCCAGATCCCGGACGTGCCCACGCTCATGCAAAGCGGTGTGAAGGACTTCGATGTGTCCTCGTGGAACGCCCTCGCGGCCCCGGCCAAGACGCCCAAGGACGTGATCGCCCGGCTGAACAAGGAAGTGCAGGCCGCGCTCAACCATCCCGACGTAAAGAAGAAGCTCTACGAGCTGAACGTGGAGGCCCGCGCTTCCACCCCCGAAAAACTGGCCGAGCTGCTGGCCACCGAAACCAAGCGCTGGGCCGAGGTGATTGCCAAGGCCGGCGTCCCCAAGCTCTGAGGAACCCGCGCCATGGCCTTGCCACTGCAACATCTGGGACTGGTGGGCTATGGCGAGGTGGGGCGCATCTTCAGCGCCGGCCTGCGCAGCCACTTTGCCGCCTGCTCCGCCTGGGACCTCAAGTTCGCTGCCGCCACCACCGGCGCTGCCGCCCAGGCTACGCAAGCCGGTGTGCAGGCCATGCCGTCCATGGCGGCGCTGTGCGCGCAGAGCGACCTCATCCTCTCCGCCGTCACGGCGTCCAACACCCTGGCCGTGGCCCAGGCCGCCGCGCCGTACCTGCGGCCCGGCACCGTGTTTCTGGACCTCAACTCCGCGTCTCCTGGCACCAAACAACAGGCGGCGGCCGCGATCGAGGCGGCAGGTGGTCGCTATGTGGAAGCCGGCGTCATGACCTCAGTGCCGCCCTATGGCATCAAGGTACCCATGCTGCTGGGCGGCGCATTGGCAACCGAGTTGGCAGACCAACTGAACGCCCTGGGCATGGATGCCAAGGCGGTGGCGCCGGAGATCGGTGTCGCCTCTGCCATCAAGATGTGCCGCAGCGTGATGATCAAGGGTCTGGAGGCGCTGGTGATTGAAAGCTACGCCACGGCCCGTGCCTATGGCGTGGAAGACCATGTGCTGCCCACGCTGGCCGAGACCTTTCCCAGCATCGACTGGGAGAAGCAGGGCGCCTACTTCTTCAGCCGCGTGGTGCAACACGGCCAGCGCCGCGCCGAAGAAATGCGTGAGTCTGCCCGCACGGTCGCCGAAGCCGGCTTCGCCCCCACCATGGCCAGCGCCATTGCCGACAAGCAGCAATGGGTGGCCGATCAGGCGCGTGCTGGCGTGTTTGCCCATGTGGGCAGGACTTCGCCCTGGCAGGTCTACGCTGATGCCCTGCTGGCCGCACCGAAGGCCTGACACTTGCTTGTTTCCGCTCTCCCTTTCACCGCCTAGTTCCGATGCTCGATATCCTGGCCATCACCGGCCCCATCTACCTTTGCATTGCCGCCGGCTACCTTGCCACCCGCATGGGCGTGTTCAGCAAACCGGACCTGCGAGTGTTCGGCAAATTTGTCCTCAACTTCGCCTTGCCTGCGCTGCTCTTCAACGCCATTGCCCAGCGCCCGCTGCGCGATGTGATGCACGTTGACTACCTGCTGGCCTATGGCATCGGCTCCCTGACCGTGCTGGCCGGTGGCTACTTGTGGGCCCGCTATGTGAACCGCAGTGTGCCCAGCTACCGCGCTTACTTTGCCATGGGCATGTCCTGCTCCAACAGCGGCTACATGGGCTACCCCGTGGCGGCCTTGGTGCTGGGGCCCATCGCGGCGGTCGCATTGGCGCTGAACATGGTGTTTGAAAACCTGATCAAGCTGCCGCTACTGCTGACCCTGGCTGAGAAGGGTGATGGGCGCGAGCGGCGCCATTGGCTGGTCGCGGTGCGCGGCACCGTCATGGGCTGGGTGCGTACGCCCATGCTCATGGTCATCCCGCTGGCGCTGCTGGTGTCCGTCATGGGCTGGACCTTGCCGGGCCCGATCGCCCGCACCGTGACCCTGTTTGCGCAGGTGACCACGGGGCTGGCGCTGTTCGTTATTGGTGGCGCGCTGGTGGGCCTGCAGCTCAAGGGCATGCGCCGGCTGGTGGCGCAGATTGCCATTGGCAAGCTGCTGTTGCACCCTTTGTGCGTGTTCCTGGCTTTCACGTTTCTGGTCCCCATTGCCGACCCGCAACTGCGCACCGCGGCCCTGCTGTTCTCGGCCATGCCCATGCTGGGCATCTATCCCATTCTGGCGCTCAAGCACGGCCATGAAGAGGTGAGCGCAGCGGCCTTGCTGGCGACCACCATAGGCTCCTTCTTCTCGCTCAACGCCTTGCTGTGGGCGTTGAAGCACTACCCCCTGTAGGCGACGAGTGTCGCGGGATTTACAGGCTGCCGGCCTGAAATCGCGACCACGCAATCACCGGCACCGCAGCGGCACTGAGTGGGCATTCGCAAGCGCGCTTGGATGGCTGCCTGACGGTCACGCCTTGGCAAGTCGCTCCTTTGCCAGTCTGGTGCCCTCTGCCAGCGCCTCCAGCTTGCGCCACGCCACATCCCGCGCCATGGGTACCAGGCCGCAATTTGTGCACGGAAACAAGCGCTCCTTCGGCACGAAGGCCAGCGCCCGACCTATGGTGTCAGCCACTTCCTCGGGTGTCTCCACCACGTCGCTGGCCACATCAATCACGCCGACCAGCACGTCCTTGCCAAACAGCAGTTGCATCAGGTCGGGCGGCACATGGGAGTGGATGCATTCCAGGCTCACCTGGTCGATGCTGCTCCTGGCCAGCGCAGGGAAGACCGCCTCGTACTGGCGCCATTCGTCGCCCAGGGTGCTCTTCCAGTCGGTATTGGCCTTGATGCCGTAGCCGTAGCAGATGTGGACCGCCGTCGTACAGGTCAGGCCCTGCGCCGCACGCTCCAGCGCCTGAACACCCCAGTCGGCGGCGTCCTTCATGTAGACGTTGAAGGCGGGCTCGTCGAACTGGATGATGTCCACGCCATCGGCCTGCAGCGCCAAGGCCTCCTGGTTGAGCAACTCGGCGAAGGCAAAAGCCATCTTGGTCTTGTCACCGTAGAAGCGGTCGGCCACGGTGTCGACAATGGTCATCGGACCGGGCAAGGTGAACTTCAGCTTCTTCTTGGTGTGTGCGCGCGCCAGTTGTGCTTCGAAGGCATGTACTCGGCCCTTCAGGCGCAGGCTTGAGACCACCTGCGGCACCATCGCGTCGTAGCGGTTGTCGCGAATGCCCATCTTCACCTTGTGCTCGAAGTCGATGCCTTCGACTTGCTCCAGAAAGCCATGCACGAAGTGCTGACGCGATTGCTCGCCGTCGCACACGATGTCAAGGCCCGCATCTTCCTGGGCCTTGATCCATAGCAGGGTTGCATCGGCCTTGGCCTGGCGGAGCGCATCGCCTTCAACCGTCCACTGCGGCCAGAGTTTGTTGGTTTCAGCCAGCCAGGCGGGCTTGGGCAGGCTGCCGGCGATAGAGGTTTCAAACATCAGAGAATTCCTTGTGAACAGGGATAGGCGGCGAGCGCGGTCAGCGTGTGAAGTTGGCAGACCATTGGTCAAGAACGTTCTTGTACGGTTTGATGAAGTGCTCCTCTGCAAACCGCCCTTGCTGGACGGCCAGTTGGCTGCGTTCTTCCCGGTCATAGACGATCTGCGTCAACGAGTAGTCCTGGTTTTTCAGGCTCGGTTGGTAGAGTTTTCCGGCTGCAGAATTCGCGTTGTAAATCTCGGGGCGATAGATCCGCTGAAAGGTTTCCATGGTGCTGATGGTGCCGATCAGCTCCAGATTCGTGTAGTCACCCAGCAGGTCGCCTTGAAAGTAAAAAGCCAGTGGCGCAACGCCATTTGGGGGCAGAAAGAAGCGAACCTGTAGCCCCATTTTTGCGAAGTACTGGTCGGTCGAGGACAGTTCATTCTGTTGGTACTCCATTCCCAGCACGGGGTGTCGGTTTTCGGTCCGCTGATAGGTCTTGCTGGTCGAGGCGCTGATGCAGATGACCGGCGGTTTGTGGAAATGCTTCTTGTACGTGCTCGAGTTGGCAAACAGCCTGAACAGCTTTCCATGCAAGTCGCCAAAATCGTCTGGCGTGCTGAATCCCGGCCGGTTGAGGTTGTACTTTGGAAGCAAGACGCTGAAGTCGTAATCGCGCACATAGGAGGAGAAATTGTTCCCCGCGATGCCGTCAATGCGTTTGTTCAGCTTCTTGTCGAGAATGCTGGTTTTCAGTATCTCGATCAACGGAAAACCACCATGGCTGCTGTCGGCATCCAGGCTCATCTCGACAGAGATGATCTCGAGTTCGACAGCGTAGCGATCGCCCGTCGGATTGTCCCAATGCGCCAAGGCATTGAAGCGGTTGTCAATCATCCTCAGCGTGTTGCGCAAATTCTGTTGCCGGCTCGTCCCCCGTGCCAGGTTGGCAAAGTTGGTGGTGATGCGCGTGCTGTCCGATGGGTGGTAGTTTTCATCGAAGCAGATGCTCTTGAGCTTGAATGTGAATTCTTGGTTCATGGTGATCTGGTGGGTCAATTTCAAAGATAAAAGCTGTGCCTTTTAGGCCGCAACCATGTCCTCATTCAGGGAATACCTTTCAAGGCATATCAACTCGACGAACGGAAATGCCCGTTGGACCGCCAGCCGGGCTCTCGCGATCAAGGCCTCGTCCTGCAGGCGGTAATCGACGAAATCCTTGTCGGTCGCGTACACGCCCAGCGGCAATGTGCGGGCCTGGAAGAAGCTGAACAATGGCCGCAGTTGGTGGTCGATGACCAAGGCATGGCGCTCGCTGCCACCGGTGGCAGCCAACAACACGGGCTTGTCGATCAGGGCGTCCTGGTCAATGAAGTCGAAGAAGTGCTTGAACAATCCCGCGTAGGAACCGCGGTAGACCGGCGTTGCCACCACCAGCACGTCAGCTTGCTCCACTGCTGCCAGTTCCCGCTCCACCGCATCAGGCAGTTGGGCGCGCCGGACCGCACCCGCAAACTGCGGTGCGAGCTGGCCCAATTCGACCAGGCGCTGTTCGCATGGGACTTCTTCGGCCATCAGGTCCAGCAAGTGCTCAGCCAGGGCTGCAGCTTTGGAGGGGCGTTGCAGCCCGCCGGAAACTGCGACTACTCGGAGTGGACGTGTCATTGGTGCTTTCCCAAATAATGCAAAGAAGCGATGGGAGCGGATGGTATGGAAGGACATCCATGAAGTAAAATGGTCTTATTTCATAAATTCATGAAATTGGGTCATTTGAATGCTTGAGCGCATCCACCTCAACATCGTTCAACAGGTCGAGAAACAGGGGTCATTGACGGCCGCTGCGGGCGTTCTGAACCTCACCCAGTCGGCACTGAGTCACAGCATGAAAAAGCTGGAGCAGCAATTGGGCACCGACATCTGGCTGCGCGAGGGCCGCAGCTTGCGGCTCACGCAAGCGGGTGAATACCTGCTGGCCGTGGCCAATCGTGTGTTGCCCCAGCTCGCCCTGGCTGAAGAGCGCATTGGGCAGTACGCACAAGGTGAGCGCGGCACCCTGCGCATCGGCATGGAATGCCACCCCTGCTACCAGTGGCTGCTCAAGGTCGTGTCACCTTATCTGGCGCAATGGCCCGACGTGGATGTGGACGTGAAGCAGAAGTTCCAGTTCGGCGGCATCGGTGCGCTGTTTGGCTATGAGATTGATTTGCTGGTGACGCCCGACCCGCTCCACAAGCCCGGCCTGCGCTTCGAGCCGGTGTTCGACTATGAGCAGGTGTTGGTCGTGAGCCGACAGCATGCGCTGGCGGCAGAGGAACACATCAAACCCGCACAGCTGACGAATGAGGTGCTGATCACCTACCCGGTGCCCACCGACCGGCTCGACATCTACAACCAGTTCCTCATGCCTGCCGGCATCTCACCGCGCAGCCACAAGGCCATAGAGACCACCGACATCATGCTGCAGATGGTCGCCAGCGGCCGCGGCGTGGCCGCGTTGCCGCGCTGGCTGGCGGAGGAATACGCCGAGAAGATGGACGTGACCCCGGTGCGCCTGGGCAAAAAAGGCATCGCCAAACAGATCTTTCTGGGGGCGCGCGAGGCGGATGTGGGGATCGACTATCTGCAGGCGTTTGTGGAGCTGGCCCGCCAGTCGGATTGATTGCGCGGCGCTACGCCAGCATTAGCGCACCCCGGCCAGGCCTTCTGCACCTACGGTTCGTGTGACCGGGCAGTTGACGACGATATCGGTGATGTCCAGCGCAAGCTGCCCCGCCTCTTCTGCGGCAAGAAGGGCCTCTTCCGATTTCAACTCCCGATGGGCGTGCGGTGCGCGCCATGTCACCAGCACGAGTCGCCACAGTGGGCTGTAGGCGCGGTCCGCATTGTTGGCACCCACCGGACGTGGCGCGGACGGGAAGATGCTGATCTGTTCACCGGCCGGAAATTTGTAGACCCGCTCCAGCACCGAGCGCGGCGCGCCTATAGCATCGCGCAGGCGGGGCACATAGTTCACACCAGCAGCCTGCGCCATGGCGGCGTCGGAAATGTCCGTGGTGATGTACTCGACCTGCCGGCCCTCCACCCATGCGCGATTGAGCGGAAGCACGGTTTCCGTGCGCGTAGCCGTGAGGTTCGCGCAACCAGAGAAAAGCACCAGCAACAGTGAGCAAGCCCAGCGGTTCATGGGCGGATTCTAGGCGCGGGCTTCAATCCGCCTTGACCCGCCCCCCGCTGATCACCGGCTTCCACCGTGCAATCTCGGTGGCAATCAGCTTGCCAAAGGCGGCTGGTGTCTCCGGCGTCGCAATGGCGCCTTCGGTGTTGAGCCGCGTTTTGAGTTCGGGGCTGTTCAGCGCCAGGTTGATCTGGGTGTTGAGCTTGGCGACGATGTCGGCCGGTGTGCCGGCCGGGGCCACCACGCCGTACCACTGGTCGGCCTCGAAGCCGGGGTAGCCGGTTTCTGCCA
Source organism: Rhodoferax sp. GW822-FHT02D07 (assembly GCF_058802405.1). Classification (NCBI taxonomy): domain Bacteria; kingdom Pseudomonadati; phylum Pseudomonadota; class Betaproteobacteria; order Burkholderiales; family Comamonadaceae; genus Rhodoferax; species Rhodoferax sp. GW822-FHT02D07. Next base: position 184,147 of record NZ_JBXAOD010000008.1, read on the forward strand.
CGGTCGGCAGGTCGGGCAGGGCGTCCAGGCGCTTGGGGCTGGAGACGGCAAGGGCGCGCAGCTGGCCGGCCTTGACCTGATTGATGACGGCGGGCGCGCCGGTGAACAGCAGCTGGATCTGGCCGCCCACCAGGTCGGTCACTGCGGGCGCGGTGCCGCGGTAGGGGATGTGCAGCAGCGAGCTGCCGGTTTGCAGCTTGAAGTACTCGGTGGCCAGGTTGGCCGCACTGCCGTTGCCACCCGATCCATAGTTGAGCTGGCCGGGCTTGGCTTTGGCCAGGGCCACCAGTTCCTTCACGCCCTTGGCGGGCACGCTGGGGTGCACCACCAGCACATTGGGCACCCGTGCCACCCAGGCCACGGGGGCAAAGCTCTTGACCGGGTCGTAGGGCAGGGCGGGGTAGAGAGAGGGGTTGACCGCCAGCGTGCCGATGTGGCCCATGAGCAGGGTGTAGCCATCGGCTGGCGCCTTGGCTACCTTGTCGGCGCCAATGGAGCCGCCCGCGCCTGGCACGTTGTCAATCACCACCGGCTGGCCCCAGGCCTCGTTGAGCTTCTGCCCGATGGCGCGCGCCAGGATGTCGGTGGAGCCGCCGGGGGTGAAGGGCACGACCAGGCGGATGGCCTTGGTGGGGTAGGCCGCTGCGCCCTGTGCATGGGCGGTTTGAGCATAAAAAGTGCCGCCGGCCCCCATGAATAATGCGCAAGCAGCTATCAATTTGTGAGTATTTCCCGCCATGAACCTGTCTCCATCCTTGTTGTATGGATGCCAGTGTGCGGGCGACAGTGGGCGTGGGCAAGCGTGCCCTAGCATAGCAGCTATGCCGGAAAACGCTGTCCTGCGCTAGCGGTGAATCGCCTTGAGCACCACCTGGCTCACCACGTCCATGGCCTTTCGCTGGGTCTGTGTGGTGGGGCGGCGTGCGGACCAGACCAGCATGAGCTGGCTCATGATGCGAGGGCTGTGGATGGCCTGCACGGTGAATGTGTCTGGGTTGTCGAAGTTGCTCAGCGTGTAGCTGGGCAACACGGCGTGGCCCATGCCTTCCTTCACCAAATTCAGGATGGCGTTGAGGCCGTCCACCTCCAGCATGATCTCGGGGCGCCGGCCAATGGCCATCATCTCGCCCTCGATGAGGATGCGGAAGGCGTTGGGCCGGCTCGGCAGGATCAGCGGCAGCTCGGCCACGTCCTTCAGGCTGATGGCGGGCGCCGGCTTGCTGGGTTTGCTCTTGCCACTGCTCTGCGGGTTGTGCGAGATGAGGGAGAGCTCGTCTTCGTCCAGCGTGCTCATCTCCAGTTCGGTGCTCTGACCGGGGTTGTAGAGCACGGCCATGTCCAGATTGCCCAAGCGCAAGCCCTCATGCATCTGGACGGAGAAACCCTCGGTCAGCGTGAGCTGGGCCTGTGGCAGGTGTTCGCGGAAGGCGAGCACCAGCGGCACGGTGATGAGCTTGGACAGGCTGGGCGGCAGGCCGATGGAGACGCGCCCGGCCAGCGCGCCGCGCGCCGCGCCCAGCTCCTCGCGTGTGAGCTGCACCTGGTGCAGGATGCCGCGGCCGTGCTCCAGCAGCAGCTTGCCGGCCTCGGTGGGCACGGCGCCGCGGCCATTACGCGTCAGCAGGTTCTGCCGCAGCTCCACTTCCAGCAGGCGGATTTGGCGGCTCAGCGCGGGCTGGGCCACGTCCAGCGAGATGGAGGCGCGGGTAAAACTGCCCATTTCGGCCACGCGCACAAAGTATTCAAGCTGTTTCAGGTCCATGGGCTGGCTCCAGATGGGGAAGTCGCATCAGCGAATAGCTGCGGCTGAATTATGCCAATTTGAGATAGCTGCTAGTGCCACCCTCGGCTTATCAAATGGCAGCCCGCCGACCAGAATACCGAGCATGTCCAACACCGTCCCCACTGCTCCCGTGGCCCTGAAGTGCATCTCGTCCATGGCCACGCGCCTGCTGCTCAATGCGATGGCGGCGGACTTCACGGCCCAGACTGGCCAGGCCGTCGTCATTGAGTCCGTGGGCGGCGTGGATGCAGCCAAGCGCGTGCAGGCCAATGAGGTGTTTGACGCGGTGTTTCTGGCCGCCGACGCCATCGACAAACTGATCGCCTCCAGCCATCTGCAACGCGGTCGTGTGGACCTGGTGCATTCAGGCGTAGCCGTAGCCGTACCAGCCGGTGCGCCGCAGCCCGATATTTCCTCGGAAGACGCCGTGCGCGCTGCCGTGCTGGCCGCGCCCACGCTTGGTTATTCCACCGGCCCCAGCGGCGTGGCCCTGGTCAAGCTGTTTGAGCGCTGGGGCATTGCCGAATCCGTACAAAGCCGCATCGTGCAGGCGCCGCCCGGCGTGCCCGTGGGCGCGCTGGTGGCGCGCGGCGAGGTGGCGCTGGGCTTCCAGCAGCTCAGCGAGCTCATCCATGTGGAGGGCATCACCATCGTCGGCCCGCTGCCCCCCGCCATCCAGATCACCACCACCTTCTCGGCCGGTGTGGGCAGCCAGTCCGCCCAGCCCGAGGCGGTGCGTGCGCTGCTGGCCTTCATGGCCTCGCCCCAGGCCGCTGCGGCCAAGCAGCGCGAGGGCATGCAGCCCGCCTGAGCCATCCCATTTGAAAAGAACCCCAGGAGACACCCGTGAAAAAGCCCCTGATCATTGACTGCCACGGCCACTACACCACCGCGCCCAAGGCGCTGGAAAACTGGCGCAACGCCCAGATCGCCAACCTGGCCACACCCGAGCTGGGCCCCAAGGTGGCCGACCTCAAGATCAGCGACGATGAGCTGATCGAGACCATTGAGCAGAACCAGCTGCGCCTGATGAAGGAGCGCGGCTCGGACCTCACCATCTTCAGCCCGCGCGCCAGCTTCATGGCCCACCACATCGGCGACTTCAACACCAGTGCCACCTGGGCCGCCATCTGCAACGAGCTGTGCTACCGCGTGAGCCAGCTCTTCCCCGACAACTTCATCCCCGCCGCCATGCTGCCGCAAAGCCCCGGTGTGGATCCGGCCACCTGCATTCCCGAACTCGTGAAGTGCGTGGAGCAGTACGGCAACGTGGGCATCAACCTCAACCCCGACCCCAGCGGCGGCCACTGGAATTCGCCCCCGCTCTCCGACAAGCACTGGTTTCCCATCTACGAGAAGATGGTGGAGTACGACATCCCCGCGATGATCCACGTCAGCACCAGCTGCAACGCCTGCTTCCACACCACGGGCGCCCACTACCTGAATGCCGACACCACGGCCTTCATGCAGTGCCTGACCAGCGACCTGTTCAAGCAGTTCCCCACACTCAAGTTCCTCATCCCCCATGGCGGCGGCGCCGTGCCCTACCACTGGGGCCGTTTCCGCGGCCTGGCGCAGGAGCTGAAGAAGCCGCTGCTGGAAGAGCATCTACTCAACAACATCTACTTCGACACCTGCGTCTACCACCAGCCCGGCATTGATTTGCTCAATACCGTGATCCCGGTCAAGAACGTTTTGTTTGCGTCCGAGATGATTGGCGCGGTGCGCGGCATCGACCCGCAGACCGGCAACTTCTACGACGACACCAAGCGCTATATCGAGGCGTCCAAGATTTTGAGCAATGAGGACCGGTTTGAGATTTACGAGGGGAATGCGCGGCGGGTGTTTCCGCGCTTGGATGCGGTTTTGAAAGCGAAAGGCCGCTAACTTTGTTTTGTGGGGGGGATCGGGGTGGCCATGCGTTTTGCTGCGTGTCCCCCGCCCGCTTTGCGGGCTCCTCCTTTACCTCCGCAAAACGCATAGCCACCCCGCTCCTTGGCGGCGTGCTTGAAGCGGGGAGTAAAGAATTTTGTTCGCAGCGGTGGAGTAGGGGTGAGTGCCGCAGCGAAGTCAAGGAGGAGCCCGCGTAGCGGGCGGGGGACATGAGCGGAGGCACTCTCCCCTGATCCGCCGCGGGTCCAGCAACAACAGTGAGGAGAAATGAATATGTACGAACTAGGCGTTGTCTACAGAAACATCCAACGGGCAGACCGCATAGCCACTGACGGCCTGGCCGCACTCGGCTCCGCCACTGTGCACGAAGCCATGGGCCGCGTGGGTCTGCTCAAGCCCTATATGCGCCCCATCTACAGCGGTCAGCAGGTCTCCGGCACCGCCGTCACCGTGCTGCTGCACCCTGGTGACAACTGGATGATGCACGTGGTGGCTGAGCAGATCCAGCCCGGTGACATCGTGGTCGCGGCCATCACCGCCGAGTGCACCGACGGCTACTTTGGCGACCTGCTCGCCACCAGCTTCCAGGCACGCGGCGCGCGCGCCCTCATCATCGACGCCGGTGTGCGCGATGTGAAGGAGCTGCAGCGTATGGGCTTCCCCGTGTGGAGCAAGTGCATCAGCAGCAAGGGCACCATCAAGGCCACCATCGGCTCGGTGAATATTCCCGTGGTCTGCGCCGGCATGCTGGTCACGCCCGGCGACGTGATCGTGGCCGACGACGACGGTGTGGTCTGTGTGCCTGCCGCCCGTGCGGCCGAAACCCTGGCCGCTGCGCAAAAGCGCGAGAGCTTTGAAGGCGAAAAGCGCGAGAAACTGGCCTCCGGCGTGCTGGGGCTGGACATGTACAAGATGCGCGAGCCTCTGGCCGCCGCAGGCTTGAAGTACATCGACTGAACGCCACCGTGCGCGCCATGACTATGCGTGCGACGCTGCGCATCCTCTGTCTGCTGGCGGGCTGCGCGGCTGTGGCTGCCCAGGCCCAGATTCCGCTGGCCGGTGTGACCGAGGCCCAGGGGCCCGGTGCGCTGGCGGGCGGCAGTTTCAAGAGTGGCTACCGCATGGCGATCGACGAGATCAATGCCAGTGGCGGCGTGCTGGGCCAGAAACTGGTGCTGGCGCAGTTCGACATCGATACCAAACCCGATGCCGCCAAGGAAGCCGTGGCCCAGGCAGTGGCCGGCAAGCCCTTTGCCATTCTGGGGCCCGTGTTCTCGGGGCTCACGCTGGCCTCCATGCCCCTGACGGTCGGCACCGGCATTCCGCATTTCACGGGCGGCGAGGCAGCCTCGCTCACGCGCAAGTTCCACCCCACGCTGTTGCGCAGCTCGCTGTCGCAATCGGCCTCGGCACCGCGCCTGGCCTCACTGGTGAGTTACGGCCTGGAGCCCAAGAACCTGGCGCTCATGGCCATCGACAACGAGTTTGGCCGCGACGGCAAGGCCGCGCTGGGCGAGGTGCTCAAGCGGCGCAATGTGAACGTGGGCTTTGAGCGTGCGCTCAAGCCCGGCCAGACAGATTTCAGCAAGGACGTGGCCGATCTCATCGCGGCCCAGCCCGACGCGCTGTTGTTCTACAGCACCGAGACCGAGGCCATCGGCCTGCTTAAGGAGCTGCACAAGCAGGGCTTCAGCAAGCCCGTCTTCACCGACGGCCTGGTGGCGGCCCCCAATGTGGTCGAAGGTGCGGCCGGCGGGGCCGAGGGCGTGTTCGCCCACATGATCGCCTCGGGCGACGCGCCATCGCCCTCGGTGCAATCCTTCAGCGCGCGCTACATGGCGCGCTACAACGCGCGGCCGGACCACAACGCCATCAAGGGTTTCTTCGCGGTGCAGCTCATCAAGGCCGGGCTGGAGCTGGCGGGCAAGGCCGATCAGGCCCTGTTCATCAAGACCGTGAAAGACACGCGCTTTGACGTACGCAAGTACCCGGAGCTACTGAGCTCCACGGGCTACGATTTTTTTGGCGAACTCAACCGCGAGAGCTATTTTGTAGTCATACGCGACGGTCGGCCCCGCGTGCTGGCCACAGTGCGTTCCATCGAAGGCGGGCAGGTGGAGTTACCCAACCGCAGCCAGATCGCCATGAACTCCGTCGAGTTCCGCCGCACCATTGCCGCCGCACTGCCCGGTGCGGCCCCTGTTCCTCCCATTAGCAAAGGCAAGTGACCCCATGAGCTTCGAAAAAACCCCCGGCTGGCTGGACTGGTATGCCGGCCCCGCCAAGCCCCGCTTCCAGCTGCCCGCAGGCGCGGTGGACGCGCACTGCCATGTGTTCGGCCCCGGGGATGAATTCCCCTATGCGCCCGAGCGCAAATACACGCCCTGCGATGCCTCCAAGCACCAGCTCTTCGCGCTGCGCGACCACCTGGGCTTCGAGAAGAACGTGATCGTGCAAGCCACCTGCCACGGTGCGGACAACCGCGCCATGGTGGATGCGCTGATCGCCAGCAAGGGCAAGGCGCGCGGCGTCGCCACCGTCAAGCGCAGCGTGACGGACGCCGAAGTCCAGGCCATGCACGATGCCGGTGTGCGCGGCGTGCGCTTCAACTTTGTCAAGCGCCTGGTGGACTTCACGCCCAAGGACGAGCTGATGGAAATTGCCGGCCGCATTGCGAAGTGGGGCTGGCATGTGGTGATCTATTTCGAGGCGGTGGACCTGCCCGAGCTGTGGGACTTCTTCACCGCGCTGCCCACCACGGTAGTGGTGGACCACATGGGCCGCCCTGACGTGTCGCTGCCCGTGGACGGCCCGCAATTCGCGCTGTTCGAGAAGTTCATGCGCGAGCACCAGAACGTCTGGAGCAAGGTGAGCTGCCCCGAACGCCTGAGCGTTAGTGGCCCCAAGGCCTTGAATGGCGAACAGCACGCCTACCGCGATGTGATTCCGTTTGCCAAGCGCATCGTGGAGCAGTTTCCTGACCGTGTGCTCTGGGGCACCGACTGGCCGCACCCGAACCTGAAAGACCATATGCCCGACGACGGCCTGCTGGTGGATTTCATCCCCCACATTGCGCCCACCGCCGAGCTGCAGCAGAAGCTGCTGGTGGACAACCCCACCCGCCTCTATTGGCCTGAAACTCTGAAAGACTGATATGGCACTCGACAAACCCTACCAGGACATCCCCGGCACGATCATTTTTGATGCCGAGCAAAGTCGCAAGGGCTACTGGCTCAACCAGTTCTGCATGAGCCTCATGAAGGCCGAGAACCGCGTCCGCTTCAAGGCCGACCAGCGCGCCTACCTCAACGAATGGCCCATGAGCGAAGATCAGCGCCAGGCCGTGATCGACATGGACCTGAACCGCGCCATGCAGCTGGGCGGCAACATCTACTTCCTCGCCAAGATCGGTGCCACCCATGGTCTGAGCTTTCAGCAGATGGCGGGCAGCATGACCGGCATGACCGAGGTGGAATACCGCGCCATGATGCTGGCCGGCGGCCGCTCGGCCGAAGGCAACCGCCACCTGGGCGAAGACGGCGACGCCCAACCCCACCGACAACCCCAAGGCCAAGCTGGCAAGAAAGAGAGCGCCTGAGATGGCCCGCATTACCGCCTCCGTTTACACCTCCCACGTGCCGGCCATTGGCGCCGCCATGGACCTGGGCAAGACCCAGGAGGACTACTGGAAGCCACTGTTCGCGGGTTACGACTTCTCCAAGCAATGGATGAAGGACAACAAGCCCGACGTGATCTTTCTGGTCTACAACGACCACGCCACCGCTTTCAGTCTGGATCTGATTCCTACCTTCGCCATCGGCACCGCAGCCGAGTACACCCCGGCGGATGAGGGCTTCGGTCCCCGCCCGGTGCCCAAGGTGCAAGGCCACCCCGACCTGGCCTCGCACATTGCCCACTCGGTGATCCAGCAGGACTTTGACCTCACCATCGTCAACAAGATGGATGTGGACCACGGCCTGACCGTGCCCCTGAGCCTGATGTGCGGTGAGAAAGACCCGGTCAAGGACGCCTGGCCCTGCCCGGTGATTCCGTTTGCGGTGAACGTGGTGCAGTACCCCGTGCCCAGTGGCCAGCGCTGCTTCAACCTGGGCAAGGCCATCCGCAAGGCCATCGAGAGTTATGACGAAGACCTCAACGTGCAGATTTGGGGCACGGGTGGCATGAGCCACCAATTGCAGGGCGCGCGCGCCGGCCTCATCAACCGCGAGTGGGACAACGCCTGGCTGGACAAGATGATTGCCGACCCCGCCGCCTGCGCCGCCACGCCGCACATCGACTACGTGCGCGAAGCGGGCAGTGAGGGCATCGAGCTGGTGATGTGGCTGATCGCCCGCGGTGCCATGTCCGACGTACCCTGCGATGCTACAGATTTGGAAGCTGCTCGCGCACATTCCGTGAGGGTTGCACACCGTTTTTACCATGTACCTGCAAGCAACACGGCAGTGGGCCATTTGATCCTGGAGAACAACTAATGTCTAAAACTATCAAAGTTGCGCTGGCTGGCGCAGGCGCCTTTGGCGTCAAGCATCTGGACGGCATCAAGAACATCGATGGCGTGGAGGTCATCTCCCTCATCGGCCGCGAGCTGGACAAGACCAAGGAAGTGGCCGCCAAGTACGGCGTGGGCCATGTGACCACCGAACTGTCCGAGAGCCTGGCGCTGCCCGAGCTGGACGCCGTCATCCTCTGCACGCCGACCCAGATGCACGCCGAGCAAACCCTGGCCTGCCTGAAGGCCGGCAAGCACGTGCAGGTGGAAATCCCCCTGGCGGACAGCTGGGCCGGTGCCGATGCCGTGGTGGCCGAGCAGAAGAAGACGGGCCTGGTCGCCATGTGCGGCCACACGCGCCGCTTCAACCCCAGCCACCAGTACGTCAACCAGCAGATCACGGCTGGCAAGTTCAACATCCAGCAGATGGATGTGCAGACCTACTTCTTCCGCCGCACCAACACCAACGCCCTGGGCCAGGCGCGCAGCTGGACCGACCACCTGCTGTGGCACCACGCTGCGCACACCGTGGACCTGTTTGCCTACCAAGCCAACAGCCCCATCGTGCAGGCCAACGCCATCCAGGGGCCCATCCACCCCGTGCTGGGTATTGCCATGGACATGAGCATCCAGCTGCGTGCCGCCAGCGGCGCCATCTGCACGCTCTCCTTGAGCTTCAACAACGACGGCCCTCTGGGCACCTATTTCCGCTACATCGGCGACACGGCCACCTACATCGCCCGCTACGACGACCTGTTCACCGGCAAGGAAGAAAAGATCGACGTGAGCCAGGTGGCCGTGAGCATGAACGGCATCGAGTTGCAAGACCGCGAATTCTTCGCCGCCATCAAGGAAGGCCGCGAACCCAACTCCAGCGTGGGCCGCGTGCTGGACTGCTACCGCGTGCTGCACCAACTGGAGCAACAGTTGGCGCAACAGAAGTAAAGCGCAGACCTACAATGCAACGCCATGCGGGTGCCTGCCTGCATGGCGTTTTTCATTGAGGTGCTTGCGTATGGCTTTTCCCCTGGAACCCGACACTGTTTCCCATGGCATTCAGCTGGCGGTGGCGCCGGTGTTTCTGCTGACGGCGGTGTCCGGCATGATTGCTGCCGTGGCCGGGCGGCTGGCGCGCATCATCGATCGGGCGCGGAATGTGGAGACACGCATCAAGCAAGGCAACCACCCGGCGGAGGATGAAGACGGCTACGCCGAACTGGCGGAACTGCGCACCCGTGGCCTGCTGGCCAATTCGAGCATTGCGCTGCTGACCTCCTGCGCCTTCCTCATCGGCGTGACCATCGTGGTGCTGTTCCTGGGCGAGACGATTGATTTCCCCGGCCTGCGCATTTCCATCTTCACGTTTCTAGGCGGGGTGGTGTGCTTTCTGAGTGCGCTGATCTGCTTCATGGTGGAGACCTTCATCGCGACCCGCCTGCTCAACTTTGGTCGCAAGCGCGGCTAGGGGGCAGTTTCAGCCCGCAGCTTGTAGTCGCAGGGCCAACTGGCTGAGCGCGTGTTGCACCGTAGCGCTGCGCACGGCGGTCCGGTCGCCGTCAAAGTGCTGCACTTCGGTATGCACGCCCGCAGGGGTGGCCCAGCCAAACCAGACTGTGCCCACCGGCTTGTCGGGGCTGCCTCCTGTGGGGCCGGCTACGCCGGTGACAGCCACCGCCACCTGGGCGCGCGAATGCTGCAGGGCGCCCAGCACCATGGCGCGAACCACCGGTTCGCTCACTGCACCATGGGTGGCAATCAGCGCGGCGTCCACCCCCAGCAACTCGGTTTTGGCCTCGTTGGAGTAAGTGATAAAGCCGCGCTCAAACCAGGCGCTGGAGCCGGCCAGGTCGGTGCAGGCGCCGGCAATCAGGCCGCCCGTGCAGCTCTCGGCCGTCGCCAGCATCCACAGGCGTTTGAGCATCAAATCGGCCACTAGCCCGCGTGAATATTGCGCGAGCAGCTCCTGATTTGATAGTGAATCGGCGGCGTTCAGATGAACCTCCAGATCGCCACCACCAGCACGGTGCAGGCTGCGGCCACCAGGTCGTCGAGCATGATGCCCCAGCCGGCCTTGGCCCAGGCGTGGCGGTCGTTCTGCGGGTCCACGTGGTGGAAGAGGGCATCGGCCCAGCCCACGGGGTCGGGTTTGACGGCATCGAAAAAGCGGAACAGACCAAAGGCCATGACCTGGCCGACCAACGAGGTCGGCGTGACCAGCCACAGCACCAGCCAGAAGGCGACGATTTCGTCGATGACTACGTTGCCGGGGTCCAGCACGCCCAAGTGGCGCGCGGTGACGGTGCTGGCCCACCAGCCCAGCAGGGTGCCGCCGCCAATCAGCCAGGCCCAGCCCATATCTGTCATCCAGGGGCTGAGTGCAAGGAAGGCAACCCAGGCCCACAGCGTGCCCGAAGTGCCCGGTGCAATGCGTGAGAGGCCCGAGCCAAAGCCCAGCGCCAGTACGTGCGCCGGGTGGGAGAACATGAATTTGGCTGTGGGCCGGGTGGAAGGCGGGGTCAAGGGGGCGCCGCTGACGGTATCCAGCGGAATCAGGGTCACGGGGTCACTCATGCCCCCGATTATCGAAGACAGCGGCGACCCCCGGCGTCGCCGGCGGGGATTCAGCCGTGCAGCGAAGACAGGAACTGCTGCAGCTCGGGCGTTTGCGGGTTGCCAAACAGCTGCTCCGGTGGCCCCATCTCGTGCACGCGGCCCTGGTGCATGAAGATCACGCGGTTGGACACGCGGCGCGCAAAGTTCATCTCGTGCGTCACCATCAGCAGGGTCATGCCCTCCTGCGCCAGCCCTTCGACCACACGCAGCACTTCGCCCACGAGTTCGGGGTCCAGCGCGCTGGTGATCTCGTCGCACAGCAGCACGGCCGGCTCCATGGCCAGCGCACGGGCGATGGCCACGCGCTGCTGCTGGCCGCCCGAGAGCTGGTCGGCGTAGGCGTCAAACTTTTCGGCCAGGCCCACGCGCGCCAGCAGGGCGCGGGCATGGGTTTCGCCGGCTTGCGGGTCTTTCTGTTTGACCAGGCTGGGGGCCAGCATGATGTTCTTGCCCACAGTCAGGTGGGGAAAGAGGTTGAAGCCCTGGAAGATCATGCCCACATGCTGGCGCAGCGCGCGCATGGCGGTGGCGTCCTTGTAGAGCAGGGGCTTGCCATCCACGGCCAGGGTGCCGCTCTGGAACTCTTCGAGCCCGTTGATGCAGCGCAGTAGCGTGCTCTTGCCCGAGCCGCTCTTGCCGATGATGGCTATCACCTCACCGGGCTGCACCTGCAGGTCGATGCCCTTGAGCACCTCGTTGGCGCCATAGGACTTGCGCAGGCCGCGGATGTCGACGATGGACTGGCCCGCGGGGGATGTTTCAGCGCTGCTCATGCAATTTCCTCTCCAACGATTTGGCGTACAGGCTCACGGGGTAGCACAGCACGAAGTACATCAGCGCCACGCAGCTGAACACGAGAAACGGGCTGAAGGTGGCGTTGGCGATGGTCTTGCTGACCTTGGTCAGCTCCATGAAGCCGATGACCGAGGCCAGCGCCGTGCCCTTGATGACCTGCACCAAAAATCCTACCGTGGGCGCCACGGCGATCTTGAAGGCCTGGGGCAGGATGATGTGGCGCAGCTGCTCGCGAAAGTTCAGCGCCAGGCTTTGCGATGCCTCCCACTGGCCGCGCGGAATCGCCTCTACACAGCCGCGCCAGATTTCGGTGAGGAAGGCGCTGGCATAGAACGTGAGGCCCATGCCTGCTGCCACCCAGGGCGAGGTGTTGATGCCAAACAGCCCCAGGCCGTAGTAGGCAAGGAACAGTTGCACCAGCAACGGAACGCCCTGGAACAGCTGCACATAGCCGCTGACAAATGCCGTCGCGCCGGGCAGTTTGCTTAGCCGCAGCATCAACAGCGCCAAGCCCACCAGGCCGCCGCCCACAAAGGCGATGACTGAGAGGCCAATCGTCCAGCGCCCGGCCAACAGCAGGTTGCGCAGGATGTCCCACAAGGAAAAGTCCACCATGGCCTAGCGCCTCCCGAACAGAAAGGTGGCGCCCAGCCAGTTCAGCAGATGGCGCAGCACAAAGGACAGCAGCAGGTACAGCGCACCCACGACGATGAAAGACTCGAAGGAGCGGAAGTTGCGGCTCTGGATCAGGTCCGCCGCGTAACTCAGTTCCTGCGTGGAGATCTGACCGCAGACCGAGGAGCCCAGCATCACGATGACGATCTGGCTCACCAGGCTCGGCCAGATCTTCTTGAAGGCGGGCGGCAGCACAACGCGGGTGAAGGTCTGCCAGCGGGTCAGCGCCAGGCTCACCGCCGCTTCGATCTGGCCCTTGGGCGTGGCCTCCAGCCCGGCGCGCAGGATCTCGGTGGCATACGCCCCGAGGTTGATCACCATGGCGATGAAGGAGGCCGTTTCGGCAGAGAGCTTGAAGCCCGCGGCCGGCAGGCCGAAGAAGATGAAGAACAGCTGCACGATGAAGGGCGTGTTGCGGACCAGCTCCACATAGCCGCCCACCAGGGCCTGCAGCCAGCGCGGTGCCAGCGCGGCACCGAAGCCGCGCGCCCGCACCCAGGCGCAGGCAATCCCCAGGCTGGTGCCCACGACCACGGCCGCCGCCGTGAGCGCCAGGGTCCAGCCCACGCCGGTGAGCAGCAGCGGCCATTCGGCCAGTACCGCGCCAAAGTCCAGCTGTATGCGCATGGTGTGCTCTTCCGGGCAGGGTCAGGGATTACAGGGGCAGGTCACCAGCGCCGCGGCCCAGCCACTTCTTGGCCATGGCTTCGAGCTCACCGCTCTTCTTGGCTTCGGCAATGATTTCGTTGACCTTGGCCTTGAGCTTGTCTTCACCCTTGGCAATGCCGATGAAGTTGGGGCTGTCTTTCAGCAGCAGCTTGTATTCGCTGGAGAGCTGCGGGTTCTTGGTCATCATGTTGCCGGCCACCGAGGCACCCAGCGCGACGAACTGCACTTGGCCCGCAGTGAAGGCGGCGATGGTGGCGTTGTTGTCTTCAAAGCGCTTGATGTCGGTATTGGCGGGGGCCACCTTGCCCAGTTCCTGGTCTTCCATGGCGCCACGGGTCACGCCGACGGACTTGCCACCCAGATCGCTGAAGGCCTTGACGCTGACATTCTTGGGGCCGAACACGGCCTGGAAGAAGGGGGAGTAGGCGGAGGAGAAGTCGATCACTTTTTCGCGGTCGGGGTTCTTGCCCAGGGTTGCAATCACCAGGTCGGCTTTCTTGGTCTGCAGCGCTGGAATGCGGCTGGCGCTCACCACCACCACCAGCTCCACGGGCACGCCCAGCTTCTTGCCAATGAGGTTGGCCATGTCCACATCCAGACCGATGGGTTTGAGGTCAGTACCCACAAAGCCGTAGGGCGCGGAGTCTGTCTGCACGGCCACCTTCAGCACCTTGTTTTTGAGGATGTCGTCCAGCGCGGTCTGTGCCTGGGCGCCAGTAGCGGCCAGCAGGGCGCCGGCGGCCAGCGCGAGGGAGAAAGTGCGTTTGTTCAGTGAGAAGGTCATAGCAGGGCTCCTAGGTAGGTTGAGGGGTCTTTGGAAGCAGGTTTGTCGGCAGAACTTGTATGCAAGCCTTGTGCCAAACGGCGCGGTGCCGTGGCGGGCGCTTCGGTCAGCGGGCTCAGTGCCTGGCGCAGCTCGGCCAGCGGATCACCGCTGGGCGTCTGCAGGCGCAGGGCGTCCTGCACATGGCCGATGTGGGCCTGCATGAGTTGCTCAGCCAGCACCCAGTCGGAGGCTTCAAGCGCTTCGACGATGCGCCCGTGCTCTGCACAGGAATGGGCTGCATCATGGGTGGACTGGTAAAGCATGGCGATCAGCGTGGTGCGCGCCGTGTAGTCGCGCAACGTGTCGGCCAGCAGGCTGTTGCCCAGGCATTCGGCCAGGCAGACATGGAAGTCGCCCAGCAGGTAGCTGCGCAGGCCCACGTCGTTGCCCTTGACGGCAGCCTGCTCGGTCTTGATATGTGCCTTGAGCTTCTTGATGGCGGCCTTGCTCACCTCGGTGGTGCAGCGGATCAGGCCCATCTCGATCACGCGGCGCGCCTCGAAGGCCTCGCGGGCTTCACTCAAAGAGGGTTCGATCACATACCAGCCGCGCCGGCTGCTGACGGTCACGATGCCACGTGCGGCCAGGCGGTTCAGGGCTTCCCGCACGATGGTGCGGCTGCAGTCGAACAGCATGGCCAGTTGCTGCTCGCCCAGGCGGGCGCCAGGCGCGAGCTTCTGCGCCATGACGGCTTCAATGATGCGGGTGCTGATGTCGGATGCGTTGGCCATACGGCATCCTGTGCAGCACGAAGCGTGCCACTGGTATACAAGATATGCGCACCAGTGTGGTGAGCTGGTGCGCTGCCAAGGGCCGGTTTACGCCCTCGGCTGGGGCGCGGGTTGCGCCAACTTGGACAGGCACTCGGCCCAGTAGTCAATACAGGCACGAATTTTGGGCAGGCGGTGGCGCTCTTGCAGCATCACAGCAAAGATGGGCACGCGCGGGCTGGCAAAGTGGTCTTGCAAGATGGGCACCAGGGCACCACTGCGCACCCAAGGGGCGGCCATGAGATCGTGCAGGCGCGAGATGCCCACGCCCTGCACCACCAGGCTCAGCAGCAGGGCGGTGTTGTCGGTACGTGTATGGCCCTGGATCTGCAGGTCGGGCTGGCCGATGCGGCTCCAGTGGTTGAGGTTGGGGCTGGCGCTGTTGGCAATCAGGTGGTGGCGGGCCAGGTCGTCCGGATGCTGGGGCGTGCCGCAGCGCGCCAGGTAGCTAGGCGCGGCATACAGGGTACGGCCGTACTCGCCGATCTGCCGCGCCACCAGCGTGTCGCTGGCCAGCGTGCCGGTGCGGATGGCAATGTCGATGCCGTCGCGCGCCATGTCGGCGATACGGTCATCGGCGTTGATGTCCAGATGCAGCAGCGGCCAGCGCTGGTACAGGCCCTGGATGTTGGGCGCAATCACGCACTCGGCCATCAAGGGGCTCACGCTGATGCGTACCCAGCCACTGGGCCCGCTGAGCTTGCCGCTCAGTTCGCTGTCGAGCTCGGCCGTGGTGTCGAGCAGGCGCCGGCCATAGGACAGCAGGGTGTCGCCCTCGTCGGTGAGGCTCAGGCCGTGCGTCGAGCGGTGCAGCAGGCGCACGCCGCAGGCGGCTTCCAGCCGGGTCAGCGCGCGGGTGACCTGGCTGACCGGTACATCGCGCTCGCGCGCTGCGGCCGAGAGGGTGCCCAGCTCGGCGATGCGGGCGAACAGGGCGATGTCGTCGAGGTGGAATTGCATGCTCCATTGTGTGGCGCAGCGGCTTGGTTTTGCAATAAGTGCAAAACCAATATGGATTTTTTGCGGTTTCCGAGTGATGGATGTGTCAATAAAGTTCGTTCCATGCCAACCACCCAGGAGCCCACCATGCACTACAGCACCGAAGAACTGAGCCGCCTCCATGCGCTGGCCCAGCAGCAGGCGCACGCCCTGCGCAGCCAGGCCGAGGCCGATATTTGGCGCGGCGCCAATGCCCAGCTCCGCGAAGCCGGCCACAGCGCCTTGCGCAGCGCCCAGCGTCTGGCCTACCGCCTCGCGCGCCGCCAGGCGGCGATGGCCCAAAGCCGGGGAGAGTAAGCATGCCCACCTTGCAACTCCAGGTCTCGCCCCTGCAAAACCCCTCGCGCTACCGCGCCCTGGCCAGCGCGCTCACCCGCATCACCGCCGGCACCCTGGGCAAGCGCCCGGAGGTAACGGCGGTGGTGATTGACGACATCCCCGCCGCGCGCTGGCATGTCGGCGGCACGGATGTGCAGGGCCCCACGGCCTTGCTGGAAATCAGCATTACTCAGGGCACCAACACGGCGCAGGAGAAAGCCGCCTTCATCGCCGCCGCCTTTGCCGAACTGCAGGAGCAACTGGGTGCGGGCCAGCCGCTGGAGCCCGCCAGTTACGTCATCGTGCGCGAGCTGCCGGGCAGCGATTGGGGTTATGGCGGGCAGACCCAGGCGGCACGGCGAATGGCACTGCCGCAAGCCTACTGACACAGCGCTGTCAGGAGGGTGCCAGCACCATGCGGACTTCTTTAACGCAAACGGAGTTTCCGCATGAAAAACGCCATCAGCTGGTTTGAAATCCCCACCACCCAACTCGAAGCCGCCCAGGCCTTTTATGAAACCGTGCTGGGCCGCCCCATGCGCCGCGAGGCCATGGGCCCCAGCCAGGGAGCGGTGTTTGCCTACGACCCCGAGGCCGACGGCACCGGCGGTGCGCTGATGATGGGCCCCAGTGCGCCCAAGGTCTCGCGCGCTGGCACGCTGGTCTATCTGGACGCCACGCCCTCTCTGGATGCCGCGCTGCAACGCGCCGTGGCCCAGGGCGGCAGCATCGCCCAGCCGCGCACCGCGCTGCCCCCGGGCATGGGCTTCTTTGCTCACATCACCGATCTGGATGGTAACCGCGTCGGCCTGCACGCGCTGGCCTGAGACCATGGCCACGCGCAAGAACTGGATTGCCGTGGCCTGCGCCGCGCATGCCCGCAACGGCTGCGCGGTGCCCGAGCAGGGCTATATGCAGGTCTGCCACGGCAAGTCCGCCCCCCTGCAACGCATGGCGCCCGGTGACCGCGTGGCCTACTACAGCCCCACGCTCACCATGGGTGGCAAGGACCGGCTGCAGGCTTTTGTGTCCATCGGCATCGTGCAGCCGGGCGCGCCCTACGCATTCGACGCGGGTGGCGGCTTTGTGCCTTTCCGGCGCGACGTGGCCTATGTGCCGGCGCAGGAAGCGCCCATCCTGCCGCTGCTGGACGCGCTGGAGTTTGTGGAAGACCGCATGCGCTGGGGCTACAAGTTCCGCTTCGGCCTGTTCAGCGTCAGTGACCACGATATGGCACTGATCGCCACGGCCATGCAGGCAGATGTGCAGGCGCTGGGCCTGGATCTGGTGGCGCCAGAAGAATCTGTGCAATCGCTATTATTTTCATAGCTGCTTGCGCACGTATCATGAGGGCTAGAGGCCAAAAATATTCTGAATACCCATGCGCCGCGCCGACCGCCTTTTCCAGATCGTCCAGCTCATCCGGGGCCGGCGTCTCACCACGGCCGCCTTTCTGGCGCAGCGCTTGGAGGTGTCCGAGCGCACTGTGTATCGCGATGTGGCCGATCTGCAGCACCAGGGGGTGCCCATCGAGGGCGAGGCTGGCGTGGGCTACCGTTTGGGCCAGGGCTTTGACTTGCCGCCGCTGATGTTCACCGAAGACGAGGCCCGCGCCCTGGTGGCCTCGGTGCGCATGGCCCAGGTCTGGCAAGACCCGGTGCTGGCGCAGAACTCGCAGGTCGCGCTGGGCAAGATCCTCTCGGTATTGCCGGTGGCGGCCCGGGTGGCTGCGCAGAGCATGGCGGTGTATGCGCCGCCTGCGGGAATGGAGCCGGCGGTACAGGCAGCGCTGCAAACCCTGCGCGAGGCGGCCCAGGCCCATTGCAAGGTGCGCGTGGACTACCGCGATGCGGGCGACCAGCCCAGCCAGCGTGTGCTCCGCCCGCTGGGCTGTTTTTACTGGGGCAAGGTCTGGACGCTGGCGGCCTGGTGCGAGGTGCGGCAAGACTTCCGCACCTTCCGGCTGGACCGCATGGAATACATCGAATTGTTACAAAGTGCAGCGGGCCGCTTTGCCGATGAGCCCGGCAAAACCCTGGCCGATTACCTCCGTCTGGTGGCTCCGCCAGAGGCAATCACCCGCCTGCAGGGCGAGGGACATTGAATTAGCGGCAGCGTACGCCCCGGGGCGCCGCAACAATTTGACGCAGGCTCCGCCGGCGTTTGGCCGTAAATTGGAAGGCAGCTCTGTGAGCTTTCTCCAACCCCGAACCGCCCGTCCGAGGTGCCCATGCCGACGCCCCTGATTCAGCGCCTTTTGCCGCGCTGGCCCGCCAAAACCGTTCCCCACCCCTTGCAGGCCGTGCTCGAACAAGGGGCCTTGCAAGTGCTTTATCAGCCCATTGTCGCGCTGCAGAGCGGCACCATCGACGGCCACGAAGCCCTGGTGATGCAGCAGAAGCCACAAGGTGCAGAGGTGCCGCAGGCCGTGCTGGACGCCGGCCAGCTGGCGCAGCTGCAAACCGAGCTGGAACTGGCGGGCATGGGCCGTGGCCTGCAGGGCTGGGGTTACCCCCTGGCCAACGGGCGTCTGCAGGTCAACCTCAGCGCCCACACCCTGGTTGCGCTGAGCGAGCCCAAACCCTTCCAGCGGCTGGAGGGCCTGTTCTTTGCCCACCGCGTCCCCCCGAAGCGGGTGGTGGTGGCGATTGGCCAGCACCGCAAGCTGCAGGAACTGGAGGCCTTGGAGCGTTGCACCACAGCGCTGCAGGCCCTGGGCTGCACCATTGCGCTGGACGACGTGAAGGCATCGCAGCGTAGCCTGGATCTGTGGCTGCGGCTCAAGCCTGCACTGGTGAAGCTCGATGGTCGGATGACCGCAGGCCTGAAGGAAGACCCGGAGAAAGCCAAGGTGCTGCGCACGCTGTCACAGCTGGCGTTCAAGACCGGAGCCAGTCTGGTGGCCAAGGGCGTGGACGATGCCGAGGACCTGCGCATCGTGCGCGATGCTGGCGTGCATCTGGCGCAGGGCCAGTTCCTGGGCTTTGCTGCGCCGGCCATCGTGGAGACGCTGAACCTGCGGGCCCGCAATGTGCTGGCAGAGCGCTGGTCTGCGCCCGAGCCGCAATCCCAACCCGGCGAGCTCGTCGCCGCCGAATCCGGCTTGCAAAACCTAGTGGGTATGCGCTGGTTCGATTGACGGGCAGCGACCCGCGCGGCGGCGGAGCGTGGGGCTTTACTTGGCGTTGCAGTTCACCATCCACTGCGTGCCGAATTTGTCGCGGAAGCTGCCGAAGTAGGCACCCCAGAACATGTCCTGCAGTGGCATCTCCACCTTGCCACCCGCAGACAGGCCGTTGAACAGACGTTCGGCCTCCGCCCGGGTGTCGGGCTCCAGATTGATATGGGCGTTGTTGCCCTGCACCAGCTTGAAACCCATGGACTCGGGCGCATCGGTTCCCATCAGCACATGGTCGCCCAGCAGCGCCAGTTCGACGTGGATGACCATGTTGCCGGTGGCTGCGTCCAGCGGCGGCTGCCCCGGTGCGGGGGGCGCGTCCTTGAAGCGGTGGATGCCACCGGTGAACTCGCCACCGAACACAGAGCGGTAGAACACAAAAGCTTCTTCGGTCTTGCCGTTGAAGTTGAGGTAGGTGCTGACGCGGGCCATGGCGGTCTCCTTGGGTTATGGGGTTTGCAGCAGCGAGAGGTAGTCCTCCAGCACATCGATATTGCCGCTCCAGCCTTGGCGCATGCTGTCGTGGCTGGCGGCAAACAGGGCTTCTTCCTCGGGCGTAGCCTCGTGTGGTGCCCAGACCAGGGTCATCAGCGTGCCGCCGTCTTGCTCGGTCAGCGTGGTGCTGGAGTGGGTGTACATGGGCCAGCCAGCTGCCCAGGGGTTGCGCGTGGCGCCGCCCTGCGGGTCGGAGAAGCACTGGATCAGCACCAGCTTCTCGGGCGGCTGCAGTTCCAGGAACAGCCACTTGCCCCATAGCTCCATGCCGCCTTCCACCTTCATTGCGTAGTGGTAGGTGCCGCCCACGCGGAAATCGAGCTGGCTGTGCGTTACGGTGCTGCCCTTGGGGCCCAGCCAGTGCTGCAGGTGCTCGGGGCTGGAGTACACCTCCCAGACCAGGGCGCGTGGTGCCTTGAGCAGGCGGGAAATGGTGAAGGGGGCATGGGTGCTCATTGGGTCTCCTCGGAGGATGGGGGTTGTAGGGTTGCCAAATAGCCTTCCAGCCGGGCAAGGCTGTCCTCCCAGTGCTGGCGGTACTGGGCCACCCAGTCGGCCGCTTCCCGCAGGGGCTGGGCTTCGAGCTTGCAGGGGCGCCACTGGGCCTGGCGGCTCTGGCTGATGAGCCCGGCACGCTGCAAAACCTTGAGGTGCTTGGTCACGGCCGGGGCACTCATGGCAAAGGGCTTGGCCAGGTCACTCACCGAACTCTCCCCCAGCGCCAGCCGCGCCAGGATGGCCCGACGGGTCGGGTCTGCCAGGGCGGCGAAGGTGGAGCTCAGGGCATCAGACATGGTGGCAAAAATATTTATTTAACCTTTTGGTAAATTAAAGGGTAAAAAAAGGACCGCGTCAAGCGGTCCGGGTGATGGATGTTGCCTGGCGCGACCCGGTGGTCAATGCCCATGCCGGTGGTGGATGTCGGGGAAATGCGGATGCCGGTGCCGCAGCGGTGCATGTTCATGCCAGTGGCTGTGGGGCCGGCCAGCCTCCCAGGCAAAGGCGTGGGCGTGCTGGTGGTGTGCGTCGTGGGTATGCGAATGGGTGTGACCCAGGGGCTCGTGCACATGGTCGTGCTCGTGGCGTTCCGTCAGGTGCAGCCACACACCCAGCGCCATCAGGGCGGTGGCCAGCCAGAACAGGGGCGTGGCGCTTTCTCCCATAGCGAGTGCCAGGGCGGCACCCGCAAAGGGTGCCACGGAAAAATAAGCCCCAGTGCGTGCGGTGCCCAGCCCGCGCAATGCCAATACAAACAGCACCAGACTCACGCCGTAACCCAGCAGGCCCAGCACCATGGTGGCCAGTGCAATGGGAACCGGCGGCAACGCCGCTCCCAAGGCCAGTGCCAACCCGGTATTCACACTGCCCGCCGCCAGACCTTTGACGGAGGCGATGAAGAGGGCGTCCGAGGCGGATACCTTGCGTGTGAGGTTGTTGTCGATGGCCCAGCACAGGCAGGCCAGGGCCACTGCACCCAAGCCCAGACCGCCCGCCAGCGGGTTGCCACCGCTGGGCCAGGACAGGACCACACTGCCCGCCACGATGGCCACCATGCCGGCAACCACACGCCGGTCTGCGTTTTCGCGGAAGGCCAGCCACGCCAATACGGCGGTGAGCACGGCCTCCAGATTGAGCAGCAAGGAGGCCGTGGCTGCTGGCGTGCTGCTCAGCCCCCAGAAAAGGGCGAGCGGACCGAATATGCCGCCGAACACGATGGCGACGAGCAGCCAACGCCATTCACCTAGCGCCAATTCGGGCGACTGCCAACGGCCATCACGCAGAAGGCGGGCTGCCGCGAGCCCGATGCCACTACCGAGGTAGAGCAGGCCGCCCAAGAGTTGGTGAGATACCTGGTCCAGCAGCAGTTTGGCCAGCGGGGTACTTGCACCAAACAGGGTGGCTGCGAGCAGGGCGTAGGCAATGTGGCGTTGCATGGTTAGCTCAGGGTTTGGCGGATCCAGGGGGCTGGATGTGACGCTGGTTGTTGCAGCGGTCATGGCTGATGGCCAGATTCTCCTGGTGGCTGCTGCCGCCCTCGCTGCGCGGGGTGATGTGCTCCAGCGTGGCGTCTGCGGGCTCCACATGCTGCCCGCACACCCAGCAGGGCACCTGCCCATGCAGCTGGCGGGCCACGGTTTTGTAAATCTTGTCGCGGGTCAGGGCAAGGCGGCTCATACAGGCAAGCTAGTTTCCAAGTCGCCAGCGTACGCCAATTTGACAATTGTTCAGCGGTGGACGGTTCGGTTTGCGCCGTCTTGGACGAGGCGGTGCAATGCGGCCATGTCCCTGCACCACACCTTGCGCACCTGGTGGAGCCGACGGCGCAACACGCCGGCGCCCCGCGTCATGCCCTTGCTGGCGCAGCGTTCCCTGCGGGTGGTGTTCCAGCCGCTGGTCGATGTGCGCAGCGGAGTCATCGTGGGCCATGAGGCCTTGGCCCGTGCGCCGCTGACGCAGCCCGACTTCTCGGTGGAGCACATGCTGCAGGCCTCGCAGGAGGAGCACTGCCAGAAGAACTTTGAGCTGGCCTGTCTGGAGCAGGCGCTGACGGGCTGGACGCGCGGCGAGGGACGGGGCCAGCTGTTTGTGAATGTGAGTGCCGCCACGCTGGTGCAACTGCATGGCGCAGACTTGGGCGGCCTGTTGCTGGAACGCATGCGCCAGTGCGGTGTGCCGGCGCGCCGTGTGGGGCTGGATGTGACCGACTATGGCCTTCTGACGGACTTGGCTCCCCTGGTGGCGGCGCTCAAGCCGCTGCGCGCGGCTGGCGTGCTGGTGGCGCTGGACGACTTCAAACCTTCGGACCGCGGCATGCAAGCCTGGGCCAGGGTCTTGCCCAATGTGGTGAAGCTGGCACCGCGCTGGACGCACAACCTCGCGACCGAACCCCAGCAAGCCAAGACGGTGGAGAGCATGGTGCGCCTGACCCGCAAGCACGACAGCCTGCTCGTGGCCAAGGCGGTGGAGTCGGAAGACACCTTGCGCGCGGTGGCCAGTCTTGGTGTGCACTGGGCGCAGGGCTATTTTCTGGGTAGCCCCGACAGTACGCCCTGTCGCCAGCTCAACTTGCGCGCCAGCCAAGTGCTGGGCCGCGCGGGCTGATTCGCCGCTGCTCTCAGATCTTGCTGACTTCCACTGCGCAGTCGTAGAAGGTGGGCGCGCGGCCCATGTCCGTGAGGCGCTGGCTGGTGAGTTCGTTCACATTGGTTCCATCGCGGCCAAGCTTGCGCCACCAGATGCCCAGGCCGTTGACCACGCCGGGGCGGGCGCGCTCCGACACGCGGGCCACGCATTCGTGGGCGCCGCGGCCATTGAAGACACGCACCACGTCACCATCGGCAATCTGCCGCGCAGCGGCGTCGCTGGCGTGGATTTCCACCAGCGGCTCCCCTTCGATGTTGCGCAGGCTTTGCACGTTGACAAAGGTGGAGTTGAGAAAGTTGCGCGCGGGTGGCGAAATCATGGCCAGCGGGTAGCGCGGGTCAGCCCCGGCCGGCTCGAAGTTGGGCACATGGTTGGGCAGGCCATCCTCGCCGCGCGCGGCCAGGCGCGCACTGAAGAACTCACACTTCCCGCTGGGCGTGGGGAAGCCGCCCTCGGCAAACGGCGTCTCGGGCACGGGCAGCGGCGCAAAGCCCTGTGCCAGCATCGCTTCAAAGTCCACCTTGTCGCCAAAAGCCGTGCGACACAGCGCCTCATCGCTCTCGGCAAACACCGGGTCGGTGTAGCCCATATGGCGCGCCAGGTCCCGAAAGATCTGCGCGTTGCTGCGCGCCTGGCCCAACGGTGCGATGGAGGGGCGGTTGAGCAGCACATCGGTATGGCCGTAGCTGCTGTGCACATCCCAGTGCTCCAGCTGGGTGGTGGCTGGCAATATGTAGTCGGCGTAGTCGGCCGTGTCGGTTTGGAAGTGCTCCAGCACCACGGTGAACAGGTCCTCGCGCGAAAAGCCCTGCACGACCTTGGCCGATTCGGGCGCCACGGCCACGGGGTTGCTGTTGTAGACGATGAGGGCTTCGATGGCCGGGCCGAATTCCGGGCTGGCGGGGCGCAGCAGATCGTTCCCAATGGTGCTCATATTGATCGTGCGGGGGCTGCGGCCGGCCAGCAATTCTGGGCGCTCCAGCGCCGCTGTTTGCGCCGGCACATAGCCGGAACTGGACAACAGCACGCCGCCGGCGCGCTGGCGCCAGGCACCCACCAGCGCGGGCAGGCAGGCAATCGCGCGTACCGCATTGCCACCACCGCGCACGCGCTGCAGCCCATAGTTCATGCGGATGGCCACGGGCTCGCCCGCGCGGGCCGCCTGGCCGTAGTCGCGGGCCAAGCCCTTTACTTCATCTACCGTGATCCCGCAGACTGCCGCCGTGCGTTCGGGTGTCCATTCCAGCGCGCGTGCGCGCAACGCTTCCCAGCCCAGGGTGTGGCGCGCGATGTAGTCGTGGTCCAGCCAGTCGTTGACGATCAGCTCATGCACGAGGCCCAGCGCCAGCGCGGCATCGGTGCCGGGCAGCAGGGCGATGTGCTGGTGGCATTTCTCCGCAGTCTCGGAGCGACGCGGGTCTATGCAGATGATTTTTGCACCATTGCGCTTGGCGCTCTGCACATGGCGCCAGAAGTGCACGCTGCTGGCAATCGCGTTGCTGCCCCAGATAAGGATGAGCTTGGACTCAGCGAAGAACTCCACGCGCATGCCCACCTTGTGGCCCAGCGTCAGCGTCAGGGCTTCGGCGCCGGCCGAGGCGCAGATGGTGCGGTCCAGCCGGGCAGCGCCCAATTGGTTGAAAAAGCGCGCGGCCATGCTCTCGCCCTGGACCCGGCCCATGGTGCCGGCGTAGCTATAGGGTTGGACGGCTTGCGGGTCGCGTGCGGCAATGGCTTGCAGGCGTTGGGCAATGTCGGCCAGGGCTTCGTCCCAGCCCACAGGTGCAAACTGGCCACTGCCCTTGGGGCCGCTGCGTTTGAGTGGTCGCAGCAGGCGGTCGGGGTGGTAGGTGCGCTCGGTGTAGCGCGATACCTTGGTGCACAGCGCGCCACCAGTGGCAGGGTGATCGGCATTGCCCTGTACCTTGACGGCGATGCCCTCGCGCACAGTGACGACCATGGAGCAGGTGTCGGGGCAATCGTGGGGGCAGGCACCCAGCACCTTGTGCTCGGCTGCAGAAGCGGAAATCTCTGGGGTCATGGCTCTACTTTAGCGAGTCTGGCCCTGGCACGTCGCCATAGGGGTGCACAATCCATGTCCCTGCTGGAGTTCTCACCATGAAACTGCTAGATCCCATTGTTGCCAATACCCCGCAGATTGCCGCCTTGCGCCGTGATTTGCACGCCCATCCCGAGCTGTGTTTTGAAGAGGTCCGCACTGCCGATCTGGTGGCCGCCAAGCTGACCGAATGGGGCATTCCCATCCACCGGGGGCTCGGCACCACGGGCGTGGTGGGCATTGTCAAGGCCGGCAGCTCGGACCGCGCGATTGCGCTGCGCGCGGATATGGATGCATTGCCCATGCAGGAATTCAACACCTTTGCCCATGCCAGCCAACACCCGGGGAAGATGCACGCCTGCGGCCACGACGGCCACACCGCCATGCTGCTGGGCGCGGCCCAGTACCTGGCCCAGCACCGCAACTTTGACGGTACGGTGTACCTGGTGTTCCAGCCGGCCGAGGAGGGCGGTGGTGGCGCACGCGAAATGATCAAGGACGGCCTGTTCGAGCAGTTCCCCGTGGAGGCCGTTTTCGGCATGCACAACTGGCCCAACATGCCCGCTGGAACCATGGCCGCCAGCGCGGGGCCGGTCATGGCGTCCAGCAACGAATTCAAGATCACCATCACCGGCAAAGGCGGCCATGCGGCCATGCCGCACAACGCTATCGACCCCGTGGTGGTGGCTTGCCAGATGGTGCAGGGTTTTCAGACCATCATCAGCCGCAACAAGAAGCCCATCGATGCGGGTGTCATCTCGGTCACCATGATCCACACCGGGGAGGCCACCAATGTCATTCCTGACCACTGCGAGATTCAGGGCACGGTGCGCACCTTCACCATCGAGGTGCTGGACATGATTGAGCAGCGCATGCGCGATCTGGCCCAGCACACCAGTGCCGCCTTTGGCACGCAGTGCGAATTCGAGTTTGTGCGCAACTACCCGCCCACCATCAACAGCGCGAAAGAGGCCGACTTTGCCAGCAAGGTGATGGCCGATATCGTGGGCGAGGACAAGGTGTTGGCGCAGGAGCCCACCATGGGGGCCGAGGACTTTGCCTACATGCTGCAGGCCAAGCCGGGCTGCTACAGCTTCATTGCCAATGGCGACGGTAACCATCGCGACATGGGTCATGGCGGCGGGCCTTGCATGTTGCACAACCCGAGCTACGATTTCAATGACGCCCTGCTCCCGCTGGGCGCCACTTACTGGGTGCGGCTGGCCGAACAGTGGCTCGCGCCGCAGGCCTGAAAAACGTATGATCCAGACAGAATGTAACGGGAGGTAACCATGACCAATTGGAGTGAGTTGAACTCCCGCGAACGCCCCGTGGGGCTACCCAGTGCGACCCGCCGCCAGATCGGCCCGGGCCAGTACCGCTACACCTTTGTCCACGAGGATCTGGAGGTCGACGATCCCTCGCTGGACGCATCGGGCCGGCACTTTGTGTCGCCCCGCGAGTACGGCTTCAGCATCCGTGGCTTCCACGGAGGCAAGACGGCTTGGGCGCGTGACTTTGCCAACGGCACCATGCTGGTAGTCAATGCCGACGCACAGTCTCATGTGTTGTCACCGCGGGTGCCGGCACGCGTGCTGTTTGTCGCGCCTGACGGATCCCTGTTGCAGGACAGTGCGCTGGCGGTGCGCGCAGCCCAGCGTGCTCCCGATCTGGTGAGCATCCGGCTCACGCTCACGGCCACGGTGGACTTGCAGGGGGAGTCTCCCGAAGCGGCCCGTGCCTTGCTGATGCGCATGGTGGACCGGGGCATTGTGGGCGGGGCCCAACCCGGCGAGCCCGAAGCCCTGGTGATGGACTACGCGTTTGAAGGTGCGGCCGTGCTGCCGCCCGAGAGCCCCAGCTCCACCCACACCGACTTTTCGCAGTTGCTGGACCTTTAGTCCGCGCCGCTTCAGGCCTGTGCCACGGGGGCGTAGCGCCCTTGTGCCATCTGCAGTAGCCCGTCAAAAATCAGGTTGTCCACCAGTTCGAAGGGGCGTGTCATGCTGGGTGCCATCTTCCAGCCTGCTCCACCCGTCATGATGCATTTGGGCTCGGTGCCGCATTGGGCGGTCACATGCTGCACCATGCGCTCCACTGCACCGGCAATGGCATAGGTGCCGCCGCTGGTCAGCGCATCGCTGGTGTTGGTGGGGAAGTGGCGTACTTCCCCCGTGGGGACGTGCAGGCCGGCCGTGCCGGATTCGAGCGCGCGCAGCATGATGCCGTGGCCCGGCAGGATCAACCCGCCCAGAAACTTGCCTTCGGCGTCGATGGCTTCTACGGTCACTGCCGTGCCCACCATCACCACCACCATGGGCCGCGCGGGGCCTTGGGCGCGCATGCGGTGGTAGGCGCCAATCATGGCAACCCAGCGGTCCGCGCCCAAGCGGGTGGGGTGGTCGTAGCCATTGCGCAGGCCTGCTTCCCCTTCGCTAGAGACCACCCATTGCGGCACCACATCCCAGGCGTCCATCTGCTCTTGGACACGGCGTTTGACTGCGTCCCCGGCCACCACGCAGCCCAGCACATGACGGGGCGCGCGCAGGCCACGCCAAGCACCATCGCCCAGCTTGTCGATGTTTTCCAGAAACTCGGCGCCCTGGGCCAGCAGGGCGGCGCCAGGGGTAGGGCTGGCGTACTGCGCCCACTTGAGGCGCGTGTTGCCAATGTCCAGGGCAAGAAAAGTCATATCGCTTTTTTCGGGATGTCTCTGCGCCTATTGTGCAGCCTCTGACCTGTCTGCTTAGCCTTGTCTCCAGGGCAGGCCGCGCAGGCGCCAGCCGCCGCGGTGGCCGCGCTGGGCGTTGGCGTCAGGGTCACCCTCAAAGCCTTCAAGGATGTTGTAAGCCTCCAGACCCAGCTCGGTGGCGCGCTTGGCGGCGGCAATGGAGCGCACGCCGCTGCGGCACAGCAGCAACACCTTCTTTCCCGCCGGCACGGCGGCCTGCAAGCCCGCATCAAACTGCGGATTCATCGCCATGCCGGGCCATTGCTTCCAGGCCAGTGCCACAGCGCCGGGCACAAAGCCCACCCACTCGCGTTCTGCATCGGTGCGCACATCCACCAGCACGGCCTCGCCCGCCTGCCACCAGGCGCAGGCCAGTTCGGCGCTCACATCTCCCGCATAACCGGCTGCAGCCTGCGCTGCGGTGGCACCCGCGCTGCCTGCGTCGTGGCGTACACCCGAGCTCAGGTTGGCTGGCACGGCTTCGTCCATGCGGCGGGGGCGTGGCAGGTTCAGACCTTCCATGATGGCCACGAACTCCGCCAGACTCTTGCCTGCCACGCGGGCGTTGCTGGCCTTCTCGGTGCCAATGGTGCTGCGGGTGCGACCCTGGTAGTCATGGCCGGGCCAAACGGTCGTGGCGTCGGGCAGGGCAAACAGCACTTGCGTGATGCTGCGGTACAGGTCTTCGGCATTGCCGGATTGAAAATCGGTGCGGCCGCAGCCACCAATCAGCAGCGTGTCGCCGGTGAATACATGGTCGCGCCAAGTGAAGCTCATGCTGCCGCTGGTGTGGCCGGGCGTGTGGAGCGCACGCAGGGTCTCGGCGCCAAAAGTCAGGGTGTCGCCATCGGCCAGCTGCATGGCTGCAGTGCCGATGCCACAACCGGCTGGCGCGGCCGTCTTGGCCCCTGTGTGCTCGGCCAGCAGGGCCGCGCTGGTGATGTGGTCAGCGTGCGCGTGGGTCTCGACGGCCCACTGAAGCTTGAGTCCGTACTGGCGCAATGTGGCCAGATCGCGCTCCAGCTGCTCATTCACCGGGTCCACGATGAGCGCGTCGCGGCTGGCCTCGTCAAACAGGATGTAGGTGTAGGTGCTGGACGCCGGGTCGAAGAGCTGGATGGGTTGCATGGCGGGGCGGGTCCGTGGACGAGTAACAAAGCGTAAACACGCCTTGCCACTGTACTGGATTTGACCGGTGCCGGGCCCAGTGGCGGGTTACGCACAGGGGGCGTCGTCCAAAGGCGTCCACTTGGCCGTGCTGCGCGACGATTCCAGCACCTTTTCAATGAAATGCACACCGCGGGCACCGTCCTCCACGCGCGGGTAGTCCGCGGCCAGCGGGTCTGCCACCGCGCCCTGCAGGCGTGCGCGGATGTCGGCGGCTACGCCCAGGTAGACGTTGGCAAAGGCCTCGATAAACCCTTCGGGATGGCCTGCGGGCAGGCGTGAGGCGTTCTGGGCGGCTTCACACAAGCCTGCTGATGCGCGCGTGATGGTGTGCGGCGGGCCGTCCAGCGGGGCGTACAGTAGCTGGTTGGGGTTTTCCTGGCACCAGACCAGGCTACCGGCAGTGCCGCTTACACGCAGGCGCAGATCGTTCTCGCTGCCTGTGCAGATCTGTGAGGCGATCAACACACCGCGTGCGCCACCCGAGAGGCGCAGCAGCATGTTCCCGTCATCGTCCAGCGTGCGGCCCGCGCCCATGGCACTGAGGTCGGCGCAGAGGGATTCAATTTTCAGACCGGTCACGGTGCTGAGCAGGTTTTCGGCATGCGAGCCAATGTCGCCCATGGCACCGGCCGCGCCGCTCAGCGCCGGGTCCACGCGCCAGGCGGCCTGCTTGCTGCCGGTGCCTTCCACGGCCGTGGCCAGCCAGCCCTGGTGGTACTCCACTACCACTTTGCGCACGGTGCCGATGGTGCCGCTGGCCACCATATGGCGCATCTGGCGCACCAGCGGGTAGCCCGTGTAGTTGTAGGTCACGCCAAATACCGTGCCTTGTCGCTTGACGGTGGCTACCAGGTCGCGCGCCTGCGTGCCGGTGTGCACCAGCGGTTTGTCGCAGACCACATGGAAACCGGCCTCCACAAAGGCCTGGGCCACGGGGTAATGCAGATGGTTGGGCGTGACGATGGAGACAAAGTCGATGCGTTCTTCCGGGCTGCGGCGCAGCTCGTCGGCCAGCAGCTCTTGCCAGCTGCCGTGGTTGCGATCGTCGGCCAAGAACAAGTCGCGGCCCGAGGCGCGTGCTTTGTCCGGGCTGCTGGAGAGGGCGCCGGCTACCAGTTCGATCTGGCCATCCAGCGCGGCCGCCTTGCGGTGCACGGCGCCGATGAAGGCATCGCGGCCGCCGCCCACCATGGCATAGCGCAGGCGGCGTGGAGTGTGGGCAAGGGTCATGGGGCTTGTTGGTCCTTGGCGAACACGGCGTCAAACGCGCCGGCAGCCGGTTTGAAATCCAGGCGCTTGCAGAAGGCAGCACTCTCGGTGGCGCCATGCACGCGTTCCATGCGGCTGTCTTCCCACTCCACGCTCAGCGGGCCTGCGTAGGCAATGTCGTTGAGCGCAACGATGATGGATTCGAAATCGATCATGCCGCGGCCCACGCTGCGAAAGTCCCAGGTGCGGCGCGCATCGCCAAAGCTGGTGTGGCCGCCAAAGGTGCCCACCGTGCCGTCGCCCTTGCCCCACCAGGCGTCCTTCATGTGGACGTTGAAGACGCGCTCCGGGAAGGTGCGCAGGAAACGGATGTAATCCACGCCCTGGTAGGCCAGGTGGCTGGGGTCGAAGTTGAAGCCAAAGCGGCGGTGCTGGTTCACCGCGGCCAGCGCGCGCTGGCTGGTGGCAATGTCAAACGCGATTTCGGTGGGGTGGACTTCGAGTGCAAAGTTCACGTGCACTGACTCGAACACATCCAGGATGGGTGTGAAGCGCGCACCGAAGTCGGCAAAGCCCTTGTCCCAGTAAGCCTGGCTGGTGGGGGGGAAGGCGTAGATGGAATGCCAGATGGAGGATCCGGTGAACCCGGTCACCGTTTTTACGCCAAACTTGGCGGCGGCACGGGCCGTGTCTTGCAGCTCGGCAGCCGCTCGGCGGCGCACGCCTTCAGGGTTGCCATCGCCCCAGACATGGGCGGGCAGGATGGACTGGTGGCGCTCGTCAATCAGGTCGCACACCGCCTGGCCCACCAGGTGGTTGCCAATGGCCAGGCACTGCAGGCCGTGGCGTGCCAGCAGGTCGCGCTTGTCTTGCACGTAGGTAGGGGAGGCCAGGGCCTCCTGCACATTGAAATGGTCGCCCCAGCAGGCGAGCTCCAGGCCGTCGTAGCCCATGCGCTGGGCCAGCGGGGCCAGTTCGGCCAGGGGCAGGTCGGCCCATTGGCCGGTGAACAAGGTGACAGGTCTTGCCATGGAGATGCTCCAGAAAAGGGGGAGGAGGCCTGTGGCTGATCGCTATGCTTTTAATAGCTGCTTGCGCAATGTTAGAGGGGGCTACAGGCCTGTTTCTTCAATAAAACGCCTGAAAGCTTAGAACGGCGAGTCCGGGAAGTAGAAGTTCTTGGCGGTTTCCTTGGTGATCAGCACCGACGGAATGATGGTGGTGGCCGGCAGCTTGGCACCCTTGAGGCGGGCTTCGGCGGTCATCTTCACGGCGTCGTAGATGAACTTGGGCGAGTAGGACACATTGGCCTGGATGCGGGCATCGCTGCCGTCCATCAGGGTCTTGATGGAGCCCTTGGCACCGGCACCGCCGAATACCAGCTTGATGTCGGTGCGCTTGGCCTGGTCGATGGCCTTGAGCACGCCCACCGACATGTCATCGTCAGCCGCCCAGACGGCGTCGATCTGCGGGAAGCGGGTCAGGTAGTCCTGCATGACCTTGAAGGCGTCGTCACGGTTCCAGTTGCCGTACTTGGCGTCCAGCACCTTGATGCCGGGAAAGGCCTTGAGGCCGGCGTTGAAGGCGTCGTTGCGTTCGTTGTCCACGTTCGACGCAATGCCGCGCAGCACGACCACATTGCCCTTGCCGCCCAGTGCCTTGCCGATATAGGCAGCTGGCACTTCACCGAAGGTGGTGTTGTTGGGGGCAACGTAAGCATCTTGCGCGCTGGTGTCGGTCAGGCCGCGGTCCACCACGGTCACGTATACGCCCTTGCCCTTGAGCTGGGCCACGGGTTTGGTCAGGGCGGCCGATTCGAAGGGCAGCACCACCAGGGCGTTGATCTTGTTCACGGTCAGCAAATCCTGCAGCTGATTGGCCTGTTCGGGCGAGCCGCTGGCGGTCTTGACGATGACTTGCAGGCCGGGGTTGGCTTTTTCGAGTTCGGCCTTGGCCTGGTTGGCCCAGAACACCACGCCCGCCATGAAACTGTGCGTGGCTGCCGGGATGGACACGCCCAGCACCACCTTTTCGGCGGCGAAGCTGGGGGCGCTGCCCAGCGTAGCCAAGGCCACGGCGGTCAGTGCGAGTCTGCGGGTGATTTTTTTCATTTCAGTTGTCTCCGGTTGCAGGTTGAGAAAACAGCGGTTTGCTGTGGTTGGGGGAAAACGTAGGGACGCCCGCCGCCGGGCCGCCCCAAGGCGGGCAGCGCCCCCCTGGGGGGCAGCGACCCGCGTAGCGGTGGAGCGTGGGGGCTTCATCTTTTTGACCTTTGCAAAAAGGCCACGGCGATGATCACGAAGCCCTGCACCGCAGCGTTGAGGTACACGCTGATGATGCTGGTGAGGTTGAGGATGTTGCTGATGACCGAGAGCAGCACGGCGCCCACCACCGTGCCGGTGATGGTGCCCGCGCCACCCTTGAGCGCAGTGCCCCCGACGATGACGGCCGCAATGGCTTCCAGCTCCCACAGCAGGCCGGTGGTGGGTGAGGCGGAGCCCAGGCGCGGCACATAGAGCAGCGTGGCCACACCCACACACACACCCAGCAGCACATAGGTCAGTACCTTCACACGGTCTACGTCCACGGCGGCGTAGCGTGCCACCTGTTCGTTGGAGCCGATGGCCTGTACGTAGCGGCCAAAGGTGGTGCGGTTCAGGATCAGGCTGCCCACCAGCGCGACGGCCAGAAACACCCACACGGGAATCGGTATGCCTGCCACGCTGCCGTAGTACACCGGGCTGTAGATGTCGGTCAGGTCGTTGTCCAGCGTAATGGCGCCGCCATTGGAGAAGTAGGTGAGGTAGGCGCGAAAGATGCCCAGCGTGCCCAGCGTCACGATGAAGGGCTCGATGCGGCCCTTGGTGATCAAAAGGCCATGCGCCAGGCCAAATGCCGCACCCAGTACCAGGGCCAGTACCATCCCCAGAGCCACGGTGCCCACGGGCGAGCCCAGTTTGGGCGCCAGGTAGTTCATCGCCAGGATCACGCTGCCCGCAATCAGCGCGGCCATGGAGCCCACTGACAGGTCAATGCCGCCGGACACGATGACGAAGCACATGCCCACGGCAATGATGCCGATGAAGGCCGTGCGTGTAAGCACGTTGGTGATGTTGTCCAGCGTGGCGAAGTTGCTGTTGAGCAGCGTACCCACCACGCACAGCAGCACCAGGCCGATCACCGGGCCCATGCCCTGTAGTTTGGCAAGCCACTGGCTGGCAGTGGTCTTAGTGAGTTCCTGTGGCATGGGCGATGAGCTCCTCTTCGGTGAGTTGTTGGGATTCCAGAACCGTTTGCAGACGACCCGCACGCATCACCGCCACGCGGTGGCACAGGCCAATCAGCTCCATGAGTTCGCT
The DNA here is from genome assembly GCF_058802405.1 of Rhodoferax sp. GW822-FHT02D07. NCBI lineage: Bacteria > Pseudomonadati > Pseudomonadota > Betaproteobacteria > Burkholderiales > Comamonadaceae > Rhodoferax > Rhodoferax sp. GW822-FHT02D07. The sequence goes on from NZ_JBXAOD010000008.1 coordinate 217,343, forward strand.
GGAAATAATGACGACGGCCAGGCCCTGGCTGGCCAGCTTCTGGATGAGCAGATAGATGTCGCGCTTGGCGCCGACGTCCACGCCGCGTGTGGGCTCGTCCAGCACCACGACCTTGGGGCCGGGGTGCAACACCTTGGCCAGCGCCACCTTTTGCTGGTTGCCGCCTGACAGGCTGGAGGCCTTGATCTGCAGACTGCCGGTGCGGATGCCAAACTCGTCCACGGCATGGGCCAGCGCCTGGTCTTCCTGTGCAGGCTGCAGCAGCGGCGTGGCATAGCGCTCCAGCGCCATGAGGGTCAAGTTTTCGCGCAAGCCAAAGTGCACATGCAGGCCCTTGCCTTTGCGGTCTTCGCTCAGGTAGGTCAGGCCCAGACGCACGGCGTCGCGCGGGTTGCGGATGGTCTGAACGCGGCCTTGCAGTTCCACTGTGCCCGCGCTGCAGCTGCGCAGGCCCATGATGCCCTCGAACAGCTCGGTGCGGCCCGCCCCCACCAGACCGGCAAAGCCCAGAATCTCGCCGGGGCGCACTTCAAAGCTCACGTCCTGCGCCCAGCCCGGAACGCTCATGCTCAGCACACGCAGTGCGGGTGTGGTGGTGGCGGGGGCCGAGGCCTTGGGCGGGTACAGGTCGGCCAGTTCGCGTCCCACCATCAGGTTGGCCATTTGCTGGCGCGAGAGGCTGGCCGTGGGCTGCTGAGCCACACAGCGGCCGTCGCGCATCACCACCACTTGGTCGGTCATGCGCTCCACTTCATCCAGCTTGTGCGAGATGTAGACCAGGGCCACGCCCTCGCTTTTCAGCTGGCGCATCAGGCCAAACAGGCGTTCGGTCTCCGTGGGCGTCAGCGTAGCCGTAGGCTCGTCCATGATCAGCAGACGCGCCTTGCGCAACAGCGCTCTGGCAATTTCCACCAGCTGTTTCTCTGCCACGATCAGGTCTTTCACCCGCGTGTTCACGTCGGCGGTCAGGCCCACCTGGGCGATGGCGACCTGCGCCTCTGTGCGCATGGTCTCTTCGTCTAACAGCAGGCCACCCCAGCCACGTTTCTTCTCGTGGCCCAGGAACAGGTTTTGCGCAATCGTCAGGTCTTCGGCCAGGCTGAATTCCTGGTGGATCAGCACAATGCCCTGGGCCTCGGCGTCGCGGGAGCTGGTGAAGCTCTGCACCGCACCGTTGACCAGCAGGCTGCCGCCCGTGGCGGGCTCAAAGCCGGCCAGGATCTTCATCAGCGTGGACTTGCCCGCACCGTTCTCACCCAAGAGGCCCAGCACCTGGCCCGTGGGCAGGACAAAGTCCACCCCATGCAGCACCTGCACCGGGCCAAAGGACTTGGTGGTCCCGCGAAATTCAATTTGCAGGCTCATGCGCCGGCCTTTCGGTGTTTCAAGGTTTCTTGCATGGCCAGCACCCCGGCGCCTACGACGCCAGCCCGTTCGGCCAAGGGCGTGTACTGGATTTCGAGGTGCCGGGTCGAGAGCGCCAGCGAGCGCTGGTAGACGCTTTGCCGCACCGAGGCCAGCAGCTGCGGCCCCGTGCGCGTGAGCCCGCCGCCGATGAATACGTGAGAGGGGTTGAAGAAGTTGACGACCGAAGCGAGCATCTGGCCGATGCGGCTGCCCGACTCCTGGATGATGCGGTTGGCGGCAGCGTCGCCATTGCGGCTGGCCTGGCCCACCAGTTCGGGGGTGATCACACCGTTGGCTTCCAGCGAGGCTGCCAGCAAGGGGCTTTCGCCCGAGGTGGCGGCTTCGGTGGCGGAGCGCACGATGGCTGGGGCCGCCGCCATCACTTCCACGCAGCCCAGCTTGCCGCAGTGGCAGCGGGGGCCGTCCACGTCCACACAGATGTGGCCTACGTCGCCAGCGGAGCCATTGGCGCCACGGTAGACCTCGCCATGGCAGACGATGCCGCAGCCGATGCCGGTGCCTACCTTGATGACCAGGAAGTTCTGCAGGCCGCCTTGCAGGCGCCAGAGCTCGCCCAGCGCCATGAGGTTCACGTCGTTGTCCACAAACACCGGTGCGCTGTACTCCTCGCGCAGGTAGTCGCGGATGGAAAAGCTGTCCCATTCGGGCATCAGGGGCGGGTTGACCAGTTGGGCGCTTTCAAAGTCCACCGGGCCGGGCACGCCCAAGCCAATCGCGATCACCCGCTTGGCGCTCACGCCGCATTGGGTGAGCAGTTGGCGCATCAGCACGCGCAGCCGCGCCAGCACCACGCCGGGGCCGCTGCGCACGTCGGCTACTTCGGTATGGCGAGCCAGCACGGTCAGGTCGGGACGCAGTACGGCCACGTCCAGGCTGGTGGCGCCCAGGTCCACGCCGATGAGCACGCCCAGCTCGGGGCTGAGCTTGATGGTTTCGGGCCGGCGCCCGCCGGTGGAGCCGCGAAGGCCGCTTTCTTCGAGCAGGCCCACGTCCAGCAGGCCCGCAATCAGGCTGTTCGTCTTGCTCTTGGAAAACTCCAAGCGGTCGGACAGGGCGAAGCGCGAGCTTCCCTCTGACCAGAAGATGGCCTGCAGCAATGCGGTCTCGTCCAAAGACAAATCGTCCCAGGGTGCCAAAGTCTGTCTCCTGTATTTTTTCGTTCCACCCATCGTCTGGCTCGGGGTGGTGGCGAATCGTAGGGGGGTGCTTCAGCCAGACAAGATCAAACTTAGACCAAATTCAGGTCAAAGTCACGCCGTTTTGGGCCGGGTAAATGCGTAAGCCTGCGTTGGGTGAACTGGTTTACAGTTGACGTTTACGTAAACGTCAATTCGCCGCTTTCTGCCCTTTTTTGCGAGTGCCCCATGACCGATCTGTCCGCTGACTTCAAAGCCCTGGCCAACTACCGCCCCACGCACAAGGTGCGTTTTGTTACTGCGGCCAGCCTGTTTGACGGGCACGATGCGGCCATCAATATCATGCGGCGCATCCTGCAGGGCATGGGCGCCGAGGTGATTCACCTGGGCCACAACCGCAGTGTGGACGAGGTGGTCACTGCTGCGCTGCAGGAAGACGTGCAGGGCATCGCCATCAGCTCCTACCAGGGCGGCCATGTGGAGTACTTCAAGTACATGGTGGACTTGCTCAAGGCGCGGGGTGGGGCGCACATCCAGGTGTTTGGTGGCGGTGGCGGGGTTATCGTGCCGGCCGAAATCCGCGAGCTGCACGCCTATGGCGTGGCCCGCATCTACAGCCCCGAAGACGGCCAGCGCATGGGGCTGGCCGGCATGATCGGCGAGATGGTGATGCGCTGCGACAAGGACATCACCACGCTGGCGCCCACCGACCTCACCGCTATCCAGGGCCACACCGAGGCCAGCTGGCGCGCCTTGTCCCAGTTGCTCACCGCCATCGAAGCCTCCAAGGTAAATCAGGTGTTAGTCCAGGAGATACGTGCGCAAGCAGCTACTAAAAAGATAGCGGTTGTGGGCATTACCGGTACGGGTGGTGCCGGCAAGTCCAGCCTGACCGACGAGCTGATCCGCCGCTTGCGGCTGGACCAGAATGACAACCTGCGCGTGGCAGTCATCTCCATCGACCCCAGCCGCCGCAAGAGTGGTGGTGCGCTTTTGGGCGACCGCATCCGCATGAATGCCATCTCGCCATGGCAGAAAGGCTCCCGCGTATTCATGCGCAGCCTGGCCACGCGGGACTTTGGCTCCGAGATCAGCGCCGCGCTGCCCGACGTGATTGCCGCGTGCAAGGTGGCGGGTTTCGACATGATCGTTGTCGAGACCTCGGGCATCGGCCAGGGTGATGCCGCCATCGTGCCGCATGTGGACGTGCCGTTGTATGTCATGACGCCAGAGTTTGGCGCGGCCAGCCAGCTGGAAAAGATCGACATGCTGGACTTCGCCGAGTTTGTCGCCATCAACAAGTTCGACCGCAAGGGTTCCAGCGATGCGCTGCGCGATGTGTCCAAGCAAGTGCAGCGCAACAAAGAGGCCTGGACCACGCCCGCTGACCAGATGCCCGTGTTCGGCACCATGGCCGCGCGTTTCAATGACGACGGTGTGACTGCGTTGTACCAAGCGCTGCTGCCGCGCCTGCAGGTCTTGGGCGTGCCGCTGAAAGACGGCATGCTGCCCAAGGTAACGGTGCGCCACAGCAGCAACCAGACCCCCGTGGTGCCCGCCGCACGCACGCGTTACCTGGCCGAAATCAGCGACACCGTGCGCGGCTACAAAAAGCGGGCGCGCGAACAGGCCAAACTGGCGCGCGAGATCCAGCAGCTGCGTGCATCGGGTCGCATGCTTCAGGAGGCCAACCCCGACAAGGAGCGCGCAGTGCTGGCGGTCCATGACCTGGCCGCGCAGCGCGAAGAGCGCATGGGCGCGGCCGAGCGCAAGCTGCTGGCCCAGTGGCCCGAGATGCAGAAGGCCTACGCGGGCGACGAGTACGTGGTGAAAATCCGTGACAAGGAAATCCGCACCGCGCTGACCACCAAATCATTGAGCGGCACCACCATCCGCAAGGTGGCGCTGCCGCAGTATGTGGACCATGGTGAAATTCTGCAGTGGCTGATGCTGGACAACGTGCCCGGCAGCTACCCCTATACCGCCGGCACCTTCGCCTTCAAGCGCGAGGGTGAGGACCCGACCCGCATGTTCGCCGGAGAGGGGGATTCTTTCCGCACCAACCGCCGGTTCAAGCTGTTGAGCGAAGGCATGCCGGCCAAGCGACTGTCCACCGCCTTCGACTCGGTCACGCTCTACGGCAACGACCCCGACCCGCGCCCCGACATCTACGGCAAGGTGGGCAATAGCGGCGTGTCCATCGCCACGCTGGATGACATGAAGGTGCTGTACGGTGGGTTTGATCTGTGCAGCCCCAGCACCAGCGTGTCTATGACCATCAACGGCCCGGCGCCCAGCATCCTGGCGATGTTCATGAACACGGCCATCGACCAGAACATCGACAAGTTCAAGGCTGATAACGGCCGTGAGCCCACCGATACCGAGGCTGCCAAGATCAGGGAGTGGGTGCTGGCCAATGTGCGCGGCACCGTGCAGGCCGACATCCTGAAAGAAGACCAGGGCCAGAACACCTGCATCTTCAGCACCGAGTTTTCATTGAAGGTCATGGGCGACATTGCCGAGTACTTTGTGCACCATGACGTGCGCAACTTCTACAGCGTGTCCATCTCCGGGTACCACATTGCCGAGGCCGGGGCCAACCCCATCAGCCAGCTCGCGTTCACGCTGTCCAACGGTTTCACCTTTGTGGAGGCGTATCTGGCGCGCGGCATGCACATTGACGACTTCGCGCCGAATCTGAGTTTTTTCTTCAGCAACGGCATGGACCCCGAGTACACCGTGATGGGCCGCGTGGCGCGCCGCATCTGGGCGGTGGCGATGAAGGAGAAATACGGCGCGAATGAGCGCTCACAAAAACTGAAATACCACATCCAGACCAGTGGCCGCAGCCTGCACGCGCAGGAGATCCAGTTCAACGACATCCGTACCACGCTACAGGCGCTGATTGCGATCTACGACAACTGCAACAGCCTGCACACCAATGCGTTTGACGAGGCCATCACCACGCCAACCGAAGACAGCGTGCGCCGCGCCATGGCCATCCAGCTCATCATCAACCGCGAGTGGGGACTGGCCAAGAACGAAAACCCGTCTCAAGGCGCTTTCATCATTGAAGAGCTGACTGAGCTGGTCGAAGAAGCGGTGCTCAAGGAATTCGAAAGCATTGCCGAGCGTGGTGGCGTGCTGGGCGCCATGGAGACCGGCTACCAGCGCGGCAAGATCCAGGACGAGAGCATGCACTACGAGATGCTCAAACACACGGGCGAACTGCCCATCATCGGCGTCAACACCTTCCGCAACCCCCATGGTGACCAGGTGCTGGAGAAGCTGGAGCTGGCACGCAGCACCGACGATGAAAAGCAGAGCCAGCTCAAACGCCTGGCAGACTTCCACGCCCGGCACGCCGACGCAGCCCCCGCCATGCTCAAGAAGTTGCAACAGGCTGTGATTGACAACCAGAACGTCTTTAACGTGCTGATGGACGCCGTGCGCGTTTGTTCGCTGGGCCAAATCACCAGCGCGCTATTCGAGGTGGGCGGGCAGTACCGGCGCAATATGTAGCCTGCTGCGCGTGCAACGCTTATCCAAGACCCCCGTATCGACGGAGTGTCTTGTTTCGTATCCCGTAAAAAACGACCAAAGGAGGAGGGCGTGAGCAGGGATGCGGGTGGGCGGTGGAAGTGGGTTTCGGGAAACTGTCCAACGGCTGAGAACATTGAACGTGCACAAACGTATCTCTCCCAAGTTGTTCCGGCTATTGCGAATCACCCGTTCGGGGGATTGTGCAGACAGCAGAAGACTTGAAGAATCCATTCCCTATTGTGTGGCGCAATGTTCCGTGAAAAGACCACATGCGCCGTTGGGCTGGATACCAAATAAAGGGAGGGGTAATGGCCCTGTGCATCGACTCTACAAACGCGGGATACATAACGCTCGCTACCAACGCCTTGAATCGCCTCGCCGGAGGTGTTGGCAATGCTTTGACATATACCGTTCAAGCCTACCGGTTCGGAGGACGTTCGGTCACGCGTGTCACTGAAGGCCCCGCGATTCTCGCAGCGCAAGCTGTAAGACCGCATAGCGTCACTTTGATACGCAGAATTATTGCCAGCCAGCACTGGGTCCGGATCTGCCAATCTCTCACCAATGACTGCTCGCCAGACAAGTGGCTGAAAGACCGTGCCTGGAGTGGTGTCAAGAGCCTGATTCCTTTCGTCAGTGTAGATGCTGGTTTCATGCGCAAGGTCACCACGACCGGCAGCAGTTCAGTAGCCAACTGGAGCGGCAACAATGATCAAACTGCTAATCTCAGCATGATGGGCATCATTCGCACGGAGCCTGCACCTGCTTACATTCTTCTGGCGCACGAACTGGTCCACGGTGATCGCATTTCCCGAGGACTTCTGCAGATGCGGCGCTGCAATTGCACGTTCCTAGTCGACCAGCGCCAAGGTAATGTGGGAGGTGGTGGCCCAAACCACCTGCGCCAACAACCTGCCTTCAGAAGCGGACAGATCGTCGGAGGTGGTGCGAATATCCAGTTTGCAGGGGGCGTATTGGTTTCCAATGCAAATCACGTCATCACCCCTCTCAATCAAGGCTGGATATGGGCTGATGGAACCATGGAACTTGCGGAGGAGGTCGCGACAGTGGGGCTAAGTGATGACAATGGAGTGCTTCCCCATGATCCTTTGGCAATTACAGAAAACATGCTCCGTGCGGAGCACAATGAGCGTAAGCGCCTGAAGTATGGTCTGTTTACGCGGCATTTGAACCTGTAGAAGCAGACTAGATGTGATCGACATGTGTTTACCGTCGATACGATGTAAGCCCAAAGAAGCTGGGGCTTTGCCGCCCATATAGATACTTCAGGCCCGCGCCTTGCGCGTACTGTGCAGCTTTCTGGAGGTATGTATGGCAAATGATGTCCCCACCGAACAGCTCGTCGCCGCGCTGGTCATGAAAGCGGCGGACGACGTGGCGGCCGGGCTCACGCGGGCCCAGGTCGTTCAGGCCCTGGTCGATCTGGCGGCCACGCGCGAGGTGGCGGAAGCCATTGCGCTGCGGGGTGAAGACCTTTATGTCTCCCGGGGCGGCGTGCTCAAACGCTGATTCCTGACGCCCCGGACAGGGGTTGGTGCGCTTATTGCTAGGTCTTGCACCTATAAGGTGCAAGACCATGTTGTTGTCAAAAATACCGCTGTGGTTGGGACGGCTTAGTGTTGGGCGCAAGCTCACCCTCATTTACCTGCTGGACTTGACGGCCGTCATTTACGTCTCCGGCATCCTGATCCACGAGAAGTACCTGGCGATTGACTTTGCCCGCAAGGAAATTGTGGGCGCCCACTATGCCGAAGTGGTGCGGCGCAACCTGATGGGCGCTTTCCGGGTACCGCCGCCTGTGGCCGGCGCGCCATCCGATACCGTCCGCCACGCCGGTGACCTGCAGGCGCTGGAAACCATACGCAGCGCGCACGACGCGACCCTCAACACTGGCGAAGCTTCGCAGCGTCTGGCCTCCCTGCTGCTGACTCCGTCCAGCAAGGGCAACAAGACGGCCCTGTTGGCCCAGGGTCGGGACCTGCTCACCATTGTGGGCAACCAGTCCAACCTGATTCTAGACCCCGATCTCGACAGCTATTACGTGATGTCGCTCACCGTGCTGCGCTTTCCGGAGCTGCTGCAGGTGCTCTACGACACGCGCGACTTCATGCAGCAATGGGGCCAAGGTGTGCAGGGCCACAATCCCAGCGCCCAGCTCCTCACGCTGGTGGGCCGGCTGGACGCCGTGCTGCAGGGTATGGAGTCGGACTATGAGCAGGCCTGGCTGGCCGGTTCGCCCCAGCTCAAGGCGGGCCTGGGCGCCACGCGCAGTGCCTTGCTGGCGCAGGCGCGTCGCTTCTCGGAATCTGTGCAGGCCAGCTCGGGCAAGGCCATGAGCGCGGCGGAGCTGCAGGCGCTGGACCAGGACTACCAGGCAGCGCTCACCGGGCTGGACGACGCTTGGCGCGTGGGCCTGGAGCAGATGCAACTGCTGCTGGATGCGCGGGTGGACGGCCTGTTCCAACGCATGTGGTTGCACCTGGGCACGGCGCTGCTGTTGCTGGGCTGTATTTTGAGTCTGGTGTACCTGGTGGCGAGCCAGATCGCGCGCCCGCTGCAGGCGCTGGCCCGCGTGGCGGACGATGTGCGCAACACGGCCGACTACACGCGCCGCGCCAACTGGCACAGCCGCGACGAGATTGGCCAGCTTTTCACCGCCTTCAACGGCATGCTGGCCCAGCTGGACCGCGACCGCCTGGCCCAGCAGGAGCTGGCGGCCAGCGCACGCGCGGCCGAGGCGCAGCGCGAGCTGGTGGAGGCCTTCCCCATTCCCATGGTGGTGACCTCGGTGCCCGAGCACCATGTGCTGCATGCCAATGCACCGGCCTTGCCCTGGCTGGGCGAGCGCGATACCGACCCCTGGCGCACCGGACTGGAACCGGGCGTGCGCAGCCGCTTCTTCCAGCGCCTAGCAGACTTTGATGCGGTGGACGAGTTCGAGGTGCGTTGGTTGGGCGGGGCGGTACCCTCCTGGGCCGTGCTGTCGGCGCGCCGCCTCAAGTACCAGGGGCAGGACGCGGTGCTCACCGCCTTCGCGCCCATCAACAAGCTCAAGGTCATGGAGCAGCGTCTGGAGCTCTGGGCCAAGGTGTTTGAGGCGTCCAGCGAGAGCATCATCATCATGGACGAGTCGCGCAAGATCATCAGCGTCAACCGGGCCTTCTGCCGCAGCACGGCGTTCGACTTCTACGAAGTCATCGGCCACGACCTGTCCATGGTCATGGACAGCCCGCAGGACATGGTCTGGTCCGATCTGGAGGACAAGGATGCCTGGCAGGGCGAGGTGCGCATCCGCAAGCAGTCCGGCGGCAGCTACCCGGCCTGGCTCATGGTGTCTGCGGTGCACAAGAGCGCCACCAGCGGTGAGGTAGTCAACTACATCGGCATCTCCATCGACATCACGGATCGCAAGGCCAAAGAGGAGCGTATCCGCTTCCTGGCCCAACACGATGTGCTGACCGAGCTGCCCAACCGTTCCCTGTGCCAGCAGCGCCTGGCCGAGGCGCTGGCCCAGGCGCAGCACACGGGCGAGCAGGTGGCGGTGCTCTTTATCGACTTGGACCGCTTCAAGTTCATCAACGACACCCTGGGCCACCATATCGGTGACGGCCTGCTGCGCACCGTGGCGCGTCGCCTGACTGCCGCCGTACGCGCCGACGACACCGTGAGCCGCCTGGGCGGGGACGAGTTCGTTGTCATCCTGCGCCATGTGGCCCACCGCGACGAACTGGCGGCCATGGTCAACCACCGGCTCATCCCCGCGCTGCGCCAGAGCGCCATGGTGGAGGGCAACAACCTCACCGTCTCCTGCAGCGTGGGCGTGGCGCTCTACCCCGAGGATGCCACCGCCCAGGACGAACTCATGCGCCGCGCCGACGCCGCCATGTACGAGGCCAAGGCCGCCGGGCGCGACATGGCGCGCTTCTTTTCGCCCGAAACCGATCAGCGCGTGCAGGCCCGCCAGACCATGGAGGCCCAGCTGCGCCAGGCCCTGGCCAACGACGAATTCAGCCTGCACTTTCAGCCGCGCCTGAATGCGCGTACGCGCCGCGTGCAGGGCGCTGAAGCCCTGCTGCGCTGGGACAACCCGTTGCTGGGCCAAGTCTCGCCCAGTCACTTCATTCACCTGGCCGAGGAGACCGGCCTCATCAAACCCATAGGCCTGTGGGTGCTGCGTGAGGCCTGCGCCCAGTGGGTGGCGCTGCAGGCGCGTGGCCTGTGCCAGGGCGTGGAGCTGTCGGTCAACCTCTCGGTGGCCCAGCTCTCCGATCCGGAGCTGGTGGAGCAACTGCGCGAGGTGCTGGACGCCTCGGGCATGGAGCCTGGCCTGCTGGAGTTGGAGCTGACCGAATCCACGCTGATGGACAACCCGGTCGCGGCCCAAGCCCAGGTCAGTGCGCTCAAGGCGCTGGGCGTGCAGATCGCGATTGACGATTTCGGCACCGGCTACTCCAGCCTGGCCTATCTCAAGCGTTTCGAAATCGACAAGCTCAAGGTAGACCAGTCCTTTGTCTACGGCATGCTGGACGACAGCGCCGACGCCGCCATCGTGCACGCGGTGATCGCGCTGGGCCACACCCTGGGCCTGAAGGTGGTGGCCGAGGGCGTGGAGAACCTGCCCACCGCCCAGACGTTGACCGCACTGGGCTGCGACGAGTTGCAGGGCTACTGCTTTAGTCGCCCGCTGCCGGTGGACGCCCTGGTGACCTGGTTGCACGCCCAGGACGACCGTCCCGATCGCCGCAAGGCGCGCTGAGGTTTTCTGAGAATTGCTATTAAATCAGGAGCTGCTTACGAAGACTCCACGAGGGCTAGGTGCCAATTTTATTGAAAACCTGCCCGCCTGGAACGGGAGCGCCTGATGCTCAGGGCGCCAGTGCTTTGCGCGCAGCCAGTGCCGTGTCGGTGAAGTCGGTAAACACACCGTCCACACCCGTCTTGTAGAAGGCGGTGTATTCCAGTGCGGCGTTCTTCTGGTAGTCCAGCGCCAGGCGGCGCGATTCGTTGCGGAAGGTGAAGGGGTGCACGAACAGGCCGGCCTTGTGGGCATCTGCCACCAGGCTGGTGGGTGCCATGCTGGTGGCGTCGGCGTCGTTGATCTTGCCATCGCCGTTCACGTCCACGGGCTTGCCGTCGGCGCCGATGGTGCCCTTGATGCTGATGATGTAGCGCTTCCAGGGGCCAATGCCGTCGGCATAGGTCTTGATTTCGGCCAGGCCTTCGGGCGTCACCATCACGTCGAAGTTACGCTTGTCGCCCATCATGGTCCAGTCGTAGGGACGGTCACTGGGCACCGCGAAAGTGACTTTGCCGGTGCGCAGGTCCACGCTGTCACCGTCGATGAGTTGCACCATCCTGGTTTGCAGGCCCTTGCTCTTCATGTACTTCAGGCTGCCGGGTTCAAACGACTGCACGAACACGGGCGCGTTCTTGCTGTTCCAGCCTGCCTTGGTCAGCATGGCGATCAGCGTGTCTTCCATGGGCAGGCCCTGGGCGGCAAAGTAGCTGGGGTTCTTGGTCTCGGGGTAAATGGCGATGGTGCGGCCTGTCTTGGCCGACTGGGCCTTGGCCAGGTTGATCACTTCCTGCAGTGTGGGCACCTTGAACTTGCCATTGAACTCCTGCGGACGCTCCGCATCGGTGGAGATGGCGCCCAGGGTCTTGATCTCGGCCAGCGTGAAGTCATCGCTGAACCAGCCGGTCTGGGTTTCGCCGTCCACCTGGATGGTCTTCTTGCGCGAGGAGAACTCGGGGTGCTGTGCCACGTCGGTGCTGATGGCCAGGTTGGGGTCGTGGCGGGTGATGAGCTGGCGGTCCTTGGTGACCACAATGTCCATCTCGATCACGTCAGCGCCCAGTTCGATGGCGCGTGTGTAGGCCTCCAGTGTCTCCTCGGGGATGTAGCCGGATGCGCCACGGTGCGCGATCACCAGCGGCAGCTGGCCGTCCAGCGTGGGCAGGCTGGCGCGCTGGCTGGGGGCAGTGCCGCAGGCGGACAGACCCAGGGCCAGGAGCAATGCGGCGCTGGCGGCGGGACGGCGGCAGAACGGGATCGAAGACATGAACCACTCCTTGGAAAAAGAAGCGGCCAATGCTACGGACCCATTGTGTGAGTTTTGTGTCAGGCCTTGAGCTGCCGCGCCAGCCATTGGCTCATGGGGCTATCGCTGCGCTCCAGCTCCTGCACGATGGTGAAGTGGTCCGCGCCTGGAACATCACGCAACTCGGTGGGGTTGCCCAGCGCCTGCGCGGCCGCGTGGTACAGCGCGGACTGGCGGGCGAATTCCGTGCTCTCCGCACCGCCCCAGGTCACCCAGGTGGGTGTGGGGCAGGCGCGCACGTTGGCAGCGGGCGAATAGTGGCGCACGGTGCTGTCGTCCAGCTGGATCATGGGCTGCAGATAGCTGTAGCGCAGCGGCTCCAGCTCGTGCAGGCCGCTGATCAGCAGCGCGGCTTTGAGCGGGTCGCGCGGCAGGCCGTAATCGGTGTCCCAAGCGGTTTGCAGGCACATGGCGCTCAGGTGGCCGCCCGCGGAGTGTCCGCCCACCGCCACGCGCGTGGGGTCACCACCGTACTGGGCGATGTTGCGCAGCGTCCAGGCCACGGCGGCGCGGCACTGGCGCGTGATCTCGGCAATCGTGACAAACGGGCACAACGCGTAGTTGACCACCACGGTGGTGATGCCCAGCGGCTGCAGACCCAGGGCCACGCCGCTGAACTCCTTGGAGGACAAGGCGCGCCAGTAGCCGCCATGGATGAAGACGAATACCGGGGCATTGGGCTGTTCTGCCGGAAAGATGTTCAGCGTCTCCTGCAGCGTGGGGCCAAAGGGAATGTCGAGGTGGTGTTTGAGCGTGCTGCGGGCCTTTTCGGCGGCAGCCACAAATTGCCGGCCCGGCGCGCTGGGATCGGTCAGCGCGATGGAAGGGTTGTATTGCGCGTCGATCTGCGCCTGGGTGTCAAAGTCGCGGTAAAGCTTGGGCATGTCAGAGTCCTGAAATTAGAGGCCAACGTATTGGTGCCAGAGGTCGGGTTGGGCGGCCAGCGTGGGGGAGTCTCCGGTCCAGACCACGCGGCCGCGTTCGATGATGGTGTGCTGCTGCGCCAGCGGCAAGAGGCGCTGCACGTACTTGTCGATGACCAGAATGCTCTGGCCCTGCGCGCGCAGCGTGGCCAGGCAGATCCAGATGTCTTCGCGGATCAGTGGTGCCAGGCCTTCGGTGGCCTCGTCCAAGATCAGCAACAGCGGGTTGGTCATGAGCGCGCGGCCGATGGCCAGCATCTGCTGCTCGCCGCCCGAGAGCTGGTTGCCCATGTTGCGGGCGCGTTGTTCCAGCACGGGGAACAGGTGGTAGATACGCTCCAGCGTCCAGGGCGTGGCGCTCGCATGGCGCTGCGCGGCAAAGGCCTGCAGGTTTTCCAGCACCGTGAGGTTGGGGAAAATCTGCCGCCCCTCGGGCACCACAGCCAAGCCCATGCGGGCAATGCGGTCCGGGCGCAGCTGGTCGATGCGCTCACCGCAAAATCGGATGTTGCCGCTGCGCGCGGGCGTCAGCCCCAGGATGCTGCGCACCGTGGTGGTCTTGCCCATGCCGTTGCGCCCCAGCAGCGTGGCAACACCTCCCGCGGGAATGTGCAGGTTCAGGCCAAACAGCACCTGGCTTGCGCCATAGGCGGTGTCCAGGTCAGTGACTTCAAGCAGGGTTTCCATGCGTGTGTTTCAGGCTTCGTCGCCCAGGTAGGCGCGGCGTACCTCGGCGTCTTCGCGGATGGCGGCGGGCGCTCCGCTGGCAATCACCTTGCCAAACACCAGCACCGAAATCGTGTCAGCCAGCTGGAACACGGCGTCCATGTCGTGTTCCACCAACAGCAATGTGGTTTCGCCCCGCAGGCTGTGCAGCAACTGCACCATGCGCCGCGATTCATCGGGCCCCATGCCGGCCAGGGGTTCGTCCAGCAGCAACAGTTTGGGCGCACTGGCCAACGCCAGACCCACCTCCAGCTGGCGTTGCTCCGCATGCGAGAGGGCGCCAGCCAGCGCGTCCAGCCGCAGCCCCAGGCCCACGCGGCGCGCCACCGTGGCGGCGCGCTCCAGGCGCTGGGCCTCGGCATGCGCGGCCTTCCAGAAGCGCAGGCTGCTGCCGTCCACGGCCTGCAGGGCGAGCGCCAGGTTGTCCAGCACGCTGAGGCGCAAGAAGACATTGGTGATCTGGTAGCTGCGCGCCAGGCCGCGGTGCACACGCTGGTGGATGGGCCGGGTGGTCACGTCGTGGCCATCGAAGACGATGTGCCCGGCATCGGGCTGCAAGGCACCCGAGATTTGGTGGATTAGCGTGGTCTTGCCCGCGCCGTTAGGGCCAATCAGCGCATGGATCTGGCCTGGTTGCACGCTCAGGTTGGCGTGGTCGGTGGCGGCGAGTGCGCCAAAGCGCTTGACCAGGCCTTGCACCTGCAGCAGCGGCGCCGTGCTCATGGCGCCCTCCGCTTGAAAAGGCTCATGAGGCCCTGCGGCGCCACCAGCACCACCAGCAACAGCAGGGCGCCCAGGCCCAGTTGCCAGTGTTCGGTCATGTGGTCCAAAAACTCTTCCATGAGCAAGAAGGCCGCAGCGCCCACCAGGCCGCCCAGCACATGGCCCACACCACCCAAAATCACCATCACCATGAGCATGCCCGACTGGCTCCACTGCATCATGGCCGGGCTGACAAAACTGCCCTGGTTGGCCAGCAGCGCACCGGCGAGGCCGGCCAGTGCGCCCGCCAGCGTGAAGGCCAGCAGCTTGTAGCGCAGCACCGCATAGCCCAGCGCGGCCATGCGCACCTCGTTCTCGCGGATGGCTTGCAGGGCCTGGCCAAAGCGGGCGTTGAGCAGGCGCGTGAGCAGCAGGATGGCAGCCACCAGCAGGCCCAGCGTCACGTAATAGAGCGCGGTATCAGTGAGTTCGAACCCCAGGGAGGAGCGGCCGGGCAGCGAGAGACCATCGTCCCCGCCATAGGCCTTGAGCGACACGGCCAGGTAGTACAGCATCTGGGCAAAGGCCAGCGTGATCATGATGAAGTACACGCCCTGCGTGCGCAGGCTGATGGCACCAATCAGCAGGGCCAGCAGTGCGCTCACGGCCATAGCCGCGGGCCAGGCCAGCCAGGCGCTGGTGATGCCGTGCTGCATGAGGATGCCCACGGTGTAGGCGCCCGCGCCCACAAAGGCGGCGTGGCCAAAACTCACCATGCCACCAAAGCCGAGGATGAGGTTCAGACTGGTGGCCGCCAGCGCAAATACCAGAATGCGCGTTGCCAGCGTCACATAAAAACTGTCGCCCAGCGCGGCGGCCACCCACGGCAGGGCGCACAGCGCGGCGAGCAAGGGCAGCGTCCAGCGCAGGGCCAGGCTGTGCTGCAGCAGACTGGTGGTGCGCGGCTCAGCCATGGGCAGGGAACAGTCCGCGTGGCTTGAAGGCCAGCACGCCCGCCATCAGCACATAAATCAGGATGGAGGCCACGGCCGGTGCCGCGTCGGCTGCGAGTTGCGGGCCAAACAGGGCTTCAAACCCCATGGGCAGCAGCGTGCGCCCGCCCGAATCCACCAGGCCCACCAGCAGCGCACCCACCAGCGCCCCGCGGATGGAGCCAATGCCACCAATCACGATGACCACAAAGGCCAGGATGAGGATGCTCTCACCCATGCCCACCTGCACCGCCAGCAGCGGTCCCAGCATGCCACCGGCCAGCGCGCACAGCGCCGAACCCAGGCCAAACACGGCGGTGAACAGGCGCCGCACATCGGTGCCCATGGCCTGCGCCATCTCGCGGTTGGACGCGCCAGCGCGCACCTGCATGCCCATGCGTGTGCGCGTAACCAGCAGATAGAGCAGCAGCGCCGTGCCCAGGCCCACAGCAATGATGAGCAGGCGAAACGCGGGGTAGTAAAAGCCGGGCAGCAGCTCCACCGGGCCGGCCAGGGCAGCGGGCGGATTGAGCGACAGGGGCTGCGAACCCCAGACCATGCGCACGCCCTCGTTGCACATAAGCAAGATGGCAAAGGTACCCAGCACCTGCGTCACGTGGTCGCGCTGGTAGAGACGGCGTAGCACGGTCAGCTCCAGCAGCATGCCCAGGGCCGTAGTGGCCAGCACACCGGCCCCCAGGCCCAGCCAGAACGAGCCGCTGGCGGCCGATACGGTGGCAATGAGGTAGGCCCCCACCATATAGAGGGAGCCATGCGCCAAGTTCACCATGTCCATGATGCCGAACACCAGCGTAAGGCCGGCGGCCAGCAAAAACAGCATGAGGCCCAACTGCAGGCCATTCAAGGCCTGCTCCAGCAGCAGAATGCCCATCGTCCCGAAAGCCGGTCAGAGTGCCGGCATCTTGCAGCTGCCCACGTAGGCGTCGGCGTGGTTCTTGAACACGGCGCCCAGCGTGCGATTGGTCACGCGGCCCTTGCTGTCCTTGGTGATGACGCGCAGGTAGTAATCCTGGATGGGGAAGTGGTTGCTGTTGAACTTGAAGGCACCGCGCACCGAGTCGAACTTGGCGGCTTCCAGCGCCTTTTTCACAGCAGCCTTGTCGTCGAGCTTACCCTTGCTGTCGCGTACGCCGGCGTCGATCAGGCGGGCCGCGTCGAAGCCCTGCGCTGCGTACAGCGTGGGCAGGCGGCCGTATTCCTTCTCGAACTCGGCCACAAACTTCTTGTTGGCCGCGTTGTCCATGTCGTGGCCCCATTGGCTGGTGTTGAACATGCCCAACATGGGCTCGCCCACGGCCTTGATCACGTCCTCGTCGCCCGAGAAACCGGGGCCAAACAGCGTGATGTCCTTGGAGAGGCCCGCGCCCACAAACTGTTTGATGAAGTTGATGCCCAGGCCGCCGGGCAGGAAGATGTAGACCGCGTCGGGCTTGGTGGCGCGCAGCTTGGAGAGCTCGGCGCTGTAGTCCAGCTGGTTCAGCGCGGTGTAGGTTTCAGAGGCTACGTCGCCCTTGTAGAAGCGCTTGAAGCCGGTGAGTGCGTCCTTGCCGGCGGGGTAGTTGGGGGCGATGAGTGCCACGCGCTTGAAGCCCTTGTCGGTGACTGTCTTGCCCACGGCCTCGTGCATGTTGTCGTTCTGGTACGAGGCGCTGAAGAAGTAGGGGTTGCACTGCTCGCCCGCGTACTGCGAGGGGCCGGCGTTGGCGCTGATGTAGAAGGTTTTGGACGCAAAGGTGGGAGCGCCCACGGCCAGCATGACGTTGGAGAACACGATGCCGGTGAGGAAGTCCACCTTGTCGCGCTTGACCAGGCGGTCAGCGGTCTGGCGGCCTACGTCGGGGTTGGCCTGGTCATCGGCGACGATGACTTCGGCAGGGCGTCCACCCAGCTTGCCCGCATTGAGCTTGACGGCGAGCTGGAAGCCATCCCGGATGTCCACGCCCAGACCGGCGCCGGGGCCGGACAGGGTGCTGAGCAGCCCGACCCGCACGGGTTCGGTGGACTGGGCCACAGCGGCCACAGAGCAGGCGGCCAGAGCGGCAGCGGCGACACAGCGCAGGGAGGCAAGACGGGCGAGGGACATTGCGAAGCTTCCTTGGTGGATGAGAGGGACCGAAACATTATCAGTCCATCCGGCTTCGCGCCTGGCCCGGTTGGGGCCGGTTTTGTATCCCGCCAGCCCGTGGCGGGATACCGGGGGAATCAGTTCAGCAGATAGTTGTCGGCCTGGTTTTCGAAGTCCTCGGCATCAATCGCCGCGTCATAGGCAGCGCGGGCAGCGATGGCTTCCTTGGTATAGGGAATCAGAGGCTTGTCCAGCGGGCGCAGCTTGTGGCGGCGCAGGCCGCGCAACTGCTGGGAGCGTTCCATGGTCTGCAGGACCAGCTCGGGCTCCATCATCAGGCTGAAGGGGTTGAGGTCGGCAGTGGTGTTTTTCATGGCAGTTCTCCGGTGGGCTACGCGCCAGGCAATGACTCTGGCGCTTGGATGAACTGTAGTCACGCCCCCGGGGAACTGGAGTCCGACACGCGCTGTAAGTCTTGTAGGAATTTCCCCTACAAGACAGACACAGTGCCTGGATTTGGCGTGCCTAGATCAACCTCGCTCGCACGCTCTTGCCCTTGACCTTGCCAAAGTTGAGTTTCTCGCACGCGGCCTGGGCCACGCTGCGTTCCACGGCCACAAAGGTGCAGAACTCGGTGACCTGGATCTTGCCGATCTGCTCGCGGGTGTAGGCGTCGCCGCCCTCTGCGCTGGTCAGCGCGCCCACCACATCGCCGGGGCGGATCTTTTCCTTGCGGCCACCGGCAATCTGCACGGTCACCATGGGCGGCAGCAGGCGGCCATTTCCCGTAGGTGTCAGCTCGTCGCGTTTGAACCAGACCGAGGGGGCGTTCTGGTACTGCTCGATCTTGCCGACCGAGCCCATCTCGTTCATCGTGGCCAGGCTGACCGCCAGACCCGACTGGCCCGCGCGGCCGGTGCGGCCAATGCGGTGCACATGCACCTCGGCATCCGGCGTGATGTCCACGTTGATTACCAGGTCCAACTCTTTCACGTCTAGGCCGCGCGAGGCCACATCGGTGGCTACCAGCACCGAGCAGCTGCGGTTGGCAAACTGCGCCAGCACCTGGTCGCGCTCGCGCTGCTCCAGGTCGCCATGCAGCGCCTGCGCCACAAAGCCCTGGCCTTGCAGCAGCGTTACCAGGTCGTTGCACTGGGCCTTGGTGTTGCAGAAGGCAATGGTGCTGACGGGGCGGAAGTGGTTGAGCACCAGGCCCACGGTTTCCAGCCGGTTGCTGCGTTCCACCTCATAAAAGCGCTGCTCAATCGTGCTCTCAGTCACGGCTGCTTTCACGGTGATCTGTTGCGGATCGCGCATGAACTGCTGGGCCAGTTTGGCAATGCCCTCGGGGTAGGTGGCCGAGAACAGCAGGGTCTGGCGCTCCTTGGGCGTTTGCCGGACCACGGTGGCAATGTCGTCAAAGAAACCCATGTCCAGCATGCGGTCGGCCTCGTCCAGCACCAGTGTGTTCAGGTTCTCCAGCGAAAGGTATTCGCGCTCCAGCAGGTCCATGATGCGGCCCGGCGTGCCGACAACGATGTGGGCGCCATTTTCCAGGCTGGCACGTTGGCCGCGCGTGGCCACACCACCGCACAGCGTCACCACCTTGATGTTGTCCTGCGCCCGCGCCAAGCGGCGAATCTCCACCGTCACCTGGTCTGCCAGTTCGCGCGTGGGGCATAGCACCATGGCCTGCACGGCAAACCAGCGCGGGTTCAGCTTGGCCAGCAGGGCCAGCGCAAAGGCTGCGGTCTTGCCGCTGCCCGTCTTGGCCTGGGCAATCAGGTCCTGCCCCGCCAGCGCAATCGGCAGGCTGGCGGCCTGAATGGGCGTCATGGACTCGTAGCCCAGTTGCTGCAGGTTGGCCAATACGGCGGGGGAGAGGGGGAGAGAGGAGAAAGCGGTCATCCCCCGATTATCGGCGGCTGGGGCTGACGCTGGTTGGTTGGTGTGCCTGGATGCTATTATTTTGGTAGCTGCTTGCGCATATTTCACGAGGGATAGACGCTTGTTTCGTCATGAAATCTTCGTCTGTGAGAGGTGATGCCGGCGCGGAGGGAGAGTGGGCCCGGCGTGCTTAGGCGTAGTTCCAACTGTCCTTTGGTCGAAAGCTGCCCCAAGGGTTTTGGCCATTGAAGCCCCCCACGTAGAGCACCTCGGTGTCGCGCAGTATCCACTCCATGCCGTGCTCTTCTTCCCAATCGCAGTTGAGCTCCAGTTGGGCGATCGGCTCAGGGTGCTCCGGGTTGGGAACGATGAGCGAGGAGGGCTGGACCAGTTTCAGCACATTACGTGGAGATGCGAATTCGAAGAGGTCTTCCCCCACCATGTCCCGAAAATCGTTGCAATACCGGATGCAGGCCTGGCAAAGCGCATCAATGGTCTCATCGTTCCAGGAGTTGAGGTATTCCGCGCATTGGGTGACGTACTCAACCGTAGCCGCATCCTCCACCATGAAAGGGATGTACCGGTCAAAGAGGGCAAAGAAGACTTGTCCCTGGAGCGCCCAACGGCCTTCCGTCGTCACGTCTTTGATGAGCTCTGGCATGGTGTGGGACTGTTGATTTCCGTTGAAAACTGATCCACTTCGAGCAGTTATTTCCGCCCAAATTTGATCCACGTTGGCCCTACCCT
>NZ_JBXAOD010000009.1:0-157477 GCF_058802405.1 Rhodoferax sp. GW822-FHT02D07
CCACGGATGACACTAGACTACGAAACGCCTGCTGAACGATTCAGCCAACTTGTTGCAGCGACCGGTTGAATCCGCCGTTGATTAGTACGGAAATCTGCAGTCTGGGGCAGAAGCTGACGTTCGCAGATTCACCCGAACGGGGGATATTCAAGGCTTAGCTGAATAGGCAAACTAAGGGGGAATTACTGGAGCTTCCGCTGTTTTATAAGTGCATACCGCGCAGACAGAGTAACAAAAAATCCTATCTTCTATAGACCGAGCTCCCACTGTATTCCGCGATTCCTTACGAAACATATTGCATTTGGCAGCCCACTACTTTGAATAATCTATGAGTAACAACAACGAGAGCGACAACGATGACAAGGTACTCGCAATTGATGAAGCAATTCAGCAATGCGACGTGATAGTGAAGCATCACAACGGAGGAGCTAGAAATTTGCTGGTAATGGTGATCATTGCATTCTTGTTTACGCTACTTCTTGGCTTCTTCTTTGTCTTTCAGAACACCGTCATACGATCTGATAAACCGATGGGTGACATTTTTGCCTACCTACTATTTGGCTCTTTCGTCACAGTATTCGCCGTACTGATGGCTACGCATAGGTTTCACCTAGCTGAAGCGTCGAGAATGAATCATATTCGGATGGGGTTTATGAGGGTACGTGTAGCAGGTCGCAATTCCAAGCCGGGTTGGCAAGGTGAGGTTCGCCAAGCCCTTACAGGGGGAGCTTTTGCAAACATTGATCATTCAAACGGATTTTCCTTAGCAAGAGGCAAGTCTTCATTGGATAGCCCGCTTCCTGGTCATCCAGTATCCGATTTATCTGCACAGTTCTTCAATAAAGTACTTGAAAAACTTGACGTCACGGTGAAGGCCAAGGATTGAGTAAAAAGCATGAAGTGGTTGACCAAATTCTAGTTAGGGCCTCTGTCTTGGTCCCCGCCTAACTGCTGGGTCAAGCGGAGGCCCAATGGGGCCATAACGCCACCATTTTTCTGGTACTTGTTGATGCCCTGCACCCTATCGGGCTCCCGCGCTGCGTCCTTTGGGCGTTAGGTAGCACAAATCCTATGTCTCACTCCATTCCGCTTTTCAGCAAGAGCACCGTTGATAGAGCTGGCCGAACGCTCGCCGCTACGAGTAGCGCCGATGAGTTTGATGACGCGGCATGGGACATATTAGGCAACTGGCGCGCATCTCACGCCTTTCCACTGAACACCATCACGGTCAGTTTAAAAGGAAAAGTTACCCGACTCCATTTGAATGCGGTGGTTGTTCAGCGCTTGAAGCGCTCACGTTCTATCCTGTCAAAACTTTCGCGGGACTCTATGCGACTCACGCAGATGCAAGACATCGGTGGATGTCGCGCGGTAGTCCCTTCGATTGAAGACGTTTACAACCTGCGCGATAAGTTCTACAAGAGTCGATCAAAGCACGTCTTGATATCAGAGGACGACTACATTGCGACCCCAAAGGCGTCTGGCTATCGGGGAATACATCTGATTTACAAGTTCCAAAGCTCCGTCAAACCTGAGTACAACAACCTTCTTTTAGAAGTTCAACTTCGCTCTCACGTCCAGCATGCATGGGCGACTGCCGTCGAAACTGTTGGAGCCGTAGTCGGACAAGCGCTTAAGTCCAGTCAAGGCGAGAGTATGTGGCTTTCCTACTTTCAGACTGCTTCACTCGCGCTCGAGTACTCCGAGACGCCAGCATTCGGAAGAAACCCACACATGTCACGCGGCCAAGTTGCGAGAGATCTGGAGAGGCTCAACACGAGGTTAGATGTCAACAAGAAGCTCACTGCGTTCCGCGCTGCGCTTCGCGCAACGGAGCAACCCAAGGCGAAGAACGCCGGTTACTTTCTCCTAGTGCTTCTTCCGGATGAGCCTGGATTGCAGGTGTTCTCCTTTGCAAAGGAGGAAGCGGATGCCGCGCAGAAAGAGTATCAGCGGTACGAGCGTCTACTTCCTTTTCGGTCACGCCAGATTCCGCTTTTCCCTGAGCTTGCCGACTATTCAGGCGCTCAAGTCGTTCTTGTCGGTGCAGAGTCGTTCAGGTCAATTCGAGAGGCATATCCGAACTACTATCTCGATACGGAGCAGTTTTTGTCGCTCATCACACAGTTCATACATAGGTATCGGCGTGCGGCATAGCCTTTAGATTGGGAGTGACGTCCCCGGCGTGGGCGAATTAATCGGATAGATCAGGCTCTTTCAGAGCTATATGAATGACAACAAATGGCCTTCTGTGCTGCTTAGACCAAGCTCAATGCCGCTACGTTGTTGGAACTGCAATCGTGTCGAACTTTTGACTGATCAAGGCACGGATGCTTGGACTCGCAACTGTTGGTGAATGCCTCGGTAATGGCGGTGTGGCCTCGGGTTAAACCGCTGGCACCGCGGCATTGCGCTGGCTAGTCTAGTGAGTAAACCAGCAAGTGTTTACAGCATCTGGTCAAGGAACAAGGCATCAAATGCAGCATGAGCCGGGCCGGCGAGGCCTTACTAAATGTCTGTAATCAGACCGCGTAAATTGACTTGGCGCATGTAGCCATGGGTAGCATCCCATCCCCCGGTTGGCTTAGCTTCGTCACTCCACCTCCGTATTTCTACGGACCCCCGCACGTAAGCCTACGAATACCCCGCAGCGCCCCCTTTTTCTACAGTTCTCCCAACGGCAAACAACTGTCTGCCGTCCCTCAAAACCCTTTAGGAGAACCGTATGAACAAGTCCCTGTCTGCCCTCGCTATCGCTTCCATCACCCTGTTGGCCGCCTCCGGCGCACAAGCCGAGGCCGTGCGCACCGAGCGCAATATGTCGCTGGAGCTGGCCAGCCGCATTGCCACCGCTGCCGTGGCCGCCTGCCAGGACAAGGGCTATGCGGTGACTACCACCGTGGTGGACCGCGCGGGCACTGTGCGCGCTGTGCTGCGTGCCGACAACGCCGGTCCCCACACCGTGGACGCCAGCCGCGCCAAGGCTTACACCTCGGCCTCTGCCAAGAACACCACGCTTGCCATGATGGAGAACGCGCAGAAGAACCCCGCAGCCGCCACGCTGGTCTATCTGCCCGGCATGTTGCTGGTGGGTGGTGGTGTGCCGGTGAAGGTGGGCAATGAAGTGATTGGTGCCGTGGGCATTGGCGGTGCGCCCGGCGGTCACCTGGACGAACAATGCGCAGTGGCGGCCCTGGACAAAGTTGCCGACCTGCTGAAGTAAGGAGCTGCCATGCGCCCGCGCTCTTCCGTTCTTGCCATCAGCCTTGCCTGGGCTTTGCTGGGGCTGGCCCCCGCCCAGGCGCAGATTGCGCCCAACGCCGCGCAGGCGGCGCAGTACACCGGCCTGCTGGGCGCGGCGCACCGTGGCGACGTGGCCAAGTTGCGCACGCTGCTGGCGGGCAAGCCCAACCTGGAAGTGCGCGACGCGCAGCAGCGCACGCCGTTGCATGTGGCCACCTATGCCAGCCAGCGCGAAGCGATTCGCCTGCTGGCGGCAGCCGGGGCGGACCTCAACGCCATGGAGTACCAGCAGTACGACCCGGTGACGATTGCGGCGGTGGCGAATGACGAAGAGACGCTGGCCCTGCTGCTGCAACTGGGCGCGAGCGCCAAGAACACGACCAGCCCGTACGAGGGCACGGCGCTGATTGCCGCCGCGCACCTGGGCCACACGGGGGTGGTGCGCCAGCTCATTGCGGCCGGGGCGCCGCTGGACCATGTGAACAACCTGCACTGGACGGCGCTGATTGAGGCCGTGGTGCTGGGCGATGGCGGCGCGCGCCATACCGATGTGGTGCGCCAGCTGCTGGCGGCCGGGGCCAACCCCAAGCTGACCGACCGCAGCGGCCACACCGCGCTGCAACTGGCCCAGGCCCGGGGCTACCAGGCCATGGTGCAGCTGCTGCAGGCTACTTCTTCAAAGCCTTGAGCACGTTTTCGGCGGTGGCGGGTGCGGTCAGCCGCACCAGTTCATCGTCGCCGCGCGCCTGGGATACGGCGTCGCGCAGCGCCTCATACACACTGATGGCGAGCATGAAAGGCGGCTCGCCCACGGCCTTGCTGCCAAACACGTTGTCTTCGCGGTTGGGTTCGGGCCAGAGGTCGACCTTGAAGTGCTCGGGGATGTCGCCCGCGGTGGGAATCTTGTAGGTGCTGGGCGCGTGGGTGGCCAGGTAACCCTTGTCGTTCCACACCAGCTGCTCGGTCGTGAGCCAGCCCATGCCCTGCACAAAGCCGCCCTCGATCTGGCCCACGTCAATCGCTGGGTTGATGCTGGTGCCCACGTCGTGCAGGATGTCCACCTTGAGCACCTTGCTCTCGCCCGTCAGCGTGTCGATGACGACTTCGGTACACGCCGCGCCGTAGGCAAAGTAGTAGAAGGGGCGGCCACTCAGCGTGGTCTTGTCGTAGTGGATTTTGGGCGTGCGGTAGAAGCCGTCGCTCCAGAGCTGGATGCGGTTGGCGTAGGCCATGCCCACCACTTCGTCAAAGCTGCGCGTGGCCTTGGGCGAGAACACCTCGCCACCCTTGAACTTGATGGCGCCGGCGCCGCAGCCGTCCAGCCCGCAGACAAACGCGGCTAGGTTGTCGCGCACATGGCGGGCGGCAAACTGGGCGGCGCGCGCATTCAGGTCGGTGCCCGCGCTGGCAGCGGTGGCCGATGCGTTGGGCACCTTGCCGGTGTCACTGGCGGTGCACAGCACGCGTTCAAACGGAATGCCCAGCTCGTCCGCCACAATCTGCGCCACCTTGGTATGCAGGCCCTGGCCCATTTCGGTGCCGCCGTGGTTCACCTGCACGCTGCCGTCGGTGTACACATGCACCAGCGCGCCGGCCTGGTTGAACAGCGTGGCGGTAAAGCTGATGCCGAATTTGACCGGGGTGAGGGCGATGCCGCGCTTAAGCACCGGGCTGCCGGCGTTCCATGCGGAAATGGCATCTACCCGGCACCGATAGTGCGCGGACAGCTCCAGTTTTGATAGCAGGGGCAGGAGAATGTTGTCCTCTACCTTCATCTGGTAGTGGGTGGTGTCGCGCCGAACTGGGTTATGAGGCGCCGTGCCGGGAATGGCTTCATCGCTGTAAAGGTTGCGCTTGCGCACGTCCAGCGGGTCCAGCTTGAGTGCGCGGGCGATGTCGCCCATCACGGTCTCAATCAGGATCACACCCTGCGGCCCGCCGAAGCCGCGAAAGGCCGTGTGGCTTTGTGTGTTGGTCTTGCAGCGGTAGGAGGCAATGTCCACGTCCTGCAGGTAGTAAGCGTTGTCGCTGTGGAAGATGGCGCGGTCGGCCACGGGGCCGGACAGGTCGGCGCTGAAGCCGCAGTTCACCGCCATGCTGAGCTTGAGCGCGGTGAGGCGGCCGGTGTCGTCAAAGCCCACGGTGTAGTCGTAGGCAAAGGGGTGGCGCTTGCCGGTGACCATGAAGTCGTCGTCGCGGTCCAGCCGCAGCTTGATGGGGCAGCGCAGCTTGTGCGCTGCCACGGCCGCCCAGACGGCCAGATGGCCGGCCTGGGTTTCCTTGCCACCAAAGCCGCCGCCCATGCGCCGGCATTCCACGCGCACGGCGTGGTTGTCAATGCCCAGCGCGTGGCTCACCCAGTGTTGCACCTCGCCCGGGTGCTGGGTGCTGCTGTAGACCCACCACTGGTTTTGCTCCAGCGGCAGCACATAGGCAATCTGCCCTTCCAGGTAGAAGTGTTCCTGGCCGCCGACTTCCAGCGTGCCATGCAGGGAATGTTCTGATGCAGCCAGCGCCGCTTCGGCGTCGCCACGGCGCACATGCACCGGCGGCAGCACAAAGCTTTGGGCTTCCAGCGCCTGCTGCACGCTCAAGATGGCGGGCAGGGGCTCAATATTCAGCTGCACCTTGCGCGCGGCTTGGCGAGCCTGCATCACCGTCTTGGCCACCACCACGCCCACCACCTGGCCGACGAAGTTCACGGTGTCCATGGCAAACACGGGTTCGTCGCCCGCAAAGGCGGCCAACATGGGGTCGCCCGGAATGTCGGCGCTGAGCAGCACATCCACCACGCCGGGCATGGCGCGTGCGGCGGTGCTGTCTACGCCCAGCAACTTGCCGTGTGCCACGGTGGACAGAATGGGCGCGGCGTACAGGGTGCCGCGCACCTCGGGCAGGTCGTCGATGTAGTGCACCGCGCCGGCCACCTGGGCCACGGCGCTCTCGTGTGCCTGGCTCACGCCGGCTGCGGGGCCGCGGGCCAATTGGGAGGAGGGGGCAGAAGTGTGCGTGCTCATGCGGCTTCTCCTTCGAGCGCAAAGCTCTCCAGGTTGATGGCAGCCAGGCCCTGGCTCTCCAGCCAGTAGCGTTGCAGCAGGTTGCCCAGTACCTCGCTGCGGTAGGCGCTGCTGGCGCGCATGTCGCTGATGGGGCTGAACTCGGCGCGCAGCGTGGCCATGGCGGCCATGACGGTGTCCGCCGTCCAGGCCTGGCCGGTCAGGGCGGCCTCGGTCTTGCGGGCGCGCACCGGTGTGGCAGCGACGCCGCCCACGCCAATGCTGGCTTGGGCGACCTTGCCATCCACGATGTGCAGGTTCAGCGCCAGGCAGACGGCGGAGATGTCGTCCTCAAAGCGCTTGGAAATCTTGTAGACCCTGGAGCGCTCGGCGGCCACCGCCTTGGGCACCTTGATCCAGGCCAGCACCTCGTCTTGGGCCATCACGTTCTGGCGGTAACCGGTGTAGAGGTCTTCGAGGCGCAGCTCGCGGTGTACCGCCTTGCCCTTGCGCCAGGCCATCAGCACCACGCTGGCGCCCAATGCGATCAGCAGCGGCATGGAATCACCAATCGGCGAGCCGTTGGCCACGTTACCGCCCAGCGTGCCGGCGTTGCGCACCGGCAGGCCGGCAAAGCGGCTGGCAAACACGCCCAGCTGCGGCCGGTCCGCCACCAGGGCGGCAAAGGCGTCGGTCAGCGTCACGGCGGCGCCGATGGCGATGTGGTGTGGATAGGCTTCCACCCGGCGCAACTCGGCCACCTGGGTCACGTCCAGCACGGCCGGGAAGCTCTTGTGCATCTTGGTGACCCACAGGCCCACGTCGGTGCAGCCGGCCACGATTTGCGCGTTTGGCTGGGCAGCGCGCGCCTGCAGCAGGGCGGGCAGGGTTTGCGGGAGCTTGTAAGTCAAATCGGCCTCTGGCCCCCGTGGAATCTGCGCGAGCAGCTGCAATTTTGATAGCGTTTGCGCTTCGTCTACCGGCACGGCGGGCAGGCCCAGCATGGTCTGGGCCGCGTCCAGGATGGGGCGGTAGCCGGTACAGCGGCAGAGGTTGCCGCTCAGGGCGTGCTGGGCGTCGGCGCGGGTGATGGGCTGGCCCGCGTGGGCGTGTTTCTGGTACAGGTCAAACAGGCTCATCACAAAGCCCGGCGTGCAGAAGCCGCACTGGCTGCCGTGGCATTGCACCATGGCCTCCTGGGCGGGGTGCAATTGGCCGTCATCGGCCGCAATGTCTTCCACCGTCCAGAGGGCCTTGCCCTCCAGGCTGTGGGCCATCTTGATGCAGCTGTTGACGGCCTTGGTCTGCAGCTGGCCGTTCACCGCCTCGCCCACCACCACGGTGCAGGCGCCGCAATCGCCCTCGTTGCAGCCCTCCTTGGTGCCGGTGCAGTGCAGGTCTTCGCGCAGCACCTCCAGCAGCGTGCGGGTGGGGGGTACATCGTGCAGGGTGACGATCTCGCCCTGGCGTACAAATCTCAGTGTGTGGCTGCTCATGGATGGGTTCCTCGTGCGGGAGGGTAATTCGGGAGCGGGAGCGCTGCCATACGCATTAGCATATGGCACCAATTCCAAGCTGTGTATGAGAGACCAATCCCTTTTCGACAAGATAGACCTTCATTTGATCAGGGTCCTTCATACCGTGTTGACTGAGCGCAGCGTGTCCAAAGCCGCCATCCGTCTGGGCATGCACCAGCCGGCGGTGAGCGCGTCGCTCAAACGCCTGCGCGACTTCGCCGGCGACCCACTTTTGGTGCGCTCCGGCTCGGGCATGGTGCCCACCGAGACGGCGCTGCGCATGCTGGAACCCAGCGCGAGCATTTTGCGTGCCGCCGAGATGCTGTTTTCCGACGCGCGCGGTTTCGAGCCCGCCACCGCACGCAACACTTTCCGCCTGGCCGCCAGCGACTACCTGGATCCGCTCTTTCTGCCCCAGCTGGTGACGCAGATCAAGACCCTGGCGCCCGGTGCCGAGATCGAGATTCACCCCCTCACCGCCGCCAGCGACTACCGCACCCTGCTGGCCCAGGGCGATATCGATGTGGTGATCGGCAACTGGCCGCAGCCCCCCGATGACCTGCACCTGGGCCGCCTGTTTGGCGACGAGGTGGTGTGCCTGGTGTCCAAAAAACACCCGGCCGTGCGCCGCGGCTGGGACCAGACCTCGTGGCTGGAGGCCGAGCACATTGCGCCCAGCGCCACCCACCCCGGCGCCAAGGGCGTAATCGACGAGCATCTGGGCAGCCTGGGACTGCAGCGCCATATCGTGGCGCGCTGCCCGCATTTCAGCCTGATTCCGGGCATGGTGGCATCAACCTTGCTGGTGCTGACCACCGGCCGGCAGTACTGCGAACGCTTTGTGGACACACTACCGGTCAAAATACTGCCTTGCCCCGTGGAGTTCCCGCGCATGATGTACTACCAGCTCTGGCACGCCCGCACCCACACCAGCGCGTCCAACAAGTGGCTGCGCGAGCGCATCAAGTCGGTCGCGGCCGAACTCCGAAAAGAATAAGAGAAACAGAGAGACCCCAGTCCATGGCTTCTGCTCCCCCAGCCTCTCCCTCTGCCGCCGTGCCCCGGCTGCAGCTCACCGGCATCACCAAGGCCTACCCCGGCGTCATTGCCAACAGCGATGTTTCCCTCACCGTGCTGCCCGGCCAGACCCATGCGGTGCTGGGCGAAAACGGCGCCGGCAAGTCCACGCTGATGAAGATCATCTACGGCTCGGTCAAGCCCGACGCCGGCCAGGTGCTGTTCAACGGCCAGCCCGTCAACATCCGCAACCCCAAGGAAGCGCGGGCGCTGGGCATCAGCATGGTGTTCCAGCACTTCAACCTGTTCGACACCATCACCGTGGCCGAAAACGTGTGGCTGGGCTTGGACAAGGCGCAAAGCCTGGAGCAAGTCACCGCCAGCATCACCGCCAAGGCCACCGAATACGGCCTGGACATCGATCCCACCCGCCCGGTGCACACGCTGTCCGTGGGCGAGATGCAACGCGTGGAAATCATCCGCGCACTGCTGACCAACCCGCAGCTGCTGATCCTGGACGAGCCCACCTCGGTGCTGACACCGCAGGCGGTGGAAAAACTGTTTGTGGTGCTCAAGAAGCTGGCCTCGCAGGGCTGCAGCATCCTCTACATCAGCCACAAGCTGCACGAAATCCGCGAACTCTGCACCGCCTGCACCGTGCTGCGTGGCGGCAAGGTCACTGGCGTGTGCAACCCGGCCGAAGAATCCAATGCCTCGCTCTCGCGCCTGATGATTGGCGCCGAACCGCCGCAGCTGGAGCACCGCCCGCAGAAGGCTGGTGCCCCGGTGCTGACCGTGAACCAACTCAGCCTGGCGCGCGAGGACCAGTTTGGCGTGGACCTGAACGGCATCTCGCTCACCGTGCATGCGGGCGAGGTGGTGGGTATTGCCGGCGTGTCGGGCAATGGCCAGAAAGAACTGTTGTATGCGCTGTCGGGCGAGGACTGCCGCGCGCCCAAGGGCAGCGTGCGCATGGGGCAAGCCGATGTGTCGGCGCTGCACCCCGGCGGCCGGCGCAAGCTGGGCCTGCACTTTGTGCCCGAGGAACGCCTGGGCCGCGGTGCGGTGCCTACGCTGAGCCTGGCGGCCAATCTGCTGCTCACGCGCACCGAATCGCTGGCTGCGCCGCGCTTTGCGGGGGGCTGGATCAAGGTGCGCCAGCTCGAGGCCCACGCGGCCCGCATCATCGGCGCCTTCAACGTCAAGGCCAACGGCCCGGTGGCGGCAGCGCGCTCGCTCTCGGGCGGTAACCTGCAGAAGTTCATCGTCGGCCGCGAAATCGAAGCCGCGCCGCGCCTGTTCATAGTGTCCCAGCCCACCTGGGGCGTGGACGTGGGTGCTGCGGCGCAGATCCGCGGCGCCATCCTGGCGCTGCGCGACGCCGGCTGCGCCGTGCTGGTAGTGAGCGAGGAACTCGATGAATTGTTTGAGGTGAGCGACCGCCTGCACGTGATTGCACGCGGCAAGCTCTCGCCCTCGGTGGCCGTGGCCGATGCTACGGTGGAAAAGATTGGAGAGTGGATGAGTGGTTTGTGGGAAGGCGCCCAGCCCGCCAAGCATGCCGAGGGTGCGGAGGTGGTCCATGGCTAGCACCGGTCTGAAACTGGAGGCGCGGCCCCAGCCATCCAAGGTTTGGAGCTACGGCTCGCCGCTGCTGGCGTTGCTGTGCACCGTCATCATTGGTGTGATCCTGTTCGCTGCGCTGGGCAAGGACCCGGTGCGCGGCCTGGGGGTGTTCTTCTGGGAGCCCATCAAGAGCGGCTATGCGCTGGGCGAGCTGGTGGTCAAGGCCACGCCGCTGCTGCTCATCGCACTGGGGCTGGCCGTGTGCTTCCGATCCAATGTCTGGAACATTGGCGCCGAGGGCCAATACATCATTGGTGCGGTCACAGCCAGCGGCGTGGCCCTGCTGGCTGACAAGGCCACGGGCGGCTGGATGGTGGCGCCCGTGCTGCTGGCGGGCATTGCCGGGGGCATGTTCTGGGCCGGCATTACCGCCTTTTTGCGTGACAAGTTCAACGCCAACGAAATTCTGGTGAGCCTGATGCTGGTCTACGTGGCCGTGCAGGTGCTGGGCTACCTGGTCTATGGCCCCTGGAAAGATCCGCTGGGCTACAACTTTCCGCAGACCAAGACCTTTGAGGCGGCTGCACGCATTCCGCGCCTGTTCCAGGGCTCGCGGGTGAGCATCGGTGTGTTGTTTGCGCTCGTTGGCGTGGCCGGGGTCTGGATCTTCCTGTTCCGCACGCGCGCTGGCTTTGCCCAGCAGGTGGGTGGCTTGGCGCCTGCAGCGTCGCGCTACGCGGGATTTTCCTCGCGCAAGGCGCTGTGGACGGCGCTGCTGGTGTCGGGTGCCACGGCCGGTCTGGCTGGTGCGCTGGAAGTGGCCGGCCCCATCGGCCAGCTCACGCCCTATGTGCCCGCTGGCTACGGTTTCGCCGCCATCATCGTGGCCTATGTGGGTCGCCTGCACCCGGTGGGCATGGTGTTCTCGGCCCTGCTGATGAGCATGTTTTATATCGGTGGCGAGCTCGCGCAGTCGCGCCTGGGCCTGCCCAAGTCGCTGACGGGCGTGTTCCAGGGCCTGCTGCTGTTCAGCCTGCTGGCCTGTGACACCTTGGTCAACTACCGTCTGAAGTGGGTCTCCGCCGCCGGAGGAAAGAAGTAATGGACGCCTACGCACTGCTGATCGCAGCCACGCTCAACGCCGGCACCGTGCTGGCCATCGCCTCGCTGGGCCTGCTCATCAACGAAAAGGCCGGCATCGTCAACCTGGGCGCCGAGGGCATGATGCTCTGCGCCGCCATCGCCGGCTTTGCCGCTGTGGTGCACACGGGCAGCGACGTGGCCGGCTTTGCCGCCGGCATGCTTGCAGGCGCCGTCATGGCCGCCATCTTTGGCGTGCTGGTGATCTGGCTCAACACCAACCAATACGCCACCGGCCTGGCGCTGAGTCTTTTCGGCGCGGGTTTCTCGGCCTTTGCCGGCATCTCCTATGTGCAGGAGAAGATGCCCGACCGCCCCAGCTTCGCCATTCCCGGCCTGGCCGACATTCCCTTCTTCGGCCCGGCCCTGTTTCGCCACCACCCCATGGTCTACCTGACGGTGATCTTTGCGCTGGGGCTGATCTGGTTCCTCTACCGCACGCGCGCCGGCCTCATTCTGCGCAGCGTGGGCGAGAGCCCCGAATCTGCCCATGCACTGGGCTACCCGGTGCGTGCCATCCGCCTGCAGGCGGTAATTGTGGGCGGCGCGCTGTGCGGACTGGCTGGTGCCTATATCTCGGTCATTTACACCCCACTGTGGGTGGAGGGCATGGTGGCCGGCAAGGGCTGGATCGCGCTGGCCCTGACCACCTTCGCCACCTGGCGCCCGGCACGGGTGTTGCTTGGGGCTTACCTGTTCGGTGGCGTGACCATGTTGCAGTTCCATCTGCAGGGCGCGGGCGTGGAGGTGCCCAGCCAGTTCTTGACCATGCTGCCCTATGTCGCCACCATCGTGGTGCTGGCCCTGATCTCGCGCAACCCGCGTTGGATTCGGATTAATATGCCAGCTTCCATTGGCAAGCCCTTCTATCCGGGCTCCTGAGCCCCCGATTTTTTTCGTTCGTTTGACCTATCGTTCTACAAAGGAAGTGACATGACAGATCTGAATAAACGTTCACTGCTCCAGATTGCGGCCCTGACCGCAGTCGCGGCAGCTGCCCTGGTGGGCTGTGGCAAGAAGGAAGAGCCGGCTCCTGCGCCTGCTCCCGCTCCTGCCGCTGAAGCTCCCGCCCCCAAGGCTGAGCCCCTGAAGATTGCTTTCGCCTACGTCGGCCCCGTGGGCGACGGCGGCTGGACCTTCGCGCACGACAACGGACGCAAGGCCCTGGAAAAGGAATTCGGCGACAAGATCGTCACCTCCTTCGTGGAAAACGTGCCCGAATCTGCTGATGCCGAGCGCGTGATCCGCGAAATGGCCAGCAGCGGCAACAAGCTGATCTTCGGCACCACCTTCGGTTACATGGAGCCCATGCTCAAGGTGGCCCCCGAGTTCAAGGACGTGAAGTTCGAGCACGCCACCGGCTACAAGCAAGCCGAGAACATGCGCACTTACGACAGCCGCACCTACGAAGGCGCCTACATGGCTGGCGTGATCGCCGGCAAGATGACCAAGACCAACACGCTGGGTGTGGTGGCTTCCATCCCAATCCCCGAAGTGATCCGCAACATCAACAGCTTCACCCTGGGCGCGCAAAGCAGCAACCCCAAGGTCAAGACCAAGGTGGTGTGGGTGAACGGCTGGTTTGACCCACCGAAGGAAACCGAAGCCGCAACTTCGCTGATCAACGGCGGCGCCGACATCCTGTTCCAGAACACCGACTCTCCCGCTGTGCTGAAGACCGCAGAAGCCAAGGGCAAGCGCGCCTTCGGCTGGGATTCGGACATGACCGCCTACGGCCCCAAAGCCCACCTGGCATCCTCCATCATCAACTGGGGTCCCTACTACATCTCGGCCACCAAGGCCGCGCTGGATGGCTCCTGGAAGGGTGGCACAGGTTCCTGGCTGGGCGTGAAGGACGGCGCGATCGACATCGTCTCCATCGCTGAAGACGTGCCCGCCGAAACCAAGGCCAAGATAGACGAGATCAAGAAGGGTCTGACCGACGGTTCCTTCGCGATCTGGAAGGGTCCGCTCAAGGACAACGCTGGCAAGGAAGTGCTGAAAGACGGCGAAACCGCCGACGACAAGTTCCTGTCTGGCGTGAACTTCTACGTCAAGGGCGTGGAAGGCAAGGTTCCTGGCGCCAAGTAATGGCAACTGCCTGATGAAGGGCCGCCTCCGGGCGGCCCTTTGTCTTTCTGAACACGAAGAAAAGAGACTGCATGCGTGAATCGGCCCTCTGGCACCCCGTAGCCCTGAGTACAGCCCTGACCGAGGCCCTGCTGGGAGTGGAACTGCTGGGCGAGTCCCTGGTGCTGTGGCGTGACGCCGGCGGCCAGGCCCACGCCTGGGCCGACCAGTGCCCGCACCGCGGGGCGCGCTTTTCGTTGGGGCGCGTCTGCAACGGCCACCTGGAATGCCCCTACCACGGTTGGCAGTTCGATGCCCAGGGCCAGTGCGCCCACGTACCCGCACTGCCGCAGTTTGTGCCCCCGGCCACGCACCGTGCGCGCACCCATGCCGCGCGCGAGCAATACGGCCTGGTCTGGGTCTGCTTGGACGGAGCCACTGACAGCAAGCCACCGCCCTTTGCCGCCGAGGCCGATGCGCAGTTGCGCAAGGTCAACTGCGGCCCTTACGACGTGGCGGCCAGTGCGCCGCGCATCATCGAGAATTTTCTGGACATGGCCCACTTTGGCTTTGTCCACGACGGCTGGCTGGGCATGCGCGCCGCCACCGCCATTGACGACTACACGGTAGAAAGCACGCCCACCGGCCTGCGCGCCACGCAGTGCAAGGCCTGGCAGCCGCAGAGCAATGTGCACTCCACCGCGCCCGCGCAGGTGGAGTACACCTACGAGGTGGTCGCGCCCTACACGGCGGTGCTGACCAAGGTGCCGGATGCAGCCAGCGTGGCGCTGCAGGGCTTTCGCGAGTCCATCGCGCTGTTCATCTGCCCGCTCACACCCGAAACAAGCCGCGTCTGGTTCCGCCTGGCCATGGCCGATTTCGCTTCGCCCGACAGCAAGCTGCAGGACTTCCAGCACACCATCTTCATGCAGGACAAACCGGTGCTTGAATCGCAAAGCCCCAAACGCCTGCCACTGGACCTGCGCGCCGAATTGCACACAGCGGCGGACAAGGCATCCTCTGCCTACCGCCGCTTTCTTAAACAACAGAACATCACTTTTGGAGTCTGCTGATGGCCTCTACCTACCACACCGTCAAACCCTTTGCGGCAGACCGCTTGCCCGCGCTGCTGCGCGCCATGCCCAAGGCTGAGTTGCACATGCACATCGAAGGCTCGCTGGAGCCCGAGCTGATGTTTGCACTGGCCAAGCGCAACAACGTGCCCCTGCGCTTTCCCAGCGAACAGGCACTGCGTGACGCCTATGTGTTCAACAACCTGCAGGAGTTCCTGGACATCTACCACGAGGGCACCATGGTGCTGAAGACCGAGCAGGACTTCTACGACATGACCTGCGCGTATCTCGCGCGTGCGCAGGCCGACAACGTGCTGCACACCGAAATCTTCTTCGACACGCAGACCCATACCGGCCACGGCCTGAGCGCCGATGTGGTCATCAATGGCCTGTACCGCGCCTGCGCCGATGCGCCGGCCAAGTTCGGCATGACGGCCTCGCTGATCCTGTGCTTCCTGCGCCACCTCATCGAAGAAGAGGCTTTTGAATGCCTGGAGCAGGCGCTGCCGCTGCGCGACAAGATCGTGGGCATTGGCCTAGCGTCCAGCGAGGTGGGCCATCCACCCGAAAAGTTTGCCAAGGTCTACGCGCGGGCGCGTGAGCTGGGCTTCCGTCTGGTGGCCCACGCGGGTGAGGAGGCGCCGCCGGCCTATATCTGGAGCGCGCTCGATGTGCTGAAGGTGGAGCGTATCGACCACGGTGTGCAGGCCATTCACGATGCAGCGCTGATGCAGCGCCTGGCCAAAGACAAGATGCCGCTGACGGTGTGTCCGCTGTCCAACCTGAAACTGCGTGTGTTCCCCACGCTGGCGCAGCACAACATCGGCACCATGTTGGACGCCGGCATCATGGCCACCGTCAACTCGGACGACCCGGCCTACTTTGGTGGGTACCTGAACGAAAACTTCACCCAGACCTTTGCGGCGCTGGGCCTGGGCGCGCAGCAGGCCTACACGCTGGCGCGCAACAGCTTTGAAGCCAGCTTCATCGATGCCAGCGCCAAGCGCGCCTACATCGACCGGCTCAACGGCGTGTTCGAAACCTTTGTCTGAGGCGTAGCGCTATCGTTTTGGTAGCTGCTCGCGCACTGTTTACAGGAGCTGGTGGCCGTTTTCCTTGAGGAAACGGGCCTGCTCTAGCATCTGCTGCCCCACGGCGCGAAAGCCGGCGTGGGGTGATGCCATCAGCAGCGGGCCCACTTCTTCCTGGTAGGCGCGCGTGGCTGTGAGCGGCACCTTGCGCAGCCACTCCAGCGCTTCGTCCAGATGGCCGCGCTGCGCCAGCATGCCGGCGTAGTTGAACTGGCCGCGGAAGTCACCGCCCCTAGCGCCTTCCTCAAAGCAGACGAAGGCGGCGTCCAGGTCCTTGGGCACCACCAGGCCGGTTTCGTAGTAGCGGCCAATCTTGGTTTTGGACTTCACGTGGCCCTGGCTGGCGGCCTGGCGGTACCACTGCAGCGCGGCGTCGTGGTCCTGCGGCACGCCCTTGCCGGTGGCCAGCAGGTTGGCCAGGTTGTACATGGCGGCGTCCAGGCCCTTGTGGGCGGCCTGGCGGTACCAGTTGGCTGCGGCAAAGTTATCGGCCTGCGTGCCCCAGCCATTTTCGAAGCAGCGCCCCGTCATGTTCATGCCCATGGGGTGGCCCTGCCGGGCCGCCTTCAGAAACCAGGCCAGACCGTCGACCGCGTTGGGGGCGACGCCATGGCCGTCCAGCAGCCATTGGCCCAGGGTGATCTGGGCGTCGGCATTGCCCAGGCGCGCGCCATGCAGCATCCATTGCGCGGCGGCTGCCGGCTCTGCCGCAATGGCCGCTTCCCAGTCGGCCGGGCGCAGAGCGGCCATGTCTTCGGGGGAGGCGGGCAGGGGAGGCAAGGGAGCGTGCGAAACGGCAGACATGAGTGCAGACCAGCAGATGAGAATAGCTCTCAATTATGCCAAGACTGGCGTGCGAAGGCCCTGCGGGTAAAATACGCCCCAAGGCCCGCTGCTCCGGCGGGCCTTGCCGTTTGTATTCGGAGCCATGTAGAGGACTACCATGTATAAAAACCTCGCCGCCACGCTCGTGGCCGCTTGTTGTTTTCTGTTGGCGCCGCTGGGTGCCATTTCCCAAACCACAGACCCCGCCAAGGACCAACCGCTCAAGATCGGCTTTGTCTATGTTGCGCCCCTGGGCGATGCCGGTTGGGTGCGCCAGCACGAGGAAGGCCGCCAGGCCGTGGCCGCCGCGCTGGGCGCCAAAGTGCAAACCACCTATGTGGAAAACGTGGCCGAGGGCCCGGACGCCGAGCGTGTGATCCGCGACCTGGCGCGCCAGGGCTACCAGCTCATCTTCACCCCCAGCTTTGGCTACATGGAACCCACGCTCAAGGTGGCGCAGGAGTTTCCGGACGTGAAGTTCGAGTCCATCACCGGCTACAAGACCGCGCCCAATGTGGCCACGGCCAATGTGCGCTACTACGAAGGCCGCTACCTGGCCGGCTTGGCAGCAGGCCGCATGACCAAGAGCAACGTGGCCGGCTACGTGGCGGGTTTTCCCATCCCCGAAGTGCTGCAAGGCATCAACGCCTTCACGCTGGGCATGCGTTCAGTGAACCCGCAGGCGCAGGTCAAGGTAGTGTGGCTGGGCGAGTGGTTCAACCCGCCGCGCGAGCGCGATGCCGCCATGACCCTGTTCAATCAGGGCGTGGACGTGATGGCCTTCCACACCGGCTCCACCGCCGTCATGGCGGCCGCCCAGGAGCGCGGCAAGCTGGCCGTGGCCTACCACTCCGACATGCGCAAAGTGGCGCCCGATGCGCAGATCGTGGCGGTGACCCACCAGTGGGGCGCCTACTACACGGCGCGTGCCAAGGCCGTACTGGACGGCAGCTGGAAGAGCGGCAACGTCTGGGGCGGTGTGAAGGAAGGAATGATCCGCGTGGGCGACTTTGGCAGCAAGGTGCCCAAGGCCGTGCAGGCCGAAGTGCTGCAGCGCCAGAAGGACATTGCGGCCGGCAAGCTGCACCCCTTCCAGGCCAAGGCTGATGTGCTGGACAACGAAGGCAAGCTGGTCATCGCCAAGAGCCAGACCCTGAGCGACGCGGGCATCCTGGGCATGAACTGGCTGGTGGCCGGCGTGCAGGGCAAGCTCAGCCACTAGGGGCCTGCGATGACATACCAGGTCAAGGAAATCTTCTACACGCTGCAGGGCGAGGGCTCCAACGCGGGCCGCCCGGCGGTGTTCTGCCGCTTCGCGGGCTGCAATCTCTGGACCGGCCGCGAGCAGGACCGTGCCAGCGCCGTTTGCCAGTTCTGCGACACCGACTTTGTGGGCACCGACGGCACGCTGGGCGGCAAGTTCAAGACCGCAGAGGCACTGGCCGAGCGCATTGCCGCGCAGTGGCCTGCAACCGATGCAGCGAACCGCTTTGTGGTGCTGACCGGCGGCGAACCCCTGTTGCAGGTGGACGCCGCGCTGATAGATGCGCTGCACGCACATGGCTTCCAGATTGCGGTGGAAACCAATGGCACGATTGCCGCGCCCGAGGGCATCGACTGGATCTGCGTGAGCCCCAAGGCGGGCTCCACCTGGGTACAGCGCAGCGGGCATGAGCTCAAGCTGGTCTGGCCGCAGCCCGGTATCACACTGGCCGAGTGCGAAGCCGCTGACTTTGAGCACCGCTACCTGCAACCTATGGACAACATCCTGCGGGCCGACAACACCCGGGTCTGCATCGCCCAGTGCCTGGAGCGCCCGCAGTGGCGCCTGTCTCTGCAAACCCACAAGATCACGGGCATCCGATGACCCAAGTTCCCGCCATCCCCATTCCCCGCCGCTGCGAGGTGAGCCAGAAGTTCTTCTTCGACGCCGCCCACACTCTGAAGCGCACCCTGGACGATGCCGAAGAAGTGGCCGGCAGCCGCCGCATCCACGGCCACACCTACCACGCCGAAGTCACCGTGGCCGGCAATGCCGACGAAGATACCGGCATGGTGGTGGACCTGGGCCACCTGCGCAACGCTATCGCCCAGCTGCGCCCGCAGCTGGACCACCACCTGCTCGACGAAGTGGAAGGCCTGGGCCCGCCCACGCTGGAAAACCTGGCCGCCTTCATCTGGCGCGCCATGGCGCAGCAGTTCAGCGGCCTGTGGCAGGTGCGAGTCTGGCGCGAGGGCATTGGCGACAGCTGCACGCTGCGCGCCTGACGACCTGAACGTGTGGCCCGGTCCATAAGGCCTATGCGTGCCTTGGTATGGACATTGCTGCGCTGCGCTATATGCTTGCCCGCATGAAAGCCTACCGCGCCTCCCTTTTATGGTTTGCCCCCGACGCCCCGGGGCAGGCCCGTTTTGAAACCGATGGCCTGCTCGTTGTGGGCCCCAATGCCCAAGGCACCCAGGTGGTGCAGGCCATTGGCGCATACAGTGCCATCGCTTCCCAGTACCCCGATGTGGCAGTGGAGCACTTTCCGGGCCGCATCATCGCGCCGGGATTTATCGACCTGCACATCCACTACCCGCAGACCAACGTCATCGGCTCGCCTGCGCCTGGCCTGCTGCCCTGGCTGGAAAACTACACCTTTCCAGAAGAAAAACGCTTTGCAGCCCCCGAGTACAGTGCGCAAGCAGCTACTTTTTTTATAGCAGAACTGTTGCGCAATGGTGTCACCAGCGCGCTCACCTTTGCCACCTCGCATGTGGAATCGGTCCACGCGCTGTTTGCCGAGGCCCAGGCCCACAAGATGCGCCTCATCACCGGTCTGTGCCTCATGGACCGCCATGCGCCCGCGGACCTGCTGAACCAGGGGCAGGGCGGCGTGAGTGGCACCGAGCAAAGCCTGCGCGACACCGAGGCGCTGATCCAGCGCTGGCACGGCGTGGACCGGCTGGGCTATGCCATCACCCCACGCTTTGCCCCCACCAGCACCGACGCGCAGCTGCGCGGCGCCGGTGAGCTGGCCCGGCAGTACGGTGATGTGTGGATACAGAGCCACGTGGCCGAAAACAAGGACGAAATCACCTGGGCGCGTGAGCTGTTCCCAAAGTCCCGCAGCTACCTCGCCACCTACGACGACTTTGGCCTGATGCGCGACCGCGCCATCTACGCCCACTGCATCCATTTCGACGATGATGACCGGGCGCTGATGCGCGATACCGGCGCCGCAGCGGCCGTCAGCCCCACCAGCAACCTGTTCCTGGGGAGTGGCTTCTTCGACTATGAGGGCGCCGACCGCATGGGCTACGCCTACGGCCTGGCCAGCGATGTGGGCGGCGGCACCAGTTTCAGCCCCTTCCACACCATGCTGGCCGCCTACTACGTGGGCCGCGAGGGCCAGACCAAGCCCGGCTTGTCACTCTCGCCCCAGCACTTGTGGTGGCAGCACACGGCGGGTGCGGCGGCGGCCTTGGGGCTAGCTGGCGTGGTGGGCAACCTGCTGCCCGGCTGCGAGGCGGACTTTGTGGTGGTGAACCCCCAGGCCACACCCCTGGTGGCGCGCAAGACGGCGCTGGCCTCCAACTTGGACGAGCTGCTGTTCAGCCTCGTCGTGCTGGGGGACGACCGGCTGATTGAGCGCACCGTCATTTCCCAGGCGGTGTAGCGCTGTAGATCACCATTGATCCAGTTTTTTTGCTACCGGTGTTGCTCTGTGATTCTGCTGAGGACCTAGGGTTATCCCGTATAGTCTCCTGGGTATCCCCAAGGACCCCATGACTGCGACAGAAGAACCCCCCGCGCTGACTCGTTTTCAGATTTTTCTGGTGATCGTGGCATTGGCCTGTGGCGGCTTCGCCATTGGTACCGGCGAGTTCGCCATCATGGGCCTGCTGCCCGATGTGGCAAACACCTTTGCGGTGACCACCCCGCAGGCGGGCTATGTCATCAGCGCGTATGCGCTGGGCGTGGTGGTCGGCGCGCCGCTGATGGCCATTGCCGGCGCCAAGTCCTCGCGCCGCACGCTGCTGCTCATCTACATGGCGATCTTTGCCGTGGGTAACCTGGCCAGCGCACTGGCGCCCGGTTTCCTCAGTTTTGTGGTGCTGCGCTTCCTGACGGGGCTGCCGCATGGCGCTTATTTCGGCGTTGCGGCCTTGGTCGGTGCCTCTTTGGTGCCGCCGCATATGCGGGCGCGCACGGTGGGCTATGTGATGCTGGGGTTGACCGGTGCCACCTTGATTGGCACACCGGTGATGGCGCTCTTTGGCCAGTACCTGAGTTGGCGCGTCCTGTTCTTTGCGGTGGGCTTGATCAGTGTGCTGACGGTCACTCTCATCTGGATGTACCTGCCGCGCGACAAGCCGGAAGCTGGTGCCAGCGTGATGCGTGAGTTGGTGGCATTCACCCATCCGCAGGTGCTGCTGACCCTGACCCTGGCGGCGACTGGCTTCGGCGGCATGTTTGCCATTTTTTCCTACATCGCTGGCACCGCCACCGACGTGGCCGAGATGCCGGTGGGCATGATCCCGGTCATCATGGGTCTGTTTGGCATCGGCATGAACGTGGGCAATGTGGTTGGCTCCAAGATGGCAGACAAGGCACTCATGGGCACGATCGGTGGCATGTTGGTGTTCAACATCGTCGTGATGACCTTGTTCAGTCTGACCGCATCGTCG
This sequence comes from Rhodoferax sp. GW822-FHT02D07, assembly GCF_058802405.1. NCBI lineage: Bacteria > Pseudomonadati > Pseudomonadota > Betaproteobacteria > Burkholderiales > Comamonadaceae > Rhodoferax > Rhodoferax sp. GW822-FHT02D07. The sequence goes on from NZ_JBXAOD010000009.1 coordinate 21,213, forward strand.
CCCTGGATGCTGTGCCTTACCTCGTTCCTGATCGGTTGCACCTTTGCGGCCGGACCGGCCATCCAGACCCGGCTGATGGATGTGGCCGCCGATGGGCAGACACTGGCCGCGGCGTCCATGCATTCGGCCTTCAACATCGCCAATGCACTTGGCGCCTGGCTGGGTGGGCTGGTGATCGCATTGGGCTACGGCTATGACGCGACGGGCTATGTGGGCGCCTTTTTGTCGTTCGTTGGGCTCTTCGTTTTTGCGGCATCCGTTTGGTTGGAGCGGCGCGGCAGCCCCGCGCGCGGCCTGGGGGCGCTGGCGCCCGTGCGGCAGCAGTAGGCGGCGGAAAAGCGTGTGCTGTGGCCGGTGCTAGACTGGCCCCAACTTCTGCACGCGTTTTGGGCGGTATGAAAAACGACTCCTTGATCCACTGGCATTCCATGTTCATGGGTGTGGCGCTGCTGGCCGCCGCACGCTCCAAGGACGCGCGCAAGCGCAACGGTGCCTGCATCGTCAGCCCGGATAACAAGATTTCCGGCGTGGGCTACAACGGCCTGCCGCGCGGCTGCGACGACAGCGACGAGCACTACTGGCAGGACGATGACAGCGACCCGCTGAACTCGCGCCACAGCTACATCGTCCACGCCGAGCAGAACGCCATCCTCAACTGCACCACGCTGCCGCTGCACGGCTCCACCATCTACGCCACGCAGTACCCCTGCCCCAAGTGCGTGCAGTCCATCATCCAGGTCGGCATCAAGCGCGTGGTCTATCTGGACAAGAAGGAACACCAGGAGCGGGTCAACGGCGCGTCCGAAAAAATGCTGGCCGATGCCGGCGTGGCCATCGAATCCCTGCAGGACTTGCACCCCGGTTCCGCCGACTGGTCGGCCGAACTGGCCCAGTTCATCGAAAACTCCACCCCGGAAAAGCCCACGATATGAAGTGGGAAGGCAACCGCCAGTCTGACAACGTCGAAGACCGCCGCGATGGCGGGGGCGGAGGCTTCAGCGGCGGTGGAGGTGGCCTGGGCGGCCTGCTGGGCGCGCTCTTGGGCAGTCGCTTGGGCATGGGCACCCTGGTCGTGGCCCTGTTGGGTGGCTGGGCCCTGGGCATCAACCCGCTCACCATCCTGGGCCTGCTCAGCGGCAATGGCGCCCCCACCGCCCAGGTGCAGCAGGGGCCAGCCCACCGCCCGCCGGCAGACGATCGCATGGCCAAGTTTGTGTCCACCGTGCTGGCCGATACCGAAGACGTCTGGACCGATGTGTTCAAAAAGGGCGGGGCCGACTACCAGAAGCCCCGGCTGGTGCTGTTCCGCGGTGCCACCCCCACGGCCTGCGGCCGAGGCCAGAGCGCCATGGGCCCGTTTTACTGCCCGGCCGACCAGAAGGTCTATATCGACTTGGGCTTCTACGAAACCTTGCAAAAGCAGCTGGGCGCCCCCGGTGACTTCGCCCAGGCCTACGTGATTGCCCATGAGGTGGGCCACCATGTGCAAAACCTGCTGGGCATCAGCGCCAAGGTGCAAGAGGCCCGCAGCCGGGCCAGCAAGGCGGAAGGCAACGCCCTGAGCGTGCGCCTTGAGCTGCAAGCCGACTGTTTTGCCGGCGTTTGGGCCCACCACGCCAACAACACCCGTCAGTTGCTGGAGCAGGGCGACGTGGAAGAGGCTATGAATGCCGCCGCCAAGATCGGCGACGACGCCTTGCAGCGCGGCAGCGGCCATGCCGTGGTGCCCGAGAGCTTCACCCACGGCAGCAGCGCCCAGCGCCAGCGCTGGTTCTCCACCGGCCTGAAAACGGGATCTGTAAAAGCCTGCGACACGTTTTCGACCCGGTCTTTATAGGAGTAGGGGATAATCGGGGTTTGCCCTGAGTCTTGGGGCGCCCCGCTATCGGATGGATAGCACTCATTTGGCTATGCCTGACCGAATTGACTACTGAACTGCAATCCCCCGCTTCCGCGCCTGCCAACGCCGCACCCGCCGAAGCCCCGCCCATGCGATACGCCGATCTGGCGCTGGCCGAGCCGCTCTTACGCGCCGTGGCCGACATGGGCTACGAATTCATGACGCCCATCCAGCAGCAGGCGATTCCCGTGGTGATTACGGGCAAAGACGTGATGGGCGCCGCCCAGACCGGTACCGGCAAAACCGCTGCTTTCTCGCTGCCCCTGCTGCACCGCCTGATGAAGCACGAGAACGCTTCGACCTCTCCCGCCCGACACCCTGTGCGCGCCCTAGTGCTGCTGCCCACGCGCGAGTTGGCCGACCAGGTGGCCCAGCAGGTAAAGATGTACGCCAAGCACACCAACCTGCGCAGCACCGTGGTGTTTGGCGGTATGGACATGAAGCCCCAAACCCTGGAGCTGAAAAAAGGCGTGGAAGTGCTGGTGGCCACCCCCGGCCGCCTGCTGGACCACATCGAAGCCAAAAACGCCGTGCTCAACCAGGTCGAATACGTGGTGCTGGACGAAGCCGACCGCATGCTGGACATCGGTTTTCTGCCGGACCTGCAGCGCATCCTGTCCTACCTGCCCAAACAGCGCACCACACTGCTGTTCTCGGCCACGTTCTCGCCCGAAATCAAGCGTCTGGCGAACAGCTACCTGCAAAACCCCGTCACCATCGAAGTGGCCCGTTCCAACGCCACGGCCTCTACGGTGGAGCAGCATTTCTACAGCGTGCCCGATGAAGAAAAGCGCCATGCGCTGCTGCAGATCGTGCGCCGCAAGGGCATCAAGCAGGCCTTTGTGTTTGTGAACAGCAAGCTGGGCTGTGCCCGCCTGGCCCGTTCGCTGGAGCGCGATGGTCTCAAGACCGCCGCCTTGCATGGCGACAAGAGCCAGGACGAGCGCCTCAAGGCGCTGGACGCCTTCAAGAAGGGCGAAGTGGAGCTGCTGGTGTGTACCGATGTGGCCGCGCGCGGTCTGGACATCAAGGACGTGCCAGCAGTGTTCAACTTCGACATCCCCTTCAACGCCGAAGACTATGTGCACCGCATTGGCCGCACCGGCCGAGCTGGTGCCTCTGGTCTGGCCGTGAGCTTTGTGGGCGGCAACAACGACGCCCGCCTGGTGGCCGACATCGAGAAGCTCATCAAGACCAAGATCGAGCTGGAAGCCGTCGAGTTTGACGAGGACCAGCCCGACATCCGCCGCCAGGGCCGCATCAATGATGGCCGCCGCATGTACCAGGAAGACGGTGGCGACAACGGCCGCGGCGCCGGCCGCCGCATGCGCGACGAGAGCTACGGCGCCCGCACCCCGCGTGCAGCGCGTGGTGAGTATCCCCGCCAGGTGCCCGCAGCCCCGCGCGACCCCTTCTTCGACAAGCCCTACGAGCCGTCGGCCGCGCCTGAAGCCGCGCCGGCCTGGGAGTCGGCAGCTCGTCCCACAACGCGCAGCATTTCGGCCAATATCAAGCCGAAACGCAAGGTCGCAGCCTTGTTCAAGGCGGGTTGAGCCACTCAACCTCAACAAAAAACGGCGCCTGATGCGCCGTTTTTTGTGGGTCTGCGGTGGCTCTCACTCCCCCGGCGCCTGAGACTGCTCGCAGTGCACCTGCAGCAATTCGGCGGGCCCGGGCGCCACGCGAAGTGCGCTAAGACAACCACCCCACACACAGCCGGTATCCAGCGCCAGTAAATCGGTTCGATTCAGCCAACCCAGCGTGGACCAGTGGCCACAGGCCACCGTCACATCCGCAGTGCTGCGCCCTGGCACGTCGAACCAGGGCATGTAACCCTCCGGTGCCTGATCCAGCCCGCCGCTATGGGCAAATTCCATCTCTCCTCGTGGGGTACAGAAGCGCATACGGGTCAGCGCATTCACGATCACGCGTAGCCGCTCAATGCCCGACAGCCTCTCGTCCCATTGCACAGGGGCATTGCCGTACATGGCGTGGAAGAAGCTGGTGGCCTGGTCCGAGCGCAGCACTGCCTCAACTTCGGCAGCCAGTGCTATGGTTTTGCTAGCTGTCCACGCAGGCAGTACGCCTGCGTGAACCATCAGAATGTCTTGTCCATCGATGCGTTCCAGCATGGCCAGACGCTGCTGGCGCAGCCAGTCCAGCAGGGCGAGGCGGTCGGGGGCGGCCAGCAGATCGGTTAGCGTGTCCTTGCGGCTGGGGCCGCGCGCACCGTGGGCCACGGCCAGCAAGTGCAAATCGTGGTTGCCCAGCAGGCAGCGCGCCGAGCTGCCAAAGCCCATGAGCCGGCGCAGTACGCCCGCCGAGTCGGGGCCGCGGTTCACCAGGTCGCCCAGCAGGTAGAGCGTGTCGCGGCTGGGGGAGAAGTCGATGCGTTGCAGGAGCTGGGCCAGTGCGGCGTCGCAGCCCTGAACATCCCCGATAAGGTACATTGCCATGGTGTTTATTGTCGTTTGGCTTTCATGGATTTTTTGCTCATCATCGTTTTGACCCTGTTGAATGGCGCTTTCGCCATGTCCGAGCTGGCACTCACCGCCAGCCGCAAGATCCGGCTACAGACCATGGCCGAAGCAGGGGACAAAGGGGCCAAGGCGGCCCTGGCCTTGATGGATAACCCCACCCAGTTTCTCTCTTCCGTGCAGGTCGGTATCACCTCCATCGGCATGCTCAACGGCATCGTCGGCGAGGCCGCCTTCAGCGACAACCTGGCCGCTTGGCTGCGCAGCATGGTCAGCATCTCCGACCGTGCGGCCGAAATCTCGGCCACCGCCATCGTGGTGACCATCATCACTTTCATCACCATTTTGTTTGGCGAGCTGGTGCCCAAGCGCATTGGTCAGCTCTACCCCGAGACCGTGGCGCGTGTGGTAGCCCTGCCCATGACCTGGGTGGCCACCGGTGCCAAGCCCTTTGTGCGCCTGCTCTCCATGTGCACCCACGGCATGCTCAAGCTGCTGCGCATCGACGCCAGCGACACCCGCTCGGTGACGCAGGCGGAAATCTCTGCCAGCCTCGAAGAAGGGGTGGACGCCGGCATCATCGAAGAGCACGAGCACCAGATGGTGCGCAACGTGTTCCGTCTGGATGACCGCCCCCTCACCTCCATGATGCTGCCGCGCACCGATATTGCCTGGCTGGATGGCAGCCAGACTGTGGCGCAAAGCCTGGCCCAGGCGGGTGCCAAGGCTGCGCATGGCGGCCACTCTTGGTACCCGGTGTGCCGTGATTCACTGGACAACGTGGTGGGCCTCATCAGCGTGGCGCGCCTGCTGGAGCTGGGTGCGGACCATGCAGGGCCCATCGAAGACGTGGTGGAGCCTGCCGTGTTTGTGCCCGAGACGCTCAGCGGCATGGAGCTGATCGAACAGTTCCGCGTCAAATCCGCGCGCATGGTGTTTGTGGTGGATGAGTACGGCGTGGTGCAGGGCCTGATCACGCCGCACGACCTGCTCGAAGCCATTACCGGCGAGTTGCAGCCCGATGCCCAGAACGAGGCTTGGGCTACGCTGCAGGACGACGGTTCCTGGCAGCTTGACGGCCTGATGCCCCTGGCCGAACTGAAAGCCCGGCTGGAGATTGACGATGCCTTGCCAGACGAAGAGCGTGGCCGCTACAACACGCTGGCCGGTCTGCTGATGGCCGTCTCCGGCCACTTGCCCGAGCCTGGCGAGCGCATTGCCTGCGCTCACTGGCTGTTTGAGGTGGTCACGCTGGAAGGCCGCCGCATCGACCAAGTGCTGGCCCGCCGCACTCTGAACGACTGAACCTGCTCCGGTTTACAGGCGCCCGGTCAGCTTGTAGGCCACGATGCCCACCAGTTCGTGCAGGGCGTTTTGCCAGTCCATGGCGCCGCCGCCCAGCGCAAAGTCCGTCCAGTCGCTGTCTGCGCCGGTGCGAAAGTCCACCGGGTACGCCGTCACGTTCCAGCCCGCCTTCGCAAACGTGGCCATGGAGCGGGGCATATGCGATGCAGAAGTGACCAGCAACCAGCGTTGTGTCGGGTCCACGCCGGGCAGCTTGGCGGTCAGGACGGCGTTCTCGTAGGTGTTGCGCGAGGCAGATTCGTATTGCACCTGTGAATCCTTGACGCCCAGGCTGTCAAAGAAAATCTTGGCGCGTTCGGCCTCCGTCTGCCCCACGCCCATGAGCATGCCTTCACCGCCCGTAAACACCACGCGCAGGCCCGGGTTCTGGCGCAGCAACGCCACGGTGGCCGTCATGCGCTCGCCTGCATCATTGAGCATGGGCTGCACATGGGCCATCTGGGTGCGGCCAGATTCCAGCCCTCCGCCGAGTACCACCACACCCACATAGCCTTCCAGCTTGGCGTCCGGTGCCATCTCGGTGTAGCGGTTTTCCAGCGCGCGCAGCACGGCCTCAGGCAAGGGCTTCCATGCCGTCACCAACATGCCCAGCAGCGCCAAGGCCACCAGCGCGCGGCTGATCCGCGGGCGCCGTTTTGCATACAGCAGGCTGAGCACCAGCACTACAAACACCCAGACCAGCGGTTGCGTAATCAGGGCAAGAATCTTGGAGAGAATGAACATGGGGAGGGGCTTGCTTACTTGTTGTCTTCCGGCATGGGCCGCGCCTGCTGCAGCGTGCTTTCCACCGCCTGCTTGATCTGCTGTTGCACCTGCTGGCTTTGCTGCTGCGGGGTAGCGGCAGGCGCGGCGCCGGGGACCACACTGGCCGTGGGGCTCAGCTGTTTCTTGGCCAGCACGCCGACGATGGCGAGCACGATGAGCAGACCGACAATTCCAAATATGGCACGCATGGCAACCCCTTCTGTGAAAAAACCCGCTGACCTTGCGATCAACGGGTTTCAAGAATGGTGCCGGAGAGATGAATCGAACACCCGACCTTCTCATTACGAATGAGCTGCTCTACCGACTGAGCTACACCGGCAACGTAGCCCGCCATTATAGCGGGCGGGCCACTTCGGTCAGGCGGCTTCAGCGTGGTAGCGCGTGACGCGGTCGACCTCGTTCTTGCTGCCCAGGATCACACTCACGCGCTGGTGCAGCTGGGTGGGTTGGATGTCGAGGATGCGCTGTTTGCCATCCGTGGCGGCACCGCCTGCTTGCTCAATCAGCCAGCCCATGGGGTTGGCCTCGTACATCAGGCGCAGCTTGCCGGGTTTGTGGGGTTCGCGCTTGTCCCAGGGGTACATGAAGACGCCGCCCCGGGTGAGGATGCGGTGCACATCGGCCACCATGCTGGCAATCCAGCGCATGTTGAAGTCCTTGCCGCGCGGGCCTTCCTTGCCTTGCAGACATTCGTCGATGTAGCGCTTCACGGGTGCGTCCCAATGGCGCATATTGCTCATGTTCACCGCGAACTCCTGGGTGTCTTCCGGCACGCGCACGTTTTCCTGCGTCAGCACAAAGGAGCCTTGCTCACGGTCCAGCGTGAACATGGCCACGCCATCGCCCACGGTCAGCACCAGTGTGGTTTGCGGACCGTAGATGCAGTAACCAGCGGCGACCTGCTGGTGGCCGGGTTGGAGGAAATCCTGCTCGCTGACGGCGGGCCCTTCGGGTTCCTTGTGCAGCACGCTGAATATGGTGCCGATGCTCACGTTCACATCGATGTTGCTGGAGCCATCCAGCGGATCGAACATCAGCAGGTATTCACCCTGCGGGTAACGATGCGGCACCACGTAGATGCCTTCCATTTCTTCGCTGGCCATGGCCGCAAGGTGGCCGCCCCACTCGTTGGCCTCGATCAGCACTTCATTGGCGATGATGTCGAGCTTCTTTTGGATTTCGCCTTGCACGTTTTCGCTTTCGGCCGCACCCAGAACGCCGCCCAGCGCGCCCTTGGTCACGGCCAGGCTGATGCTTTTGCAGGCGCGGGCCACCACCTCGAGCAGCAGGCGCAGCTGCGGCGGAATGGCGCCTTGGCCGGCGGCTTGGCCTTCGTGGCCGCGCTGCTTCTCGATGAGGTAGCGCGTGAGCGATATGCGTTGTGTCATGGGGAAAGTCCTTGGTTTTTTGAAAATCAGTCGGCCTGCTCGCGTGCGTCCAGCTCGGCCAAGATGGCCTGGGCTTCGTCCAGCAGGTCCTCGTCGTCGCTGGTCTGGGCAATGGCCACGCGCTGCTCAAACAGGGTACGAGCCAGGCTTGCGTCGCCACCCTCATGGGCGAGCACGCCTTGCTGGAACAGTGTGTCCAGAATGATGTCGTTGTCTTGCAGGGCCTGGCCCAGCGCCAGGCGCTGTTGCAGGTAGGTGTTGGCCTGGGCGTGGTCGCCCAGCTCGTAGGCGTTTTGCGCCAGGTTGTTGATGACGCCGGAGAGGCGCTGGTCGGTCGCAGTCCCAAAGGCCGCTTGCGCGTCGGTCAGCAGCTGCTGGTTGTGGGTCAACGCATCGGCGTAGCGTTCGGCCTCATGCAAGGCGTAGCCGATTTCTTCGCGGATGCCCAGTTTCTGCTCCAGGCTTAGCGTAGCGCTCTCGTGCGCCGACCATTCAGCTGCGGGCTGCAGTTGGGCGATGGCGGTGTCGTACGCCTCGGCCTCCAGGGCCGATTTGCCCAGGGCGTAATGCTGTTCATAGCGGTCTGTGGGGTTCAGTGCACCACGCGCCTCGCGGATCGCCAGTGCGCGCAGACCCAGGGGCAAGCCTTCGCTGTGTCGCTGGCGCTTGCCGTACACCACAAACTCCAGCCATAGCAGGTCGGCCAGCTCTGCAGACTCTGCACCCACCTTCTCGGCCAGGGGGCGCAGTGCTTCCAGGTCAGCCGACATGGCAGAGCCGCTGAACATGGCGTCCGCGTCGTACACGGTGTCGCGCAGCGGATTGAAACGCTGCGCGAACTTCTCGGCGGGGGAGGCGAATCCGAACAGGGCCATGGGCGTGCCCGCTGCTTAGTCGGCCAGCGCGCGGTCGACTACCTCGCGCACGTCGTTGCTGAGGTCGGCCTTGGCGGCCACGCGCACCAGCGCTTCGCGTGCGGCGCTGCGGTAGGGCTCGGCCAGCTTCTTCCAGCGGTCCAGTGCGCGGGCCAGGCGGGCGGCCACTTGCGGGTTGATGCCGTCGAGCTCGATCACACGGTCGGCCCAGAACACATAGCCTGCGGCGTCCGCGCGGTGGAAGCCACCGGGGTTGGCGCTGCAGTAGCTGAAGATGACGCTGCGCGCGCGGTTGGGGTTGCGGATGTTGAAGTCCGGGTGCGCCAGCAGCTGGCGCACGGCAGGCAGCACCTGGCCGCCGCGGTCGCTCGTTCCCGCCTGCAGGGCAAACCACTTGTCCAGCACCAGTGCTTCGTCCTTGAACAGGGCGTGGAAGCGGGCCAGTGCAGGCGCAGCCAGCGCGTGGCCGCTGCCCACCAGGGCGGACAGGGCGTTGAAGCGGTCGGTCATGTTGCTGGCGTCCTTGAAGCGCTGCAGCGTCTTGCCGGGCCACACCGCGTCACCGCTCTGCACGGCAGCCAAATTCAAGAAAGTGAGCGCCATGCCGGCGAGGGCACGGCGGCCGCTGGAGACGGGGTCAGGCCGGTAGGCGCCGTTGTCCTTGTGGGCCTCAAACGCCCATTCCCAGTCGGTCTGCAGGGCGGTGGCCAGTTGCAGGCGCATGGCTTCGCGCACGGCGTGGATGCGCTGTGGATCCACCACTTCCAGCTGTTCGGCGATGTAGGTTTCGCTGGGCAGGGTCAGCACCAGTTCTTTGAACGCGGCATCCAGCGTGGAGTGGCGCAGCACGGCGCGCATGGCGGCAATGTAAGCATCATTCAGGGGTTGAGCCCTCGTGGATTCTGCGCCAGCAGCTATTGAATTGATAGCGCTGCGCAGCGCCAGTCGCTGACCGGCTTCCCAGCGGTTGAAGGGGTCGGGGTCGTTGGCCAGTAGCGTGAGCAGCTGGGCATCGCTGTAGTCAAAGTCCAGTACCACGGGCGCTGAGAAACCGCGCAGGATAGAGGGAACGGGTTCCTCGGTCACGCCAGTGAAGGTGATGCTTTGTTGTGCAGCGGTCAGCACCAGCAAGTAGCTGTCGGCGCCATTCGCATGGCCGTCCTGGACGTGCAGTGGGAGCGCCAAGCCACTGGCCGCGCCCACCAGACCCAAGCTCACGGGAATCACAAAAGGTTCCTTGTTGGCCTGGCCCGGTGTGGGTGCGCAACTCTGGGTGAAGTGCAAGGTGTAGGTCTGGGCGCCAGCGTCGTATTCGCCACGGGCCGCCACGCGGGGCGTACCGGCTTGGCTGTACCAGCGCTTGAACTGCGGCAGCAAGGTCGCCAAGGGCGAGCCCAGGTTGGCGTCGGCGATTGCTTGCGCAAAGTCGTCGCAGGTGACGGCTTGGCCGTCAAAGCGCTGGAAGTACAGGTCCATCCCCTTGCGGAAACCGGCACGGCCCACCAGGATCTGCATCATGCGTACAACCTCGGCACCTTTTTCGTAGATGGTGACGGTGTAGAAGTTGTTGATCTCGATGTAGCTGTCGGGCCGCACCGGGTGGGCCATGGGGCCCGCGTCTTCTGGGAACTGGGCGGTGCGCAGCACGCGCACGTCTTCAATGCGCTTGACCGCGCGGGCGCTGGGCTCGGCGCACAGGTCCTGGCTGAACTCCTGGTCGCGGAAAACGGTCAGGCCTTCTTTCAGGCTCAGCTGGAACCAGTCGCGGCAGGTGATGCGGTTGCCGGTCCAGTTGTGGAAGTACTCATGGCCGACTACGCTTTCGATGTTGCTGTAGTCCACATCGGTGGCGGTGGCCTGGTTCGCCAACACGTATTTGGTGTTGAAGATGTTCAGGCCCTTGTTCTCCATGGCGCCCATGTTGAAGTCGCTGGTGGCGACGATCATGAAGCGCTCCAGGTCCAGCGGCAGGCCGAAGCGGGCTTCGTCCCAGGCCACGCTGGCCATCAGGCTGTTCATCGCGTGCTCGGTTTTGTCCAGGTCACCGGGGCGCACATAGACCTGCAGCAAATGCTCCTTGCCTGCGCGCGACACGATGCGCTGCTCGCGCGCCACCAGCTGGCCGGCCACCAGGGCGAACAGGTAGCTGGGTTTCCTGTGCGGATCCACCCACTTGGCGAAGTGGCGACCTTCGTCCAGGTCGCCGCTGTCCACCAGGTTGCCGTTGGACAGCAGCACCGGGTACTTGGCTTTGTCGGCGCGCAGCGTCACCGTGTACATGGCCATCACATCCGGACGGTCCAGGAAGTAGGTGATGCGGCGGAAGCCCTCGGCCTCGCACTGCGTGAAGAAGGACTCGTTGCTTACGTACAAGCCCATGAGCTTGGTGTTCTTCACGGGCGCGCAGGTGGTGAAGATTTCCAGCGCGAAGGGCTCGTTGCCTTCGGGCAGGTTTTCCAGCACCAGTTGGTTGTTCTCCATCTTGAAGCTGGTGCCCTGGCCGTTGACCAGCACGCGGGCCAGATTCAGCTCCTCGCCATCCAGACGCAGGGGCTGGGCTGCAACATCGGGGTTGCGGCGCAGCGTCATCTTGTTGAGCACGCGGGTCTTGGACGGGTCCAGATCAAAGCTCAGATCGACGGTGTCGATCCAGAAGGCGGGCGCAGTGTAGTCCGCGCGTTGGATCACCGTGACGGGGCCTGAGGCCTCACGAAGTTGCAACATGGTGGGTCTCCAGAAATTGGGATGTGATCAGGGCGTGGTAGTCGGGCACCACCGCCAGGACATGGGGGCCTTGCAGTTCTTCGGGCACGTGGCTGCTGGCGATGCCCACAGCCCGCATGCCGGCGCGGCGGGCCGCTTCGATGCCCAGCGGCGCGTCTTCAAACACGATGCAGCGCGCAGGGTCCACACCCATACGGCGCGCGGCCTCCAGAAAGATGGCTGGCTCGGGCTTGCCGGGCAGGCCCTCGTCGCCGCCCACGGTGGTCAGCGGGGCAATGGGCATGCGCAGGTGCTGGTAGGCAAAGGCCTGGTTCTGGCGGTCGCCCGCCGTACCCACACCCAGCTTGAGGCCGCGCGCATGTGCCAAACCAAAGAAGGCCTTGAAGCCCGCCACCTCGGCAAAGATGGGCGCAAAGATCTCGCGGTACACGGCCTCCTTGTCATGCACATGGGCCATGGCCTGCTCCACCGTCATCTCGGGCTGGTCGAACAGGTCGCGCATGCATTCCACACCGGTGCGGCCGGTGGTGCGGCGCATCAGGTCGGCAATGTCCACGTTCAGCCCCTGGCGCTGGGCGAACACCGCCCAGCTTTCCTTGTGCGAGGGCATGGAGTCGATCATGGTGCCGTCCATGTCAAAGATCAAAGCGTCCACCATGTCGTTCAGATACCTTGTTTGAGAGAAGCCTGGATGAACACATCCAGATCGCCATCGAGCACCTTTTGGGTGGCCGAGACTTCGACGTTGGTGCGCAGGTCCTTGATGCGGCTGTTGTCCAGCACGTAGCTGCGGATCTGATGGCCCCAGCCCACATCGGTCTTGCTGTCTTCCAGCTTTTGCTGTTCGGCCTGGCGCTTGCGCAGCTCGTGGTCGTACAGGCGGCTGCGCAGACGCTTCCAGGCCACGTCGCGGTTGCTGTGCTGGCTGCGGCCGTCCTGGCACTGCACCACGATGCCCGTGGGGATGTGGGTCAGGCGCACGGCCGAGTCGGTCTTGTTGATGTGCTGGCCGCCGGCGCCGGAGGCGCGGAAGGTGTCGGTGCGCACGTCGCTGGGGTTGATCTCGATCTCGATGGAGTCGTCAATTTCGGGATAGACGAAGACGGACGCAAACGAGGTGTGGCGGCCGCCCGAGCTGTCGAACGGGCTCTTGCGCACCAGGCGGTGCACGCCGGTTTCGGTGCGCAGGTGGCCAAAGGCGTATTCGCCTTCGATCTTGATGGTCGCGCTCTTGATGCCGGCGGTGTCGCCGTCGGTCAGTTCTTCCACATTGGCCGTGAAGCCCTTGCGTTCGGCGTACTTCAGGTACTGGCGCAGCAGCATGCTGGCCCAGTCGCAGGCCTCGGTACCGCCGGCGCCTGCCTGGATGTCCAGGAAGCAGGGCAGGGGGTCGGCCGGATTGTTGAACATGCGGCGGAACTCCAGGCCTTCGACGATTTCGGTGAGCTTGGCGGCCTCGGCCTCGATGGTGAGCAGGCCGGCCTCGTCGCCGTCTTCCTTGCTCATCTCGAACAGCTCGGTGTTGTCGGCCAGGTTGCTGGTCAGGTCATTGAGCGTGACGACCACTCCGTCCAGCAGCTTCTTCTCTTTGCCCAGTTCCTGGGCCTTTTTGGGGTCGTTCCAGACCGCGGGGTCTTCTAGCGATGCATTGACGGTGCGTAGGCGCTCGGCTTTGGCATCGTAGTCAAAGATACCCCCGAAGTTCCTGGGTCCTGCTTGTCAGGTCCGCCAGGGTGGTGCCAATCAGGTTGACGCGTTCTGCTTCGATCATGGTGTTCTCGTTCTTGGAAAGGGGAAAACACCGATTTTCTCATGCTTGGCGCCCCCCGGGCGCCCCTGGCATCAGCGGCCGAACAGGCCCTTGAGCACATTGCCCAGGCCGGGTACGCCGGGCACGGCAGGCAGCAGGGATTTGTTCTCCTGCGGCGCCTCCGGGCTCGGCGCTTCGGCCTTGGGGGCTGCTGCGGGTGCGCGCTGGCCACTGGAGCCATCCAGCGGCAGCATGGCCACGGATTTCACCCGCACGCGGGCTGCCCAGTCCGGCGCCCATGGAATCTTCTTGTCCGTGGGGCGGGGCGGGTGGGCCAGGTTCAGCTCCTGCCCGTAGGCGATGCCGCGCACCATGGCGCCATCGGCCTTGGCAAAAATGCCGGCCGGAATGGCGCACTGCGTCTGGCTGCCGGGCAGCAGGGTCTTGTCGGCCAGCCATTTGTCCAGATTGGCCGGGCTCAGGTAGTCCATCAGGCCCCAGCCGGGCTCGGGCGTTTCGGCCGAGCTCCAGAGCACCATCTCGTTGCCGCCATCCTTGCTGTCGCTGCCGCCCATGGCGCTGAGGAACACTGCGCGGGCATTGGGCTGGGCGGGCCAGCGCACCTGCGTGGCCTGGGCGCCGCCGCCACTGGCGCTCAGGCCCAGCGGGGGCATGAAGTCCTGCACCTGGTTGATGGTGAACTGCAGGCCGGCCGGAATGCCGTCGCCAGTGACCTGGTGGTCCCCCACCAACGAGGCACCCTTGGGCACCATCTGCTTGTTCTGGGCGTTGGGCCAGATGGCATGGCCGGGTGCGGCCACGGCACCGCGCTCGCGCGTGGCGCGTCCGCGCATGAATTGGGCGTAGTCCTCGGGCTTGGCGGTGGAAAAGTCCAGCACCTTGGGCTGGCCCGCGCGCACGGTCTCGCCGCAGCCCCAGTACAGCAGGATGCGGCCCTTGGGCTGCTCGGGCACGGACTCTTCGGTCTCGCCGCGCCCCTGGGGAATGGTGTTCTTGGTGGCCACGGGTTCGGGGGGCAACAGGGCCAGGCTGGGGCCCATGGTCATGCCGGCGGGGATGGCTTGCGTGCCCTGGGTGCCGGCGGGCTTGCGCTGGGTGGTGACGGCAATGTCCAACCAGCGGCCGGGCATCATGCCCTTGGTCGAGCCAAAGCTGTTCTCGCCCACGCCTTTCATGCCCATCATCCCGGCGGCCATGCCGCCGAGGCCGCCCAGAGCCGGCATCTCGTCCATCCCGGCCATGCTCATGGTGGCCACGTCCATCCAGTACTGCGCCACGGGTGGTTTGACGACCTGGGTCTGCGCATGGGCCTGGCCCATTGCCAAAAGCAGGGGGCTGAGCAGAAGGACTGTGCGACGGGGGGTGTGCATGGCGGGGGCTCCTGTGGCGTTTGCGTTGCATTATGGGTCCAGTGCATGACACAGGGCCATCGCTATGATCGCCGCACACCAATGACAAGGGCGGAGAGACGGCATGCAGAAAAAGTGGATGGGGCTTGGGGCGGCAGCGGGCGTTGCCCTCGTGGCGGGCGCTGTATGGTGGACGCAGCGTACGCCCGCGCCCGTGGCACAGCAGCCGACGACCCAGGTCAGCACGGTGGATGCTCGCCCGTTTTTGCAAGGCCTGCAGGACGTGTTGGCGGCCTATCGCCAGATCATCGTGCTGTTTGCCGATGAAAAGACCATGGCCGCCAATGAACGTGCTTTGGCCAATCAGGTGGGGCAGGGGCTGTTCCATGAAAACCGCCAGCGCGCGGTGGACCTGGAGGCCAAGCTGGAGGCGCTGACATCGGCCGGCAGCCCCCAGCGCTTCGAGGCGATAGCCGCCATGCTGGATTACGTGGAGAGTGATCCGGGCCTTTTTGATGCGGACCGGCTGGCGTTTCGCGAGTTGCTGCGCAGCCTGCAGGCCGATGTGGGGCGCGACTCCTCTTTGCCCGCCATCAAGCTGCACAAGCGCATCGGCGAAGACCTGGATGCACTCGCAGAGATCGAGCGCACCTACGAGAAAGAAATACGCCTTGTGTTCGGTCGCTTTGAGACGCGTGCCATCGACCTCAAACGCGAGCGCTGGGAGGACTACTTGGTCAAGCTCAAGACCCTGTACAGCCGCGAAATAATCCTCAAGGACTATGGCGTGGTGTTGCCCTATGCCTTGCCCAAGGAGCCGGTGGCCAAGAGCAAGAACGAGGATGAGGGCGAGGTGTTCGGCCACAGCCTCCCACCCAAGACCATCGTGCTCACCTTTGACGATGGCCCGCACGGCAGTTACACCCCCGAGATTGCAGCCATCCTCAAGCAATACGGCGCACCGGCCATCTTCTTCCAGGTGGGCAGCAACCTGGGCTCTGTGGCCGCGGATGGCAAGCCCAAACTCAACGCCAAGACGGCCGACGTCAGCCGCAAACTGCTCGACGCCGGGCATACGCTGGCCAACCACAGCATGACGCACGCGCAACTCTCCAAGCGCAGTGGTGACGCGCTCAAAACCGAAATTCTGGGTACGGACGCCTTGCTGCAGGCCGTGGACGCGCGGCGCTCCCCGCTGTTCCGCTTCCCCTATGGCGCGCGCAACGAAGAGGGCCTGGACCTGCTGGCGACGGCCCACCTGCGCTCCATCATGTGGAACATCGACTCCTTGGACTGGGCCGACCCGGTCCCCAGCGCCATTGCCGACCGTGTGCTACAGGCGGTGGCCAAAGAGGGGCGGGGCATTGTGCTCTTCCACGATATCCATGAGCGCACTGTCAAAGCCTTGCCTGCCGTGCTGGAGCGTCTGGTGGCCGAGGGTTACCAGTTTGCCGGCTGGGATGGCAAGGGTTTCACGGTGGCCAAAGGCGCGGCGGCTCCGTCTGCGGCGGTGCCCACTGCGGGCAATCCCGGCTACCGCGATTCCTGGGCCATCGTTATCGGCATTGACGACTACGCCAAGTGGCCCAAGCTGCAGTACGCCACGCGCGATGCCCAGGCGGTGCGCGAGACGCTGATCCAGAAGTTCGGCTTTCCTAGCGACCATGTGGTCTCGCTCACCAACAAGGAAGCCACACGCACCGGCATCCTCGCGGCCTTCCATGACAAGTTGGCCCACAGCGGCATGCAGAAGGGGGATCGCTTGTTCGTCTTCTTTGCGGGTCATGGCGCGACCCGGCAGCTCAGCTCCGGGCGCGATCTGGGCTACATCGTGCCCGTAGATTCGGACCCCAACCAGCTCGCCACCGATGCCATTCCCATGACCGAGCTGCAGAACATTGCCGAGAGCCTGACCGCCAAGCATGTGCTGTTTGTGATGGACGCCTGCTACAGCGGCCTGGGGCTTACCCGCGGCGGCGGCCCCGGCAACTTCCTCCGCGACAACGCCAAACGCCTTGGCCGCCAAATGCTGACCGCCGGCGGCGCGGATCAGCTCGTGGCCGATGGCGGGCCCAACGGACACTCGGTCTTCACCTGGGCGTTTCTGCAAGGCCTGTCCGGCAAGGGTGATTTGAATGGCGACGGCATCATCACCGCCACCGAACTGGCGGCCTATGTGGCGCCTGCGGTGTCGGCCGTTTCGCGCCAGACGCCCGCCTTTGGCAGCCTGCCCGGCTCGGAGGGCGGCGACTTTGTGTTCGAGATGCCGGTGGCCGACGAGTTTCTGAGCGGTCAGACGGCACAGCTCTCTGGTGACGCCATTGCGCTCAACAGCAAGCTTGACGCCACCCGCCCAGCCCTGCCTGTGGGCGATGGCAAACCTGCCACGTTGCCGGCCACCACCACGGTGGTGGTGAAAGACTTGCAGGGCGGGGAGCAGAAAATCGTCACCCCGCTGGCCGTGCCCAGCTCATCGCGCCAGTTGGCCCAGCGCGCCAACGACCGGGGCCTGCAGCTCTACAAGGAAAAGCAGTACGCCCTGGCCGAAGCCCAGTTCACCGAAGCACTCAAGCTGCGTCCCGACTTTGCCTTGGCGGCCAACAACCTGGGTTTTGTGTACTACAAGCAGGACAAGTTTGCCGAGGCTGCGCGCTGGTTTGAGAACACGGTCAAGATAGATCCGTCCCGTGCCGTGGCATACCTGAACCTGGGCGATGCCTACGCCAAGGCCAGCCAGGCAGACAAGGCGAAGAAAGCCTTCTCGACCTACCTGGAACTTGCGCCCAACGGCAGTGGCGCGGGCTACGCGCGCCAGCAGGTCGACAAGCTGTAAGCCTGGCGCCGGGTCGGGCGCCTAGGCGATGAAACGCTCGATCAGCGCGGCCAGTGCGGCCGGCTGGTCGTGGTGCATCATGTGCCCCGCGTTGTCGATGCGGGCGATCTCCACCTGCGGCACCACCTTCAGCCGCTCGTGGTATTCGGCCAGGGTGAATTTGCCTTTCCACCACATCTCCAGGCTGTTGTCGGACGCTTCCACCGCCAGCACGGGCATGGTCAGGCGCTTGTAGATCTCCAGCACTTCTTCCACGCGGTAGAGCTGGGCATTCGTCACCTTGTGGGCCGCGTCGCCCAGGATGGCCCATTGGCCATCGGGTGTTTCGGCGGCCCAGTGGCGGGCCAGCCAGTCGGCCTTGTCCTGGTCCAGGCGCGGGTTGGTCTTCATGAGACGGCGGGCCACGCCGCTGGCGCTGTCGTAGGCTTTGAGGTCCATCTCGCCCGCGTGCAGTTTTTTCAGTTCATCCATCCAGCTCGCAAAGCGGCCTGGCGCCTGCGCGGGGCGGGTGGCGGGCATGCCGAAGCCTTCCAGATTGACGAGGCGGCGAATGCGCTCGGGCCGCACGCCGCCGTACAGCATCACCACATTGCCACCCATGCTGTGACCCACCAGGTTGACTGGCTGGCCAGGTGCGTAGTGGTCCAGCAGAAAGTCCAGGTCGGCCATGTAGTCGGGGAACCAGAAGTTGTCGGCGCCGGGGGCCTTGGTTTGGCCGTAGCCGCGCCAGTCGGGGGCAATGATGTAGTGGTCCTGGGCAAACGCGTCCACCACAAACTGGTAGCTCGCTGCCACGTCCATCCAGCCGTGCACCATGACCAGCGGCACCTTGCCCGGTGCGGGCGTGCCCCAAACCTGCACGTAGTAGGTGAGATTACGGATGGGGACGAATTCGCTGCGGCAGACGCGTTTGACTTGGTACATTCGCCAAATCATAAGGACAGATGAGGAGACAGGGCATGCCAGTCAGTCAAGGCAGAGACACCACTTCCCGCCGCAAGAAATCCGGCCCGCCAGCGGCCTACACGGCCCTCCACGCCGGCTTTGGCTGGCAGGTGCCGCAACACTTCAACATGGCCCAGGCCTGTAGCCAGCGCTGGGCGGCATTGCCGGATGCTATGAAAAGAGTAGCTATTTGCGCATATTCCACGGGGGCTGATAGCACTTTTCTTACATATGCGCAGCTGCAGGAGCAGGCCAACCGGCTCTCCGATGCCTTGCGCGCATTGGGCGTGCAGCGCGGCGATCGCGTGGCCATCGTGCTGCCGCAGCGGTTCGAGACGGCGGTGGCCTATATGGCCGTACTGCAACTGGGCGCGGTGGCCATGCCGCTGTCCATGCTGTTTGGCCCAGAGGCGCTGCAGTTCCGCCTGCACGACAGTGAAGCCGTGGTGGCCATTTGCGACGCCGGTTCCCTGCAGGCGCTGCACAGCGTGCGCGCACACTGCCCGCTGCTGCGCTCGGTCATCGGCGTAGGGGATGTGGCCGCCACACGCGGCCTGGCGGACTTGCACTGGAATGCCGTTCTGGCCCAGGAGCCGCCTCAGTTCACCCTGGTGAATACGCTGGCCGAAGAACCCGCCGTGCTCATCTACACCAGCGGCACCACCGGCAACCCCAAGGGTGCGCTGATCCCCCATCGCGCCCTCATCGGCAACCTGCCGGGCTTTGTCGCCAGCCAGAACTGGTTCGGGTTTGATGGCAAGAAGAATGCGGACTCCAAGGCCATCTTCTGGTCTCCGGCAGACTGGGCATGGACCGGTGGGCTCATGGATGCACTGCTGCCCAGCCTGTACTTCGGCCGCCCCATCGTGGCGTACAACGGCCGCTTCAGCCCGCAGACGGCGCTGGAGTTGATGCGTGACTGCGGCGTCACCCACACCTTCCTTTTCCCCACCGCGCTTAAGGCCATGATGAAGGCCTACCCCGGCACCAAGAGCAAAACCGTACGCCAGCAGTTCAAGCTCAAACTGCAAGCCATCATGAGCGCGGGCGAGGCAGTGGGCGACGCAGTGTTCGGATACTGCGCCACGCAGCTCGGCGTGCCGCCCAACGAAATGTTTGGCCAGACCGAGATGAACTACATCGTGGGCAACTGCAACCGGCTCTACCCGTCCAAGCCCGGCAGCATGGGCATGGGCTACCCCGGCCACCGCGTGGCGGTGATTGACGACGAAGGCAACGAATGCCCCGTGGGTGTGCCCGGCGACGTGGCGCTGCACCGCTATGACGTGCATGGCCACCCTGACCCCATCTTCTTCCTGGGCTACTGGAAGAATCCCGCCGCCACCGAAGGCAAGTTCACCGGCGACTGGTGCCGCACGGGCGACTTGGCGGTGCGCGACGCCGACGGCTACCTCTGGTACCAGGGCCGCAGCGACGATGTGTTCAAGGCCGCGGGCTATCGCATTGGTCCCGGCGAGATCGAGAACTGTTTGGTCAAACACCCCGCCGTCATCAACGCCGCCGTGGTGCCCAAGCCCGACGCCGAGCGCGGCGCGCTGGTCAAGGCCTACGTCGTCATTGCTCCTGATTTCATAGCTGCTTGCGCAAATAACACGGGGGCCAGGGCCCAATTGCATGCCCAACTCACGCTGGAGCTGCAGGCCCACGTGAAAGGCCAGCTCGCGCCCTACGAGTACCCCAAGGAGATCGAATTTGTGGACGCCCTGCCCATGACCACCACCGGCAAGGTGCAGCGCCGCGTGCTGCGCCTGCAAGAGGAGGCGCGCTATGCGGCTGCCCGGGCTTAAACCGCTGTGGCATCCGACGCTGCTGCGCCGCATTGCGTTGCTGAGCTGGGTCAAATGGCTGCCCTGGCCGCTGTTCGCCGTGGCCCTGTATGCCTTGCGCCCCGGGGCGAGCTTCAAGGGCGTGGTGACGGTGCTCGGCCTCGCCATCGTGGGCGTACTGATGTATGTGGCGCTAACGGCGTGGGAACTCAGCCTGCGCCGACAGTTTGTGCGTGAGGCACCACTACCGCGCTTTCTGGGCACCAAGCTGCGCGAGCACTACCCCCAACTCAGCCTGCGCGACACCGAGCTGGTGTTTCACGGTCTGCGCCAGTTCTTTATCGCCTACCTGCGCAGCAACCGTGACTTTGTGGCCATGCCCTCCAAGGTGGTGGACGCGGCTTGGCACGAATTCATCTTGCACACGCGTGGCTACGCGCAGTGGTGCGACGCGGCCTTTGGCGGCCTGCTGCACCACAGCCCGGCCGAGGTGCTGGGCCGCGACCCCAAGCGCAACAGCGGCCTGCGCCGGTCCTGGTTCTGGGCCTGCAAGGAGGAGAGCATTGACCCGCACAAGCCGACCCGATTGCCCTTGCTGTTTGCGCTGGACAAAAAGTTTGCGATTGCGGGCGGCTACACCTATGTGCCTGACTGCCGCAATATCGACCGCCAGAGCAGCTCCGATACCTACTGCGGCACCAGCTTTGGGGACGGCGGTGGAGGTGGAGGCTGCGGTGGCGGGGGTGACGGTGGCGGGTTCAGCTTCAGCTCGGACGGCAGCAGCGACAGTGGCTGCGGTGGCGATGGCGGGGGATGCGGAGGAGGCTGTGGCGGCGACTAGGGTATTCAAGCCGCGCTACCATCGTTCGATCACCTTCTTTTTCCGCCACTTTTACCCTCACGCCCTGCCATGAAAACCGTACAACTCGGCTCCAGCGACCTGCACGTCACCCCCATCTGCCTGGGCACCATGACCTTTGGCGAGCAGGTGGACGAACCCACCTCCCATGCCATCCTCAGCCGCTCGCTGGAGCGGGGCGTGAACTTCATCGACACGGCCGAGATGTACTCCGTGCCCCCGCGCGCCGAGACCTTCAACCTGACCGAAAAAATCATCGGCAACTGGATCCGCAAGAATCCTGCAGCCCGCGAAAAGCTGGTCATCGCCACCAAGGTGGCCGGCCCCTCGCGCGGCATGCCCTGGGTGCGCAACGGTAGCAGCAATCTGACGGCCGAAGACATCGTGGCGGCCTGCGAAGGCAGCTTGCAGCGCATGAACATCGAGACCATCGACCTCTACCAGATCCACTGGCCCGTGCGCCACGTGCCCATGTTCGGCGGCATGTATTACGACCCCAAGAACGAAAACGTGGGCGGCAGCGCCATTGAAGAGCAGCTGCGCGCCATGGACACGCTGGTCAAGGCCGGCAAGGTCCGCGCCATCGGCCTCTCCAACGAGACGCCCTATGGCGTGCACGAGTTTGTGCGCCTGGCCGAGCAGCACGGCTTGCCGCGCATTGCCTCGGTGCAGAACAATTACGGCCTGCTGGCTCGCACGGTGGAGAACGGCTTGGACGAAACCTTGCATCGCCTGGGCGTGTCGCTGCTGCCGTATTCGCCGCTGGCTTTTGGCTTGCTGACGGGCAAGTACGATGCCGAAGGCCTCCTGGGTGAGAACGTGTCGCAGGACTGGCGCCTGCGCAAGTTCGAGTCCACGCGCAAGCAGCGCTGGGGCCGCCCCGACGCACTCAAGGCCGCACGCCGCTACAACGCGCTGGCCAAGGAATACGGCTTCACGCCCAGCCAGATGGCCCTGGCCTTCTGCTACACCAAGTGGCAGGTGGCGAGCACCATCATTGGCGTGCGTACGCTGGAGCAGTTGGACCAGAACATCGACGCCTGGGGAACCACGCTGCCCGAAGAGCTGCTCAAGAAGATTGACGAAGTCCGCTGGGAAATCCGCGACCCGGCCGTCTAGCCTTTGAGCATGTCTTCCACCGCCGCCTTGGCTTCGGCCAGGTTGGTAAAAAAGCGGGTGGGCTGGGGCGGAGCTTTGGGCATGTGAGACGGTGGCGGCCAGAGGCGCTCGTCCAGCCAGCTGGCGGCGACACCGCCTATGTCCTTGATCTTGAGGGCGCAGACGGGCACTTCATCCATCAGGGCGGTGCACACGCCGGGCGTATCGTTCCAAGTCAGTTGTGCCATGACGGCCTCGTTCTAGTTGTCGTCCCCCATATTAGGAGCCGGGGCGGGATTGGGCAAGCTGCGGTAAATACTGAGGAAAATACCCCCATGGCCAAGAAAGACCACGTCTCAGAAACCCCTGCCACCCAGCTGCTCAAGGCGAGCAAGGTGGCGTTCACCGAACACCCCTACGAATACCTGGAGCACGGCGGCGCCCAGCACAGCGCGCAGGTGCTGGGCTTTGACCCGTTCACCGTGGTCAAGACGCTCATCATGCAGGACCAGGACGCCAAACCCCTGGTGGTGCTGATGCATGGCAACCGCAAGGTATCCACCAAGAACCTGGCACGCCAGATCGGCGCCAAATCGGTGGAGCCTTGCGCGCCCGAGGTGGCCAACCGCCACAGCGGCTACCTGGTGGGTGGCACTTCGCCCTTCGGCACGCGCAAGACCATGCCGGTCTACATCGAGGAAACCATCCTGGCGCTGCCGCGCATCTGCATCAACGGCGGGCGGCGTGGTTATTTGGTGGGCATCGATCCCCAGGTCTGCGTGGATTTGCTGGGTGCCAAACGGGTACAGTGCGCGCTGGAAGAGTGATTGGAGATGGACTTGAATTCTGTGCTGTACCCCCTGCTGGCCACGGTGGCCGCCTACCTGATTGGTTCCCTATCGTTTGCGGTCATCGTCAGCCGCGTCATGGGCCTCAACGATCCGCGCACCTATGGCAGCAAGAACCCGGGAGCCACCAACGTGCTGCGCTCGGGCTCCAAGGCCGCAGCGGTGGTGACGCTGCTGCTGGACGCCCTCAAGGGCTGGGTGCCCGTGGTGGTCGTGAAATGGTGGGGCGAGCCCTATGGCCTGGGTGAAGGCACCATGGCGCTGGCGGGGCTGGCGGCCTTTCTGGGCCACCTGTTCCCCATCTTCTTCCGCTTTGTGGGCGGCAAGGGCGTGGCCACAGCGCTGGGCGTGATCGTGGGTATCAGCGGCTGGCTGGGTCTGGCCACGGGGCTGACCTGGCTCATCATCGCCTTCTTCTTCCGCTATTCCTCGCTGGCTTCGCTGGTGGCTGCGCTGTTTGCGCCGGCCTATTACGCCTTTGGTGATGGCGTGGCCTGGTCCATGGAAAAGAGTTTGTTGCTGGCGGTGTCCGCCATGTCGCTGCTGCTGATCTGGCGCCATGCCGAGAACATTTCGCGCCTGGTGCAGGGCAAGGAATCCAAGCTCGGCAGCAAAAAGAAAGCGTAAAGCTTTGGTGCGCGCTGCGCCTCAGGCCATGGCCAGCGCCTGGGCGCCCAGCTGCAGCAGGTGGAAGTGGTTGAGCGGCGCGCGCACTGCGGACGAGGGTAGGGCCGAACGGATGCGCGGATAGGCCTCGGCCGTGCTGTGCAGGCGGGGTGTGTTTTCCAGCTCGCCCCCGGGCTTGCCCACTACCACCACAAAGGGCTGGTTACTCTTGTGGCTGCGTCGCACCACCACGGCCAGCTCGTCGTTGTCCAGCCGCACATAGGTGCCGGGTGGGCACAGGCCCACGGCCCGCACCAGCGCCTGGCCAATCTCGTCAATGGATGTGGTGGCTCGCGTCATCACCGAGCGCGCGGATTCGATCGCGCTGCGCCCTGTCCGCGATTTGCGCGGGCTGATCATGGCCGCGTAGCGGTCCACCATCTTGAGAATGCGCGCCAAACGCACCGGTGCCGGCACCAGACGCATATCGTTCTTGTCCACCGCGTCGTCATGGTGGCTGGAGACCACGTCCAGCCAGTCGTCATCGGCCACGCCCAGGTTGGCCAGCATCATGGCGCCCTTGATGGCGTGGGCGCGAATCGCGTCCTGCTGGGCCGGACTGGGCTTCTCGGCCTGGTTGGCCAGCTCGTCCTGCAGCGCCGTCATGGCGATGTTCATGGTCAGCGCGGCGTGCACCAGGCTGTTGCGCTCCTTCAGCGGCAGGCCCAGCTCGCTGGCGAGCAGATGGCACAGCACGCCACAAACCAGGGAGTGCGATGCGCTATAGCCCACGGGCGAATTGCTGGCCAGCTGGAACAGCAGGTACAGGCCCACATCGGGGTCGCGCTGCAGCAAGCCCTGCATCCAGCGGTCGTACTGCAGCACGCGGTGAGCGAACTGCTGCGCGTTGGAGGGGTTGGACAGAATGATGCCCAAGCCGCTCTCCAGATCAGACCACTGGCCCAGCAGATCTTCGTAAGCGTTTACATCCCGGACGTCCATGGCACTTGGCATCAGAAGCGGCGCTCCAGCACCATCTGGTCGTTGGTGCGCGTCATCTGAAAGCGATTGAGAAAACTATTGCCAAGCAGCACATAGGGCATGCTGCCCGGCGAAACTACGGCCTCCACGCCACTTACCATCACATCTCCCACGCGCACGGTGTCCAGCGTGATGCGCCAGCCCTGTGCGATGCCGTTGGCCGTGCTCATTTGGATCGGCAGGCCGATCTGGTAATTGATGCCCAGTCGCTTGGCATCGGCCACGCTCATGGCCACGGTGGTGGCTCCTGTATCCACCATGAAACTCACCACCCGACCGTTGATCTGGCCTTCGCTCATGAAATGCCCGCCTGGCCCCACCGCCAGCACCACGCGGCTACCGCTGAGCTGCTGGCCCGCGCCACTGCCCACGCTCGCGGGCGCATCGCCCACGCGCAGGGTCTGGCGCTTGCCGCCCACTTCCAGTGTGATCTGCTCGCCCTGGATGGACACGACCTTCACGCCCTTGTGCGTCTCGCCCACAGCCACCGCCTTGGGAAACCCGCCATCCACGATCAGCAGCGCCTTGCTGCCCAGCGTGCCGTTGATAGCCACCGTCTGCGCCCCCACGGGGGCAGCCAGCAGGGCGGCAACGGCCAGAGCCAGGGCGCGGCGCATGGTGCTTAGTCCCGGAAGTTGTTGAAGTCCAGCGGCACGTCCGTCACGTCCTTGCGGATCAGCGCCATCGCCGCCTGCAGGTCGTCGCGCTTGGCGCCGGTCACGCGTACTTTTTCTTCCTGGATGGCGCTTTGCACCTTGAGCTTGCTCTCCTTGATCAGCTTCTGGATCTTCTTGGCCAGCTCGGACTCAATGCCGCTCTTGACCTTCACCACGCGCTTGACCTTGTCGCCGCCCATCTTTTGCAGGTCGCCAATGTCCAAAAAACGCACATCCACGTTCTGCTTGGTGAGTTTGTTGCGCAAAACGTCCAGAATCTGGTCGATTTGGAAGTCTGCGTCGCCAATGACGGTGATTTCTTTGTCCTTGATTTCGATAGAGGCCGATGTGCCCTTGAAATCAAAACGGGTGCCAATTTCCTTGGCGGCGTTGTCCACGCCATTGCGCACCTTGACCAGGTCAGGCTCGCACACGGTATCAAAAGAAGGCATAGCTGTAAGAGTTTGAATGCGAAAATCAACCCAATGTTAGTCGAGAACAACGTCCCCCTGCAGGGATTGAATACCTTCCGTATCGTCGCCAAAGCCCACCAGCTGGTGCGCGTGCGCTCCGAGGCCGATATCCACGCCCTGCTGGCCGATCCGGCCCTGGCCGCGGCCCCCAAGTTCGTACTGGGCGGCGGCAGCAATATCGTGCTGACCGGCGACGTCAAACCCCTGGTGCTCAAGGTGGAGGTCGCCGGCCGCTGCGTGGTGGCCGAGACCGATCGCCACGTCATCGTCGAAGCCGGCGCCGGCGAGGTCTGGCACGACTTCGTCACCTGGACGCTGGACCAGGGCCTGCCCGGCCTGGAAAACATGGCCCTCATCCCCGGCACCGTGGGCGCGTCGCCCGTGCAAAACGTGGGCGCCTACGGCGTGGAGCTGCAAGACCGCTTTGATTCGCTCGACGCCGTGGACCTGCAAACCGGCCAGGCGTTCAGCCTCAATGCTGCGCAGTGCGCCTTTGGCTACCGCGATTCTGTCTTCAAGCACAGCAGCCAGCCCGGGGCCGACGGCGCCCACCAAGCCCTGGGCCTGAAGGACCGCGCCCTCATCCTGCGCGTGCGCTTTGCGCTGCCCAAGGCTTGGAAGCCCGTGCTGGGCTATGCCGACCTGGAGCGCAAGATGGCCGAGACCGGAATCGAGCAGCCCACGGCCCGCCAGATTTACGACTGGATTTGCGAGGTCCGCCGCGCCAAGCTGCCCGACCCCGCCCAGATCGGCAACGCCGGCAGCTTCTTCAAAAACCCCACCGTCACCCCCGAGCAGTGCGCCGACATCATCGCCCGCGACCCGAAAGTGGTGCACTACCCCCTGCACGACGGCAGCATCAAGCTTGCCGCCGGTTGGCTCATTGACGCCTGCGGCTGGAAAGGCAAAAGCGTGGGCCAGGCCGGTGTGTACGAAAAGCAAGCCCTGGTGCTGGTAAACCGCGGCGCCGGGGTGAACGGCGAAGGCGCCACCGGCGGCGAGGTAATGACCCTGGCCAAAGCCATCCAGACCAGCGTGTACGAACGCTTTGGCATCCGCCTGGAGCCCGAACCCGTCGTCCTCTAATCCGCCACCTCAGGAGCACCCCGCCATGGCTTCCATTCTCGTTCTCGGCGG
Organism: Rhodoferax sp. GW822-FHT02D07; assembly: GCF_058802405.1. Classification (NCBI taxonomy): domain Bacteria; kingdom Pseudomonadati; phylum Pseudomonadota; class Betaproteobacteria; order Burkholderiales; family Comamonadaceae; genus Rhodoferax; species Rhodoferax sp. GW822-FHT02D07. Next base: position 48,110 of record NZ_JBXAOD010000009.1, read on the forward strand.
CACCGGTTTTGTCGGTGCCCATGTGTGTGAACAGCTGGTGCGCGCCGGCTGGCAGGTCACCGTGGCCACCCGCAAGCGCCAGCACGCCCAGCGCGTGCAGCTGCTGCCCGGCCTCACGGTGCTGGAGGTGAATGTGCACGACCCCGCCGCCTTGGCCCGCGCTGTGCAGGGCCACCAGGCCGTGGTCGACCTCATCGCCGTGCTGCACGGCAACGCCGCCCGGTTTGATGCGGTGCATGTGCAGCTGCCCCGCAGCCTGGCCCAGGCCTGCAGCAGCGCCGGTGTGCAGCAGCTGGTGCACGTGAGTGCGCTGGGGGCCAACAGCGCCCAGCCCGACGCCGCGCCCTCGCTCTACCTGCGCAGCAAAAGCCAGGGAGAGGCCGCCCTGCAGCAAGCCGCAGCGTCCGCCCCCTGGCGCCTCACGCTGCTGCGCCCCAGCGTCATTTTTGGGGCCGAAGACAAGTTCCTCAACATGTTCGCCAGCCTGCAAAAGGTGTTCCCCCTCATGCCCCTGGCCGGGGCCGACGCGCGCTTTCAGCCCGTGTGGGTGCAAGACGTGGCGCAGGCCGTGGTGCGCAGCCTGCAGCCCGGCAGCCCCGCCGTGGTGGAGGCCTGTGGCCCCGATGTGTTCACCCTGCGCCAGCTGGTGCAACAGGCGGGCCAGTGGGCCGGCGTTAACGAAGGGCGCGGCCGCCCCGTCATCGGCCTGCCGCAGTGGCTGGGCAGCCTGCAGGCCCTGGCCATGGAATGCCTGCCCGGCGAACCCCTCATGAGCCGCGACAACCTCGCCTCCATGCGCGTGGACAACGTCGCCACCGGCCAAGTGCCCGGCCTGCAGGCCCTGGGCATCACCCCCGCCGCGCTGCCCCCCATCGCCCAAGACTACCTGCGCCGCCACAGCGCAGACTACGGCCTGCTGGGTGTGCGCATGAAGCGCTATTGAGGGCACTGGCGGTGCGATACGCTATGGTTTTAATAGCTGCTCGCGCAACATCTATGTGGGCTAGTGGCCATTTTTATCCAATATCGTCAAGGCTAAGTCCCTAGGCAGCAAGAAGGCCTTTAGATCTTGCGCCGGCCAAACTGCCGCTACAGTAGTGCCCCAAAGACCGTGCCAACGGCCCAACACGCGATTCAAGGGGAGGGGAGCATGCTGCTCAAGACAGCCGACGACAACACCAAGTGCTTGGCGCTGCCGGACTTCCCCCGGCTTTGGGGCAGCGGTATTGCCGGGAACATCAAGGCTTGTTTGCTTTGACGACCTGAGCACATTTCAACTATCACGCCTCAGCACACTGCTACATTGAGTCTAAGAACAACCACAACACATGGCCATCAAAAAGTCCGACCTCTATTCCAAACTTTGGGCCTCCTGCGACGAACTCCGCGGCGGGATGGATGCCAGCCAGTACAAGGACTACGTGCTGGTGCTGCTGTTCATCAAGTACATCAGCGACAAGTACGCCGGCCAGCCCTTTGCGCCCATCCAGATCCCCGAGGGCGCGAGCTTTGCCGATATGGTGGCGCTCAAGGGCAAGAGTGACATCGGCGACCAGATCAACAAGAAGATCGTCCGCCCGCTCGAAGAAGCCAACCGCCTGCGCATCAAGGCTGACTTCAACGACGACGCGCTGCTGGGCCAGGGCAAGGAGAAGGTCGACAAGCTCACCAACCTGATCGGCATCTTCGAATCCAAAGACCTGGATTTCTCCAAGCATCGTGCCGATGGCGACGACATCTTGGGCGATGCCTACGAATACCTGATGCGCCACTTCGCTACCGAGAGTGGCAAGAGCAAGGGCCAGTTCTACACCCCGGCCGAGGTGAGTCGCATCATGGCCCAGGTGCTGGGCATCGCCCAGGCCAAGACGACGCCTGACACCACCGTGTATGACCCTACCTGCGGGTCTGGATCGCTTTTGCTGAAAGTGGCCGAGGCGGCGCGCACGCCGGTGAGCGTTTACGGCCAAGAGAAGGAAGAAGTCACCAGCGGCCTGGCCCGCATGAACATGATCCTGCACCACAACCCCGGTGCGGTGATCGAGCAGGGCAACACGTTGGCCGATCCCAAGTTTCTGGAAGGCGGCCAGCTCAAGACCTTCGACTACGTGGTGGCCAATCCTCCGTTCTCCGACAAGCGCTGGAGCAATGGCCTGGTGGGCGACGCCTACGGGCGCTTTGACGGTTTCGGCACGCCACCCGACAAGCAGGGCGACTATGCCTACCTGCTGCACATCATCCGCTCGCTCAAGAGCACTGGCCGGGCCGCCTGCATCTTGCCGCATGGCGTGCTGTTCCGCGGCAATGCCGAGGCCGAGATTCGCAAGAGCTTGGTGCGGCGCGGTCTCATCCAAGCCATCATCGGCCTGCCGGCCAACTTGTTTTACGGTACCGGTATCCCGGCCTGCATCTTGGTCATCGACAAAGCAGGCGCTTCGGCACGCAGGGGCATCTTCATGATCGACGCCGCCCAAGGCTACATGAAAGACGGCCCCAAGAACCGGCTGCGCGAGCGCGATATCCACCGCATCGTGGATGCGTTCAGCACGCTCGACTGCAGCGACCCACGCTACGCCCGCATGGTGGGCTTGGACGAGATCGAGAGGAACGACTTCAACCTGAACCTGCCGCGCTACATCGACAGCAGCACGCCTGAGGACCAACAGGATATCGACGCTCACCTCAACGGCGGCATCCCTGAGGCGGATGTGCAAGCGCTCGGCCGCTACTGGGCCGTGTGCCCCAAGCTGCGCGCCGCCCTTTTCAAGCCGCGCCGACCCGGCTATCTGGACTTGGCGGTGGCACCTGCGGCCATCAAGTCCACCATCCATCAACACCCGGAGTTCCAGGCGTTCACCACAGCGATGAACCAGCACTTCGACACCTGGCGCGTGGCGGCGGCCAGTAGCCTCAAGGCATTGGAGAAGGGCGCTTTCCAACCGAAAGACTTGATCCGCGGCGCCGAAGGCCTGCTCGCCCACTACGAGCACCAGCCCACCGCAGAGAAGCTCATCGACCCCTACGCCGTCTACCAGCACCTCATGGACTACTGGGTCGAAACCATGCAGGATGACGCCTATCTCATCGCCGAAGACGGTTGGAAGGCCACGCCCTACCGCGTGCTGGAGACCAAGAAGAGCAAAGATGGCTCACCAGGCAAGACCGTGGACAAAGGCTGGGCCTGCGATCTGGCGCCCAAGGCACTGCTGGTGCAGCACCACTTTGCCGCCGAGAAGGCGGAGTTAGACAAGCTGAACGCAGAGCTGGAAAGCACCCAGGCCGCGATGACTGAACTGGAAGAAGAGCACAGCGGCGACGATGCGGTGTTTGGCGGCTTCGACAAGATCAACGATGCAGCAGTGAAATCACGCATCAAGGAGATCGGGCGTGATGCAGATGCGGCTGACGAACTGGCTGTGCTGAAAGCTTGGCTGGCCCTGTCAGAGCAGACTGGCCGCCTGAAGCGGCTCATCAAGTCGCTGGACTTTGAGTTGGACGCCAAGGCCCTGGCCCGCTACCCCACGCTGACGCCCGACGAGGTGAGGGTCCTGGTGGTGGACCACAAGTGGATGGCGACGCTGAGTACTGCCGTGCATGGCGAGCTGGACCGCGTGAGCCAGGCGCTGACCGGACGGGTGAAGGAACTGGCCGAGCGTTATGGTCGGACGATGCCGGAGCTGGTACAGCAGGTGAATGACCTAGAAGCCCGGGTGGCGGGACACCTGGCGAAGATGGGTTTCACAGCGATATGACGGCTATGAGCTCTAACGGATTGGCAAATCCTCACCTCAAGAAGACGGAGCTTGGCGTCATCCCCCACGACTGGGATGTCAAGGCATTAGGAGATCTCTGTGAATTTGAGAACGGAGATCGAAGTAGCAACTACCCGTCAGGGAAGGATTTTTCGTACAGTGGTATTCCGTTTGTAAATGCAGGACACGTCGCCAATGGCAGGATCGATGTCAGCCGAATGGATTTCATTACTCGCGAAAGCTATTCCCGCTTAACGCGAGGAAAAGTACGCTCCGGCGATATCTTGTACTGCATACGTGGCTCCTTAGGAAAATTCGGGCTAGTTCCAAAGGGCTTCGAACAAGGCGCCATCGCTAGCTCCCTTGTCCTCGTGCGCTCCAAGCCCACAAGACTTTCACGCGAGTATTTGGCCTGCTACTTTGGATCTGCCTTGTGCTCTCAAATGATCGAGAGCTGGGCTAGCGGCGCTGCTCAACCGAATCTCGGGGTGCAGGATCTCGCAAGATTCCTGATGCCGCTGCCTGCATCACCCTATGAGCAGCAAGCCATTGCAACGTCCCTCACCGACGCCGACGCCCTGATCGACTCGCTGGAGCAACTGCTGACTAAGAAGCGCCAGATCAAGCAAGGCGCCATGCAGGAACTGCTCACTGGCAAGCGGCGGTTGCCGGGGTTCAAAGGGAAGTGGGGCAAGGCGACATTTGCCGATGTGGCCTTCATCGATCCAGAGAACCTCGGCAGTGGTACGAGTGCCGACTTTTCTTTCAACTACATCGCGTTAGAAGGTGTCAATCAAGGACGGCTGGATTCATTTGCCGAACTCCGGTTCGACAGCGCACCATCAAGGGCTAGGAGAGTACTGAGGGACGGCGACGTTCTGGTGTCGACTGTTAGACCAAACCTTAAGTCCCACCTGCTGCTTGATACGCTCCATGGAAACTGGATTGCTTCAACCGGCTTTTCTGTTGTTCGCTGCAAACCAGACATCGCGTGCCCGGGTTTTCTGTTCGCACTACTTTTTTCGGCGATCATTGAACAGCAGATAGATGCGTTGTTGACAGGATCAAACTATCCGGCAATCAATGGACGGGATGTTGCCAACCTCGCCTTTATCTGCCCCCCCTTCGATGAGCAGGTTGCAATTGCAGAGTACATGTCCGACATAGACGCCGAAATCACTGCCCTCGAATCTCGCCTCACCAAAGCCCGCGCCCTCAAGCAAGCCATGGCCCAAGCCCTGCTTACCGGCCGTATCCGCCTCGTGGAGCCCACCGCATGACACAACCCTCCAAGAATTACTACCGCGTGATGCTGGGTCGCCAAAGCGTCCATGCGTCCGAGTGTTTCGCCGGTGGTTTCATCGGCGCGGATTACGAAATCCACCAGGATCTCAGCGGCCAGTTGCCCGAGGAGTGGAGGCAGTTCAACGCCGCCTTCATCCCGGTGTTCTTGGCTGGCCACCCTGACAAAAGCAGGATCGCAGCGGGCCTAGCCTGCGGCGCGCTGTGGACGGTGGCCAAGGGCATCTGCACTGGCGATGTAGTGCTATGCCCGGACGGCACCGGCCAGTACCACGTGGGCGAGGTGCAAGGCGGCTACCACTACGCCCCCGGCCAGGTGCTGCCGCACCGCCGCCCGGTGAAATGGTTGCCGCTGACCATCGCCCGCGCGGCCATGAGTGAAGCGCTGCGCAACTCGACCGGCTCCATTGGTACAGTGAGCACCATCACCGAGTACCACCAGGAGATTGAGCAGTTCTTGGCTGCGCTGCCCGGTCAGGCCGCACCCAACATTGTTGCCACCGACCCGGTGGTGGAAGACCCAGTGGCCTTTGCGATGGAGAAGCACCTGGAGGACTTTCTGGTGAAGAACTGGGCGCAGACCGAGCTGGCGCACACCTTCAAGATTTACGAGGAAGATGGCGAGCTGGTGGGGCAACAGTACGGCACCGACGCTGGGCCCATAGACATCCTGGCCATCAGCAAGGATGGCAAACGCCTGCTGGTGGTGGAGCTCAAGCGGGGGCGCGCTTCGGACGTGGTGGTCGGACAGATCCTGCGCTACATGGGCTACGTCAAGGAGCAGATCGCCGAGCCGCACCAGGCCGTGGAAGGCGCGATCATTGCGCTGGATGACGACCAGAAGCTGCGCTGGGCCTTGGCTGCAGTGCCCAGCATCAGCTTCTACCGCTATCAAGTGAGTTTCAAACTGATCAAGCATTGACGCCAGACGACAGCGTTGCGCAGGGGGAAAAACAGATGAACAACGTGAGCAAGCCCGAACGCGCCACCCAAAATCGGGTGATTGCGCTCTTTACCCAGCAGCTGGGCTACCGCTATCTGGGCGACTGGTCAGACCGCGAGGGCAACCACTGCATTGAGGAAAGTTTGCTCGCGACGCACTTGGCCGGCAGGGGCTACAGCCCCGCACACATCAGCGCCGCGCTGCATAAGCTGCGCTCAGAAGCCTTGGTGCACGGGCGCACGCTGGTTGCCGCCAACCAGGCTGTGTACCAACTGCTGCGCTATGGGGTGACGGTGAAGGTGGCGGTGGGTGAGGCGAGTGAGACAGTGCATTTGGTGGACTGGGACCAACCCGCCCACAACGATTTTGCGATTGCGGAGGAAGTGACGCTCAAAGGCGGGCACGAACGCCGGCCTGACATCGTGCTGTACCTGAACGGCATTGCTGTGGGCGTGCTGGAGCTGAAGAGCAGCCGCGTGGGGCTGGGCGAGGGCATACGGCAATGCTTGTCGAATCAGTTGCCAGAGTTCCACGATTGGTTTTTCAGCACGGTGCAGCTGGTGCTGGCAGGCAATGACTCGGAAGGCCTGCGCTACGGCACTATTGAGACGCAAGAGAAGTACTTTCTCACCTGGAAAGAAGACGAGGCTGACAACGCGGGTTATAAGCTGGACAAGTATTTGGCCAAGCTGTGCAGCAAGGCCCGACTGCTGGAGCTGATGCACGACTTCGTGTTGTTTGATGGTGGCGTCAAAAAGCTCCCACGGGTGCACCAGTACTTTGGCATTAAGGCTGCGCAGACCCATGTGCAGCAGCGGCGCGGCGGCATTGTCTGGCACACCCAGGGAGCGGGAAAAAGCATCTTGATGGTGTTGCTGGCGCGCTGGATTCTGGAGAGCAGCCCTGCGGCGCGCGTCGCGATCATCACCGACCGGGATGAGTTGGACCGGCAGATCGAACGCGTGTTCAAGGACGCGGGCGAGACCATTCACCGCAGCCAGAGCGGCCGCAACCTGATAGCGCAACTGGCCCAGCCCAATCCGCGACTATTGTGCTCGCTGGTGCACAAGTTCGGCCGCCGGGACGTGGACGACTTCGAGGCCTTCATCCGCGAGCTTGAAGCGCAGCCCACCCAGACCCAGGGCGAGATCTACGTCTTCGTGGACGAGTGCCACCGTACCCAAGGTGGCAGGCTGCACCGGGTGATGAAGGCCATGATGCCCAACGCGGTGTTCATCGGCTTCACCGGCACGCCGTTGCTCAAGAGCGATGCCCAGACCAGCCTGGAGGTGTTTGGCGGTTATATCCACACCTACAAGTTCGCGGAAGCTGTGGAAGACGGGGTGGTGCTCGATCTGGTCTACGAGGCGCGCGACATTGACCAGAAGCTGGGCAGCAACGAGCAAATCGATCAGTGGTTCGAGGCCAAGACCAAAGCCCTGAATAGCTGGCAAAAGGACGAGCTGAAGAAGCAGTGGGGCACGATGCAGAACGTGCTGAGCTCGCGCGCCCGCATGGACCGCGTGGTGGCCGATATCGTGTTTGACTTTGCCGTGAAGCCGCGACTTTCAAACGAGCGCGGCAACGCGATTCTGGTGGCTTCCAGTATCTATGAGGCTTGCAAGTACTTTGAGCTGTTCGGCAAGACGGTGTTCAAGGGCCGCTGTGCGGTAGTGACGTCTTACAACCCGCAGGCCTCGGATGTGAGCAAAGAAGAGACGGGCGCCAACACCGAGAGCGACAAGCAATTCATCTACAACACCTACACCGAGCTGCTGAAAGACGTGGTGGCTGAGCCGGGCAAGAGCAAGACAGAAAGCTACGAGCAGCAGGCCAAGGAACGTTTCATCAAAGCGCCTGCAAAGATGAAGCTGCTGATCGTGGTGGACAAGCTGCTGACGGGCTTTGATGCACCGCCTTGCACCTACCTCTACATCGACAAGTCGATGCAGGACCACGGCTTGTTCCAGGCCATTTGCCGCACCAACCGGCTGGACGGCGAAGATAAGGACTTTGGTTACATCGTTGACTACAAGGATCTGTTCAAAAAAGTGGAGAAAGCGATTGCCGTCTACACCGCAGAACTGGATCACAGCGCAGGTGGGTCTAACCCAGAAATCTTGATCAAAGACCGGTTGGAGGCGGGACGTGAACGCCTGGACGACGCAGTGGAGGCATTGGCCTTGCTCTGCGAGCCCGTGAAGCCGCCCAAAGGTGATCTGGAGCACATTCACTATTTCTGCGGCAACACTGAGATTGCCGACGACCTTAAGGCGCGTGAGCCGCACCGTGTAGCGCTCTACAGGGCGGTGGTGGCCCTGGTGCGTGCCTATGCCAACCTGGCAGATGAGCTGGAGGCGGCCGGTTACACCCCTACACAGATCGAGTTCCTGAAGGACCTGCAGAAGCATTACCTGAACTTGCGTGAGATCATCCGCAAGGCTGCAGGCGAGACGCTGGATCTGAAGCCTTACGAGGCGGACATGCGTCACCTCATCGACACCTACATCGAGGCGCAGGCTCCAAGGAAGATTTCGCCATTTGACGGGATCGGTTTACTGGACTTGATCGTGAAGACGGGGATTGCGGACGCGATTGCCGAACGGCTGGGCGATATGAAGGGGAACAAAGAGTCCATCGCCGAGACGATTGAGAACAACGTGCGCAGCAAAATTCTGAAGGAGCAGCTGACGGACCCGGCCTACTTTGCCAAGATGTCGGCGCTGCTGGACGAGATCATTCGCCTGCGCAAAGAGAAGGCTATCGAGTATGAGGAATACCTGGCGCGCATTGCTGATGTGGCCAAGAAGGTGAGCGCCGGCAAGGCCGATGACACACCGGTGCAGTTGAAGACCTCGGGCCAACTCGCTCTGTACAACAACCTAAAGGACCACGTGGCCGCCGACCTCGCGCAGGAGCCCGTGGCACCCTATGCCGGTAAGACGGCGGCTCTGGAAACGGCGCTGAGGCTGGATACAGCCATCAAGACCAAACGACCTGACGGCTGGCGTGGCGTGGTGGCCAGAGAGCAGATGGTGAAGCAGGCGATGTTTGAGGTATTGCTGGACATCAAGGAAGTGAATCGCCTGTTCCCCATCGTCTTTGCCCAGAAGGAGTACTGACCTGTGCGGGATCTGCTCGACTTTGGCGAGTTGCACGCGGAGGTGACTCGCAAGGCGATCAAGCATGTGCACCTAAGTGTGTTGCCCCCTGCTGGCAAGGTGCGCGTGGCTGCACCGCAAGCGATGCCACTGGAGACCATACGACTGTTCGTGGTGGCCAAGCTGGCGTGGATACGTTCACAGCAGCGCAAGCTGCGCTCTCAAGAGCGCGAAACACCACGTGAGTATCTGAACAAGGAGAGTCACTATCTTTGGGGCAAGCGGTACCTGCTGGAGGTGAAGCACGCAGACGCGGCGCCCGCGGTGAGCCTGAGTCCGAGAAAGTTGTACTTGCAGGTGCGTTCTGAAGCTAACTCGGCGCGCTGCGAAGAGGTGTTGGATACTTGGTACCGGCAACAGGTGCATGAAGCGGTTCCGGCACTTCTTGCCAAGTGGGAGCCGTTGCTACGGGTCAAGGCCAAGCGCGTCTTCGTGCAGCGCATGAAGACCAAGTGGGGCAGCTGCACCCCTGAATCTGGCTATATCCGTCTCAATACCGATCTGGCCAAGAAGCCCCTGGAGTGCCTAGAATACATCTTGGTGCATGAGTTGGTTCACTTGCTGGAGCCGACCCACAACGAGAAGTTCATCACCTTGATGGATTTGTATTTGCCGAACTGGCAGCACTTAAGGAAGCGGCTCAACAGTTTGCCGGTGAGGCATGAGGAGTGGGGATATTGAGCCACTCAATTCGATTACGAAATCGATGTTGCCTTACCGAAAACTTGCCGATGATGACCACAATAACGGCCTAAATAAAAAAGCCCGTCAGGCTCCCGCCTGACGGGCTTTGTCATTGGCGCATCAGCCGGGGCTTACTTACCCAACTTCAAGAAATCATCCCCCTTGCCCAACTCCAGCAACCCGGCGTTGGAATACACCTGCAGCTTGGCGCGGGTGTCGGTAATGTCCAGGTTGCGCATGGTCAGTTGGCCGATACGGTCCAGCGGGCTGAAGGGCGCGTCTTCCACCTTTTCCATGCTCAGGCGCTCGGGCGCGTAGGTCAGGTTCGGCGATTCGGTGTTCAGCAGCGAGTAGTCATTGCCGCGGCGCAGTTCCAGGGTCACGGTGCCGGTCACGGCCTTGGCCACCCAGCGTTGGGCGGTTTCGCGCAGCATGATGGCTTGGCTGTCGAACCAGCGGCCCTGGTATAGCAGGCGGCCGAGCTTGCGGCCGTTGTCGCGGTATTGCTCGATGGTGTCTTCGTTGTGGATGCCGGTGACCAGGCGCTCGTAGGCGATGAACAGCAGCGCCAGGCCAGGGGCTTCGTAGATGCCGCGGCTCTTGGCTTCGATGATGCGGTTCTCGATCTGGTCGCTCATGCCCAGGCCGTGGCGGCCGCCGATCTCGTTGGCCTTCAAGATCAGGCTCACGAGGTCGGGGTATTGCACGCCGTTCAGCGCGACGGGGCGGCCTTCTTCAAAGGTAACGCTCACCTCTTCGGCCTTGATGGCGCAGTCTTCGCGCCAGAAGGGCACGCCCATGATGGGGTTGACGATCTTGATGCCGCTGTTCAGGAACTCCAGGTCTTTGGCCTCGTGCGTGGCGCCCAGCATGTTGCTGTCGGTGCTGTAGGCCTTCTCGGCGCTCATCTTGTAGCCAAAGCCGCTGGCGGTCATGAAGGCGCTCATCTCGGCGCGGCCGCCCAGTTCGTCAATAAAGGTCTGGTCCAGCCAGGGCTTGTAGATCTTGAGCGCGGGGTTCACCAAGAGGCCGTAGCGGTAGAAGCGCTCGATGTCGTTGCCCTTGAAGGTGCTGCCGTCGCCCCAGATGTTGACGTCGTCTTCCTTCATGGCGCTCACCAGCATGGTGCCGGTCACGGCGCGGCCCAGCGGGGTGGTGTTGAAGTAGGTCTGGCCGGCGGTGGTGATGTGGAAGGCGCCGGCTTGCAGGGCGGCAATGCCTTCGGCAGCCAGCTGCGGGCGGCAGTCCACCAACCTAGCCTTGATGGCGCCGTATTCCATGGCCTTCTTGGGGATGGCGTCGTAGTCGGCCTCGTCGGGCTGGCCCAGGTTGGCGGTGTAGGCGTAGGGCAGGGCGCCCTTCTTCATCATCCAGTGCAGCGCGGCGCTGGTGTCCAGGCCGCCCGAGAAGGCGATGCCGACCTTTTGGCCGGTGGGGATGTTTTGCAGAATGGTGTTAGACATAAAATTGGCCTCTAGCCCGCATGGATGTTGCGCGAGCAGCTATAAAAAATGGAGCGTTTGCGTCTGCTGGGGGAGCCGTAATCAACCACTGATTAGCCGAAATGGCAGATGTAGTGGTAGGCGGCGTGGCCCTCGGTCACGCGGATTTGGAACTTGGCGTTGCCGGGCACGCTGAACTTTTCGCCTTCGCCGCTGGTGACCCAGGTGTCCGTGCCGTCGAGTTTGTAATCGCAGCTGCCGCCCACGCATTCCATGATCTCGGGGGCGCCGGTGTTGAAGGTCAGCGTGGCGGGCAGGATGACGCCGACCGACTTCTTGGTGCCATCGGCCAGGGTGAAGCCGTGGCTCACGCACTTGCCGTCAAAGTAGACATTGGCCTTGGTGGTGATGGAAACGCCGGGAATCTGGGTAGTGGTCATGGTGCGGGGGCCAAAGATGGATGGTGAAAGGGGCCGGCGCGCGGCGCGCCGGGAACCCGTGATTTTACGGGCTGCGGGCTAGCCCAGCCGGGCCTGGAAAGCGGCCTCGGCAAAGCCCACGCTCACCTGGCCGTCTGCCCAGACGACCACGGGGCGCTTGATGACGCTGCTGTGCTCCTGCATCACGGCCATGGCCGAAGGCGTGTCCACCACGCTGGCCTGGGTGGCCTCGTCCAGCTTGCGCCAGGTAGGGCCCTTGCGGTTGATGATCTTGTCCAGGCCCACGGCGTCAATCCAGCCGGGGAGCAGGGCGGTGGGTACGCCCTGTTTCTTGAAGTCGTGAAACGCGTAGTCCACGCCATGGTCGGTGAGCCAGGTGCGGGCTTTTTTGACGGTGTCGCAGTTGGGAATGCCGTAGAGGGTGATCATGCCCCTGATTCTACTTTCAGGGTGTTTTAAGAACCCAGCCCCCGTGGATAGTGCGCAAGCAGCTACCAAATTGATAGTAAAAGGCTTCTGACGCCGGCGTTCCCACCCGCTGGCAGATCAGGCGGTGCGGGCGTTCTGCGAAGGTAAAGGAGGAGGCCGCAGGCCGGGGAACACGCAGCAGAACGCCCGCACCGCCTGATCCGCACAAAGCCCCGCAACCCAAAGCCCCAGAGCCAGCCCTGCGACAATCCGGCCCATGGAATCCCCCGCAACGCTACAAGACTGGCTCGCCCACTGCGAGCGCCTGCACCCCAAGGGCATCAACGGCATCGAACTGGGCCTGGACCGCGTGCGCAGCGTCGCCCAGCGCCTGAACCTGCACTTCAGCTGCCCGGTGTTCACCGTGGCTGGCACCAACGGCAAGGGCTCCACCTGCGCCATGCTCGAATCCATCCTGCGCGAGGCGGGCTACAAGACCGGCGTCTACAGCTCGCCCCACCTGGTGCACTTTGAGGAGCGCATGCGCCTGAACGGCTTGGCTGCGGACGCTAGCAAAATCGTAGCTGCTTGCGCAGAGGTGGAGCGGGCCAGGGTCGTAAATGGTGCTGAAGTCCAGCTCACCTACTTCGAGTTCACCACCCTGGCCATCCTGCTGGCGCTCTCCCGCGAAGGGCTGGATGCCGTCATTCTGGAAGTGGGCCTGGGCGGGCGCCTGGACGCCGTCAACATCATTGACACTGACTGCGCCGTCATCACCAGCATCGACCTGGACCACATGGAGCTGCTGGGCGACACCCGCGAAGCCATCGGGTTCGAGAAGGCGGGCATCATGCGCGCCGGCCGCCCGGTCATCGTCAGCGACCCGGTGCCGCCCCAAAGCGTGCTGGACCATGCGGCGCAAGTGGGCGCTGACCTGTGGACCGTGGGGCGGGACTTCAATGTGTCCGGCGACAAGCAGCAATGGGGCTGGGCCGGGCGCGGCCGGCGCTACGCGGGCCTGGCTTACCCGGCGCTGCGCGGCGCCAACCAGCTGGTCAACGCCGCCGGCGTGCTGGCCGCGCTGACCGCGCTGCGCGAGCAACTGCCCGTCACGGCCCAGGCCGTGCGCAATGGCCTGGCTTTTGTGGAGCTGCCGGGGCGCTTCCAGATCATTCCCGGCCAGCCCGTGCTGGTGTTGGATGTGGCGCACAACCCGCATTCGGTGGCCGCGTTGGCCGCCAATCTGGACGCCATGGGCTTTTACCCGACCACGCACGCCATCTTTGGCGCCATGGCCGACAAGGAACTGGCGCCCATGTTTGCCAAAGTGGTGCCGCTCATGGACCGCTGGTATTTCACCGACCTGCCCAGCCCGCGCGCTGCGACTGGCGCGGATTTGAAGGCCCAGTGGGAGGCGCAAAACACCCGCAAGGACGCCTCGGCCCAGGCCTTTGCCAACCCCCTGGATGCCCTGCGCGCGGCCATCGCCGCGGCAGACCCCGCTGATAGAATCGTCGTCTTTGGATCGTTCTACACCGTGGGCGGTGTGCTGCAAGAGGGCACGCCCAAGCTGAACGCCAAGCATCTCCAGCCCCAAGTCCCCTGAACCGTCTCCAAAGCATGGCCTTTTTCAAGTTTCGCAAGGGTGGCGACGAGCAGCCCACCCCACCCAGCGCCACCGAGAGCGTGGAAGTCATGCGCAAGCGCGCACGCCATCGCCTCATCGGCGCGGCCGTGCTGGTGCTCTTGGGCGTGATTGGGTTCCCGCTGTTGTTTGACAGCCAGCCGCGCCCCATCGCGGTGGACATCCCCATCGAAATTCCCGACAAGGCCAAGGTCGCCCCGCTGGGTGCCCCGCCCGTGGCTGCGGCCAGCACTAGCGCGCCCTCGCAAGTCAGCGGTGGCAGCATTGGTGGTGCCACACCCGCGCCAGCTGCCTCTGCGGTAGCCAAGCCGGAAATCAAACCCGAGCCCAAGGCCGAGACCATCATCACCGAGTCCAAGCCAGTCCCCAAGGCCGAGGTCAAGCCTGTCGCCAAGCCAGAGCCCAAACCGGAAACCAAAGCCGAGGCCAAGCCGGTAGCGAAGCCCGAATCCAAGCCCGCCGAGAAGGCAGTGGACAAAACCGCCGCTAAGGCAGCCGATGCCGCCAAGGCCCAGGCCCTGCTGGACGGCAAACCTGCCGCCAAACCGGTCGCCAAGCCCGCAGAGACCAAAACTGAGGCCAAAGCCAGTGCCTCGGATGGCCGCTTTGTCGTCCAGGTGGGCGCCTATGTCGAGGCTGCCAAGCTGCGCGAGGCACGCCAGAAGGTGGAATCGGCCGGCTACAAGACTTATACCCAGGTGGTGGGCACCAAGGACGCACAGCGCACCCGCGTGCGCGTGGGCCCGTTTGCCAACAAGGCCGAGGCACAAAAGGCGGCCGACAAGCTCAAGAAGCTGAACCTGCCTGCGGCGATCTTGGAACTGTAGGCGCCGGCCCCACATGCCTACCTTGGACTGGATATTCCTGGCGATCTTGCTGTTCTCCCTGTTGCTGGGGGCTTGGCGCGGCTTGATGTACGAGGTGTTCTCGGTACTGAGCTGGGCCGTGGCCTTTGTGCTGGCGCAGTGGTTTGCGCCCGATGCTGCGCAGTGGATCCCGATCAGTGGCGACGCCGAGGCCGTGCGTTACGCCGGTGGTTTTGTGTTGGTGTTTGTGGCGACGGTGTTTGCCGGCGGCCTGGTGGCCTTTGTGATCAAGAAGCTGGTGTCGGCTGCGGGCATGAGCCCCGCTGATCGCATGCTGGGCGCTGTGTTTGGCCTGGTGCGCGGCATGTTGTTGTTGCTGGCGGCCACCGTGGTGGTCTCCATGACGCCGTTGCACACGGCCGACTGGTGGCGCAACGCCATGGGCCCGCGCATGACAGGCACCGTATTGGCAGCGGTCAAGCCCGTGCTGCCTGAAGAATTTGGCAAGTATTTACCTTGAGTGAGTGAACTCCTATGTGTGGAATCGTCGGCGTTGTCAGCAACGCACCCGTCAATCAGCTGATCTATGACTCCCTGCTGCTCCTGCAGCACCGGGGCCAGGACGCGGCCGGCATCGTCACCCAGCAGGACCGCAAGTTCTTCATGCACAAGGCCAAGGGCATGGTGAAGGACGTGTTCCGAACGCGCAACATGCGCGCCTTGCTGGGCAACTCCGGCCTGGGCCAGGTGCGTTACCCCACGGCGGGCAATGCCTTCAGCGAAGAAGAGGCCCAGCCCTTCTATGTGAACGCGCCCTTCGGCATCGTGCTGGTGCACAACGGCAACCTCACCAATGCCAAGGCCCTCAAGGCCGAGCTGTTCAACCTGGACCACCGCCACATCAACACCGAGAGCGACTCCGAGGTGCTGCTCAATGTGCTGGCCCACGAGATCGAAGTTGCCACGCGTGGCCTGCCGCTGCTGCCGCAGGAGCTGTTTGCCGCCGTGTCTCGTGTCCACAAGCGCATCAAGGGCTCCTACGCCGTCATCTGCCACATCGCCGGCCACGGCCTGCTGGCCTTTCGCGACCCCTATGGCATCCGCCCCCTGTGCATTGGCAAGGGTGCCGACGGCACGCACATGGTGGCCAGCGAATCGGTGGTGCTCGAAGGCACCAGCCACCAGTTCGTGCGCGACGTGCAGCCCGGCGAGGCCGTGTTCATTGCGCTGGACGGCACGGTGCACAGCCAGCAGTGCGCCGACAAGCCCCAGCTCATGCCTTGCATCTTTGAGTTCGTCTACCTGGCCCGCCCGGACTCCGTCATGGACGGCATCTCGGTCTACCAGGCCCGCCTGAACCTGGGCGAGACCCTGGCCAAGCGCGTGATCTCCACTGTGCCACCCAACGAGATCGATGTGGTCATACCCATCCCCGAGTCCAGCCGCCCCAGCGCTGCGCAACTGGCCCAACTGTTGGGCCTGCCCTACCGCGAAGGCTTCGTGAAGAACCGCTACGTGGGCCGGACCTTCATCATGCCGGGCCAGGGCGTGCGCAAGAAATCGGTGCGCCAGAAGCTCAACGTCATTGCCAGCGAATTCAAGGGCCGCAACGTGCTGCTGGTGGACGACTCCATCGTGCGCGGCACCACCTCCAAGGAAATCGTGCAGATGGCACGCGACGCCGGTGCGCGCAA
Source organism: Rhodoferax sp. GW822-FHT02D07 (assembly GCF_058802405.1). Classification (NCBI taxonomy): domain Bacteria; kingdom Pseudomonadati; phylum Pseudomonadota; class Betaproteobacteria; order Burkholderiales; family Comamonadaceae; genus Rhodoferax; species Rhodoferax sp. GW822-FHT02D07. The sequence continues at coordinate 64,387 of NZ_JBXAOD010000009.1, forward strand.
GGTCTACATGGCCAGCGCCGCGCCGCCGGTGCGTTTCCCCAACGTGTATGGCATCGACATGCCCACCAGCAGCGAGCTGGTGGCGCACAACCGCACCGTGGAGCAGGTGCGTGAGCTCATCGGCTGCGACGCGCTGATCTATCAGGACGTGGATGGCATGAAGAAGGCCGTGGGTTCGCTGAGCAACAAGCTCGCCGGCTTTGACGCTTCCTGCTTCGACGGCGTCTATGTGACCGGCGACATCTCGTCCGACGACATCGCCCGCCTCAACGAAAACCGCGTGGGCGCAGAAGAAGGCCAGGAAGACACCTCGCGCCTGGCCCTGCCCAACCACGCCGACTGATACGCCCCATGACCGACCGACCCCTGCCTCCCGGCCTGCACCCGGCCACCCTCGCGGTCCGCGAAGGTGCGCCGCGCACCGCCTACGGCGAAAACTCCGAGGCCCTGTTCCTCACCAGCGGCTATGTGCAGCCCACGGCCGCCGCCTCTGCCGCGCGCTTTGCCGGTGAGGAAGATGGCTACACCTACAGCCGCAGCGGCAACCCCACCGTCACCAGCTTCGAGCGCCGCCTGGCCGCCATGGAAGGCGCCGAGGCCTGCATGGCCACTGCCACCGGCATGGCCGCCATCATGCTGATGTGCTTCAGCCTGCTCAAGTCGGGTGACCACGTGGTGTTCTCGCAGTCCATGTTCGGCTCCACTCTCAAGCTCATCGGTAGCGAGTTTGCGCGCTTTGGCGTGGAGTCCACCGTGGTGCCGCAGTCCGACATCGCGGCCTGGAAGGCGGCCGTCCGCCCCAGCACGCGCTTGCTGTTTGCCGAGACGCCTACCAACCCGCTGACCGAGCTCTGCGACATCGCAGCGCTGGCCGATATTGCCCACAGTGCTGGCGCGTTTTTGGCCGTGGACAACTGCTTTGCCACCCCCGTGCTGCAGCAGCCGCTGCGCCTGGGCGCCGACATCGTCATGCACTCGGGCACCAAATATCTGGACGGCCAGGGCCGCGTGATGGCCGGCGCGCTGTGCGCCAGTGAGGCCTTGGTGCGCGACAAATTCTTGCCCGTGCAGAAGAACTCCGGCATGGTGCTCTCGCCCTTCAACGCCTGGGTGGTGCTCAAGGGGCTGGAGACGCTGGAGCTGCGCATGAAGGCGCAGAGCGCCCAGACCCTGCAACTTGCCCAGTGGCTGGAAGCGCATCCCGCCGTGGCCCGCGTCTATTACCCGGGTCTGGAAAGTCATCCCCAGCATGCCCTGGCCCAGCGCCAGATGGGCGGCCTGGGCGGTGCGGTGCTCTCGTTTGACGTGAAGGCCTCTGGCCCCGAGCAAGCGCGAGCGCGCGCCTTCCATGTGCTGGACTCCATGCAGGTGCTCTCGCTGTGCACCAACCTGGGCGACACCAAGACCCTGTGCACCCACCCGGCCAGCACCTCGCACGGCAAGCTGGCCGAAGCGCAACGCCAGGCCGCCGGCATTGGCCAAGGCCTGATCCGCGTGGCCGTGGGCCTGGAATACTTTGACGACATCACCGCCGACCTGGCGCGTGGTTTGAATACGCTGACATGACCAAAATTCGTACGCGCATTGCGCCTTCCCCTACCGGTTTCCTGCACCTGGGCACCGCCCGTACCGCGCTGTACTCCTGGGCCTACGCGCGCCACTTCGGTGGCGAGTTTGTGCTGCGCATCGAAGACACCGACGTGGCTCGCTCCACGCAGGACTCGGTGGACCAGATCCTCGCGTCCATGCAATGGCTGGGCCTGGAATACAACGAAGGCCCGATCTACCAGATGCAGCGTCTGGACCGCTACAAGGCGGTGGTCGACCAACTGATTGCAGAAGGCAAGGCTTACTACTGCTACAGCACGCCCGAAGAGCTGGACGCCGTGCGCGAAGCCAAGAAGGCGCGTGGCGAAAAAGCCCTGTACGACGGCACCTGGCGCCCCGCACCTGGCAAGACCTTGCCGCCCGTGCCCGAAGGCGTGAAGCCCGTGGTGCGCTTCTGCAATCCGCAGGATGGCGATGTGACCTGGGACGACCTCGTCAAAGGCCCCATCACCATCAGCAATCGCGAGATCGATGACCTCATCATCGTCCGCACCGATGGCATCCCCACCTACAACTTCGCCGTGGTGGTGGACGACTGGGACATGCAGATCAGCCACGTCTTCCGCGGCGACGAGCACATCAACAACACGCCGTGGCAGATCAACATCTTCAACGCGCTGGGCGCACCGCTGCCCCAGTTCGGCCACTGCCCGGTCATCCTGGGCGACGACGGCCAGAAGCTGTCCAAGCGCCGCGGTGCTGTCAGTGTCACTGCCTACGAAGAGGGCGGCTACCTGCCCGAAGCCATGCTCAACTATCTGGCCCGCCTGGGCTGGAGCCATGGTGACGAAGAACTGTTCTCCCGCGAACAGCTGGTGAGCTGGTTCGACGGCACCCACCTCAACAAAAGCCCGGCCCAGTGGGACCCGGCCAAGCTGCTCTGGGTCAACGCCCACTACATCAAGCAGGCCGACAACGCGCGTCTGGCTCCACTGGTGGCCGCGCAACTGGCCAAGCAGGGCATCACGCTTTCAGCCGAGCAGGTTGAGAAGCATCTGCCCCAAGTCTGCGGCCTGCTCAAAGACCGTTGCGACACCACCGTGGCCTTGGCCACCTGGGCCGCCAAGTTCTACGCCGAGGTGCAGATCGATCCGGCCGAACAAGCCCAACATGTGACGGATGCTGTGAAGCCCGCCATCGCCCAGCTGCGCGACAAGCTCGCCACCTGCGCCTGGGACAAGGCCAGCATCGCCGCCGCCATCAAGGAAGTGCTGGCTGGCGCCGGTCTCAAGATGCCGCAACTGGCCATGCCTGTGCGCGTGCTCGTCATGGGTACGCCGCAGACGCCATCGTTGGACGCGGTGCTCGAATTAAGCAATCGTGAAAAAGTTCTGGCCCAACTTGCCAAAGCCTGAAAAACTTGTATATAATTTGAGGCTCGGAAGATGAGAACACTACAAAGCGAATAGCAAGTAGTATTCTCAGGTTCAAGGGGGTATAGCTCAGCTGGGAGAGCGCTTGCATGGCATGCAAGAGGTCAGCGGTTCGATCCCGCTTACCTCCACCACCAAGTCTTTCGAACGGATACGTCCAAGGTTTTGACCCTATCGTCTAGAGGCCTAGGACATCACCCTTTCACGGTGAGTACCGGGGTTCGAATCCCCGTAGGGTCGCCAAGTTTTTAGCGCAAGCTGAAACGGCACAAGTCGATAACACTTGGCTCGCAAGAGCGAACGTTGTCTACCAGGAGTGGTAGTTCAGTTGGTTAGAATACCGGCCTGTCACGCCGGGGGTCGCGGGTTCGAGTCCCGTCCACTCCGCCAAATCAAAAAGGGTTAACAGATTCGTCTGTTAACCCTTTTTTCTTTTTCGTCTGCCATTTCCGGTTCGCTATTCAGCGTCGTGCCACGATAAACAAGCGTGGAAACGGCAGCAGCACCGTGCCGTTGGGCAGCGCCGGATAGGCTTCGGTGATGGCTGCCAGGTAATGGGCGAGGTAAGCGTCCTTCTGGGCTGTCTCCAGCGGGGCCAGGTAGGGGCGCAGCGCGGTGCCCTTGAACCATTCGACCACGGCCTGCGGGCCACCGGTCAGGGGATGGAAGTAGGTGGTGCGCCAAATGTCCACGCTGGTGCAATGCGGTTGCAGCAGCCGGTAATAGAAATCTGCGCTATGGCGTTCGGGGTGGTGGATCTGGCCAATGGTGCTGGCCCACGGGCCTTGCACGGCGACCTTGCGTGCCAGCACATGGGCCGGTTCTTCCAGGTTGTCGGGCGTCTGGATGGCCAGACTGCCGCCGGGCGCGAGCTGGCGGACCAGGTGTGGATACAGCGTGGCGTGGTCGGGTAGCCATTGCAGGGATGCGTTGGCGAGGATCACGTCATAGGGCGCGCTGGCGCTCCAACTGCCGATGTCGGCGAGTTCAAAAGGAATATGTGGCAGGCGTTTCTGCGCGCTTTTCACCATGTCATCGGAGCTGTCCAAGCCGGACACTGCGGCCTGCGGAAAGCGCTCCACCAGCACTTCGGTGGAGTTGCCGGGGCCGCAGCCCAGATCGATCGCGCGCTGCACCTCCTGCGTGGGAATCGCGGCCACCAGGTCGCGCACGGGGCGGGTGCGCTCCTGTTCAAAGGCGGAATATTGTTTGGCAGACCAGGTCATGGAGTTCCTTTCAAAGGCGCTTCAACAGAAGGATTGCGGCGGGGAAGTGGAAGTTCCGTGCTTTACGCTGTGCTGGACGCCTTGCGCAGACGCCCCGGCGAAACGCCATAGAGTTGCTGGAAGTGACGTATGAAGTGCGAGGCGTCTGAGAAGCCGCATTCATAGGCGATGGTACTGATGGGCTGGTCGGTGTTGCTGAGAATCCACCGCCCGTATTTGAGGCGGGAGTTACGGTAGAACTCGGATGGCGAGAGCTGGGTCTCGGCGAGGAAGACGCGTTCGAGCTGGCGGCTGCTGGATCGAATGAGCTTGGCGATGACGGCGATCTCCAGCGGCGTGGTGATGTTCTTCTCCATGAGCACGATGGCCTCTTTGAGCTTGTCGCTGTCGCTGGAGGCATAGCCCAGCGCGCGCCGGCGCGTGAGGTGGGAGACCGAAGACTTCTGCGTCACCGTCATCTGGTGCACCACCTTGGCGGCGCGGTCGGGCCCGCAGTGCATGCGGATAAGTTCGGCGGCCAGTTCGATGATGGAGATGCCGCCCGCGCAGGTGATGCGGTCACCATCGATGAGGTAGTCGCAGTGCGTGGTGAAGGCCAGCTTGGGAAAGGTCTCCTTCCAGTCCTCCACATGAAAGGGGTGCACACAGGCCATGCGCCCCTCCATGAAGCCGTGCTTTGCCAGTACAAAGCTGCCGGTGCAGATGCCCATGAGCGGGATGCGCCGCTTGGTGGCCTGCTTGAGGAACTGCACGGCCTGCGGGTCGCTGGTCTTCATCGAGGGCAGCAGCCCGCCAATCACCGCCACATAGTCAAAGTCCAGGCCCGCGTCATCGGCACGCGCGGTGGGCACCAGCACGCCGCAGCTCGACGCCACTGGTTGGCCCTGGGCACTGAGCACCGTCCAGCTGCAGCGCACCTGGCGGCTCTGGTCGCCCAGGTCGGCCGCGTGGCGCAGCGCGTCGCACAGGCCAGCCAGCGAGAGCAGGGGAAAACGCGGCCACAGAAAGATGGCCACGCGCAGCTCCACGCCGCTGTCCTGTGCCGCACTTTTGGCCTTGGGTTTGCCCGCATCGAGCTTGCCAACCAGGGCGGCGCCGTCATCCGGTGGCGGTGAAGTGTCGGGGCGATTGCGGGTGACGGTTTTGCGCGGAGCGGTGCTCATGGGATGGTTTCGCAGATATCGGGAAGAACCCTGAATGTCGCATACGTTCTATTCGAACGCCAGCACTTCCTATGCCAAGTGGGGGGGCATTCCTACCATCCAAACCGTCATCCAACGACATTGTTTCAACCCCTTATTCCAGGAGTTTCTCCATGAAAAAAGACTTCGTTGCGCGCCTGCTGTGTACCCTGATTGGCGCTGTGGCGCTGGTTCCGCTGGCCCATGCGCAGGCCCTGCAAACCGTCGAAAAAGACACGCTCACCATTGCCTTTACGGGCGATATGCCCGGTACCGGCTACCAGGACGGCGCCATGATTGGCTATGACGGCGAGATCCTGCAGCGCGTGGCCGACGCCATCAAGCTCAAGGTCAAGCCCGCGCTGATGGAGTGGTCGGGCACCATCGCCTCGGTGCAGGCCAAGCGCGTGGACGTGATGGCCGGCACCATGGGCTGGACTGAGCAGCGCTCCAAGATCATGACACTGAGCGACCCTATCCACTACTTCAAGAACGGCATCACCCAGTCCAGCAAGACCGACTGGTCCCACCTCAAGGACCTCGAAGGCAAGAAGGTCGGCACCATTACTGGCTTCTCCTTCATCCCCGAGCTGCGCAAGATCAGCGGCCTGCAACTTAGCACCTACGACACCTCCGACGCCGCTGTGCGCGACCTGCTGGCCGGCCGCATTGATGCTGTGATTGGTGACCCCCCGGTGATGCAGTACGCCATCTCGCGCAACCCGCAGTGGAAGCTCAAGTTCAACGCCTTTGCCGACAACAACGCCGACTATCCGCTGCTCACTGGTTTGGGCCAGGTGGTGTTTGGCCTGAACAAGGACAACCCCGAACTCGCCAAGCTCGTTAACGCCGAAATCGCCAAGCTCTGGAAGGGTTGTGAGCTCAAGAAGATCGGCACCAAGTACGGCCTGGTGCAAGACGTCTGGTACGTGCCCGTGGGCCAGAACTTCCGCGCTGGCGTAGACCGCGCTGCCGACTGGAAGCTGCCAAGCTGCAAGTAAGTCCTGGCCGCGCACCGGAGTGCCGCGCGTGCGGCACTTCCTCCCAGAACAACAAGAGCACCGACATATGAACAAGGCATTACTACGCGTCGAAGGACTGCACAAGCGCTATGGCGCGCTGGAGGTGCTCAAGGGCATCTCCTTCGATTTGAACAAGGGCGAGACGCTGTCGCTCATAGGCCCCAGTGGCTCGGGAAAATCCACCTGCCTGCGCTGCCTCAATTTCCTGGAACGCCTGGACACCGGCTCGGTGCACCTGGGCGAAGAGCGTATCGGCCAGCGTGTGGACAAGCGCGGCCAGCTGCGCTTCATGAGTGACACCGAGCTCGCCCCACAGCGCCGCGAGATGGGCATGGTGTTCCAGCTGTTCTACCTCTGGCCGCACCTCACAGTGCGCGACAACGTCGCCCTGGGCTCCATCAAGGCCGCCGGTATGTCGCGCGCCGAGGCCTATGAGCTGGCCGACGCCATGCTGCACAAGGTGCACCTCTCGCAAAAGGCCAACGAATACCCCGACCGCCTCTCGGGTGGCCAGCAGCAGCGCGTGGCGATTGCACGCACACTGGCGCAGCAGCCTCAGGTGATTCTGTTTGACGAACCGACCTCGGCGCTGGACCCCGAGCTGGTGGGTGAGGTGCTCACTGTGATCCGCGAGCTGGCCGAAGAGGGCCGCTCGATGATTCTTGTCACCCACGAAATCCGCTTTGCACGTGACGTGGCCGACCGTGTCATCTTCATGGACGGTGGCCACATCGTGGAGCAGGGGAGTGCACAAGAGGTCATAGACCGGCCGCAGCAGCAGCGCACGCGCAACTTCCTGGGCCAGGCAGGGGTGCGGCCATGATGGCAGATCTGGACCTGTTCTCACGCATCCTGCTCGGGCTGCTTGGCGGCGCCAAAGTCGCCGTGCAGATTGCGGCCGGGGCGTTTGTGATCGCGCTCCTGGGCGGCATGCTGCTGGCTGTCACCATTACCTTTGTGCGCCTGCGCACCGTGCGTCTGGCCGTGGCTGCTTACATCGAATGGATGCGCAACATCCCAGCGTTGGCGCATCTGTTTGTCATCTACTTTGGCCTGGCCACCTTTGACATCCGCTTCTCACCGCTGACCGCGGCCATCCTGGGCTTGGGTCTGGTGGGGGCGGCCGTGCTCTGTGATGTGTTTGCGGCCGGCCTCAAAGTCATCCACGCCGGCCAGCGCGAAGCTGCACTCGCCGTTGGCCTGAGTCCGCGCCAGACCCTGCAGCACGTGCTGCTGCCGCAAATGTTTCGCCTGAGCTGGCCCGCGCTGACCAACTACAGCAGCCAGCTCGTCAAAGACACCTCCATCGCCTCGGCCATCGCCGCGCCGGAGGTCATGTTCTTTGCGCGCAACCTCGTGACGTCCACTTTCGAAACCACCTTGATCTACTTGGCCGCCATGCTGGTCTATGCGGGCATGGTGCTGCCGGTGAGCTGGGGCTTTGCGCGGGCCGAGCGCCTGATGGAGGGCCAGCGATGAACGCCTTTTTCTCCGTGTTCGAGCAGTACGGATCTGAGTGGATCCCGCGCCTGTTGGAGGCCGCACAGATGACGGCCAAGCTCTCGCTGGCCGGCTTTGCATTGGCTCTGTTGGGCGGTTGCCTGCTGGTCGCCATGCAGCGCAGCGGCGTAAAGGTGTTGCGTGTGCTGGCCCAGGTCTTCGTTCAGTTTGTGCGCACACTGCCGCTGCTGGCCTTGTTGCTGACACTGTACTTCGCACTGCCGCCGCTGGGGCTCACGCTCTCGGGCTTCTGGGCCGGCGTGCTGGGTCTGGGCCTGCATGGCGCAGCCTATGTGGCCGAAATCCTGCGTGGCGGCCTGCAATCGGTGCACCGCGGCCAGCGCGAGGCGGCTCTGGCCGTCGGCCTGCTGCCGCGCCAGGTGTTTGTGCAGGTGGTGTTTCCACAGGCGCTGCGCGTCATGCTGCCGGCCCTCGTCAACACCTTTGTGGCACTGCTCAAGGACAGTTCCTTGTGCGCGCTGATTGCCACCGACGAACTCATGCTGGCTGCGCGTGCCATGTCCAGCGAGTACTTCCTGCCGCTTCACATCTTCTTGCTGGTGGGCCTGTTCTACTTTGCGATTGCGTTCCCGCTGTCCATGCTCTCGCGGTGGCTGGAGCGCCGCCTGGCACGTGGCCGCCGTGTGATGGGGGCCACATGAATACCAGGGATTGGGCCTTTGCTTCCATCACTGACACGCTGACGGCGTTGGCCGACGGCCGGCTTGATAGCGAAACCCTGGTGCGTCAGCAGCTCGATCACGTCGAGGCGCACAACCCGCAACTGCAGGCCTATCTGGACGTCTATGCCGATGAGGCCCTGCAGGCGGCGCGTGCGCTCGATGCGTTGCGCCACGCGGGTTACACCGTGGGGCCGCTGCATGGCATCACCGTCGCCATCAAGGACCTGTTCGAGATCGAGGGACGCACGATTACAGCCGGTTCCAGGGCACTGCCGCCGCGCACCTCGGAGATCACTGCCACCGCAGTGGCGCGCCTGCGTGCGGCTGGCGCCATTGTGCTGGGCAAGACGCATACCGTGGAGTACGCCTTTGGCGGCTGGGGTACCAACGCCTCCATGGGAACACCCTGGAACCCGTGGGACCTGTCGGTGCACCGCGTGCCCGGTGGTTCCAGCAGCGGTTCGGCGGTGGCCGTGGCGGCCGGCATGGCCTGCGCCGCGCTGGGCACGGACACGGGCGGCTCGGTGCGCATCCCGGCCGGCCTGTGCGGGCTGGTCGGGCTCAAGACCACGCACGGTCTGATCAGTCGCTACGGCCTGATTGACCTCTGCCCCACGCACGACACCGTAGGCCCGCTGACGCGTACCGTGCAGGACTGCGCGCTGCTGCTCGACGTGCTGGCCGGAGCCGATCCGCGTGATACGGTGTCATGGCGTGCGCCGGTGCGTAATCTGTCGCAGGCGCTGGGGCAGCCGGTGGCGGGCCTGCGCGTCTGGGTGCTGCCACTGGCGGAACGCGAGGGCGTAGACCCCGAGGTATTGTTTGCCTACGACCGGGCACTTGCCACGCTGGAACAGCTTGGCATGGTGCTGGTGGAAAAGCCCTTGCCGCAAAGCCTGGAGACCTCCATGGCGATTGCCGGCAACCTCATGAGCGCCGAGGGCTATGCCAACCTGGGTGCGCTGTTCGAGCGCCCCGGCCTGCGCTTTGACCCACATATCCAGCGCCGCATCCTGCTGGGGCGCGACATCAGCGCGGCCGGCTACATCGGCCTGCTCAAGGCGCGCGAATCTGCCATCGACCAGATGCGCGAGGCCATGGCCGATGTGGATGTCTGTGTCTTCCCCACCAATGCCATCACTGCCATCGCGGTGGACGAGGTGGATGAGATGGCCACGCCGCTGTCGCGCTTTGGCCGCTTTGTGAACCTGCTGGACCTGTGCTCTGTCGCCGTGCCCGCCGGCTTGTCGGCCCAGGGCCTGCCCATCTCCATCCAGATCGTGGGCGGCCCCATGGCCGAGCCCACCATCCTGCGCGCGGCCCATGCCTTCGAGCAGGCCACCCCCTGGCACCGGGCCATTCCCCCGGCCTGGGCATGAGGGCCGTGCTGCTGGCTTGCGCCGGCCTGCTGGCCGCCGCAGCCGCATGGGCCCAGGGTGTGGAGAGTCCCACGCTGCAACGCATTGCCGACAAGGGCCTGATCCGCGTGGGCTACATCCCCACGCCCGGGACCTTCGCCTTCGAGAATGCCCAGGGCCAGACCGTGGGCTACTCCATCGACATCTGCAAGCAGGTCATTGAGAGCGTGCGCAAGACCCTCAAGCGCCCGGACCTTGCCGTGGTCTATCAGCCGCTGCAGGGCGCGCAGCGCATCCCGCTGCTCAAGTCCGGCGGCATCGACATCGAGTGCGGCGGCAACACCAACACCATGGCCCGGCAGAAGGAGGTGGACTTCTCCCACACTTTCTTCACCACCGGCGCGCGCCTGCTCACGCGCAAGCCCCTGGTGGTGGAGAAGAACGCCGACCTCTGGCGTCGTCGCGTCGCGGTGAGCCGGGGCACCACGGCCGAAGGCCTGGTCGCCAAGCTGCAGGCCGAGCAGAACCTGGAGGTACTGACCGTGGCCACCGATGGCGAGGGGCTGGCCCTGGTGGAGTCGGGCAAGGCAGACGCCTTTGCGCAGGATGACATCCTGCTCTACGGACTCATGGGGCAATCGCGCCACAAGCACTCACTCATGGTCACAGGCCGCTTTCTCTCGGTCGAGCCCTACGCCTTCATGTTGCCCAAGGGCGATGCCGCATTCACCGCCCTGGTGGACAAGACCCTGCTGTCGCTCATGGCCTCGGGCGAGTTGCGCGCGCTCTACCGCAAATGGTTTGAGACCGAGGGCCTGCAGGTGCCCATGAATGTCTACATGAAGGAAAACATCCGCTACCCCAACAAGTACGGCATTCCCTAGCAAGCCTGTCTTTCGCAATAAAAACCAACGTCGTTAGGAGTTCCCCATGTTTTTGATCCAGCGCATCAGCATCCGTCTGCGTTTTTACCTGGTCCTGGGCACCGTTTCGCTGTCCCTGGTGGTGCTGGGTGTCTGGGGATGGGTTTCGGGTGAACAACTGCGCCAGGACACCACGGCGCTGTTCAACGCATCCAATGCCGCCGCCACGCAGATCGCGGCGCTGCGTGAATCGCTGGGCCGCGTGCGACGCTGGGAAAGTGCAGCGATAGCCATTGGCAACTCCAATGCCGAGCAGGTCGAGGTGCTGATCACGCGTTGGCGCCAGGAAGTTGCGCGTGCCCGCGACACGGCTGCCGCGCTGCGTCAGACCCATGCTGACGATGCCACCATCGCACCCTTGCTCGACAGTCAGCGCCAGCAGTTGCAGGCCTATGCCACACTGATGGAGCCCACGCTGACCCAGTTGCAGGCTGGCGTGACCGACAGCATCTCCGCGCTGGCCACGGCGGCCAAGGCAGACACCCTGTTTGCGGGGCTGGAGGCGCTGACCGGCCAACTCGTCACGGCCTTGGCCGCGCAAGAGGTGCAGGCCCGGGAGCAGATGGCAGCCCAGGCCAGCGCGGCCTCGCTCTTGCGCCTGGGCCTGGTGGCGGCGACCCTGCTGCTCTATGTGCCGCTGATGTGGCTCACGCTGCGCTCGGTCTGCCAGCCGCTGGACCGCGCCGTGGCGATCGCCAGCCGCATTGCGGGTGGGGACCTCAGCCAATCCATTGCCGTGACCGGGCAGGACGAGACCGCACACCTGCTGCAGGCCATTGCCAGCATGCAGACCGCATTGGGTGGCGTGGTGGGCGATGTGCGCGAAGCGGCCGAATCCATACGCCTGGCCAGCGCCGAAGTCGCCAGCGGCAACCTGGACCTGAGCAACCGCACCGAGCAAACTGCCAGTGACCTGCAGCGTTCGGCCTCCCTGGTGCGCGCGCTCACGCAGACGGTGCAACACTCGGCCGCCTCGGCCGGCCGCGCCAATCAGCTGGCGGCTTCTGCAGCCGATGTGGCTGCGCAGGGTGGCACCGTGGTAGCCCAGGTGGTGGACACCATGCAGGGCATCAACCAGAGCTCGCACAAGATCTCCAGCATCATCGCGGTGATCGACACCATCGCCTTCCAGACCAACATCCTGGCGCTCAATGCAGCAGTTGAGGCGGCCCGGGCCGGCGAGCAGGGCAGGGGCTTTGCCGTGGTGGCCAGCGAGGTGCGCAACCTCGCCACGCGCTCGGCCCAGGCCGCTCGCGAGATCAAGGGACTGATAGTCGATAGCGTGCAGGGTGTGGAGGCGGGCTCGCAACTGGTGGGCACGGCCGGCCAGACCATGGGCAGCATCGTTGCCTCGGTGCAGCGCGTGACCGAAGCGATTGCCGAGATCAGCAGTGCCGCCGCCGAGCAGAGCACCGGCATGGACCACATCAACAGTACCCTGGGCGCGCTGGACCAGATGACCCAGCAGAACGCAGCCCTGGTGGAACAAAGCGCTGCCGCCGCCGAAAGCCTGCGCGGCCACGCCGAAAAACTCACCCAGATGGTGGGAACCTTCCGGCTCGCCCCGTCTTCCTCCCGTTCCCTATTGCCCTCCTGAGGAGTCGCACCCATGAAACTTCCCCATCTCGACGACAAAACCATTGCCGGCTTGCTCGACTACCCTGCGGTGGTCGATATGCTGCGCGCCTCGTTCGAAGACCTGGCCGCAGGCCGTGCCCAGATTCACCCGCGCCAGCGCACCGATGCAGGCGCGTTTCGCCTGAGCTCCATGGGCGCGGTGTGGAGCGCACGCAAGGTGGCAGGCCTCAAGGTCTACCCCACGGTGCAGGGGCAGTTCTCGTTCCTCATCACGCTGTTCAACCTGGAGACCAACCAGCCGCTGGCGGTGCTCGACGGCGCAGAGATCACCAAGTTCCGCACGGCCGGTATCACGGCCCTGCTGGCACGCCAGGCCGCGCGCAAAAGCGCCAAACGCCTGGCCCTGGTAGGCGCGGGTTTTCAGGGGCGAGCGCAAGTGCAGGCACTGTGCGAGTTCTTCCGCTTTGAGGACATTGCCATCGTCGATCCCGTGGTGGACGCGCGCTGGTGCGAGCAGCTTGCGCAGGGCAGTGGCGCTCAGGTGCGCGTCTGTACCGCCGAGGCGGCGGTGCGCGAGGCCGATATCGTGGTCACCGCCACGCGCTCGCCTACGCCCGTGTTCGATGGCCAATGGCTCAAGTCCGGTGCCTTTGTGTCGGCCATAGGCACCAGCACCCCCAAAGTGCGCGAGCTGGACGACGCCACGCTGTCCCGCGCCAGCCGCATCATTGTTGAATGGGCGCCGCAAAGCCTGCGCGAGGCCGGCGAGCTGGTGCTGTGGCAGCCCGCGTCGGAGGCGGAGCGTGACAAGGTGGTAGACATCCCCACCCTATGCGCCCTACAGCAGCCTTGGCGCGCCGCAGAGGACGACATCGTTGTCGCCAAGTCAGTCGGCGTGGGCCTCTCGGATGTGGCGTGCGCCTATCTGGCCTACAGCAACCGGGCGCTCACCAGCAACCTGGGGGTTGCGGCATGAAGGTCTGCGTGCTGGGCGCGGGCATTGTGGGGTGCTCCACGGCCTACCAGCTCGCGCAGCAGGGCTACACGGTGCATCTGGTGGACGCGGCCGATGGCCCGGGTCTGGGCACCAGCATGGCCAATGGCGCGCAGCTCAGTTACAGCTATGTGGAGCCACTGGCCTCGCCGCACACGCTGGCCTCCTTGCCCGGCATGCTGCTGTCCGCCAACTCGCCGCTGCGCTTTACGCCGCAGATGGATTGGCGCCAATGGGCCTGGGGCCTGCAGTTTCTGGCCGCCTGCACAGGGAACCAGGTGCGTGCGGGGACGCGCGCGCTGCTGCAGCTCTCGCAGCGCAGCCGCCAGACGCTCACGGACTGGATGGCAGCCGAGCAGTGGTCGTTTGACTTTGCGCGCAATGGCAAGCTGGTGCTATGCCCCAGCGCGGCCAGTGTGGAACGTCAGCGCGTGCAAATCGAGTTCCAGCGCGCACTGGGCTGCGAGCAGTCCATCCTCTCGGTGGACGCGTGTGTGGCGCGCGAGCCCGCGCTGCAGCACTACCGTGCGCACTTTGCGGGTGGGGTGTGGACGGCGGACGAGCGTGTGGCGGACCCGCATCGGCTCTGCCTGTCGATGACGGACAGCTTGCTGCGCCGGGGCGCTACGCTCTCCTTTCTGACGCAGTTGCAGGGTTTTGTGACGCGCCAGGACCGCGTGGTGGCCGTGCGTACCAGCCGGGGCGAGTTGCAGGCCGATGCCTTTGTGTTGGCCACGGGCGCCAGCGTGGCGCGCCATGCGGCCCAGTTGGGTCTATACCTGCCGGTTTATCCCATCAAGGGCTACAGCATTACCGTGCCGCTGCGGGCGGACGGCCTGGCGCCACGTACCAGTGTGACCGACCTGGCGCGCAAAACCGTGTTTGCCCCGTTGGGCGGGCGACTGCGCGTGGCCGCCATGGCCGAGGTCGGTGGCTATGGGCTGGAGATTCCGAACGACCGTGTGCAGCGCATGGTGGAAGCGGTGGAGGCGGTTTTCCCCGGCGCCTGCGATCTGGCATTGCCCAGTACCTGGGCGGGCTTGCGGCCTGCCACACCCACCTCGGTGCCCATCATCGGGCGGCGCAAATTCCGCAACCTCTTTCTCAACGCAGGCCACGGCGCGCTGGGCCTGACGCTGGCCGCCGGCAGCGCCGCTGCCTTGGGGCAGGAGATCGCAGAAACCCTGGGCCATCCCCCGGCTTGATGCGGGCGGCTCGCAGCGGCCACAATGGCTGCATGCGCAAACACTTCTCGGAAACCAATGGCCACCAGCGTTTAGTCTATGGCGCCGTGGTGGGGGCCGTGGCGGCACTGTTGCCCGTGCCACTCACCCTGGCCTCGCGCGGTCTGCTGGCTTGGACAGCGGGCGCCAGTGCCTATCTGGTACTGGCCTGGTGGCTGGCGGTGGAATTTGATGCGGCACGCACGCGCGCACGCGCCCAAGCCCAGGACCAGCCGGGCATGACTTTGTTCTTCCTGCTGCTGCTCTCGGTGTTTGCGAGCTTTGCAGCGATTGCGCTGATGCTGCAGCACGTCAAGGATTTGGCCGGTGCGCAGCGCGTGGCGCATCTGGGCCTGTCGATGTCTGCGCTGGCGGCGTCCTGGCTGCTGATGCAAACCATCTTTGCCTTCCGCTACGCCCACCTCTACTACCAGGAGGAGTTGCGTGGCCACGCGCATGGCGCGGGGCTGGAGTTTCCGGGCAAGCAGGCGCCCGACTACTTTGATTTCCTCTATTACGCCCACGTGGTCGGCATGACCTCGCAGGTGTCGGACGTGGTGGTCACCTCGCGCACCATGCGCCGGCTCACGCTTTTGCACAGCGTGACGGCCTTTGGCTTCAACATGCTGGTGCTGGCACTCTCCATCAACGTGATGGCGGGCGCGATCCAATAAGCCCGCTGGACAGTGCGGTGCCCAGCAGGATGATGGGGCCGCACACCAGCATCCAGGCCGTCACGGTCTCGCCCAGCAGCAGCACGCCATAGGCCACGCCGAATACCGGGATCGCATAGGTCACGGTCAGCGCCTTGGCGGGGCCGCGCTTGTCGATCAGGCGGAAAAAGATCACATAGGCCACGCCGGTGCACAGCACGCCCAGGGCGAGCAGGGCCAGCCAGGAGGAAGTGCTCGTTGCAGCACTGGGCCAGTACCAGATGGTGAAGGGCAGCAGCGCCAACGTGGCACCCACCTGGCTGCCCGTGGCCAGCACCATGGAAGGCACGCCAGCCAGGTAGCGGCGCGTGAAGCTGGCCGCAACCCCATAGAAGAAGCAGGCGGCCAAGCAGGCCAGCACGGCCCAACCGGTACCGCCGCCGCCCGTGCCGGGCGTGAAGCTGGACTTGCTCCAGGCCAGCAGCGCCACGCCGAAAAAGCCTACCAGCAGCCCTATCACACGCAAGCCCTGCGGCCTGTCCTTGAGCCAGACCCAGGCCACCAGCGCGCCAAACAGCGGCACCGTGGCATTGATGATGGACGAGAGACCGGTGGAAATGCTCAGTAGCGCATAGGACAGGCAGGCAAAGGGAATGGCCGAGTTGATCACGCCCACGGCGAAGACCAGCTTCCAGTGCTGGCGCAGCGCTGCCATTTGGCCCTGGTACCAGAGGATGGGCAGCAGAAACACGGCAGCAATGCCCACGCGCATGCCAGCCGTGGGGAGGGCGCCAAACTCCTTGGCGCCCATGCGCATGAAGAGAAAAGACGAGCCCCAAATGGCGGCGAGCAGCACAAACTCCGTCACCCACGCGGGCGCTGGTGCGGCGGGAGACGAGGTAGTGGAGACGGGAGTGGTCACGGTTGTCTTTCGAGTTGCAGCAGTGCGATTTTGCGGTCCAGCCCACCTGCGTAGCCGGTGACTGCGCCATTGGCACCCAGCACGCGGTGGCAGGGCACGATGACACTGATGGGGTTGCGCCCCACGGCAGCGCCCACGGCGCGCACGGCGGCAGGGTTCTGGATTTGCTGGCTGATGTGGCCATAGCTTACCGTGCCCCCCGGGGCAATGGCCTGCAGCCGCGCCCAAACGGCCTGCTGGAAGGCGGTGCCGCCCGACAGATCCAGCGGCAGGGCGAAGTGCTGGCGCTGCCCGGCGAAGTATTCCAGCAGTTGCTGGCTTGCGGCGCGCAGCAGCGGGTGCTCGGGGGCTAAGGGCCAGGCTTCAAAGGACGGCTGGTGCTGCTGGCCATCAAACCAGGCGCCAACCAGCGCTGCGTCGGTGGCAGCCAGCGTCATGGGTCCCAGTGGGGTGGCCAGGGATGTACGGACGGTGTGGGGTGAGAATTTCATAAAAACAGGCCTCCAGCCCTCATGGAATATGCGCGCGCAGCTATCAGTTCAGGAGTGACCAGGCGCGGACGGTGGCATAGCTGCGCCAGGGGCGCCACACTTGAGACGCCTGCTCTGCCGCCAGGGCTGGGCGTGGTTGCTCACGTACGCCCAAGGCCTTGTGCAAGGCCACATCGCCGGCCGGAAAAGCATCGGGCCAGCGCAATGCGCGCATGGCGATGTAGTTCGCCGTCCAGGCGCCAATGCCGGGCAGGGCCTGCAGGGCGGCCAGGGTGGCCGGTACATCGGCACTGGGGTTGAGCGTGAGCTGACCGTCGGCCACTGCGGCGGCAATGGCGCGTATGGCCTGCTGGCGCTGGCGGACGATGCCCAGACTGCCCAGGTCCTCGTCGCTGGCCTGGCGCAATGCCTGCGGGGTAGGGAACAGATGCGTGAGCCCGTCCAGGGGCGTGACCAGCGGCGTGCCAAAGCGTTGTACCAGGCGTGCGCCCAGGGTGCGCGCGGCCTGCACCGTGATCTGCTGGCCCAGCACGGCGCGCACGGCCAGCTCAAAGCCGTCCACCGTGCCCGGTACGCGCAGGCCTGCGCCGTCGGGAAAGCTGGCTTGCAGCACGGCATGGATGGCATTCGGGTCGGCATCCAGGTCCAGCAGGCTGCGCACGCGCGCCATCACTAGCGGTAGCGCGCTGGCCAGCGATTCGCTGACGGTGATGCGCACCTCGCTCTGTGCAGGGGCAAATTGCAACTGCACCCAGCCTTGCAGGGTGTGGCCGGCCCAGTCCAGCGCCAGCGTGCGCGCCAGACGCAGCGCGTCCACGTCCACCTGTTCCACGCCAGCCAGGCTGCGCAGCGCAAAGAAGCGCAGCAGCGCGGCCTCGTCCAGCGGCGGGCGGTAGGCCGCACGCAGTTGCAAACCATGGCCGCCGCTCTGGCCCGCCGCGCTGCGCAGCGCGCGTGGCTGCAGCCGGTACTGCGCGGCAAACACGGTGTTGAAGCGCCGCACGCTGGAAAAACCGCTGAGCGCCGCAATCTGTGCAATGGGCAACGCGGTGTCCGTGAGGAGTTGCTTGGCCGTGAGCAGGCGGCGTGTCTGCAGGTACTGCAGTGGGGAGACGCCCCACAGCGCTTCGAAGATGCGGCGCAGATGACGCTCGCTCACGCCCAGACGTTCGGCCACCTGGCCCATGCTGGGCGCGCCATCGCTCCAGAGCTGGGGTGCGTCCAGCAACTGCGCGGCCTGGCGCGCCAGGATGGCCGAGGCGTCCTGGGTGGACCAGGCCTGCGCGCCCAGGGCCTGCAGGCCCGAAGGCGCCAGCTCCGGGCGGCAACGCATGCACGGCCGGAAGCCCGCAGCCTCGGCTTGCGAGGCCAACGCGAAGAAACGGCAGTTCTCGGGCTTGGGGGCGCGCACCTTGCAAACCGGGCGGCAGTAGATGCCGGTGCTGGTCACGCCGGTGAAGAAGCGCCCGTCAAAGCGCGCGTCCCGGGCTTTGAGGGCCAGGTACTGGCCGCCATCGTCGGTGGCGGAGGTGGGAGGCGGGCTGGGCGTGTGCATGGAGGGAATGATACGAAGCCGCCCGCGCAGAATGCGCCGTTTTCGGACATGTGGCTACGGCGCAGGGGCGAGGGGTGCGCCGCCTACAATGTGCCGCCACACGCCCCGGCATCCGCGCGGGGCGGCAACAGGATTTTTTTGTTTCGTGCAGCTTGCCTCCCAGATCTTCAAGGCCTATGACATTCGCGGCGTTGTGCCCGTTACCCTGAACGCGGACTTTGCCCGCGGGCTGGGTCGTGCCTTTGGTACCTTGGCCATGGCCCGGGGGGAGCGTACGGTGGCCGTGGGTCGTGATGGGCGACTCAGCGGCCCGGTGCTGGCTGCGGCCCTCATGGAAGGGCTGCAGGAGGCCGGCGTGGCCGTCATCGATGTGGGCATGGTGACAACCCCCATGCTCTACTTTGCGGCGCACACGCTGTGCAGCAGCGGCGTGCAGGTGACGGGTAGCCACAACCCGCGCGATGACAACGGTTTCAAGATGGTGCTGGCCGGTGAGGCCATTTATGGTGAGGCCATCCAGGCCTTGCGGGTGCTGATGGAGCAGGAGCGCTGGGTGCTGCAGCCCGCTGGCAGCTGCCGCAGTGTGGACCTGCTGACCGACTACACCGCGCGCATTACCAGCGATGTGCGCCTGGCGCGGCCGGTGAAGGTGGTGGTGGACAGCGGCAACGGCGTGGCCGGTGCTTCGGCACCCGGCATTCTGCGTGCCCTGGGCTGCGAGGTGCAGGAGCTGTTCAGCACCGTGGATGGCAACTTCCCCAACCACCATCCCGACCCCAGCCAGCCCGACAACCTGCGCGACCTGATTGCCGCGCTGCAGGCTGGCGATGCCGAGCTCGGCCTGGCCTTTGATGGCGATGGTGATCGGCTGGGTGTGGTCACGCGTGATGGCGAAACGATTTACCCCGACCGTCAGCTCATGCTGCTGGTGCGCGATGTGTTGCAGCGTGTGCCGGGTGGCACCGTGGTGTTCGATGTGAAGTGTTCGCAGCAACTCTCACCCGCCATTGAGGCTGCGGGCGGTAAGCCGCTGATGTGGAAAACCGGCCATTCGCTGATGAAAGCCAAGATGCGCGAAGTGGGCGCACCGCTGGGCGGTGAGATGAGCGGCCATCTGTTCATTGAAGAGCGCTGGTATGGTTTTGACGACGGTACCTATGCCGCTGCGCGCCTGCTGGAGATTCTGAGTCGCACGCCCGATGCATCGGCCGAGCTGCAAGCCCTGCCTTCCAGTTTTTCCACGCCCGAGCTGCATGTGCCTTGCGCGCAGGCACACGCGGTGGTGGAGGCGTTGCTGCAGGTGGCTGCGTTTGATGCGCCTGCGGTGGTGAGCACGGTGGACGGCTTGCGCGTGGACTGGCCCGACGGCTTCGGTCTGCTGCGTGCCTCCAACACCACGCCGGTGCTGGTGCTGCGCTTTGAGGGGCAAACGCAAGCGGCCTTGCAACGCATTCAGGACACCATGCTGGGGCTACTGCGTCGCGTGTTGCCCGATGCGCAAGTGGGAGGGGCCTCGCATTGAAAGCCGCCGCGCCGCAGCGCATTCTGATTGTCAAGCTGTCTTCACTGGGGGATGTGGTGCACGCCATGCCCGCCGTGCAGGACCTGCGCCGCGCCTTTCCACAAGCGCAGATCGACTGGGTGGTGGAGGCCGCGTTTGCGCCCTTGGTGGCGCGTTGCGAGGGCGTGCGGCAGGTCATTCCCTGTGCGCTGCGCCAGTGGCGCAAAAGCCCGTTCAAGGCCGAGACACGCCGCGCCTGGCGCGCCTTCAAGGCGCAGCTGCGGGCCCAGGCCTATGACGCCGTGATTGACCTGCAGGGCCTGAGCAAGTCGGCGCTGGTGTCCTGGCTGGCGCGCACCACGCCCCAGGGCAAGCGCTATGGTCTGGCCAACCAGACCGAGGGCTCGGGCTTTGAGGCCCCCGCACGTTGGGTGGCTGATGTGGCCATCGAGATCGAACCTCGCGTCCATGCAGTGCAGCGTTCGCGCATCCTTTGCGCAGCGGCCTTGGGCTACGAATTGCAGGGCCCGGCGGTCTGTGGCCTCAAGCCCGGCGCATTGGTCAGCCCGCAGCCCACGGCCCAGGGCGACAACCCCTTTGTACCCAGAAAGGCCGTGGTGGCGCTGGTGCATGGCACCTCGCGGACCGACAAGGAATGGTCGCAGCAGTCCTGGGTGGAATTGGGGCGGCGCCTCAACCACGCGGGCTTTGCGGTGGCTCTGCCGCATGGCAATGCGGCCGAGAAGGCCACCAGCGAGGCGATTGCCGCCCAACTGCAGGACGCCTGGGTCTGGCCCGCCATGGCGCTGGACGCCATGACCGACACGCTGGCCCATTGCGCCGGGGTGGTGGGCGTGGACAGCGGCATCAGCCATATTGCCGTGGCGTTGGACCTGCCCCATGTGCAGATCTACAACTTCGATACCGCCTGGCGCACTGGCCCCGAGGTGCGCGCCGGCACTGACGAGGCCACGGCCCCGCGCTTGCCGTTGCGGCAAGTCAGCGTTTATGGCGAGCCTCAGCCCACGGTGGACGCGGTGTGGGAGGCCTGGGATGGCCTCGCCACGCCGGTGCTGTGCCAATGAGGCGGCCATGGTGATGCGCGCGCTTTACTCCGCAGTCGTCTGGCTGGCCCAGCCCCTGGTGCGGCGCAAGCTGCGCCGCCGCGCGCAGGCCGAGCCGCTGTACGGCGAGCACATGGATGAGCGCTTTGGCCACTACACCGGGACAGCGCCTGCGGGCGAGGGCCCGCTGGTCTGGCTGCATGCGGTATCGCTGGGTGAGACCCTGGCTGCGGCCACCCTGGTAGCGGCCCTGCGCAGCCAACTGCCCGGCATGCGTCTGCTGCTCACACACGGCACGGCGACGGGCCGCGCAGCCGGTGCGCGCCTGCTGCAACCTGGAGACATCCAGGTCTGGCAGCCCTGGGACACGGTGGGTGCGGTGCGCCGCTTCCTGGCCCATTTCCGCCCCCAGTTGGGCCTGCTGATGGAGACCGAGCTCTGGCCCAATCTGGTGGCGCAGAGCGCGCGTGCCGGCGTGCCGCTGTGCCTGGTGAATGCGCGTCTGAGCGAGAAGACCTTGCGCAGTTCCTTGCGTTGGGGGGCGCTCGCGCGGGATACCTATGCTGGCTTGCACGCTGCCTGGGCGCAAAGCGAGGCCGATGCCCAGCGCCTGCGCACCCTGGGTGCGCCGGTGCGTGGCGTCATGGGCAACTTCAAGTTCGATATGGCGCCCAACCCGGCCTTGCTGGCCCAGGGCCGTGCCTGGCGCGAGGCCAGCGCCCGCCCGGTGCTGATGTTTGCCAGCGTGCGCGAAGGCGAAGAGGCCATGCTCATTGAGCTTTTGAAGCGAAATACGCCTCCAACCCCAGTGGAATCTGCGCAAGCAGCTACCGAAACGATAGCGGCCAGAGTGCAGTGGCTGATCGTTCCCCGCCACCCACAGCGCTTTGACGAGGTGGCTGCGCTGTTTACCGCAGCGGGCTACACCGTGGCGCGCCGCAGTCAGTGGAGCAGTGGTGGCCCGATAGCGGCCGACATCTGGCTGGGCGATTCGCTGGGCGAGATGGCGCTGTACTTCGGCCTGGCCCATGCAGCCCTGTTGGGCGGCAGCTTTGCACCGCTGGGTGGCCAGAACCTGATCGAAGCGGCGGCCTGTGGTGTGCCCGTTTTCATGGGGCCGCACACCTATAACTTTGCCGAAGCCGCGCAGCTGGCTGCCCAGGCCGGGGCTGCATTCGAATGCGCAGACCTGGCCGATGCGGTGGACCGGGCGGCCGCGATGCTGCACGCAGCGCACGCCCTGGCCCAGGCGCAACAGGCCGCGCTGGACCTGGGTGCCGCCCACCGGGGCGCAGCGCAGCGTACGGCGCTGGCGCTGGCTGCCGTACTGGCAGAAAAAAGGCCCTGAGCGCGCAAGCGTCAGGGCCCGGTGCGCCGCAGTCGCCGGCGTTCAGGGTGCCAGCTGGCTGTTGATGGGCTTGAGGTCGTCGGCCGTCAGCGTGCCGCTGGCCTGCTTGAGCTTCAAGCCACCCACCAGCACGTCGTAGCGCGCCTTGGCCAGGCTGGCCTTGGTGCTGTAGAGCTGGCTCTGGCTGTTGAGCACATCGATGTTGATGCGCACACCCACCTGGTAACCCAGCTTGTTGGCGTCCAGCGCGCTCTGGCTGGAGGCCTCGGCGGCTTCCAGCGCCTTGACCTGGCCCTGGCCGGAGAGCACGCCAAAGAAAGCCGTGCGTGTGCCCTGTGCCACACTGCGGCGGCCGGCTTCCAGATCCGAACGGGCCTTGTCTTCCAGGGCCAGCGTTTCCTTGATGCGGTTTTGCGTGGCGAAGCCGGCAAACAGCGGCAGGTTGAAGGCCAGGCCCACGGTGGCCACATTCACGCGGCTGTCGGCGATCGCCGTGGAAGTACCGTTGTTGTTAACTGCCGAGTAGCTGCCGGTCAGGTCCAGCGTGGGCTTGTGGCCGGCTTCGGCCTTGGCAGTTTCCAGCTTGGCCACATCCAGCGCAACCTTGAGCTGTGCCAGGCCGGGGTGCTGCTCTTCGGACTGTTGTACCCAGGCTTCTGCATCGGCCGGTTCCAGCGGAGCCAGCACCACGGGCGCGGCCAGGGGTTTGGGCGCAGCGTCGCTTTTGCCCACGAGCTGGTTGAGTGCGATGGACTTGACGCGCAGGTCGTTTTCGGCAGCCAGTTCCTGGGCAATCACCAAGTCGTAGCGGGCCTGGGCCTCGCGGCTGTCGGTGATGGTGGAGGTACCGACTTCGAAGTTGCGCTTGGCCGAGGCCAGCTGCTCGGCCACGGCGGCCTTCTGCGCCTTCACAAAGGTCAGGCTGTCGCTGGAGGCCAGCACGTCAAAATAGGCCTGGCTCACGCGCACGATAAGGTCCTGCTCGGCGGCCTGCAACTGGGCCTTGGCCAGTTCCACCTGCTTCATGCCCTGGTCGTAGCTGGCTTGGTTGGCAGGGCGGTACAGCGGCTGGGAGGCGCTGATGGTGGCGGTTTGCGAGCCATATGAACGCTCGGGCGTGGGCAGGATTTCCTGGTTGGAGCGACTTGCACCCAGCGCAAAGTTGGCCGTGGGCAGCAGCAGGGCTTTGGCCTGTTCGGCCTTGGCCAGGTTGGCATCGAACTGGCTCTTGGCCGACTGGTAGCTGGCGTCATAGCCGCGCGCTGCGCCGTACAGGTCAAGCAGGCTCTGGGCGTGTGCCATGGGGGCCAGGGCGGCGCCCAGCAGGGCCAGGGGCAACAGTTTCATGCGCATGGGATTTCCTAGACGTGACATGGAGAAAGACTTTCTGGGCTCGGGAAGAGGGTGGTGAAAAGGGGCGTGTATCTCAGCAACGCACTTCAGTAGCGTGCAATGGCCGGGTTGCGTTCGGTAGACCAGGCATCAATGCCGCCAGCGATATTGGCCAGCTGCGTGAAGCCGCGCGCCTGCAGGAACTGGGCGACCTGCATGCTGCGCGCGCCGTGGTGGCACAGGCAGGCAATCGGGCGTGTCGTATCGAGTTCAGCCAGGCGCACCGGGATGGTCCCCATGGGGATGGCCAGCACTTCCACACCGTCTTCCGAGACCCGCGCCAAAGCCAGTTCGTGCGGCTCGCGCACGTCCAGCACCAGGGGCAGGCCGGGTGCGGAGAAGGACTGGAACCATTGTTCCAGCTGGCTTGGGCGGATGTGGTCAATCATGGTGTCGCGTAGGGATTATCAGAATTGGAAGCGCGAAGGCTCTGTAAAGTTCTGCAAACGTGGGGCGTTGACGTCCCAGGGTTCGGTGGTGCGGAAGTCGCTGGCGCTGGTGCGTGTGATCAGGGTGGCGCGCATTTGCGGTTCTTCACCCACGATGGCCAGCAGGCGGCCACCCACATTGAGGCGCTGCAGCAGGTCATGCGGCACGCGGGCCACGGAGCCGCTGAGTACGATGGCGTCAAACGTGCCTTCGCCGGCGGGCAGCTTGGCGCCGTCTTCCTGGCGCACGGTCACGTTGCGGATGCCGGCCTTCTGCAGGTTGCTGCGGGCCAGTTCCACCAGCTCGGGCAGCAATTCCACGCTCAGCACCTGGCGTGCGCGGTGCGACAGCAGGGCGGCCATGAAGCCGGAACCGGCCCCCACCTCGAGCACCGACTCATGGGGCTGCAGGGTCAGGTCTTGGAGCATGCGCGCCTCCAGGCGCGGTGCCAGCATGCACTGGCCGCCGGGCAGGGGGATCTCCAGGTCGGCAAAGGCCAGGGCCTTGTGGGCGGCAGGTACAAAGTCCTCGCGCGGCACGGTGTTCAGCAGTTCCAGCACGCCGGTGTCCAGCACATTCCAGGGCCGGATCTGTTGCTCAATCATGTTGAAGCGGGCTTGGGCGAAGTTCATTTCATTTCTCCTAGGACAAGGGCAGGCGTTGCGTGCGTTAAGGGCCGAATTTTACTGGGGGATGCGGGTTTTCCCGGCCCAGACCCGCCGCGCCCAGGCCGCCAGATCGTCCATATAGCAATACACCACGGGCACCACCACCAGCGTCAGCAGCGACGAGGTAATGACGCCCCCAATCACGGCCTGGCCCATGGGGGCGCGCATTTCGGAGCCTTCGGTCAGCGCAAAGGCCAGCGGCACCATGCCGAAAATCATGGCCAGCGTGGTCATGAGGATGGGGCGCAGCCGCACCTTGGCGGCCAGCAGCAGGGCTTCGGAGCGCTCCATACCGTCTTCACGCGCGCGGATGGCAAAGTCCACCAGCAGGATGGCGTTCTTGGTCACCAGACCCATGAGCATGACCACGCCAATGATGGAGAACATGGACAGCGTGGAGCCGAACATCATGAGCGCCAGCACCACGCCAATCAGAGTGAGCGGCAGCGCCGTCATGAGGGCCAGCGGTTGCAGAAAGCTCTTGAACTGGCTGGCCAGGATCATGTAGATGAAGACGATGGCCAGCACCAGCGCTGAGATGGCGTAGCCAAAGGCCTCGGCCATGTCCTTGGTGGAGCCGCTGAACTTGTAGCTGTAGCCGGCCGGCATGGCGATGCGATCCATGGCGGTGCGGATGTCGGCCGATACCTCACCGGCCGAGCGGCCCGAAACGTTGGCAGTGATGGAGACTTCGCGCGTGAGGTCGCGCCGATTGATCTGGTTGGCGCCCGTGGATTCCACCACCTGGGCCACCTGATTCAGGCGCACGATGCGCGCGCTGCCGTCGGCATTGCTGCCTACGGTGAAAGGCAGTTGCTGCAAGTCGGTGGGGCTGTTGCGCGCGTCGGGCGCCAGGCGCACGTTCACGTCATAGGTCTGGTCGTCGGGGGCGCGCCAATTGCCCACGGTCTGGCCGGCCACCAGGGTGCGCAGCGCGCTGCCGATCTGCGCCACAGACAGGCCCAGGTCCGAGGCCACGTCGCGCCGCACCTGCACATCCAGCGTGGGCTTGTTGGGCTTGACGCTGGAGTCCAGGTCGACCAGCCCGGGAATGTCGCGGATGCTGTCCAGTGCCAGGGTGGTGAGGCGTTCCAGCTCGCCCGTATCGGCGCCCTGGATGGAGAACAGGATTTGTTTCTGTCCGCCCACGGCGTCCATCAGGCCCGCGTGCGTCACCGTGATGCCGGGTACTTGGCGCAGGCGTTCGCGCAGCTTGACCGACATGGCGTCCACGCTGAGCTGGCGGTTCTTGCGGTCCACCAGACGGATATAGACGCTCGCGTAGATCTTGCCTTGGGCGTTGCCGGTGTTGATGGTGGTCAGCGTGTAGCGCACCTCGGGGAAGTCGCGGATGATGGCCTCGACCTGGCGCGCCTTGGCCTCGGTCACCTCGATGGAGGAGCCCACGGGCGTGTTGAAGTTGACGGTGGTTTCCGAGAAGTCCGACTTGGGCACGAATTCGGTACCCAGCAGCGGCACCATGAAGATGCTGCCCGCGAAGATGGCGATGGCCAGCCCGACGGTGGCGAGCTTGTGCTGCAAGGCCCAGCGCAGAATGCCCTGGTAGCCGTCGGCAAGGCTGTCAGTGGCGTGGTCAAACCAGCGCGTCACGCGGCCTACGGTGCGGTCATAGAAGGTGGTGGGTGCGGCGTCACTGCCGTGGCTGTGGATGCTGGGGTCGTGCCAGACGCTGGAAAGCATGGGGTCCAGCGTGAAGCTCACGAACATGGAGATCAGCACCGCCGCCACGATGGTGATGCCGAACTCGTGGAAGAACTTGCCGATGATGCCGCCCATGAAGCCGATCGGCAGGAACACTGCCACGATGGACAGCGTGGTCGCCAGTACGGCCAAGCCAATTTCCTGTGTGCCGTCGAGCGAGGCCTGGAAGGCGTTCTTGCCCATTTGCACATGGCGCACGATGTTCTCGCGTACCACGATGGCGTCATCGATGAGCAGGCCCACGCACAGCGAGAGCGCCATCAGCGTGATCATGTTGATGGTGAAGCCAAACCAGTTCATGAACAGGAAAGTGCCAATCAGCGCGATCGGCAGCGTCAGACCGGTGATGACGGTGGAGCGCCAGGAGTTCAGGAATAGGAAGACGATGAGCACGGTGAGCACCGCGCCTTCTATCAGCGTGCGGCGCACGTTGTCCACCGAGACGCGGATCTGGCGCGAACCGTCGGCAATGGGTTCGAGCTTCACGCCGGGCGGCAATTGCTTTTGCATCTCGGCCAGCGTGCTCACCAGGCCGTCGACCACGGCAATGGTGTTCTCGTCCTGCGACTTCTGCACTGTCAGCACTAGCGTGCGCTGGCCGTTGTAGAGCGCCAGGCTTTCCACTTCCTGCGCGCCGTCCGCCACGCGCGCGACCTGCTCCACTCGCACGGGTGCGCCGTTTCTGCGCGCCACGATGATCTTTCCGAAATCCTCGGGGCGCTGCATGCGCGCCTCGATCTGGATGACGCGCTCCTGCTCGCTGGAGCGGATGGCGCCCACGGGCAGGTCCTGGTTTTCATTGCGCACTGCGCTTACTACCTGATCGGGCGTGATGCCAAAGGACTCCAGCGCCTGCGGGTTCAGATAGACATTGATTTCGCGTTTGGTGCCGCCCACCACGGTCACCGAGCCCACGCCGCGCACGTTTTCCAGGCGCTTCTTTAAGGTCTGCTCGGCCCAGTTGGTGAGCTCGACCGCGGAAGGTGCTTTGGAGCCCGCTGAGGTATCAGGCAATACGGCCACCGACCAGATCGCGCGCGCGGCCGGGTCAAAACGCAGCACGCGGGGCTCTTTCACTTCGGCACGCAGATTGGGTTTGATGGAGGCCACCTTTTCGCGCACGTCCTCGGCCGCTTTGCGCCCATCCACATGCAGGCCGAACTCGATCACCACCACGCTCTGGCCTTCGTAGCTGCGCGAGGTCAGGGCATTGATGCCGGCAATCGAGTTGACGCCTTCTTCAATCTTCTTGGAGACCTCGCTCTCCACGATCTCGGGCGAGGCGCCGGGGTAGTCGGCAATCACCACCACCACGGGGAAGTCGATATTGGGGAACTGGTCCACGCGCAGGCGCTGCAGCGAGAACAGGCCCAGCACCACCAGGGCCAGCATGACCATGGTGGCAAACACCGGGTTCTTCAGGCTGACGCGGGTGAACCACATTCAGTTGCCACCCTGGCTGGTCTTGACGGCCGTGCCGGCGCGCACCGGGCCCACGCTGCCGGTCAGCACCGGGGTGCCTTCGGCCACGCCCTTGACGGCGGCAAAGCTCTGGCCTTGCAGTTCGCCGCGTGCGCCCACTTCCACCGTCTGGTGCTCCACCTTGCCGTTTTGCACGGTTTGCACATAGGGCTGGGGCTTGTCGGTGCGCACGGCCGAGAGTGGCAGCGCCAGCGCGCGTGCGCTGCCCAACTGCAGCTGGCCCTGGGCGAACAAGCCCTGGCGCAGTGCTGCATTGGGTTCCAGCGCCAGATAGGCGAGCACCGCACGGCTGCCGGCTACGGCGCTGGGGTTCACGCGCGTTACCTTGGCATTGAGTGTGGTGGCAGAGCCTTCCACGCTGAGCTGGGCGCTTTGGCCCACGCGCACCTGCAGTGAATCGCTGGCGCTGAGGCTGGCTTCGAGCTCCAGCCGGCTCAGGTCCACGATCTCCACAATGCGGGCATCCACTGCCACGCGCTCGCCGGGCTGGGCCAGGCGTTGCGCCACCTGGCCGCTGATGGGGGCGCGCAGCACCGTGTCGTCCAGCGACTTGGTCGCCACATCGGCACCGGCCTGAGCTGCGCGGTAACTGGCCTCGGCCGAGGCCAGGCTGGCCGAGGACGACTCCAGTGCCGTCTGCGAAATAAAGCCCTGGTTCACCAGCGAGCGGTTGTTCTCATAGCTGCGCCGGGCAATGTCCACTTGCGCTTTGGCTGCCTCGGCCTGTTGCTGGGCCTGGCGCACCCGGGCCTGGAATTCGGTGGAGTCCACGCGCGCAATCACCTGGCCGGCCTTGACCGTATCGCCTTCGCGCACGGTCAGCCCCAGCAGCTCGCCAGCCACGCGTGCCTTCACAAAGGCCGAATTCTGTGCCTTCAGCGGGCCCGAGATGCCCAGGCTTTGCGTCAGCTCCAGACTTTGCACCTGCACCACATCCTTGGGACCCAGCGCAATCGCCACCTGCAGCTTGCCGGCCGCCTCCTGGCTGGCCAGCGTGGCTTGCTGGGCTTTACGCGCGGCGACGGTGCGCAGCGCGCCCGCTGCCACCAGGGCCAGCACCAAGGCGCCAGCCGTCCATTTGATCCAGGGTTTCATGGGGAGATTGGGCTTGCGGTTGCGGGCGAGCGCACGGCCAGGCCCATGAGCAGGTTTTCCACCTGGATGTCCAGATAGGCTTTGGGGTCAAAAGGTATGTTCGGGGGCATGCAGGCGCCTATGCTTTGCTGCGATACGGCCAGGAACAGAAAGGGCGCCATGACCAAGTGCGAGCCATAGTCCAGATTGACGGCGCGGAACTCGCCACTATCCATGCCGCGCTGCAATACCCGGCGTATCAGGGCGTTGCCGGGCTGGATCACCTCGGTTTGGTAGAAGGCTGCCAGCTCGGGGAAGTTGCCTGCCTCGCTGAGCATGAGCTTGGAAATGCCAGCCGCCTTGGTGGAGCCCACGCGCTCC
The DNA here is from genome assembly GCF_058802405.1 of Rhodoferax sp. GW822-FHT02D07. Taxonomy (NCBI): domain Bacteria; kingdom Pseudomonadati; phylum Pseudomonadota; class Betaproteobacteria; order Burkholderiales; family Comamonadaceae; genus Rhodoferax; species Rhodoferax sp. GW822-FHT02D07. The sequence goes on from NZ_JBXAOD010000009.1 coordinate 93,738, forward strand.
CACCAAGTGAAAACGCAGTAGCGCAGCAGCTCGGCGCTGCTGCCTTGGTACTCGTCCAGCTCCTGGCTCCAGGCGTCAAAGCGGCCCGAGATGTTCTCGCGCACCACGGCCTTGAACAGCTCTTCCTTGCTGGAAAAATAGAGAAACAGCGTTCCCTTGGAAACGCCCGCGCGCTTGGCCACCTCTTCGGCCCGGGTGGCGGCAAAGCCTTTCTCCACGAACAGGTCCATGGCTGCCGCCAGCAGCTCGCCCGGACGCGCGTCCTTGCGGCGCTCCCGTTTGGCGCGCACATTGCCGGAAAGAAGGTCGATAGGGCACTGCATAAATTACTGACTGATTGGTTATTAATGTAGCCGTCCACCTTGGCAGTGTCAATGCGGGCCTACCGGGATAGTCCATGTCCGTAAGATTCGAGGCTTGGCAACGACCAACGAATTTGTAGAACGACGGAGGTTTTTTCATGGCGGACACCCTGCAAACCATTACCCTGGGCGGTGGCTGCTTCTGGTGCACCGAGGCGGTGTACGTACAGGTGCGCGGCGTGGTGGACGTGGAATCGGGGTACAGCAATGGCCAGATGCGCGAACCGACGTACGAAGATGTGTGCACCGGCACCACGGGCCACAACGAGGTGGTCAAGCTGGTCTATGACCCGGCCCAGATCAGCACCCGGGAGGTACTGGAGATCTTTTTCGTGGTGCATGACCCGACCACGCTGAACCGCCAGGGCAACGACGTGGGCACGCAATACCGCAGCGGTATCTATGTGAGCACGCCCGAGCAAGCCGATGTGGCGCGTGAACTGATTGCCGAGATGGCGGGCAGCGGCGTCTACCGCCAACCCATCGTGACCGAGGTGCTACCCGTGGACAACTACTGGCCTGCCGAGGCCTACCACCAGGATTTCTTTGAGCGCAACCCGCACCAGGGTTACTGCATGGCCGTGGCCGCCCCCAAGGTAGCCAAATTCCGCAAGACCTTTGCGCGGCTGCAGAAGTAGGCCTGGGTTATTCGGTATCAGCGGCGGATCGGTGAGTCGCTGAAGATGCCCCAGCCCGACTTGGGTTGCGGCTTGGGCATTTCATCCTGCATGGACTCGGCGTATTTCAGCGCCCAGCCCACGCCCCCGATCAGGATTGCCAGTCCAACGACCAACTTCACTACCGTGACCCACAGCCGGGGTTCTTTATTGCTTTGCATGCGCGTGTCTCCAGTTGCACGTATTGTGCCTCTGTTGGCTGCCCTGCACGCACCCATGCTGCGCGAGCAGCTACTGGAAATATAGCAATGCGCTTGCCGATTGCAAGCGCATTGCCATGTGCGGATTCAGTCCGTATCCAGATTCACGCTGCGCAGCACCAGATTGCCCGCTTGTCCGCCCACGGGAAGGCGGTCGGTCTCCTTCAGATCCTGCGTGCGCAGCACATGGACCAGGCCGGTACGGGTGTCACTGACCACGATGCGCCCTTCGGCCACGGCCAACTGGGGCTTGGGCAGGCGCTTGTCGGCGTCGGCGGTTTCGTCCGTCCAGGCTGGGAGAACCTGGGCTTGCTGCAGCTCCTGCCGGGTGCGGCTGTCCAGGGCGAGCAACGTGCCGGTTTCCAGCAGTGCATAAGCGACGTTGGAGTGCTGGCGGTCCCAGGCAAAGTGCAGCAGCTTGGCGGGCAGGGTGAGCGCGGCGAGTTGGGGGGCTGCGGCATCGGCGGGCAAGGTCACAAAGAGCAAGCCGTCCGCGCCGAAGTTGCCCAGCAGGCGACCGTTGTCCTGCGCCTGCAGCAGGGTGCGCACCATGCGTGCGTCGCTGCCCTGCGGGTAGGGCAGCAGCGTGAACGCCCCCTGGCCTTGCTGGGCTGCATCGTTCCAGGCCAACAGGCCGTTGGCGCAGCCGAACAGGTGCCAGTCACCATAGCTCGCGTCGCCGTGCTGTTGCAGGCAAGCCGGGCTGCGCTGCAGCACGCGGCCACTGGCATCCACCAGTTGCGTGGCATCGGGCAGACTGCCTTCCGCGGCACCGGCTGACACCAGATAACGCTGGCCCGGCAGGGGCACGGCGACGCCGTGGTGCGGTTTGTTGGCCGTGATCGTCGCCACCTGACCGGGGGTGGCTGGGTTGTAGACGCGCACCAGGCCGTCCGTATCGAAAAACACGGCCAGCGTGCCTGCGCCGGGGTTGGCGTGCGAGGGCTTCTGGCCCGAAAGCACGGGGGCGGACAGAACCGGTTTGCCCGTCACCCAGTGCTGGTGGTCGCCATGGTCCTCGCGCCGCAGGCCCAACTGCAGCATCTGCACCTGCCCGGTCTTGTTCTGGACGGCGGCCAGCTCCATGTCGTCCAGCCCGGCGCGCAGGTAGGCCGGGCTGTGGATATTCAGAACGGCCACTTCTTCGCGTTCCTCCACGTCCCAGATGCGCAGGGTGGGTGTTTTTGCATCTGCCACCACCAGGCGCCAGACGCGGGCTTCATCCACAGGGGCCGTGCGTGTGGCGCAGGCGCCCAGGGTCAATGCCAGGCCCACGGCGGCCAGTGTGCGTGTCATGTGGGAGAAGGTGTGCATGGTGCTTCCTCAGTTCTGTTGCATGCCTGCGACCAGCTGCGTCACGTTGTGGCGCACCATCTGCAGGTAGGTAGCGCCGGGCTGGCCGGCGGGGGAGAGAGCGTCGGCATAGAGGGCCGCGCCCAGGGTCACGCCGGTGTCCTTGCTGAGCTGGGCAATGAGCTTGGGGTTGGCCATGTTTTCCACAAACACGGCGCGGATCTTTTCGCGCTGGATCTGGCGGATCAGCTGGGCCACCTGCTTGGCGCTGGGTTCAGTTTCGGTGTTGATGCCCTGGGGCGCGCGGAACTGCACGCCGTAGTGCGCGGCGAAGTAGCCAAAGGCGTCGTGCGAGGTTATGACTTTGCGCTTGGCGGCGGGCAGGCTGGCGATCTGCGCCTTGGCCCAGGTGTCCAGCGTCTGCAGTTCCTTGACGTAAGCCTCTGCGTTGGCGGTGTAGTCGCTGGCGCCTGCCGGGTCTACCCGGCCCAAACCGACGGCGATGTTGCGCACGTAGAGCACCACGTTGTTGGGGTTCTGCCAGGCGTGGGGGTCGGTCTCCGCGTGGGCATGGCCTTCGTGGCCCTTCTCCTCTTCCATCTGCCGGGCTTTGACGCCCTGGGTGGCGACCACGGTGTCGCCCTTGTAGCCGGCCGATTTGATCAGCTTGCCGGCCCAGGGCTCAAAGCTCAGGCCATTGAGTACTACCAGCCTCGCGGCCAACAAGGCCTTGGCGTCGGCAGGTTTGGGCTCGAACACATGGGCGTCTTCGTCCGGGCCGACCAGCGTGGTCACTGACACGCGGTCGCCGCCCACCACACGCACCAGATCGCCCAGGATGCTGAAGCTGGCAACGACAGGCAGCGGTTCGGCTGCACGGGCCAGGGGCGCAGCCAGGGCCAGTGCAGCCGCACTGGCCAGCAGAAAGCGGCGGGGCAAGGAAGGGAGCAAAGAAGGCATGGAAAGTCCTTGGAGTGGTGAAAAAAGGGAAAGCGGGGCGCGCCGTTCAGGCCACGCGGTGCGGGCGGGCGCGGAGGCGTGGCAGCCAGCCGCCAGGGGCCAGCAGCAGGGAGGTGGCGTAGAGCACGCCAGCGCAGCCGATGATGGTGGGGCCCGAGGGCGTGTCGAGGTGGTAAGACAGCAGCAGCCCGGCCACGCCGGCCAGAGCGGCCTGCGCACTGGCGTTGAGCAACTGCGCAGGCAGGCGGTCGTGCCAGAGGCGCGCGCTCACGGCGGGCAGCATCATCAAACCCACGGCCATCAGCGTGCCCAGGGTCTGAAACCCCGCGACGAGGTTGATCACCACCAGCATCAGAAAGCCCTGCTGCCACAGCCACGCAGGCAGGCCACGGCGGTGCGCGCCCAGAAACACGGGGTCAAAGGTCTCCAGCACCAGGCCGCGGTACATCAGCGCCAGCGCCAGCACGCTCAGCGTGGCCACGCCGGCCACCAGGCGCAGGCCGGCCGTGTCCACGCCCAGTGCGCTGCCAAACAGGATGTGCAGCAGGTCCAGCTGCGTGCCATGGCGTGCCAGCAGCGTGACGCCCAGGGCCAGCGCCACCAGGTAGAGCGCGGCCAGGCTGGCGTCTTCCTGCAGCGGGGTGAAACGGCTGACCGCGCCGGCCACACCCGCCACGAGCAGGCCGGCCAGCGTGCCGCCTATGGCCATGGCCGTGAGTGAGAGGCCGCAGATCATGAAGCCCAGCGCCACGCCGGGCAGGATGGCATGGCTCAGCGCGTCGCCCAGCAGGCTCATGCGCCGCAGCGTGAGGAACACGCCCAGTGGCGCAGCGCTGAGCGCGAGCGCCAGTGTGGCCACCAGTGCGCGGCGCATGAAGGCGAATTCGACAAAGGGGGAGAAGAGGGTGTCCCACAGCGGGCCCAGCAAGCTATCCATTGCAAGCCTCAGACAGTTGTGGCGAGGCGCCGGGCCAGCAGGGTGTCGAAGTCTTCGCCGCCGATCTGGCCATCCACATCGCAGAGGGCCGCGGTTTCGTCCCAGGCCTCGGCCATGGCGCGGGCGCGTTGCAGGTTGGTGTCGGTCAAGACCTCCGCCGTCGCGCCCCAGGCGATGCACTCACGCGCCAGCAGCAGGGTCTGCGGAAAGTGCGCGCGCACCTGTGCGTCGTCGTGCAGCACTGCCACCACGGTGCGGCCCCGGCGATGCCATTGCTGCACCAGCGCCAGCAGGCTGGCGGTGGTTTTGCTGTCCACCGCGTTGAAGGGTTCGTCCAGCAGGATGAGTTGCGCGTCCTGCACCAGCAGGCGCGCAAACAGCGTGCGCTGCAGCTGCCCGCTGGAGAGCGTGCCCACGGGCCGGCGTTCGAAACCTTGCAGGCCCACGGTCTGCAGGGCCGCGTCCACGCGCGCCTGCATGGTCGGCGTGCAGCGCCCCCAGGCGCCCGTGTGTTCCCACAGGCCAGTGAGCACGCAGTCCCGCACATCGAGCGGAAAGCCGCGTTCCAGCGCACTGTGCTGGGGCAGGTAGGCCAGGCGCAGGCCAGGGGCGAGTTCCACGCGGGCCTGCGGCTCCAGCGGCAGCAGGCCGGCCAGGCTTTTTAGCAGGGTGCTCTTGCCGGCGCCATTGGGCCCGATGACGGCGGTGAGCGAGCCCTGAGCAAAGTGGCCGCTCACATGGTGCAGCGCGGGGTGCTGCCGGTAGCTCACGGTCAGGTTGTGCAGGGTAATCGCGGCTGGGGCGGCGGGGGTGGTCATAGCGGTGCGACCTCCAGGCTGGCCCAGGCCACACCCAGCCACAGCAAGGCCAGCAGGGGCGCCACGGCCAGCACCCGCAACCAGGCCGGCCAGGCCAGCACGCTGCCACGCAAAGCCTGTGTAAAGAGGGAAAGAGGAGGGCGCTTCATGGGTAATAATGCAACTCGATTGCAATAAAAGCGTGCAATTTTAACGCAACTTAGTTGCGTTTCATTATTTATTGCAACACAATTGCATTTTTCTGAGGTGCCCATGCCCCCCATTTCCCCGTCCGACGACCCGATTGACGCGCTGCTCTCCGCCCACGGCCTGCGCCGCACGACGGCTGCGCGCCAGGTGCTGGGCTGGCTGCTGGCCCACCCGGACACCAGCTACACCCACGCCCAGCTGCAGGCTGCGCTCGCCGACGATGCCGAGTCCACGCTGGACCGCGTGACGCTGTACCGCCTGATCGATCGGCTCACGCAGGTGGGCCTGCTGCTGTGCCGCGTGGACAGCCAGCGCGTGCGCCGCTACCAGGCCATGCCGACCAGCGTGCACGCCATTCCCCACTTCGAATGCCAGAGCTGCCACCGCGATAGCCCGCTGGCTGGCGCCCTCAAGGCCAATGCCAATGACCTGGAAAAGGCCGCCCAAACCGCGCTGGAAACCCTGGCCGCTCTGGGCTACCAAGGCATGAGCATGGACTTTGCGGTACGCGGGGTATGCGTGGACTGCGCCACCGGCGCGGCCACCCCTGAAGCCGCCGCCGGGCCTGCCGCATGATCCGCACGCAGGGGCTGGCGTACCAATACCCCGGCGCCGAAGCGCTGCTGACCTTCCCCGATGTGGACGTGGCCCAAGGCGCGGTACTGCTGCTCAATGGCCCCTCGGGCTGCGGAAAATCGACCTGGCTGGCCTTGGTGGCGGGGCTGGTGGCACCCACGGCCGGTACGCTGGAGGTAGTGGGGCAACCGCTGCATGCTCTCAAAAACGTAGCTGCTGACGCATGGCGGGCGGGGGCTATCGGCTTTCTTCCCCAGAAGCTGCACCTGAGCGCGGCGCTGAGTGTGCAACACAATCTGGCCATGGCGCAGTGGGCTGCGGGCCAGCCTGAAGATGCGGGTGCCATCCGGGCCGCGCTGCAGGTACTGGGCGTGGCGGAGCTGGCGGGGCGCAAGCCCGCGCAGCTCTCGGGTGGGCAGGCGCAGCGCGTGGCGCTGGCGCGCGCCGTGCTGCTGCAACCACGTGTGCTGCTGGCCGACGAGCCAACGGCCAGCCTGGACGACGAGGCCGCTGCCGATGCTGTGGGCCTGCTGCTGCGCACGGCCCGCACCCAGGGCGCCACGCTGGTGATTGCCACGCACGATGCACGCGTCGCGGCCCTGATTCCGGCAGCCACCAATGGCGAAAAAGGCTCCCAGACCCTGTCGCTATTGCGCAAGCAGCTACAAAAAGAAGAGCAAACCTAGGGGGCAAGCGCATGAAAACCCTGTTGTTGGCCTGGCGCTACCTGTGGTCGCGCCCCTTGGGGGCGGTGCTCAATTTGTTGCTGTTGAGTCTGGGACTGGCCTCTGTCACCTTCCTGCTGCTGGTGGGCGCGCAGCTCTCTCGCGCCTTTGACCGGGACCTAGCCGGCATCGACGTGGTGGTGGGTGCCAAGGGCAGCCCCATGCAGCTCATCCTGGCCGGGGTGCTGCATGTGGACGTGCCGCCCGGCAATGTGCCGCTCAAGGCGGTGAAAGAGCTGGCCAAGAACCCGCTGGTGGCGCAGATCATCCCCATCAGCCTGGGTGACAACCTGCAGGGCTACCGCATCGTCGGCACCTCGCATGCCTACCTGGACCACTACGCCGCCAAGCTGGCACAGGGCCGGGTATGGGAGCCGGGGGTGCCCATGCAGGTGGTACTGGGCGCCACGGTGGCGCGCCAGTTGGGCCTGCAGCTGGGCCAGACCTTTGTGGGCTCGCACGGCCTGGGCACGGGTGGGCACCTGCATGGCGACAACCCCTACACCGTGGTCGGCATCCTCACGCCCAATGGCAGCGTGCTGGACCGCCTCGTCCTGACGGACACGGCCTCCGTCTGGAAGGTGCACGAGGACTACACGGCGGTGGACGACGAGGACCGCCAGATCATGGAAGAGGAGCGCGAGATCACCATGGCGCTCGTCCAGTACAAGACGCCCATGGCGGCGCTGAGCTTCCCGCGCTATGTGAACACCAGCACTGAGATGCAGGCTGCATCCCCCGCAGTGGAAGTCACGCGCCTGTTGCATATGCTGGGTCTGGGCACCGACGTGCTGCGCGCCTTTGCCGGCGTGTTGCTGCTGACCGCAGGCCTGAGCGTGTTCATTGCGCTGTGGAGTGCGGTGCGCGAGCGCCGGGCCGATCTGGCGCTGTTGCGCATGCTGGGCGCGCCGCCGCGCAAGGTAGCCGCGTTGCTGCTGAGCGAGGCGCTGTGGCTGGGCCTGTTGGCTGCTGTGTTGGGCCTGCTGCTGGGGCAGGGTTTTGCCGCGTTGCTGGGCTGGCTGCTGGCGCTGGACAACTCCCTGCTGATTGGCGGCCTGGTCTGGCCGGTGGAGCTGTGGGTCGTGCCGGCGTTGGCGTTGGGTGTCTCTTTGCTCTCCGCCTTGCTTCCTACCTTTGCCGCTTACCGTGTAAGCGTGCTCGAACTCCTGCAATCCCGTTGATTCACCACAGAGGAAATTTATGAAAAAAGCACTCCTGGCCCTCGTATTCCTTGCGCAAGCAGCTACGCTTTCCATAGCAAAAGAGAGCGCCGAAGAAACCAAGCAGGACGTGGCCCGCCACCGCGCCATGGCCGCTGCGCACGAGGCGGCCGCCAAATGCCGCGAGTCCGGCAAGGACGAAGACGTCTGCAACAAGGAACTGCAGGCCGCCTGCAAGGGCCTGGCGATCGGCAAGTTCTGCGGCATGAAGCACGAGCACTGAGGACCGCCACAGGTGGCTGGAATCGGGTGCGACGGTAAAATCACGCCCGTTGTTGGAGACACACCATGAAATCACTGGCCCGCGTGTTCGCCCTGTCCCTCAGCCTTGCGGCTCTGGCGGCAACTGCCCAACTCAGCTCACCCATGGGCGGGGCAGCCATACCGCCCGGCGGCATCCCGCTGGGTAGCGGGCCCGGTGTGCACAGCGCCAACAGCCCGTTTGCCCCGATCAAGGACCGCGCCGATGTGCTGCCCTGGTCGGTGCTCACCACGGTCAAGACCAAGAACGAAAAGAACCGCCTGCTGCCCGTCTTCCCCAGCGATGTGCAGGCCCTCAACAAGAAAACCCAGCGCATCCAGGGCTTCATGATGCCGCTGGAGCCCGGCGAAAAGCAGAAGCACTTTCTGCTGAGCTCGGTGCCGCTGACCTGCGCCTTCTGCGTGCCCGGCGGGCCCGAGAGCATGGTGGAAGTGAAGACCAAGACGCCGGTGAAATACTCGTTGGACGTGGTGGTGGTGGAAGGCCAGTTTGCAGTCCTCAACGACGATCCCTACGGCCTGTATTACCGCGTGACCGACGCGGTGGCGGTCAAGTAAAGAACGGACCGCGCATTGCTCTCGCTGGACCACCCGGTCGTCTCGTCCCTGTTGCCGGTGGTGCTGCTGATCGTGGTGGGCCTCATCACGGGCAAGGCCAAGCTCATCCGCCAGGAGGCGGTGCGCGACCTCTCCAACCTCGTCTTTCTGGTGCTCACCCAGGCGTTGCTGTTTCGCACCATGAGCAGCGTGCACGTGCAGGACTTGGACTTCGCCCCAGTCTCGCTCTATTTCGCCGTAGCCGCCGGCCTGTTTACCGCCATGTTGCTGGTGCAGGGTGCCAGTAGCCGTGCGGCCGTTATCGCGTTGTCAGGCACCTTCAGCAACACCGTGATGATCGGTATTCCGCTGGTGGGGCTAGCGTATGGCAAGGACGCGCTCGTACTGTTGTTCACCCTCATCTCTTTGCATGCGCTGGTGCTGCTGACCTTTGCCACCGTGGTGCTGGAGTTGCTGAGCGCACGCGAGCAAAGCGCGCAAGCGGATGCGCCGCTGCGGCACCCGCTGCAGTCGATTGGCCTGGCGGTGCGCAACGCGGTGGTCCACCCGGTGCCCATGCCCATCATTGCCGGCCTGCTGTACGCCCAAACCGGCTGGGGCCTGCCCGATGTGGTCGACCGCCCGCTGCAGCTGCTGGGCAACGCCTTCGGCCCGGTGGCGCTGGTGCTGGTGGGGGTGACGCTGTCGAATGCCGCCATTGGCCGCAACCTCAAGGGCGCCTTGGCCATTTCATCGGTAAAAACCTTGCTGCACCCCGCGCTGATGGCCCTGGTTGGGTATGCCTGTGGCCTGCGTGGCATGTCGCTCACGGTGCTGGTAGTGGCGGCATCGTTGCCGATTGGGGCGAATGTGTTTTTGTTCTCCCAGCGGTACCAGAAGGCTGAGGATTTGGTGACGGCTAGCGTTGCCGTTTCTACCCTAGTGGCGTTGGTGAGTGTGACTTTGGTGATGACGGTGGTGCCGTTGATTGCCTAGGCTTTGGGGTTGGTGGCACCGTTTTTTAAACACCCACTCCCCCAGCCCCTCGCCCCGTCGGCGAGGGGAGCTTTTAACAGCCATATCTTGTGGTGTCGCGCCGGCTGCCTGACTACTGGGGTGGCGTTGCCGCCATTGCTGCACACCACGGCCCGCGCTTGCGGTTGTGGCTACTTCGGAGAGATCTGTGTGCCAACGCTGGCGGCTACGCCCGCCAGTGGCTCCGCGCCCACATTTCCTCATTCACCACAACTGCTTGCACTGGCCGTGGCATGCCCACCCATTGGCAGCGCTACGTGCGTAGCCCTGTATCCGGCGCGAAGCCCCCAAATCGGCTGTTAAGAGGCTCCCCTCGCCGACGGGGCGAGGGGCTGGGGGAGTGGGTGTTAAAAAGGCGGTGGAGGCCCACCCAAAAACCAGCAGATAGCCTAAGGGGCCAACCGCTCGCGCTTCCACCCACCGTCCGCTTCCAAGGTGTAGCGCAGCCGGTCATGCAACCGACTCCTGCGCCCCTGCCAAAACTGCCAGCTGTCCGGCTTCAAGCGATAGCCTCCCCAATGCGGTGGCCGCGGCGGCTGCAGCAAAAACTGAGCGGCGTACTTGGCTGCATTGGTGACTAGCACGCTGCGCCCGGCAATCACCTCACTTTGGGGCGACGCCCAGGCCCCAATGCGCGAATCCAGCGGGCGGCTGTGGAAGTAGGCGTCGCTCTCATCATTGCTCACCTTTTCCACCACACCCTCGATACGCACCACGCGCTCCAGCTCTACCCAGTGGAACTGCAGGGCTGCGTAGGGGTTGCCGGCCAGTTCATGGCCCTTGCGGCTCTCAAAGTTGGTGTACCAGACGATGCCGCGCGCGTCATAGCCCTTGATCAGCACGATGCGGGTGCTGGGGCGCAGGTCGCTGCCTACGGTGGCCAGGGTCATGGCATTCGGTTCGGGTACTTGGCCGGTGATGGCTTCATTGAGCCACTGGTCAAACTGTTGCAGGGGATCGGCGTGCGAGGCTTTTTCGTCCAGCTCAGCGCGTTCGTAGCTTTTGCGGAGGTCGGCAATGGAGGTCATGCGGCCAGTATAGGCAGGCTCCGATACCATGGGGCGATGCCGTCCTTCTCGTCGCCTTTGCTACCCGATGCCGACCGCCTGCCGGTGGTGCTGGTGCTGGCCTCGGGTCGGGGCGAGCGCTTTCTGGCATCGGGCGGCACTGTGCACAAGCTGCAGGCTGATCTCTGTGGCAAGACCGTGCTGCAGCGCACGCTGGACGCTGTGCAAGCCAGCGGCCTGCGCTGGCACCTGGAGGACGCAGGCCACCCCGGCATGGGCGACAGCATTGCCGCCGCCGTGCGCGCGACGCGCGGTGCTGCGGGCGGCTGGATGGTGTTGCCGGCGGATCTGCCCCTGTTGCAACCGGACACCTTGGTTACCATCGCCCGCGCGCCTCTGGCGGGGGATGTTCTGGTACCGTACTTCGAAAGCCAGCGTGGCCACCCCGTACGCTTTGCGGCCAGCTGTGGGGATGCCCTGGCGGATTTAAAGGGAAATCAAGGTGCAGCCCCCGTGGTATCTGCGCGAGCAGCTATGAAATTGGTAGTGCACGACGCTGGCTGTGTGTTGGATATCGACACCGTGGCCGACCTGGAGCGGGCCCGTGCCGCGTGGAAGAGCAGGCGCTAGGGTTTCGCCGCCGGGCCGCCCCAAGGCGAAACAGCGCCCTTGGGGGGGGGGGGGGGCAGCGACCCGCACAGCGGTGGAGCGTGGGGGCTAGTTCGTACCCGCCTGGTAACTCGGCTTGTGCACAAGTGGGCCTTTCCGAGTTACCATCAGAAGGTGTAATTTAGTTACAAAGGGCACCATGCCAGACACTACCTCTTCCCCCGCATTGCACCCCGTTGTCGAGGCCGTGACCCGCCGCATCCTCGAGCGCAGCGTCTCCACCCGTGCCGCCTACCTGGCGCAACTGGAGTTGGCCGCCAACCGCAAGCCCGGCGCTGACCGCATGGGCTGCGCCAACGTGGCCCACGCCTTTGCCGCGATGCCCGACGCCGACAAGACCCGCGTCACCGGGCTGGACAAATTCAAGATCGTGGAAGAGAAGGGCGCCAACATCGGCATCGTCAACGCCTACAACGACCTGCTCTCAGCCCACGCGCCGCTGCAGCACTACCCCGACCTCATCAAGGTGGAAGCCCGCAAGCACGGCGCCACGGCCCAGGTGGCTGGCGGCGTGCCCGCCATGTGCGATGGTGTGACCCAGGGCACCCCGGGCATGGAGCTGAGCCTGTTCAGCCGCGACGCCATCGCCATGGCCACTGCCGTGTCGCTGAGCCACGATGTGTTTGATGCCGCGCTGATGCTGGGCGTGTGCGACAAGATCGTGCCCGGCCTGCTGATTGGCGCGCTGCACTTTGGCCACCTGCCCACCGTGTTTGTGCCCGCCGGCCCCATGACATCCGGCCTGCCCAACAACGAAAAAGCCAAGGTGCGCGAAAAAGCGGCCCAAGGCCTGGTGGGCCGCCCCGAGCTGCTGGCTGCCGAGAGTGCTGCCTACCATGGCGAAGGCACTTGCACCTTCTACGGCACCGCCAACAGCAACCAGATGCTGCTCGAAGCCATGGGTCTGCATGTGCCCGGCACTGCCTTCATCAACCCCGGCGAAGGCGTGCGCCAGGAGCTGACGCGCGAAGCCGTGCGTACCGTGCTGGGCATCACCAAGTCCAAGCGCTTTGCCCCCATTGGCAAGGTGGTGGACGAGCGCTGCATCGTCAACGCCATGGTGGCCCTGCTGGCCACCGGTGGCTCCACCAACCACCTGATCCACTGGGTGGCCGTGGCCCGCGCCGCTGGCATCGTGATCGACTGGAACGACTTTTCCGCTTTGTCCGATGTGGTGCCGCTGCTGAGCCGCGTGTACCCCAATGGCAGCGCCGATGTGAACCAGTTCCAGGCCGCAGGTGGCCCGGGCTATGTGATCCGCGAGCTGCTGGACGCCGGCTTCATGCACGCCGATGTACTGACCGTGCGCAGCGGTGGCCTGCGCGAGTTCACCGCCATTCCTTCGGCCAAAGCCGACGGCGCCTTGCAATGGACCGACCCCGGCGCCAGCAAGGACGAATCCGTGGTGCGCCCTGCGAGTGCGCCCTTCAGCGCCAGCGGTGGCCTGAAGTTGCTCAAGGGCAACCTGGGTCGCAGCGTGATCAAGGTGTCCGCCGTTCCGGACGACCGCCACATCATCGAAGCACCGTGCCGCGTGTTCGATTCGCAGGACGCGCTGCACAAAGCCTTCAGCGCCAACGAGCTGAACCAGGACGTGGTCTGCGTGGTGCGCTGGCAGGGCCCGCAAGCCAACGGCATGCCCGAGCTGCACAAGCTCACCCCGCCGCTGGCCGTTTTGCAAGGCAAGGGCTTCCGCGTGGCGCTGGTGACCGATGGCCGCATGAGCGGCGCATCGGGCAAGGTGCCCGCCGCCATCCACGTGTCGCCCGAAGCCGCCGCTGGTGGCCCGCTGGCCAAGGTGCGCGATGGCGACGTCATTCGCCTGGATGCCAACGCCGAAACCCTGCAAGTGCTGGTGAGCGATGCCGAATGGGCCGCCCGCCCGCTGGACACCATGCCCGACGAGCTGCGCGCTGCCAATGGCATCGGCATGGGCCGCGAACTGTTTGCCAACTTCCGCCGCAATGCCCTCGCCGCTGAAGAAGGCGCCTGCACTTGGTTTTAAACCAACAATCTATAACGTCGATCTGGAATTTATATGTCTCAAACCCCCGCCTTTACCGCCCTGCAAGTGATGCAGGACGCCCCCGTCATCCCCGTCATCGTGTTGAACGACGTGGCCCATGCCGTGCCCATGGCCCGCGCCCTGGTGGCCGGCGGCGTGCGCATGCTGGAAGTGACGCTGCGCACCCCCCAGGCCCTGGCCTGCATGGAAGCCATCGCCCGTGACGTGCCCGAAGCCGTGGTCGGCGCCGGCACCGTGCGCAGCAAGGCGGATGCCCAAGCCGCCGCCAATGCCGGTGCACGCTTTGCGGTGAGCCCCGGCTACACCAGCGCCGTCGGCCAGGCCTGTCGCGACCTGGGCCTGTCGCTCCTGCCTGGTGTGGCCACTGGCAGCGAAATCATGATGGCGCAGGAAGACGGCTTCACCCAGCTCAAGTTCTTCCCCGCCATGCAAGCCGGCGGCCCCGCCATGCTCAAGGCCTGGAGCGGCCCGTTCTTCGACGTGAAGTTCTGCCCCACCGGCGGCGTGACGCTGCAGAACGCGCCCGAGTTCCTGGCCCTGCCCAACGTGGTCTGCGTTGGCGGCTCCTGGATCGTCCCGGCCGACGCGATGGCAAAGGGCGAGTGGGACAAGATCACCCAGCTGGCCAAGGACACGCAGGCTTTGCGCAAGTAAGCTGCGCAGGTTGATTTAAACGAAAGAGGGCTGCGGCCCTCTTTTTTATTGCGCGAGTAGCTATGAAGTTTGTAGCATCTTCCAAAAGGCAAGGCACGAACTGTCGCAGGGGCTGTGGAGCCGCCTGCGGTTATCTGCCGGCACGGGTATAAATCGGCCATGAAAAACTTGGCTGAGGACCCGACTGCCCCACCTGTGGCATTCGCTGCAGAGAAGGGAGCCTCCACGCTCCCGAAGGTTGCAGAACATGAAGTCGAGTTCACGGCGATTCGCAGCCAGGGGCCCGGTGGCCAGAACGTCAACAAGGTCTCGACCGCCGTGCAGCTGCGCTTCAGCGTGGCTGCGTCGTCCTTGCCCGAGGCGGTGAAAGCGCGTCTTCTGGCGCAGCCGGATCAGCGAGTTTCCAAGGATGGGACGGTGGTTATCAAGGCCCAGTCGGCACGAACGCAGGAGCGCAACAAGGCCGAGGCACTGGCGCGTTTGCAGGCCATGGTCGACGCCGCAGCCATCGTGCGCCCCCCGCGCCGCAAGACCAAGCCGACGCTGGCTTCGAAGAAACGCCGCCTGCAAGCCAAAGCGGGGCGGGGCGATCTCAAGGTGCTGCGGGCGAAAGTTTCTGCCTGAGTGCGCCTGGCCTTGGCGGCGGAGCAAAATGCCGCCAAACGCCACGGCAAGCTTCGCAAGCCAGAGCCTGCTTTTTCCCGCAACGCCAGGAGACCCCATGTCCAAACTTCGCGTAGAAAGTTTCACCATTTCGCTGGACGGCTTTGGTGCCGGTCCTGACCAGGACCTCGCCAACCCGCTCGGCGTGGGCGGTACCGCGCTGCATGGCTGGGCCATGTCGACGCGCACGTTTCAGACCAAGGTGTTTGGCAACGCGGACGGCGGTGCGGCAGGCATTGACGATGACTTCGCCCAGCGCGGCTTCCATAACATGGGCGCCTGGATTCTGGGGCGCAACATGTTTGGCCCGGTGCGTGGGCCCTGGCCGGACGAGAGCTGGCGAGGCTGGTGGGGTGAGAACCCGGTGTACCACGTGCCGGTGTTTGTGCTGACGAACCACGCGCGCCCACCGCTGGTGATGGAGGGCGGAACCACCTTCCATTTCGTGACCGAAGGCCCCGTTGTCGCGCTGGAGCGTGCTCGCGCGGCGGCCGGGGGCAAGGATGTGCGGGTGGGCGGCGGTGTGAATACGATTCAGCAGTATCTGCGCCTGCGACTGATTGACGAGATGCACATCGCCATCTCGCCGGTGTTGCTGGGGGCTGGGGAGCGGCTCTTTGAAGGCATCAACCTGCCGGCCTTGGGTTACGCCTGCACCCGGCACGAGAGTACACCGCTGGCCACGCACATCGTGTTGACGCGGCAGTAATCACGACAACGCAAACCGAAGGAGAAGCGTATGACCCCCAAGAACACGATTTGTATCTGGTACGACGGTGGCGCTCTGGAGGCTGCCGAGTTCTATGCCAAGACCTTCCCCAATAGCGCAGTGGGCGCCGCCCACCATGCGCCGGGCGATTACCCCATGGGCAAGGCGGGCAATGTGCTGACGGTGGAGTTCACCGTGATGGGCATTCCGTGCCTTGGGCTCAATGGCGGGCCGATGTTCAAGCACACCGAGGCGTTCTCGTTCCAGGTGGCGACGGACGACCAGGAGGAGACAGACCGGTTGTGGAACGCCATCGTGGACAACGGCGGGCAGGCAAGCCAGTGCGGCTGGTGCAAGGACAAGTGGGGCCTGTCGTGGCAGATCACGCCGCGTGCTCTGACGGACGCGATGGCCGCCCCGGATCGCGCTGCCGCCAAGCGGGTGTTCGAGGCCATGATGGAAATGGGAAAAATCGACATCGCCAAGATTGAAGCCGCCCGCCGCGGATAAAAGGACACTACATGGAACCTATCGAACAGCGCTCGGACATCCGGAGTTTCTTCATTGCCGCCACGCCGGCACAGGTGTTTGCCGCCATGAGCGACCCCGCGCGCGTGGAACGCTGGTGGGGGCCGGAGGGCTTTCGCAATACCATCCACACCTTCGACTTCCAGCCCGGCGGGCAGTGGCTGCTGACCATGCATGGACCGGACGGCACGGACTACCCGAACGAGAGCCGCTTCACCCGTCTGGTGCCGGGTGCGTTGTTTGAGATCGAGCATTTCAGCGGACACCACTTCTTTCTCACCATCAGCTTGCAGGCCTCAGGCCAGGGTACGCAGGTGCACTGGCAGCAGACCTTTGACACGGTGGAGCACTACGCGCGGATTGCCCAGTTTGTGGCTGGTGCCAATGAACAGAATCTGCAGCGCCTGGCTGCAGAGGTGGTGCACTAAATGGGAATAAAACCAACCCTCTGTGCCATCGCGCTATTCCTGATGTGCAGCTTGGCATGTGCTGCACCCACAGCAGCCCCGGTGCGGGCAGAAATCGATGCCCTGCTGGGCAAACTGCAAGCCAGCGGCTGCCAGTTCAACCGCAATGGCTCTTGGTACAGCGGCGCAGAGGCCAAAGACCATTTGCTGCGCAAGCTCGCGTACTTCGAAGACAAGGGCACCGTGCTAACCACGGAACAGTTCATTGAGCTGGCTGCGTCCAAAAGCAGTTCGTCAGGTAAGGCCTACCAAGTGAAGTGCGGAACGGAAGCTGCCGTGGACAGTGCGCAATGGCTGACCCGGCAGCTCGCCGCCCTTCGCGCCCGTTAAGCTGTCCGCCACCCCATCCACAGCGTCCACACCGCCGTCAGCACCAGCAGCCCGCCCAGCCAGTGGCTGAAGGCGGTCTGGCTGGCGGAGCTGCCACGCAGCCAGATGCGTAGCTGTGCAGCGGCCAGCGCCACACCGCCATACACCGCAATTTGCGCCGCAGCAGTGATGGCACCCAAGGCCACAGACTGTGCGGCGATGTTGCCCAAGTGAGGCCGTATGAACTGCGGAAACACGGCCAGCATGAAGATGTAGGCCTTGGGGTTCATCAGGCAGGTGAGGGCGGCTCGCACAAAGGTTTGATGCAGCGACCGCGAGGGCTGGTCCTGCACCTCCGAAAGCGCCTGCGTATTGCGCAGCAGGCCATAGCCCATCCACGCCACATACAGGCTGCCGGCGAGCAGCAAGACGTTAAAGGCCAGGGGCACATGCTGCAAGAGCAGGCCCACGCCCAGTGCGCCCATGGCGGTGTGCACCATGCCGCCCAGCACAATGCCCGCCACGGCTGCCGTGCCGGAGCGCTTGCCATCCACCAGCGTGCTGGCCAGCACAAAGGCCATGTCCATGCCGGGCAACACCACGATGCCAAAGACCAAAACTGCGTAGAGCCAGAGGTGTTCCATATCCATTCCTTTTTCAGTGTGTGAAGACGGAATGGAGTGTGTATAGCAATAGCTGCCATCGAGTGTCAGCTTTTATGAGTACCATGCAACGATGCGTGCCAGCCGCCTCCTGACCATCCAGATGCTCCTGCAGACCCGCGGGCGCATGAGTGCGCAGGCGCTGGCCGAGGTGTTGGAGGTATCGGTTCGCACGCTATACCGCGATGTGGACCAGCTCACTGCCGCCGGTGTGCCCATCTATGCAGAGCAGGGGCGCAACGGAGGCTTTCAACTGGTGGAGGGCTGGAAGACCACGCTGACGGGCTTTACCGCCTCCGAGTCGCAGGCCGTGTTCATGAGCGGGCTGGCCGGTCCGGCCGCCGAGTTGGGCCTGGGCCAGCAGGTGGTGGATGCGCAGCTCAAGCTCATGAGCGCACTGCCCGCGCACCAGCGCGGCGACGCGCAACGCGTGCAGAGCCGCTTTCATTTGGACCCGGCCGACTGGTACCGTGAAGCCGACCCCGTGCCGCATCTGGCCACGGTATCTGCCGCTGTATGGCAAGACCGGCAGTTGACCCTGCGTTACGACAGCTGGAAGGCCGAGGTGCAGCGCACCGTGCACCCGCTGGGCCTGGTGCTGAAAGCCGGCGTCTGGTACCTGGTGGCCAGCAGTGACGCCAAACCGCGGACCTATCGCATCTCCAACATTCTGGGTGCGGAGCTGCTGGACAGGCCGAGTACGCGGCCCAAGCGCTTTGACCTGCCGGCGTACTGGACCGAATCCATCCAGCGCTTTGAGGCCGGGCTGTACCAGGGCCACGCCGTGGTGCAAGCCACAGCCGGTGGCGTGAAGCAACTGCGCCAGCTCAGCAGCGCCGTAGCCAAGGCCGTGGCGGCGCAGATGCCCCTCGCGCCAGTGGATGGCAAGGTGCGGATCAAGATACCGATTGAAACGCTGGAGAACGCCAGCTACCAGCTGCTGCGCATGGCGCCGGACGTGGAGGCGCTGTCACCTGTGGCCTTGCGCCGGGCCATCGTTCAGCGCTTGCAGGCCATTCAGGCTTGTTACGCTGACGATTCACAGTGAAATTGGCCTCTAGCCCTCGTCAATAGTGCGCGAGAAGCTATTGATTCGATAGCAAATGGCTCAGCGCAGTCCCGCACCTTCCGCAGCTTCCGCCCGTTGGATCAGCTCGATCTTGTAGCCATCTGGGTCCGTCACAAACGCAATCACCGTGGTGCCGCCCTTCACAGGGCCGGCTTCGCGTGTCACATTGCCACCGGCTGCCTTGATCTTCTCGCAGGCAGCGTAGGCGTCGGGCACGCCCAGGGCAATGTGGCCGTAGGCGGTGCCCAGCTCGTAGCTCTCCATGCCCCAGTTGTAAGTCAGCTCGATCTCGGCCTGGCCAGGGTTGCCGCCCGCAAAGCCCAGGAAAGCCAGGCTGTACTTGTATTCCGGGTTCTCGGAGGTGCGCAGCAATTGCATGCCCAGCACGCCAGTGTAGAAATCGATGGAGCGCTGGAGGTTGCCAACGCGCAGCATGGTGTGGAGGAATCGCACGGGAATGTCTTTCGGGAAAGGAAGGGCGAAGCATAGCGCGCCCGCCTTTTCCGTAGCCCTGTCTCGGGTATCAGACGCGCTGAAACACCAGTGTGCCGTTGGTCCCGCCAAAGCCGAAATTGTTTTTGACAGCCACGTCGATCCGCAGGTCCCGTGCGGTGTGGGCGCAGTAGTCCAAGTCGCATTCCTCGTCCGGGTGGTGCAGGTTGATAGTGGGCGGAACCACCTGGTGGTGCAGCGCCAGCACGGTGAACACCGACTCTACCCCGCCCGCGCCGCCCAGCAGGTGGCCGGTCATGGACTTGGTGGAGCTGACGACAAAGCGGTGCGCATGCTCGCCAAACACCTGCTTGATGGCCCGGGTCTCGTTCAGGTCGCCCGGTGGTGTGGAGGTGCCGTGGGCATTGAGGTACTGCACATCTGTGGGGTCGAGCTGGGCGTCGCGCAGTGCGGCGCGCATGGAGCGGCTGGGGCCGGCCACATTGGGCAGGGTGATGTGGTGGGCGTCGCTGGACATGCCAAAGCCTGTCAGTTCCGCGTAGATGCGCGCGCCGCGGCGCTTGGCGTGTTCGTAGTCCTCCAGCACCAGTACGCCCGCGCCTTCACCCAGCACAAATCCATCGCGGTCCTTGTCCCAGGGGCGGGACGCTGCGGCGGGGTCATCATTGCGGGTGGACAAGGCCTTGGCAGATGCAAAACCGCCCACGCCCAGCGGCGTGATCTGTCCCTCGGTGCTGCCGGCGACCATGGCGTCTGCATCGCCGAACGCGATCATGCGCGCGGCTTCGCCAATGCAATGCAGGCCCGTGGTGCAGGCGGTGGCAATGGCCAGGTTGGGGCCGGTGAAGCCGTAGCGGATGGACACATGGCCCGAGATCATATTGATGATGGACGCCGGCACGAAGAAGGGCGAGATGCGCCGCGCCCCGCGCTCCAGATACTCCTGGTGCGTTTCTTCGATGACAGGCAGGCCGCCAATGCCCGAGCCAATGAGGGTGCCTATGCGTTCGGCTTCTTCTTCCTTCAGTGCGTCACCCGTGCACAGTCCGGCGTCTTCCACCGCCTGCACAGCCGCCGCCAGACCGTAGTGAATGAAGCGGTCCATATGGCGGGCTTCCTTGGCCGAGAGGTAGGGCTCGGTGCTGAAGTTCTTTACTTCGCCCGCGAAGCGGGTGCTCAGGGCGGAGGCGTCAAAGCGCGTGATGGGCGCAATGCCGGAGCGGCCCGCAGTCAAGTTGGCCCATGCCTCAGCCACGGTGTTGCCCACCGGGCTGACTACGCCCAGGCCAGTGACGACAACGCGGCGACGTTCTACCAGGCGGCTCATCGCGCGCCCTCGCTCTTGCCGGCGGCAGTGGGCAGCTTGAGGTCAAACACCAGGCAGGTGGTGGTGGCATGGGCGTAGAGCGTGCCGTCGGGGCCGACGATGCGGGCCTCGGCCGTGGCCAGCTGGCGGCCGCAGTGGATGACGCGGCCTTCGGCGCGCACGCGCGCTGTCTTGGTGGGGTGGATGGCCTTGACCAGGTTCACACCCAGCTCGGCCGTGGTGTAGCCGCGCCCGGGCGGCATCAGCGTGTGGACTGCGCAGCCCAGGGCCGAGTCCAGCATGGTGGCGTACCAGCCGCCGTGGATGCCACCCATGGGGTTGAGGTGGGCCGGGCCGGGGCTGCCCTGGAACACGGCGCGGCCTTCGCCCACTTCGATGATGGTGAAGTCCAGCGTCTTGGCAATGGCGGCGTAAGGCAGCTCCCCGCGCAGCATGGCCTGCAGCAGCTCCATGCCACTCAGGTGCGCCACCTGCTCGGGGCGGGCTACGCCGGGGCCGGGACCTGCGTTGAGGCGCTCCAGCACGGCGGCTTCTTCGGCCAGCCAGGCTTCAAGGGAGGAGGGCGTGGTGTTGGCAGTGTTCATGGCTAGGTCGGCATCAGGGTGATTGAAAATCATATTGTTGCATATACAACTGATGTAGCTACAATAATTGGCATGAAAACCCTTGTCAAGCCAGCCGAGCCGGTGGACATCCTCAAACCGCAGGGCTGCACCAACCTCAAGTTGCGCCAGCTCATGCGGCGCGTGGCCCAACATTACGACGCCGAGGTCGGCAAGACCGGCCTCAAGGGCACGCAATACTCGCTGCTGTCCCATGTCGTCAAGCTAGGGCCCATCCGTGCGGTGGATCTGGCCGCGGTGATGCGGGTAAGCACCTCAACGCTGTCGCGCAACCTGCAGCCGCTCATCGCCGCGGGCTGGATCGAGGTCAACCCGGGTGAGGACGCGCGCAGCCGCCTCATCAGCGCTACCGAAGCCGGCCAGACCAAACGCACCGAGGCGCAGCGCAAATGGCGCATCGCGCAAGAAGGCATCAACGCCACGCTGGGCGCCGAGCGCGTGGTGGCATTGCATGCCCTGATTGACGAATCCCTCGAACTACTCTCTCCGTTGGAAGCTGAAGATGACGAATCCTGAAACCCAAAACCATTCACCCCGGACGTGGGCTGTGTGGATTGTTCTGCTGGCCGCGGCTGGCACCTTTGCCCTGACCATGGGCACGCGCCAGACCATGGGCCTGTTCCTGAGTTCGCTCAACACGGCTACGGGCCTGGGCGTGGGCAGCATCAGCCTGGCCTTTGCGTTTGGCCAGCTCTGGTGGGGGCTGACGCAACCCTTCGCCGGTGCCTTTGCCGACCGTGTGGGCGCAGGCCGCGTGCTGCTGCTGGGTGTGGCGCTGGTGGCCCTGGGCACTTTCATCACGCCCTTTATGACAACGACGGTCGGACTGATCTTTGCCATTGGTGTGTTGGCTGCCGGTGGCGCCGGCATGGCCGGTCCTGCCGTGCTGATGGCCGCGACCACACGCCTGTTGCCGGCCAACAAGCGCGGCATGGCCACGGGCATCGTCAACGCGGGCGGTTCTTTCGGCCAATTCATCATGGCGCCCATCGCCGGCGCGTTGATGGTCAGCGTGGGCTGGGGCAATGCCATGCAGGTCATGGCGGGCTTGGTGTTGATCGCGCTGCCCGCAGCCTTCTTTCTGAAGGGCAACAACGTGCAGGTGGCAGCGCCTGGTGCCAAGACCATGACTACGGGTGAAGCGGTGCGCCTGGCGCTGCGCACGCCCAGCTTCCTGCTGTTGGCAGCGGGCTTCTTTGTGTGCGGCTTCCACGTGGCGTTTCTGGCCACGCATTTGCCGGGTGTGGTGGCCGCGTGTGGCCTGCCTACGCAGTGGGGCGCTTGGGCGCTGGGCATTCTGGGCCTGTTCAACATCGTGGGCAGCATTGCCATGGGCTGGGCCGTGGGGCGTTGGCGCATGAAGTCGCTGCTCTCGCTGGTCTACAGCGTGCGTGCGCTGGCCGTGCTGGTGTTTCTGCTGGCACCCAAGACCGGCCCCGTGGTGCTGGTGTTTGCCGCGGTCATGGGTGTGAGCTTCCTGTCCACCGTGCCGCCCACGGCGGGCCTCGTCGCCAAGTTCTTTGGCACGGCGCATATGGCCACCTTGTTTGGCCTGGTGATGCTGACGCACCAGATCGGTGGATTCCTGGGAGCCTTTCTGGGCGGCAAGATTTTCGATGCCACCGGCAGCTACAACTGGGTCTGGTATATCGACATCGTGCTGGCCGTGGGCGCGGCACTGATTCACCTGCCGATCAAGGAAGCCAAGCTGGCGCCCCAGCCCGCCTGAGTGGAGCAAAGCTTGGGGAATAATGGCCAGCATTGTTCCCCAACCGACCACCCCACACCATGGCCACTTTCACCAAAGTCATTCTGTTCACCGACACCGACGGGTTTGCCAAATTCCGTGAGGAAAGCATTCCCCTGGACGGCGGCACACCGCAGTCCATGCTGTCCGAGGTGTTTGCATCTGGGGGCTACCAGCTGCGCACCAGCCCGGTGGGTTTTCGCAGCCAGTTCCATTGCTCGGGCCACACGCAGTGGTGTTTCATCCTGCAGGGGCAGATGGAGATCGGTGTGCACGGCGAGTCGCGCATCTTCAAGGCCGGTGAGCACTTCTATTCCGCCGACTTGCTGCCCGAAGGCGCCACGTTTGACCCCGCCATCCACGGCCACTGGAGCCAGCAGGTGGGCGACCAGCCGCTGGTGACCCTGTTCGTGCGCGGGTAAGCGTGTCGAACTAAACGCGGCTGGCTGCGCCCTGTAGCTGGCCGGAGAGGATGCGCCGCACGCCGGGCTGCCCGGTCTTCACCGCCTGAATGAGGCCGGCAGCGACGTCCGTCACCTGAATGGAGCGGTAGTTCGCCGGAATCAGCGGCCCCAGCCAGCGCGACACCTTCAGCGCCCAGATCTCGCCATTGCGTACTGGCTGGTCCAGCGAGGCGCGGTTACCCGCCAGCATGGACGGCTGCGCGATGGAGACACTGGCGTAGCCAAGGGAGGACACCGCAGCCTCCATCTCGCCCTTGGTTCGGTTGTAGAAAATGCCGGAGTTGGCATCCGCGCCCATGGCGCTTACAACTCCTAATTTGCTAGCGCCTCGCGCAATGGCTGCGCGGGCTACAGCCATAACAGCCTCATAGTCGATTGCGCGGAAGGCCTCCTGGCCGCCGGCCACCTTGATGGTGGTGCCCAGACAAATAAAAACATCGTCGGTCCGCGGCAGCTCGGGGAGCGCCGCGAAGTCGACGATGTGTTGGGTCAGCTTGGGGTGGGTGAGGGGCAGCGTGCGCCGCCCCAGACTGTGTACCGCGCTGTATTGCTTATCGGCTAGAAGATCCGCCAGAACCTCGCGGCCCACGAGACCCGTTGCCCCCGCCACCATAGCCACCCGAGCGGCCACCGCCGCCGTAGCCTCCGCCACCACCGTATCCGCCGCCATTGCCGCCTCCGTTGCGGTTGCCACCGCCAAAGTTACGGCGTCCGCCGCGTCCGGCCATCATATCGACGCTGGTGCGCATGGGGTCAGGCTGACCACCGCCGCCCGCTGCGGGGCGGGGCGTCCGGCCCTCATGGGTAAAGCCGGCTGGCGGTTGGAACTCGGAATTGCCACCGCCCGAGCGTCCACGGCCCTGGCCACCTTGGGGGCGTGCGCCTTGCGGGCGGGGCTGCTGCTCGCTGCGGGGACCACGTCCACCGCCATTGCCACCACCGTTACCGCCACGGTTTCCACCGTTGCCGCCATTGCCGCCGCCGGAGCGGGCGCCCTGGCTGGCCTTGCTGTCGCGCACGCGCTGCAGCATCTCGGTACGTGCGGCCTTTGCAGCTGCCTGCATCACGTCGCGGCTCGGGGGCTTGCCTGCGCCACCCCAGATGGTCTGGCGGCCCATGGCGATGGGCTCTGCCTTTTCACCGGGTTCGGGCTGGAAGCCTTCCACCACTTTCACTTCGATCTTCTGCTTGGTGAAGCGCTCGATGTCCTGCATGAAGCCTTCTTCATCCAGGCACACCAGGTTGACCGCAGCACCTTCGGCGCCAGCGCGGCCGGTACGACCGATGCGGTGCACATAGTCTTCGCAGACGTTGGGGATTTCGTAGTTCACCACGTGCGGCAGGTCGTCGATGTCAATACCGCGTGCGGCAATGTCGGTCGCCACCAGTGCGCGCACATCGCCGCTCTTGAAGCCGGACAAGGCCTGGGTACGGGCGGCCTGGCTCTTGTTGCCGTGCAGGGCCATGGCGGTGATGCCGTTCTTCTCAAGGAACTCGGCCACGTTGTTGGCGCCGAACTTGGTGCGCGTGAAGACCAGCACCTGGCTCCAGTTCTGCTCGTTGATGATGTGCGCCAGCAGTGCTTTCTTCTTGCCGCGGCCGACAGGGTGAATCACCTGGGTGATGCGCTGCACCGTGGTGTTGCGGGGGGTGACCTGCACGCTTTGCGGGTTCTTGAGCAGGCCATTGGCCAGCTCGCGGATTTCGTCACTGAAGGTGGCGGAGAACAGCAGGCTCTGTTTCTCCTTGGGCACCAGGGCCAGCACCTTCTTCACGTCGTGGATGAAGCCCATGTCCAGCATGCGGTCGGCTTCGTCCAGCACCAGTATCTGTACCTGGCCCAAGTCCAGCATGCCTTGCTGCGACAGGTCCAGCAGGCGGCCGGGAGTGGCCACCAGGATGTCCACGCCCTTCTTGACCTTGGCGATTTGCGGGTTCATGCCCACACCGCCGAAGATGACGGTGGAGCTCAGTTGCAGGTACTGGCCGTATTGGCGTACCGACTCTTCGACCTGGGCGGCGAGTTCGCGGGTGGGGGTCAGCACCAGGGCGCGGATGCCGGTGCCGCCAAACTTGTTCTGGGCGCTGCGGCTCATGGAGAGGCGGTGCAGCAGGGGCAGGGTGAATGCAGCGGTCTTGCCGGTGCCGGTCTGGGCGCCGCCCAGCAGGTCGTGCCCTTCAAGCACGAGTGGGATGGCCTGGGCCTGGATGGCAGTGGGGGTCTCGTAACCCTGTTCGCGCACGGCTTTCAGGATGGCGGGTGCCAGTTTCAATTCGTCAAAATTCATGGGATAGATGCGTCCGTCCGGGACGCTTGGGAATCGGCCGTTCTGCAGGCATGTGGCCAGCAGTCAGTCAAAGGCAGATGGATTCAAAATGCGGGGCGCCAGGGATCTGGACCCCCCAGCAAGGTGCTGGGTTTGCGGGCTACTGAAGTCCCGCAACGGGGCGTATTGTCGCATGTCTTGGACACGGGGCCTTTTTGGGGGGTAACAAACTGTCTTGTGGCTGGCATCCGCGCCCGGCCCGGTGGAGAATGGGCGACCATGAAGAAATACCTGTTGCGGCGCCTGGGCGTTGCCCACGATCCGGGGACTAGCAAGCCTTCTTTGCAGGCCTGCATCGAGGCCGTGCTGGAACAGGCGGACGCCCTGGTTGAGGACTTGGTAACCGGCCTGGAGCTCGCTACCTCGGAGGAGCGCAACAAGGGTCTGCACGCACGCATGAACCCGCAGCGTCGCACGGTGGTGGAGGGCTTGGTTGCGCAGAAGGCGCAGCTCCAGCAGGTGTTCTCCGCCACACTGCGCGCAGCGGTCTATGGTGGCGAATCCCGGCGCAAGCCCAGTCCCGCCAAGGTGCGGTTTGACGATTTCCAGTTTCTCGAAGAAGAGCAGATCGACGCCAACATCGAACTGGCGATGACGGAACATGAGGTGATGCTGGCGGTGGAGTCGGTGTTGCCGGCACTCAACGGTCTGGTCAGCAGCCTGCTGGGGTTCAGTAGTGTGCAGCCGCAGTTGAACCCGCTGCGGCCCGAGAACTTTGTCCACGCTTTGCGCGAATCGTTTACGCAATGCATTCCGACGGACGAGGCCCGCGCCAGCGTCATGGGGCCGGCCGCGAGTCTGCTGGGTAGCGCCCTGGCCCAGCTGTACCGTGAAGTGGTGGACTGGATGCGCTCGCAAGGCGTGGAGTCTGTGGCCGGCACCACGGGTGTCGGCGCTTTCGGCGGGGCCAACAAGGCGACCGGCAATTCCGTGACGCGTACTTTGCTCACCTTTGACAAGCTGCGCCGTTTGCTCTCCGGTGAGCTCGATCCCCGTGGCGGAGCCCCGGGCGGGCAGGATTTCAGCCATACCGTGCCTGCGTCGCTCGAAGCGCTGGAGGACATGAAGCTGGTCGAGCCCATGATGAAGCGCCTTACCGACAGGGCCCGCAAAGCCGCCCCGGTGCTGGCGCCGGGCAAGGTGGGCGGCGAGGCGGCACGCGCAGCGCGCGAGACCGTGCGTAGCAAGGCCCTGGGGCGCCAGCTGGGCGAAGAGGTGGTGCGGCTCATGCTGGACAACCTGATGCAAGACAGCCGCATGCTGGCCCCCATACGCCACAACCTCAAGGTGCTGGAGCCAGTATTGCTGCGGTTGTCCTACACGGACCCGCGCTTTTTCAGTGACAAAAAGCACCCGGCCCGCCAGTTCCTCGATAAGTTCACTAACCGCAGTCTGGCGTTCACCTCGGAAGGGGAAGAGGGCTACGCCCGTTTCCAGAAGACGCTGGACAACGCCGTACAGGTGCTGGTGGGGGGCGAGGGCGATGCCAATGCCTTTGCCCGCTTGCTGCGCAAGCTCGAAGAAGGGTGGACGCAGGACGAAGCCCAGCACCGCCAGCGTGCCGAAGAGGCGGCGCGTGCGCTGCTGCATGCCGAGCAGCGCAACATGCTGGCCCAGCGCCTCACGGTGGATTTCATGGAGCGCGTGGGCAACAAGCGCGTGCCCGAACTGGTGGTCAACTTCCTGCGCGGCCCCTGGGCCCAGGTGGTAGCCGAGTCCCAACTGCGCGGAACCGACGGCACCCAGGACGCCGATGGCTATCTGGCCTTGGTGGACGACCTGATCTGGAGCGTGCAGCTGCGCCTGACCCGGCGCCACCGGGCCCGCCTGGTGGACATGGTGCCGCAGATGCTGGTCAAGCTGCGCCAGGGGCTGCAGCGCATCGACTACCCCGAAGACCGCATTCCGCCATTTTTTGACGGACTCATCAGCATCCATGAGCTGGCCTTTGAGGCCGGGCGCGGTGTGTCGCAGGAGTCCGGCGTTCCAGCCGATGTTGCGACCGAGGCGGGGCCTGTGCTGGAGGCCTTGCCCGACGACGGCTTCTGGATGGCCGACGAAGAGGCGGCCGATTCGGGCTTTATGCACGAGCATGCCGAGTTGCCGCCGCCCGTGTCCGGGGCACCCGAGGTGGCAATGCCCCCGGTGCGAGAGGATTGGACGGCCGAGAGCCTGGGTACTGGCTCATGGGTGAATCTGGCGCTCGATGGTGTCTTGGTGCGGGCGCAGCTCACCTGGGCTAGCCCGCACCGTACCTTGTTCATGTTTACGTCGGCTGGCGGGGCTGCGCACTCCATGTCGCGCCGCACCATGGATCGCCTGCGCAGCATGGGCCTGATCCAGCTGGTGTCGGACGGCCATGTGATGGACAACGCACTGGATGCCGTCGCCCAGGCCGCATTGCGCAACGACCTGGAAAAAGGCGCGGATCCGGTCTGAAACCCGGCTTGCGGGCGGATTTTGGGGTGAGGCAGTCGATAATGGCGGTTTATCGCTGAAAAATCGAATCGCAATGGCCCAATACGTTTTCTCCATGAACCGCGTCGGCAAGATCGTGCCGCCCAAGCGCCACATTCTCAAAGACATCTCCTTGAGCTTCTTCCCGGGCGCCAAAATCGGCGTGCTGGGTACCAACGGTTCAGGCAAGTCCACCCTGCTGAAGATCATGGCCGGTGTGGACAAGGAAATCGAAGGCGAAGCCATCCCCATGGCCGGCCTGAACATCGGCTACCTGCCGCAGGAACCCCAGCTCGACCCCACCCAGACCGTGCGTGAAAGCGTGGAAGCGGGCATGGGCAAGCTGTTTGCCGCCAAGGCCCGCCTCGAAGAGGTCTACACCGCCTACGGCGCCGAAGACGCTGACTTTGACGCACTGGCCGCTGAGCAGGCCGAGCTGGAGGCCATCATCGCCACCGCCGGTACGGATTCGGAGCACCAACTGGAAATCGCCGCCGACGCGCTGCGCCTGCCCCCGTGGGACGCCAACATCGGCGTGCTGTCCGGCGGTGAGAAGCGTCGCGTCGCACTGTGCCGCCTGCTGCTGTCCAAGCCCGACATGCTGCTGCTCGACGAACCGACCAACCACCTGGACGCCGAATCAGTAGACTGGCTGGAGCAGTTCCTGCAGCGCTATTCCGGCACCGTCGTCGCTATTACCCACGACCGCTACTTCCTGGATAACGCAGCCGAGTGGATTCTGGAACTGGACCGTGGCTCTGGCATTCCCTACAAGGGCAACTACTCTGACTGGCTGACCCAAAAGGGCGCCCGTTTGGAAGCTGAGCAAAAGGGTGAAGAAGCCCGTGCCAAGGCCCTGAAGAAGGAACTGGAATGGTCACGCCAGAACCCCAAGGCGCGCCAGGCCAAGAGCAAGGCCCGTCTGGCCCGTTTCGAGGAACTGAGCGACTACGAATACCAGAAGCGCAACGAAACCAACGAAATCTTCATCCCCGTGGCCGACCGCCTGGGCAGCCAGGTGATCGAATTCAAGGGCGTGACCAAGTCCTTTGGCGACCGCGTCCTGATCGACAACCTGAGCTTCAACATCCCTGCCGGCGCCATCGTCGGCATCATCGGCCCCAACGGTGCCGGTAAGTCCACGCTGTTCAAGCTGATTGCGGGCCGTGAGCAGCCGGATTCTGGCGAAGTCGTGATCGGCTCCACCGTCAAGATGGCCTTTGTGGACCAGAGCCGCGACAACCTGTCGGACGACAAAACGGTCTGGGAGGACGTGTCGGGCGGACTGGACATCATCAACGTGGGCAAGTTCCAGATGGCCAGCCGCGCGTACTGTGGACGTTTCAACTTCAGCGGTGGTGACCAGCAGAAGAAGGTCGGCATGCTCTCCGGTGGTGAGCGCGGCCGTTTGCACTTGGCCAAGACCCTGATCGCGGGCGGCAACGTGCTGATGCTCGATGAACCATCGAACGATCTGGACGTGGAAACCCTGCGCGCATTGGAAGACGCGCTCTTGGAATTCGCCGGCACCATGCTGGTCATCTCCCACGACCGCTGGTTCCTGGACCGCATTGCGACCCACATCCTGGCGGCCGAAGGCGACAGCCAGT
The DNA here is from genome assembly GCF_058802405.1 of Rhodoferax sp. GW822-FHT02D07. NCBI lineage: Bacteria > Pseudomonadati > Pseudomonadota > Betaproteobacteria > Burkholderiales > Comamonadaceae > Rhodoferax > Rhodoferax sp. GW822-FHT02D07. Next base: position 123,299 of record NZ_JBXAOD010000009.1, read on the forward strand.
GGACCTTCTTTGACGGCAACTATCAGGAGTACGAGGCCGACAAGAAGAAGCGCCTGGGTGAAGATGGAGCCGCACCGAAGCGGGTGCGCTACAAAGCCCTCAAATAAAAATACAAACCCCGTTGTTGGAACGCTGAAAGAAGAAGAGCCTCACCATGACCCAGCCCTCCGCACAATACGCCGCCCTCTACCAGGCCACCATAGAGGACGCGGCGGCGGGCGGGGAGGCCATCATGGGCAAGCTGGTTGGGGCCACGCGCAAGTCCCTGCACGAGCGCATGCTCAATGCACGCGACTTTCGTGAGCGTGAGCTCCATGAAAATGCGCTCAAGCTGCTCAACACGCGCGAGCCCGAGCTCTGCGAGCAATACCCGCGCGAACTGCTCAGCACCTTCAATGCACCTCTCGCACCAGCTAAAGCGACGGTGCTGAACATGGCCGATGTGCATTTCGACCAGCTCGAATTGATGGACGAGGCCCAGGTGCAGGAGAGCGTGACCATGGCACGCAACCAGCAAATGGCGCTGCTCGCGGCCGAGGCCAGCCTGGCCGAACTCAATACCCTGATTTGTTCCACGCTGGGGCTGGCCACGGTGCGCCCGGAGCGCAACCCGTTGCGCCCGGAGGCCTACCTGCAGGCGCTCAAGCGCGTGGTCGAACGCGCGCCGATTCCTTCTGGCCTGCGCGTGGACTGGCTCAACACCATGGGCGTGGCCCTCGGTGCCGAGTTGCGCGACCTCTACATCCGTCTGGCCGGGCGCATGCGCAGCCAGGGTGTGGTGGCCGCAGGCTATGCCGTCGTGCCCACGCCGGGTGGCGGTACAGCCAGTGGCAGCGCCAGTCGCGGCTCGGCCAGCACGATGTCGCAGGGCGCACCTGGCAGTGCCGAGCGTGAGGCACTCATCGCCAGTGAGATGGCCAATGCGCCACGCACACGCCGGCCGGCCGATCCTGCCTTGTTGACGCTGGACCGGCTGCGCCGCCTGCTGGCGGGTGAGCTGGATCAGCAGGGCACGCCGCACCGCATGGAAGCCTTTGCACGCCAGTTTGCGCGCGAGTTCGAAGGCGAAGACATGCTGGCCGCCCACGCCTCCCACGATGGCGATTACGCCGCCACGATGCCGGCTGCGCTGGAAGCACTGACCGAGATGAAGCAAGTGGACCGCGTGGTGCAACGCCTGGAGCAGCGCCGCAATGCGCCTGCGCGCCCGGCTGTGGCCGGTGGGACGCAACTCGTGAGCGAGGCGATACGTCGCAGCGCCAAGAGTGTGGCCCAGGCGCTGAGCCTGGAGGTGGTCAACCTCATGGTGGACAACATCGCGCGCGACCCGCGCCTGCTTCCGCCCATGCAGGAGCTGGTGCGCAGCCTGGAGCCCGCGCTGATGCGTCTGGCGCTGGTGGACCCGCGCCTCTTTACAGACAAGCAGCACGCAGCACGTGCGCTGATGCAGGAGCTGATTCACCGCAGCTTGGCATTCACATCGGAAAGTACCAACGGGTTCGCCGCCTTCTACCAGGAGGTGCGTGACGCCGTGGCCCCGATGGCTGAGGTGGATGTGCAGGGGCCGGAGCCCTTCGAGATCGTGTTGGGGCAGTTGCGTGCCTCTTGGGAGGCAGCGGCCCGAGTTCGCGAGGCCGCGAGTGCGCAGGCGGTACAGGCTCTGCAAAAGGCAGAGCAGCGCAATCTGCTGGCCGAGAAGATTGCACGCGATATTGACTCGCATCCGGATGCTGCCCAGGTGCCGGATGTGGTGATTTCCTTTTTGTGCGGGCCCTGGGCCCAGGTGGTGGCGCAGGCGCGGCTGCTGGGTGGCGCAGGCTCCAGCGCAGCAGACAAGTACCAGGCCCTGATCTCGGCCATGCTCTGGAGTACCCACCCGGAGTTGGCCCGCAAGAATGTGGCCAAGCTCACCCGTCTGGTGCCCTTGCTGATCAGCACCCTGCGGGAGGGGCTGGAGACCATTCACTACCCCACGACCAAGACCAGCGCCTTCCTGGAGTCCCTCATGGGGCTTCACCAGCAGATTTTCCGCTCTGCTGCGAAGTCCGAGCCCGCGCCGGAACCGGCACCGCCGGCTCCCAGTCTGCCCAAGGTCCGGCCGGTGGAAGATGGCGACCCCTGGGTGGCGCCGGAGGAAGCGCGCGATTCCAACTTCATCGAAATGCCGGACGTGCCCGAGTCCGAAGCGGCGGATGCCGCCACTCAGGAGCCCACGACGGTTCCAGACTCTGTGGTCGATACACCAGCCGCCGCACGCGGTGCGCTGCCGCTGGGCGCGTGGGTGGAGCTGATGACCAACGGCGAATGGGTGCGGACCCAGCTGACTTGGGCCAGCCCGCATGGCACCTTGTTCCTCTTTACCAGCGTGCAGGGCACCACCCAGTCCATGACGCGCCGTACGCACGACAAGTTGGTCGCTGCGGGGCAGTTGCGCGTGATCTCGGCGCAGCCGGTGGTGGATGGTGCGCTGGATGCCGTGGCCCAGCAGGCCATGCGCAACAGCGTGGACTCTACGCTGTAAGGAAGGCCCCCACGCTCCGCCGCGATGCGGGTCGCTGCCCCCCGAGGGGGCTAAGTCCGCTAGGGGCGGCCCGGCGCGGACTTGGCCTCTGTTGCGGGCTCGGTGCCCAGCAGGCGCTGGCGTACCAGTCCGATGTGGTGGCGCAGCGTGTACAACTCGTCGGTGTAGGAGAGCGGCACGATCACCTTCTCTACCCGGGCCTCCAGTGTGGCGAGTTCTTCCAGCAGCTCGGCGGCGCTGGCGTTTTGTTCGTCGAACCGCTCCTCGATCTCGCGCAATTGCGCATACCAGCGGAACACGCGTGAGCGCACGCGGAAGGCATACAGCGGTGGCGCAATCTTGCCCAGCGGCAGCAGCACTGCAATGATGATGCCCAAGGCCAGCCACATGCGCTCGATCAGGTTGGCCAGCGTGAAGGGCAGGTAGCGTTGCAGCGAGGGTGTGCCGGTGCGCATGGTGCGCTCTGCCTCGGGTGCGAGCGGGTACTCTGCATTGCCGGCGTTGGGGAACTCCCGTGTCTTGTTGAACCAGCCCGCCTGTCCGTGGAGCTGGGTGGCGGCCTGCGCGAGCAACTGGCGCAGGGCGGGGTGCAGGTCTTCGCGGGCGAGCATGCTGGTGGTGGTGGCAATCAGTCGCACATCGTGTGCGGGCAGCTTGCGTGCCAGATCCACGATGCCACTGGGCAGGGTGGCCGGACTCACAAAGGGCAGGCGGCGTGCGTAGGCCTCGTTCTGCTGGAAATCTAGCAGGCGGATACCCGGGGTCTGCAGCAGCATCTGCACCATCGGTGCTTCTGGGGCCGAGGCAAACACGATGGCATCAAGCTGGCCCTCCAGCAGCTTCACGGTAGCGGGGGTCTGCTCCAGCCGTGACAGTGTGATGCTCTTGGGCGCAACGCGGTTCATGTCCAGCAGGGTCTGCATCAGCGTGGGCACGCCGCTGCCGGTAGCCCCCACGTTGACACGCATGTGCGCCAGCTGGGTCAGCGAATTGAGCTGGCCGCTGGGCACTACGGCTTTGGCAGAGGCAGTGCGGTAGAACAGCCAGATCGGCTCTACGAACAGATTGCCCAGCGTCACCAGGGATTCGGCATCTTCGTCCTCTGTCAGAGCCGCACTGGTGCCACCTTGCACAAAACCGGCGTCGGCCTTGCCGGAGCGCAACAGTGCCAAGTTGGCCGAAGAGCCTTCTGTGGGCAGCAGTTCCACGTCGATGCCGCTGGCCTGCAGGATCTTGGCGTAGCGCTGGCCGAAATCGGCATAGGCGCTTTGCGCCGGGCCCGTGGCCAGCGTGATCTTCTTGGGCGGCATGGGATCCAGCCACCAGTAGGCCAGCCACAGCAGTGCGGCGGCAGCGATGACAAAAGGGCTGGCCGAGGTCAGCAGGTCGCGTAGCGCGAGCAGCACATAGCGCAGGGTCTTGGGCAGGTGCATGGCCTAGAGTGGGTGCTCGGTGTAAAAGCGTCCACCGTGGTAGAGCAGGGGAGAGGCGCCGGCCCGGTGGGCGCAACGCTCCACCTCACCCACGAAGATCACATGGTCGCCTTCTTCATAGCGGCTGCGGTTGAAGCACTCGAAGGTAGCGACGGCGCCAGCCAGCAGCGGTGCGCCGCTGGTGCCCAGTGTGTAGTCCACGCCCGCGTAGCGGTCGGTGTCGCGCGCAGCGAACTGGCGGGCCAGTTCCTGCTGCTCGGCGCCCAGAATGTTGATGGCGTAGTGCGAGCCCGCGCTGAAGGCCGCCATGGAGCCCGCGCTGCGTGCCAGGCTCCAGAGCACCAGCGGCGGCGCAAGGGACACGGAATTGAAGGAATTGGCGGTGAGGCCGACCAAGGCACCGCTGTCGGTGCGGGCCGTGACGATGGTGACGCCTGTGGCAAACATGCCCAGGGCCTGGCGGAACTCGGCAGGCGAAAACTCGGGCGGGCGCGCTTGCGGCGACAGGGTGGGAGAGCGCATCCCCGCAATTTAACTGCTTTTGGTGTGCAATTCGTCACACATGGGGGCGAAAGTGCGACCAGGTGTGCCACCTACAATGGCTGCATGCGATTTCAATTTCTGGCGCCGCTGCTGGTTGCTATGGTTTCAGTAGCTGCTCACGCAAATTCCACGCGGGCTTGTGCCGATTATTCTTCCAAAATTCCGAATGTAACGCCCGCCCTGTGCGAGGCGGCCAATATGCGTGACATGCAGGGCCGCTCGGTCAAGGGCCGCACGCTCTGGGGCACGGACATTCAGCCCGCCGAGGCGAACTTCCGCGTCCTCGTGGTGGGCGGTATCCATGGGGATGAAATGTCCTCCAGCTCGCTGGTATTCCACTGGATTGGCTTAGCCCAGAAGCCGCCCTCGGACATGTCCCTGAACATCCACTGGCGTTTCGTGCCCTCGCTCAATCCAGATGGTCTGTTTGCCAAACCTTCGCGGCGCACCAATGCCAATGGCGTGGACCTGAACCGTAACTTCCCTACCCCCAACTGGGCACGCGATGCCAAGGAGTACTGGGAGACCCGCACCAAACGCGACCCGCGTCGCTGGCCGGGCAACAAGCCACTGTCCGAGCCGGAGTCGCGCTTTTTGCTGGAGCAGATGGACAGCTTCAAGCCCAACCTCATCGTGAGCGTGCATGCGCCTTACGGCGTGCTGGACTTTGACGGCCCGTCCGTGCCCCCCAGCAAGCTGGGGCGTCTGTATTTGGACCAGGTGGGCATCTTCCCGGGCTCACTGGGCAACTACGGCGGCATCCACAAGCGGGTGCCGGTGGTGACCATCGAACTGCCCAGTGCCTCGCGCATGCCGCAGGATGCGGAGACGCGCCAGATGTGGATGGACCTGCTGCGCTGGACCAGTGAGCGCCTGGGCCCCAGCGTGACGGCGGCCCATTCCCACTAGGCCGTGGCCCCGGCTTTCATGCGGGCTGGAGCTGCCCGCCTGCTTTCTCCAGCCAGACCTGCAGGTTGGCCAGCAGGTCGGTCTGGCTGAAGGAGCAGCTTTCTTCGCTGAACAGGGCGCTGGATTCCAGCCGGTCCAGCAGCTGCAATAGCACCTCTCCGTAGCGCGGCGGCAAGGCGGCCAGCAAGGCATCCTGCGTGCGTGCCAGGGCCGACAGTGCATGCGGCGTCATGCTGCCGGCCTGCAACTGCTGCAGGGCCGTGGCCACGGTGGCCAGTTGGGCGTGTGCGGCGCTCACCGTCAGTGGCCCAGGATCTTGGAGAGAAAGTCCTTGCTGCGCTCGCTCTGCGGGTTGTTGAAGAACTCGTGCGGCGTGTTCTGCTCGACGATCTGGCCCTGGTCCATGAAGATCACGCGGTCGGCCACGGCCTTGGCAAAGCCCATTTCGTGGGTCACGCAGACCATGGTGATGCCCTGGTTGGCCATCTCGATCATCACGTCCAGCACTTCCTTGATCATCTCCGGGTCCAGCGCCGAGGTGGGTTCGTCGAACAGCATGATCTTGGGCTTGAGGCATAGGGCGCGCGCAATCGCCACGCGCTGCTGCTGGCCGCCCGAGAGCTGCAGCGGGTACTTGTCGGCCTGGTTGGCAATGCGCACGCGTTCCAGCTGGTGCATGGCCTTCTCCTCGGCTTCCTTCTTGGGCATCTTGCCCACCCACATGGGCGAGAGCGTGAGGTTCTCCAGCACCGTGAGGTGGGGGAATAGGTTGAACTGTTGAAACACCATGCCGACTTTCTTGCGCACGTCGTCGATAGCCTTGATGTCGTCGGTGAGTTCCACGCCATCGACCACGAGTTGGCCCTGCTGGTGTTCTTCGAGCCGGTTGATGCAGCGGATCAGCGTGGACTTGCCCGAGCCCGAGGGGCCGCAGACCACGATGCGTTCGCCCTTGGTGACGGTCAGGTCGATGTCGCGCAACACATGGAAGTTATTGCCATACCACTTGTTGACTTTGTTGAAGGTGATGATGGGTTCAGACATGGGAATCCTTGGCGTTCTTTAGCGTTGCTTGCTCTTGTTGACCTGTTTTTCAATCCACAGGCTGTAGCGCGACATGGAGAAACAGAATGCGAAGTAGATCAGGGCGATGAAGAGGTAGCCCTCGATCTTGTAGGGGCGCCAGTCGGCATCCGAGTTCAGGGCCAGGCTCATGGCGCCGGTGAGCTCATAGAGGCTCACGATGGTGACCAGGGAGGTGTCCTTGAAGGTGGAGATGAAGTTGTTCATGATGCCCGGCACCACCATGGCCAGGGCCTGCGGCAGCACGATCTTGCGCTGCGTTTGCCAGTAGGACAGGCCCAGCGTGGCCGCGGCTTCCACCTGCCCCTTGGGAACGGCCTGCAGGCCACCACGAATCACCTCGGCCATATAGGCCGCGGCAAACAGCGTGATGCCGGCCAGCACGCGCACCAGCACGTCGATGGAAAAGCCCTGCGGCATGAGCAGCGGGAACATGAACGACGCCATGAACAGCACCGAGATCAGCGGCACGCCGCGGATCAGCTCCACATAGATGGTGCAGAAGCTCTTGATGGCGGGCAGGCGCGAGCGCCGGCCCAGTGCGATCAGCAGCGCAATCGGGAAGGCCATGGCCATGGACAGCGAAGACAGCAGAAGCGTGAGTGGCAGGCCGCCCCAGCGGTCGGTGTCCACCCGGCTCAGGCCCAGTACACCGCCGTACATGACGACGAAGAAAAAGCCCAGCACGGCCACCCAGGCCAGGCCCAGCCAGGCCTTCCAGAAGGCGCGCATGCAGCTGCACACCAGGAGCGTGAGCAGCAGCAGTGTGGCGATCAGCGGACGCCATTGCTCCTCGAAGGGGTAGCGGCCAAAGATGATGATGCGGAACTTCTCCGCCACCACGCCCCAGCAGGCGCCCGCACCCTCGACGTGGCAGGCATCGAAATTGGGCACCCAGACCGCGTGCACCAGGGCCCAGCCCAGCAGGCGCGGCACAAAGGTGAGCAGGACGGCGAGCACGATGACCGTGCCCAGGGAGGTCTTCCAGTCGCCAAACAGGTTGTGGCGGATCCAGGCCACCAGCCCCTCGGTCTTGACCGGGGCCGGGCGTGCCGCAATGGGTTCAAAGGTGTGTGCGCTCATGGTTCAGCGTTCCTTGATGGCGGCGCGGGCGTTGTACCAGTTCATCGTGATCGAGGTGAACAGCGAGGTACTGAGGTAGACCAGCATGATGATGGCGATGCACTCCACGGCGCGGCCGGTCTGGTTGATGGCGGTGTTGGCAATCGACACCACATCGGGGTAGCCGATGGCCACGGCCAGCGAAGAGTTCTTGGTCAGGTTCAGATACTGGTTGGTGATGGGCGGAATGATCACGCGCAGCGCCTGCGGCAGCATGACCAGGCGCATGGTGTGGCCGCGCGACAGGCCCAGGGCGGCGGCAGCCTCGGACTGGCCCAGCGCCACCGACTGGATACCGCCACGCACCACCTCGGAGACAAAGGCCGCGGTGTAGACCGTCAAGCCCAGCAGCACGGAGAGGTACTCGGGGGTGAGCGCGCCGCCGTTCTCGATGGCGAACTCGCCCTGCACCGGCACGTTCATGGCCATGGGCGCGCCGCCCAGCAGCCAGCCCAGCAGGCCGGTTCCCAACACAATCGCCAGCGGCACCCAGAACATGCTCTTGGCCCGGCCTGTGGCCTCGAAGGCTGCGCGGGCCCAGCGGCGGTAGCCCCAGGCCAGCGCCATGCCAGCCAGCAGGCCCCAGGCGCCCCAGACATGGCCGGTAGTCCATTCGGGAATGGGGAAGTTGATGCCCCCCTTGCTCAGGAAGACGGGGCCGACTGACAGCGGTTCGCTGGAAGCGGGCAGCACCTCGGTGAACATCAGGTACCACATCAGCAGTTGCAGCAGCACCGGGATGTTGCGGAAGAATTCGACGTACGCGGTACACAGGCCGCGGATCAGCGCGTTGCGCGAGAAGCGGCCCACGCCGATCAGCGTACCCAGGATGGTGGTGAGGATGATGCCCACCACGGCCACACGCAGGGTGTTGACGAAGCCCACCAGGTAGGCGCGCCAGTAGGACTCACCCGAGTCGAAGGCAAACAGGCTCTCGCCAATGTCAAAGCCCGCCGGGCTGGAGAGAAAGTCGAAGCCGCTCTGGATGCCACGCAGCTTCATGTTGGTGGTGGTGTTGTGCGCCAGGTAGAGCACCGTGGCCAGCACCACCACGACGGCGATCACCTGGTAGAGCAGGCCGCGGAATGCCTGGCTGCGCCAGGACCACGACTTTTTGGGCGGAGGGGAAGAGGGAGTGGACATGGCAGCCCTTGGGTGAACGGGAAAACTCGCAAGCCTTGAAGAAAAGGGCAGCGCAAGGTGTTGCGGCTGCCCTTTTTCTATGCAAAGTCAGTCAGAAACCGCTTCGCAGATTCAACTCAGCGAACCGGAGGTGCGTACTGCACGCCGCCCTTGTTCCACAGGTTGTTCAGTCCACGCGGCAGTTGCAGTGCAGACTTGGGACCCACATTGCGTTCGAAGATTTCGCCGTAGTTGCCGGTGGTCTTGACTGCACGGGCCAGCCATTCCTTGTCCAGACCCAGCAGTTTGCCGGTGTCTTCGGTGGAGCCCAGCAGGCGGCCGATGACCGGGTCCTTGCTGCTGCCCTTGAGCTCATCCACATTGGCCTGAGTCACACCGTATTCCTCGGCTTCCAGCAGGCCATAGATCACCCACTTCACGATGGTGGTCCACTCGTCGTCACCACGGCGGACCATGGGGCCCAGGGGCTCCTTGGAGATCAGCTCGGGCAGGATGATGTGGTCGGCAGGGTTCTTGGCTACCTTGTTGCGGGTGGACGCCAGGCCGGAGGCGTCGGTGGTGTAGGCCACGCAGCGGCCGGAGAAGTAAGCGCCTTCGGCGGCTTCGAGCTTCTCGAACACGATGGGCTTGATGCCCAGGTTGTTGGCCTTGGAGTAGTCGGTCAGGTTCTTTTCGGTGGTGGTGCCGGACTGCACGCACACGGTCTGGCCCTTGAGCTGCTTGGCGCTCTTGAGCTTGCTCTTGACGGGCACCATGAAGCCCTGGCCGTCGTAGTAGGTCACGGCAGTCTGGGTCAGGCCCAGGGAGGCGTCACGGGTAAGCGTGAAGGTGGTGTTGCGCGACAGAACATCGATTTCACCGGACTGCAGCGCAGTGAAGCGGGCCTGCGCGTTCAGGGGTACGTACTTCACCTTTTCGCCATCGCCCAGGGTGGCGGCGGCCAGCGCACGGCAGACATCCACATCCAGACCGGTCCACTTGCCGCTGGAGTCGGCTGCGCCAAAGCCGGCCAGGCCGGTGTTCACGCCGCACACCACCTGGCCACGGGCCTTGATGGCGTCCAGCGTCTTGCCGGCGTGGGCGGGGGCGGCCAGCACGGCGCCCAGTGCGGCAACCAGGGTGGCCAGTGTTTTCAGTCGTTTGATCTGCATAAAAGTCCTCTCCATATGAATTGAGTTGGCGGCCTGCACCACTGTGGTGTGTGCCACCCGTTTCCGACGCTGAACTGTAGCGCCGTCATGGGGGCGGCCCATGCGGGTTTACCATCGGCGCAAATACAGAAAACTCATAATCTAATGCCTTGCGGCGCCCGCCCATAGTGCGTGGAATTAGCAGAATCCATGCCATGCGCGGTCACCGTGCAAGCCCGTACCAGCCCTGCGCCAACGGGTATCGCTTCCAAGGAGCCCCCATGTTTGAAACCGCCATCGCCGGCAGCCTGCCCAAACCCGCCTGGTTGTCCGAAACCGAAAAACTCTGGCCGCAATGGAAGCTGGCCGGCCCCGAGTTGCAGCAAGCCAAGGCCGACGCCACGCTCCTATGGATCAAGGCGCAGGAAGACGCGGGGCTGGACGTGGTGGGCGACGGTGAGCAAAGCCGCCAGCACTTTGTGCACGGCTTTCTGGAGCAGGTGGAGGGCATCGACTTCGAGAACAAGGTCACCATGGGCATCCGCAACAACCGCTACGACGCGCAGGTGCCCCAGGTCGTTGCGGAGCTGCGCCTCAAGGGCCGCGTGCATGCGTTTGAAGCGCAACTGGCGCGCGCCCACACCAAGAAGAAACTCAAGTTCACACTGCCCGGCCCGCTGACCATTGTGGATACCGTGGCCGACCGCTTCTATGGCGACAAGAAGAAGATGGCGTTTGCCTTTGCCGAGTTGCTGAACCAGGAAGCCCTGGCCCTGCAGGCCGATGGCGTGGACATCATCCAGTTCGACGAGCCGGGCTTCAACGTCTACATGCAGGACGCCGTGGACTGGGGGGTGCAGGCACTGGAGATTGCCGCGCGCGGCCTCACCTGTACGACGGCCGTGCACATCTGCTACGGCTACGGCATCAAGGCCAATAACGATTGGAAGGAAACCCTGGGCCAGGAATGGCGCCAGTACGCGCAGGTGTTCCCCGCGCTGGCCGCCAGCAGCATCCAGCAGGTGAGCCTGGAGTGCTACCACTCCCATGTGCCGCCGGATTTGATGGCGCTGCTGAAAGACAAGGACGTGATGGTGGGCGTGATCGACGTGGCCAGCGACGTGATCGAAACCCCCGAGCAGGTGGCCGACACCATTGGCCTGGCGCTGCAGCATGTGCCCAAACACCGCATCTTCCCCTGCACCAACTGTGGCCTCGCTCCCATGAGCCGGGAGGTAGCGGTTAAGAAGCTCGAAGCCCTGGCCCAGGGCGCCGCGCTGGCGCGGCAGCGCTACGGGGCATGATCAAGAGTATTTTAGGCCTCTAGCCCACGTGGAATATGCGCTGGTAGCTACTAAAACCGTAGCATTCCGCGCGGTGACATGTCTTAGCCCTTGGCCACTTCCAGCACCAGCTTGCCAAAGTTCTCGCCGTTGAAGAGCTTGAGCAGCGTGTCGGGGAAGGTCTGCAGGCCCACCACCACGTCTTCCTTGCTCTTCATGCGGCCGTCCTTCAGGTAGCCAGCCATTTCGGCCACGGCTAGGTGGTAGCGGTCGGCGTAGTCGAAGACCACGATGCCTTCCATGCGCGCGCGGTTCACCAGCAGGCTCAGGTAGTTCTTGGGGCCTTGCACGGCGGTCGTGTTGTTGTACTGGCTGATGGCGCCGCAGATGATGATGCGGGCCTTGCGGTTGATGCGGGCCAGCACGTCGTCGAGGATTTCGCCGCCCACGTTGTCGAAGTAGATGTCAACGCCGCCAGGGCAGTGTTCCTTCAGGCCTGCGCGTACGGCGCCGGGGCCGGCCTTGTAGTCGATGCAGGCGTCAAAGCCCAGCTCCTTCACCACCCAGTCGCACTTGGCCGGGCCACCGGCAATGCCGACCACGCGGCAGCCCTTGATCTTGGCGATTTGGCCCACGGTCTGACCCACGGCACCGGCCGCGCCCGACACCACCACCGTCTCGCCGGCCTGGGGCATGCCCACGTCCATCAGGCCAAAGTACCCGGTCATGCCGGGCATGCCCAGCACGTTGAGCCATTGGGTGAGGCTGCCGGCGCGCAGATCGATCTTGACCAGGCCGGCGCGCTTGAAGTCGGCCGGCGCCAGTGTGATGTATTCCTGCACGCCAAAGCCCGCGCTCACGTGGTCGCCCACGGCGAACTTGTCGCTCTTGCTGGCCACCACCACGCCCACGCCACCGGCGCGCATGACTTCACCAATGCCCACGGGCGGGATGTAGCTCTTGCCTTCGTTCATCCAGCCGCGCATGGCGGGGTCCAGGCTCAGCGCCAGGGTCTTGAGGGTGACGCCGCCCTCGGCCGGTTCGGCCACGGGTTCGGTGGTGTGGCTCCAGTTGGCGGCGGTGGGCATGCCCACGGGGCGGGCGGCCAGGCGGATCTGGTGGTTGACTAGGTTGGCGAGGGACATGGCAGGCTCCGTAAAAGGGGAGGCGGGCACGGGGTGCCGGCCGGGAGCGCATGGTAGCGCCGGCCCCTGCCTGCCGGGGGAACCTAGGTGACAAGCGGTGGGGAGCTCGCCCTAAAACAGTCCTGGATCAGTGCGCCATGTAGCGGCCCTTTTGGTGGTTGGTCGCCAGCGTCTGGTTCAGGAGTACGGCGCCCAGAACGCTCAGGGCAATGTGCTGCCAGTCGGTCACGGCAAAGGCCAGCAGCACGATGGTGGCGTCCAGCGCCATCTGGATGCGGCCGGCGCGCCAGCCACGGCTCTCCTGCAGGTACAGCGCCAGCACATTGAAGCCGCCCAGGCTGGCCCGGTGGCGGAACAGGATGAGCATGCCCGTGCCCATGAGCGATCCGCCCACCAGCGCGGCCGCCAGCGGCTGGAGCTGCGAGAAACCCATCCATTGGGGCAGCAGATTGGTCAGCAGCGTGAGCAGGGCCACCGCCGCAAAGGTCTTGAAGGTGAAGGCGCGGCCCATGCGTTTCCAGGCCAGTGCGTAGAAAGGCAGGTTGATGGCGAAGAAGATGAGGCCGAAATTCCAACCCGTGGCGTAGTGCAGCCAGAAGGCCACGCCCGCCGTGCCGCCCGTCAGCAGGCCCAACTGCTTGAACATCAGTACCCCCAGCGCCACAAAGGTGGTGCCCGTCAGCAGGGCCAGGATGTCTTCAAAAGGGCGGTGGCGCAGGGCGGCGGGGTCTATGGACATGGTGTGGGCAGGGGTCAGTGGGGGGCACAGCCACCGCTGCCGCACCCGTGAATCGCCTGCGCAGGCAGGCGTTCGGGCTGGGACAGCTGGCCGGTCGCCGGATCGTAGCCAGCCGAACGCAGGTGCAGTGCCAGCGACGCGTCCATGGTCTGCGCATGCTGGGGAAACCACAGGCCCAGCTCGTGCGCCATCTGGCGCACCACGGCCAGATCGCCGCCATGGCCGCGCGCCTCGCCCTCGCGCATCACCTGCAGAATGATCTTGTGCTGCGTGGCGTGGCAGTTGTTGGCGGCAAAACCGGTGTCGCGCATCCACTGGTCTTCGCGGTCAAAGTGGTCCTGCGTGTGGGCAATGAGTGCGGCCCAGCGCGGCAGCAGCAGCGCATCCGGAGCCTGCACCACCTCGGCCAGCAGCGCCACAAACTCCTGGTGGGTTTCGTCCATCACGGGCATGTCCAGGGCCAGCGCGTCGCTCCATTGCAGGGGCGCGTCTTGGGTATCGGGGATAGGTGCGGTCAGGGTCATGGGGCGTCTCCAGAAAGGGATGCGCCAGATTAGCCAGCCGCGCCGCAGGGCGTCTTGACCCACATCAGCCGCCATGCACTCTTCTGGGTCGATAATGCAGCGCAGCCCCTGTAGGGCAGTATGCTGATGCCCGCCATGACGCTTTCTTTTCCGCCCCCCGCCATCGCCGCCCCCCAGGACCTGGACGCCACCTTGCGTACCCAAGGCTATGCCGTCGTGGCACCGGCGCAGGTGGCCACGCTGGCCGGGCTGAACCTGGACACCCTGCTGGCCTGGCGCCCGCTGTGGGAAGAGCTGCCCCCCGACAACTACCTGCGCGACGGTGGCCGCTACCGCCGCCGCCGCCATGCCTGCTTTGTGGTGGAGGGTGCCGCCGTGACGCTGGCGCCGCACCGCCCGCACTGGCAGCCCGTGGAATACAACGCCCTGCATGGCGGCATGCAGCGCCATTTCGAGCCCATGCAGCCCGAGCTGGTGACGCAAGCCGCCTGGCAGCAACTGCTGGCCTGGCTGGGTCAGGTGGCCAGCGCGCTCAAGGGGCGCCAGCCCTGGTACACCGAGGCGCACCAGTTCCGCATCGACACCACCGACGGCATAGGCCGTCCCACGCCCGAAGGCGCGCACCGCGATGGCGTGGACCTGGTGGCTGTGTTCTTGGTCGGGCGCGCGGGCATCAAGGGCGGCGAAACCCGTGTCTTTGACGCCGCCGGGCCCAATGGCCAGCGCTTCACCCTGGTCGAGCCTTGGTCTCTGCTGTTGCTGGACGATGCGCGCGTGATTCACGAATCCACTCCCATCCAGCCGGTGGCCACCGTGGGCCAGCGCGACACGCTGGTGGTGACGCTGCGCGCCGGCAACTTCCAGGGCGAGCCGGCCCGCTAGGCGAATCGCCGCACACCGCATGGCCTGTACCCCCGAAGAGCTGACCAAGCGCTGCCAGGAGCTGGCCGCCAAATGGTCGGCCTGCGCACCGCAGACCGGGCTGGACGGCTTTGTCGAGTTTGCCGTGTCGGTTTCCAGCTTCACGCAATTCCTGGAAAGCCACGGCCTCTCCGGCTTGCACCAGAGCGCGCATGCGCTGGAGCAAAAGGTACTGGCGCTGATGGACCAGCTCATGGACCCTGCTGGCGGCGGCAGCCTGCCGCCCGAGGCCCGGCAGCAGGTGGGCACGCTGGTGCAGGAGCTGGGTGCCCGCGCCCAGGCCTTTGCGCGCGGTCACTCGTCCCAGCAGGCCGAGCGCCGCCATGTGCAGGACCCGGCGCCAGACGGCGCCTCGCTGAACACCTTGGCGCCGCCCAAAAAGATTGCCTTTGTGACTGATACGCCCGCGCTGTGGAAAGACCTGGTCGCCCAGGTCGGCTTCTTTCAGGTGCAGGTGGATCTGGTGGGCAGTGCGCAGGCGCTGCCCGCTGCGCCCGAACCGACCCTGGTGCTGGTGGATGCCGGCGGCCGGGTGCTGGCCGACTTTGTGGCCCAGGTGCAGGCGCTGCGCGGGCAGTTCTCGGCCAGCCACATCATGGGCCTGAACGTGGGCACGGATTTCGAGAGCCAGCACCAGGCCCTGGGCGCGGGCTGCGACGCCTGCTTTGCCACTGGCACGCAGCACGCCGCCATCATGGCGCGCATCGTCAAGCTCTGCAGCAACGAGGAGGAGCCACCTTACCGCGTGCTGGTGGTGGAGGACTCCAAGACCGCCAGCGCGCTGATCCGCCGCACCCTGTCCGAGAGCGATATTGAATCCCAGGCCATCACGCGCCCGCAGGACGTGCTGACCGCGCTGGCCTCGTACCAGCCCGATCTGGTGCTGATGGACATGTACATGCCCGGCTGCACCGGTGTGGAAGTCACGCGTGTGATCCGCCAGCATGCCGAGTTCCTGTCCACCCCCGTGGTCTACCTCTCGGGAGACAGCAATGTGGCACTGCAGGTGGACGCGCTGCGCCTGGGCGGTGACCACTTCCTCACCAAGCCTTTCAACCCGGTCATCCTCAACGCCGTGGTCAAGAGCAAGATCGACCGGTACCGCACCCTGCGCCGCACCATGCTGCAGGACAGCCTGACCGGCCTGCTCAACCACACCAGCTCCAAGCAGCAGCTGCAAAACGCCATCAACGCTGCGCGCCTGGACGGTAGCGGCCTGTGCGTGGCCATGGTGGACATTGACCACTTCAAGTCCGTCAACGACACCTACGGCCACCCCATGGGCGACCATGTCATCCGCAGTCTGGCCTGGCTGCTCAAGCAGCGGGTGCGCAAGAGCGATGTGGTGGGCCGCTACGGGGGCGAGGAGTTTGTGGTGGTGCTGCCGGGCTCACTGGCCGAGCAGGCCCACACCGTGCTGGACCGCATTCGCGTGGACTTTTCCCGCATCCGCCATCCGGTGGACGACGGCTGGTTCAGCAGCGGCTTTTCCTGCGGCATTGCACAGTGGGACGCCGATCTGGACTCGGAAAGCCTGCTCAAGCGCGCTGACGAGGCGCTTTACCAGGCCAAGCGCGCCGGCCGCAACCAGGTGCTCATATTGCAAGCGGGATTGCAAGGAAAATAGGCCTTCAGCCCGCGTGGATAGTGCGCGAGAAGCTCCTGAAATAATAGCAATTCAGCCGTCGGCCTCAAACTGGCGCCAGCCCATGGGGTGCCATGCCGGGCGTTAGCAGGCGCTGCATCAGCTCACGCACGCTTTTGATCTGATCGCCAAAGGGCAGGGTACCTGCGCCGCGGAAGAACAGGCCCTTTTTGGTGTCGCCGCGCAGCGCGGCCGCCAGCTGGTTGTCGATACAGAACTGGCCCCAGCCCTGCAGCCCATCGCGCAGGCCGCACTGGGCCAGGCAGTCAAAGCTCTTGGTGCAGCGCGCCTTCACCTGGGCCACGGCCTGCAGCTTGGGCTCGATCTTCAGGTAGGCGCGCAGCCAGGGCGTGCCCACGGCGCGCGCCGGCAGGCCCGCCACGCTGGTGAACTCCACCATGTCCTCGGGCCGGGCCTGGGCCAGCACGCGCTTGAACTCGGCATGCGCATCGCTTTCTTCGGTCACGGCAAAGGCCGTGCCCAGCTGCACTGCATCCGCTCCCAGCGCCTGCAGGCGGGCAATGTCCTCGCAGCTGCTGACGCCGCCGGCTGCAATGAGCGGAATGTGCTGCTCATAACCCGCGTCCTTGAAAAACTGGCGCACGGCGGGCAGCACGTTCTCGAAGTCAAAGCGTGTGTCGCCCAAGTCGGCAATGCGGGCCGCGCCCAGGTGGCCGCCGGCTAGGCGCGGGTGCTCAATCACCACGGCGTCGGGCAGGCGTTTCTTGCGCTCCCATTTCTTCACCAGCAACTGCACGCCGCGTGCGTCCGAGAGGATGGGGATGAGCGCGGCCTTGGGGTGATCTTTGGCCAGGTCGGGTAGGTCCAGTGGCAGGCCGGCGCCCACCACCACGGCGTCAATACCGGCCTCCAGCGCCCGCGTCACGTTGGCGGCGTACTCGCTCACTGCCCGCATCACGTTGATGGCCAGCAGGCCCCGGCCCCCGGTGCGGGCGCGGGCGGCCGCGATCTCGCGGTCGATGGCGATCAGGTTGGCAGCGTTGATGCCTGCTTTGGCCGCCTCGCCTGGCGCCAGCTCGCGGGTTTGCTCCATCAGGTCGGGGTGGTGGCGGCGCAGGTCCACGCTGGAGAGCGTGCCCACCCCACCCAGGGCAGCCACGCTGCCGGCCAGGCGGTTGCCAGAAATGCCAATTCCCATGCCACCCTGTACGATGGGAAGCAGGCTGCGGCCGGCCAGGCGCAGGGCGCCCAGGCCGCTGCGCTGCAGCCAATCGGCGGACTCACGGGCCATGGAAGAGGCCATATAGGGCAAAAGGGGGCTTGCTGGAGTCATGGGGTGCTCTAAGATAGGGGGCGGTGGGAAGTTGCACAGCTTAGAGGGCGCCCTCGGGCCCGGCTTTGAGGTGGGTCAAGTTGCTGTGCAGTCGGGGGTTGGAACCCGGCGCTAGTCAAGAATGATGAGGAAAACACCAGGAATGAATGCGCTTGTGCAAAGTCTGGCCGCCATGAGTGGTCTGCGTGACCGCGACGCGCTGGATGCTGCGCTGGTGCGCCTGGTGATGGACGGCAGCGATAGCCACCTGGAAAGTGCCTGCCTCATCCGTGTGGTGGGTGAGGGCGATGACCGCCGCTGCCTCGTGCAGGCCCGGCTGGAGCGGGGCCAGGCCCAGATCACCCACGACCTCATCTGGACCGACTGGACCACGCTGCCCCATGTTTCCGGTTTTCCCTTGCGCCTGCAGGCCCTGGCCGAAGGTGCCACCGTCCATGCCCTGGCCGCCAACCACACCACCGTCATTCCCCTGCAAACCCCGCAAGGCACTTGGGGCCTGCTGGAGTTGGGTGCCGATGCGGCGCTTTCCGCCCACAGCCTGGAGCTGCTGGACGGCATCCTCCAGACCTACCACAACGTGGTGGGCCTGCTGGACTACGGCGAGAAGGATGCGCTGACCGAACTGCTTAACCGCAAAACCTTTGACGGCGCCTTTTTCAAGGCCACGGCCGAGCAGCATGGCGACGAATTGCCCGAAGGCGGCGAGCGCCGCCACACCCACCCGGACGCCGGCGTCTGGCTGGCAGTGCTGGATATCGACCACTTCAAGCGCGTCAACGACACCTACGGTCACCTGATCGGGGACGAAGTTTTGCTGCTGCTGGCGCGCCTCATGCGCTCCAGTTTCCGCTTCCACGACTTGCTTTACCGCTTTGGTGGCGAGGAGTTCGTGGTGCTCATGCGCTGTGACAGTGTGGAGCATGCGCGCACTGCGCTGGAACGCCTGCGCGAGCGGGTGCAGGCCTATTCCTTCCCCCAGGTGGGGTCGATTACTGTGAGTATTGGTTTCTCAGTGTTGCTTGCGCACGACACTCCCAGTGGCGCTTTCGGACGTGCCGACAAAGCCGTTTACTACGCAAAGGAGCACGGCCGAAACCAGGTGTGCGACTACCAGGATCTGGTCAGCTCCGGTGCCATCGTTGAGCAGGTCGCCGAAGGCATGGACGTGGATCTGTTCTAGCCAGGCCCACGCCGCCCCTTTTATCGGGCGCGCTCAAAAATGGCGGCAATGCCTTGGCCGCCACCAATGCACATGGTCACCAGCGCGTAGCGGCCGTTGATGCGTTCCAGCTCATACAGCGCCTTCACCGTGATCAGAGCGCCGGTGGCGCCGATGGGGTGGCCCAGCGAAATGCCCGAACCATTCGGGTTGACCTTGGCCGGGTCCAGCCCCAGATCGCGCGTCACGGCGCAGGCTTGCGCGGCAAAGGCTTCGTTGGCTTCAATTACGTCCAAGTCGTTCACAGTGAGGCCGGCTTTTTTCAGCGCAGCTTGCGTGGCGGGCACCGGGCCAATACCCATGTACTTGGGGTCCACACCGGCGTGGGCATAGGCCACCAGGCGGGCCATCGGCTGCAGGCCACGGGCCTTGGCGGTAGCGGCGTCCATCAGCACCACGGCAGCGGCGGCATCGTTGATGCCCGAGGCGTTACCGGCGGTCACGGTGCCGTTTTCCTTAAGGAAGGCGGGCTTGAGCTTGGCCATGTCGGCCAGCGTGGCGTTGGCGCGGAAGTGTTCGTCGGTGGCGTAGGCCACGTCGCCTTTCTTGCTCTTGAGCATGACGGGCAGGATCTGGCTGGTGAAGTAGCCGGCCTCTGTGGCCTTTTGGGCGCGCTGGTGGCTTTCGACTGCGATGGCGTCCTGCTCTTCGCGGCTGATGCCCCACTTGGCCGCAATGTTTTCCGCAGTCACGCCCATGTGGATGGTGTGGAAGGGGTCATGCAGCGCGCCGATCATCATGTCCACCATCTTGGTGTCGCCCATGCGGGCGCCCCAGCGCATATTGAGGCTGGCAAAGGGCGCGCGGCTCATGTTTTCGGCGCCGCCACCAATGGCGATGTCGGCATCGCCCAGCGCGATGGTTTGCGCGGCGTTGACGATGGCCTGCAGGCCCGAGCCGCACAGGCGGTTCACGTTGTAGGCCGGTGTGCCTTCGGCGCAACCGCCGTTGATGGCCGCCACGCGGCTGAGGTACATGTCCTTGGGCTCGGTGTTGACCACATGGCCGAACACGACGTGGCCCACGTCCTTGCCGTCCACGCTGGCGCGCGACAGCGATTCGCGCACCACCTGCGCGGCCAGCTCGGTGGGGGGGATGTCCTTGAGGCTGCCGCCAAAGGTACCAATGGCGGTGCGCACTGCGCTGACGACGACGACTTCACGGCTCATGGGAGAACTCCTGCAAATGATGGATGGCGGCATCTTACGGCGCGCGGCGTCATGGATTTTTCACCAGTTTGTCACAACACTTCCCTAGGCTTGCGGGGTAAACCAGCCACTAGGAGTTGCCCGTGAGCGCCAGCGAAGACGAATTGATCCGCCGTATCCAGAACGACATGCTCGACAGCTATGACGAAGAACTGGAGATGGAGCTGGACGACCAGCACCTGGAGCGCCTGGCTGGCGGACAGGCACCGGACGCCGATGCGCGCGCTGCACGCCGCCAGTACTTCAAGGAGCTGTTCCGCATGCAGGGCGAGCTCGTCAAGCTGCAGGACTGGGTGGTGGCCACGGGCCACAAGGTGGTCGTGATTTTTGAGGGGCGCGATGCGGCCGGCAAGGGCGGCGCCATCAAGCGCATCACCCAGCGCCTGAACCCGCGCGTGTGCCGTGTGGCGGCACTGCCCGCACCGAATGACCGCGAGCGCACGCAGTGGTATTTCCAGCGCTATGTGAGTCATCTGCCGGCGGCGGGCGAGATCGTGTTGTTTGACCGCAGCTGGTACAACCGCGCCGGCGTGGAGCGCGTCATGGGCTTTTGCACCGACGACCAGCTGGAAGAATTCTTCCGCAGCGTGCCCGAGTTCGAAAAGATGCTGGTGCGCTCCGGCATCCAGGTCATCAAGTACTGGTTCTCCATCTCCGACGAAGAGCAGCACAGCCGCTTCCTGGGTCGCATCCACGACCCGCTCAAGCAATGGAAGCTCAGCCCCATGGACCTGGAGTCCCGCAGCCGCTGGGAAGACTACACCCGCGCCAAGGAAGTGATGCTGGAACGCACCCACATTGCCGAGGCACCGTGGTGGGTGGTGCAGGCGGTGGACAAGAAGAAGGCACGCCTGAACTGCATCCACCACCTGCTGCAGCAAATGCCGTATGAAGAGACGGAGCACCCGCCGGTAACTTTGCCGCAGCGCGTGCGGCATGAGGACTATGAGCGTCGGCCGGTGCCGCAGGACATCATCGTTCCGGAGATTTACTGACGCACATCGGCCACCGGCTGTGCGCCAAAGTCCGGCCGCGCCAGATAGCTCAGCACGCGGCGCGCCGCCTCCCCGGGGCTGCTGAGCTGGCCCTGGGCGTGCAGATTGGCAAAGCTCGCCTGGTCGGGGAAGTGCGTGGCATCCGAGCTGCGCAGCTGCAGCTGCATGTCGGTATCAATCACTCCCGGCGCCAGCGAGCACACCTTGGCACCATTGGCCGATAGCGCTTCGTCCAGTGCCAGACAGCGCGTGAAGTGGTCCATGCCCGCCTTGGCGGCGCAGTAAGCGGCCTGTGAGGCCATGGCGCGCCGGCCCAGGCCGGAGGAGATATTCAGCACCTTGCGTGGCAGCGTCCAATTGCGTGTGGCGCCCAGAAAGGCGGCGGTGAGCTGCATGGGCGCTTCCAGCCCGACGCGCAGGGCTTGGGCGAGTGCGCTGGGGTCGGATTCGGAGAGGGGCACCAGGGCCGGAATCACGCCGGCGTTGTTGATCAGGGTGGCGCCGGCCAGCGTGCCCGGGCTTTGCTGCGTCAGCCATTCGCGCAGCCGGGCCGCTGCGGTGGCACCGTCCGCCAGGTCCATCGGCCATTGCAGCAGCGTGGCGCCCACGCGTTTTGCCTGCTCCGTCAGGGCGGCATTTGTCTGGCGTGAGATGCATAGCAGCAGGGCATCGGGCGCCAGCAGTTGTTCTGCCATGGCCAGGCCCATGCCACGGGAGGCGCCGGTGAGGATGGTGAGGTGTTGCATGGTTTGCTATTGTATTGATAGCTGCTCGCGCAATATCAACAAGGGCTATGGCCAGAAACGGTATTTATCAGTCGCGCGGGCGGCGCAGCGCGATCCAGCCCGCGATGGCCGTGATGCTGACGATGAGCGCGACCACCACCCAGAAGCCATGCGGGTGGTCAGCCAGCGGGATGCCGCCCACATTCATGCCCAGCAGGCCGGCAATGATGTTGATGGGTAGGGCCAGCACGGTCACGATGGTCAGCACGAACAGGCTGCGGTTGTTGGCCTCGGCCACGCGTGCGGCAATTTCTTCCTGCAAGAGCTTGATGCGTTCCTGCAGCGCCGCCATGTCGCTCAGCGCCACGTTGAACTCTTCGGTGGATTGGCGCAGGTCTTGCAGGTCGTCTTCGCCCACCCAGTCCGGCGGTTTGCGCAGCAGGCGGAACAGGGCGGCCGGCTCGGGCGCCAGCAGACGCTGCAGGCGCACCAACAGTCGGCGCAGGCTGCCGAGGTCGGCGCGCTTGGTCTCCAGCCGGCCGGCCAGCAGCTTGTCTTCGATGTCGTCCACGCGTGCCGTGGTGTTGCGCACGATATTGATCAGGACATCGCCCTGGTCCTGCATCAGGTGCACCAGCAGCGCCACGGACGAGGCCAGTCGTTCGCCGCGGCGCACGGCGTCGCGCAGCCGGTCGATGGAGCGCAGCGGCTGCAGCCGCGCACTCACAACCAGGCGCGGCGCAACCGACAGCCAGAGCGTGGAAATGTCCGAGGGCTCAAACGCAAAGTCGTAGTGCACGTCGTTGACGACGGCAATCAGGGTGTCGTCGTCCAGCTCCACGCGGGTGGAGCGGGAGCCGTCCTGCAGCGACTCGTAGAACAGGTCGGACAGCTGCAGGTTCTCGCGCAGCCACTTGCCGGTGGCGGCTTGCGAGAGGTTGAAGTGCAGCCAGACAAAGCCTGGCTCCGGCGTGGCCTGATTCGTCTGCTGCTGCAGCCAGCGCAGGGCATCGGGCGTGTCCAGCGGGCTGCCCTTGCCATCAGGCCCGAACAGAAAGCCGCAGATCAGACCGGCGCTGTCGGCACCGTAGAGGCTGGGGGCGTTCATAGCCCCAAGCCCTGCGCCAGGGACGCTGCGGCATCCCACGTGAATTCACCGGCCTGCAAGCGCTGCAGCACCTCGGGCGCTGTCAGGCACAGGAATTCCTGCACCTCGCCGTCCTGGTTGTGCGGGCGTTGCGTGGCCTGCAGCGTCAGGTTGAGCACCAGCAGGCTCTCGTCGTGCCAGCCCTCGGGCTCGGCGCGCCGGGTGCGTACCCAGCCTGCAGAGTGGACCTGGCTCTCATCGGGCCAGTGCAGGCCGGCTTCTTCCCACAGCTCGCGCCTGGCGCAGCCCAGCGGCGACTCCCCGGCGGGCAGGCCGCCGGCCGTCACGTTGTCCAGCATGCCGGGGTCGGTGGCCTTGCGGGCGCTGCGCCGTCCGCACCACAGGGCGCCTTCGGGCGTGAAGCCATTGATATGAACCGCATGGCTCATCAGCCCCAGAAAGCGGAAGCCTGCCCGTTCCACGGCCAGCAGCGGGGGCTGGTCCGTCAGGGGTTCGGTGCAGCCATCAAACCAGAAGGCAAAGGCCTCATGGCGCCAGCCCGGCAGCAGGCCCTGGGTTTGGCAGTTCTGCAGAAAGCCTTGCAGTTGGGCGCTGCGTTCTGCGCTGCGCCAGGTGGTGCATTCCCATACGAGCTCGTCGCCGTCTTGCCGGCAGCCAGCCAGCCCGTTCAGCAGCAGGGCGGCACGCTCCGGCCGCAGCCAGCCCAAGGCCTGCTGCGGCGTGCGCCAGAGCACCCAGCCCGCAGGCGGGGGCAGGGCACAGCTGGCGCGCAGTTGCGCAAGCCAGGCGCGACCGTTGTGCCCCAGCGCGTCGTGGAAAGCCTGGGCGCTGGCGGGGAGGGGGTATTGCGGGTTCAGGGGTGGCCTCGGTGAGTGCGGCCCTCCATGGTACGCAGGGCCGCAGGGTGCGACATTTTGCGGCGCCCGGATGACAGAGGTATGACACGCCGGTGACCACCGGGGAAACCTTGGCAGAACTGTGGTGACTGGCCTTGCAGTGGCTGGCGGCGTACCATGCCACCATGCACATTCCGCGCAGAAGGGTATGGCGAGTCGTTGCGATGCTGGCGCTGGCAGTGCCGTGGGCGCACGCAGCCCCGCCGGAGACGGTGCGTATCGGCATCGGAGAGTACCCGCCATTCAAGGTGGAAAGCGAGCCTGGTGGCGGGCCGCTGACGGAGATCGTGGTGGAGGCCTTCAAGGCCTCAGGCCTGCGTTCCACCATGGAATGGGTCCCCAACAACCGCGCCATTGCCGGCGTCATGTCGGGCCGTTACGACGGCAGCTTTGGGTGGGCGCGCAGCGCCGAACGTGAAGAAGCCTTGCTGTTCTCCAGCCGCCCCATCCATACCTACCGCATGGTGTTTGTGCAGCGTGCCGGCGAGGCGCGGGACTGGGCCAGCCTGTCCGACCTGGGGCAGTGGCGCGTGGGCGTGACCCGCGGCAACTTCTATTCCCAGCCCTTTGCCGACCTGCAGGCCCAGGGCGTGCTGGCGGTGGACGAGGCGGTGGACGACGTGAACAACCTCAAGAAGCTCATCTACAAGCGCATCGACGTGTTCCCGCTCGAAGAGTCAGTGGCACGCTACCTGATTGCCAACAAGCTCGATCCCGGCGAGGCGCCGCTGTTGCAGGTGCAGAGCAAGAGCTTCTGGACGGTTCCCATTCACTTTGTGGTGTCCAAGAAAGTGGACAACGCGCAGGCCATCATGGACGCCTTTGACGCCGGCTACCGCGAGCTGCAGCGCAGCCGGCGGCTGGATGCACTGGAGCGCAAGCTGCGCAGGTAGCTATTGTTTTGGTAGCTGCTCGCGCAATATCCACGTGGGCCAGGAGCCAAAAACCTTTAAATCTCTGCGCCTTCGACCAGAAAACGCACGCGGCGCACACCCTGCCACTCGTCGGCATCCAGGCGGAAGGCCAGCGTCACGCGCGGGGGCAGGGGCTCAGTGTGGCCAAACCAGATGCCGTCCACCGGCTGGCCCTGGTGCTTGAGCTTGAGCGCGAGGTGTTTTTCACCGACCAGACGCTGGGACACCACTTCCACCTCTTCGCTGAAGGTGGGCGCCGCAAAGCCCTGGCCCCAGACTTCCTTGTGCAGCGCGTCCACCAGGTCCACGCGGCGGTATTCGGGGTTGAGGGGGCCGTCGGTTTCCATGCGGCGGGTCAGCGTGGCGGCGTCCAGCCATTCCTGCGCCACTTCGTTGAGGCCGTTTTCGAAGTCGTCAAAAAATTCTTCCGCCACCGTGCAGCCAGCCGCCATGGCGTGGCCGCCAAAGCGCAGCAGGGCCTGCGGGTAGCGTTTGGCCACCAGGTCCAGTGCGTCGCGCAGGTGAAAGCCCGGAATGCTGCGGCCCGAGCCCTTGAGCTCGTGCTCCTTGCCCGGCGCGCTGCTGGGCGCGAAGACGAAGGTGGGGCGGTGCAGCTTGTCCTTGATGCGGCTGGCCACGATGCCGACCACGCCTTCGTGGAAGTCGGGGTCGAACACGCAGACGGCGGGCGGGGGCTCATCACCCTCGTCAAACAGGCTTTCGGCAATCATCAGCGCCTGCTCGCGCATGTCGCCCTCAATCTCCCGGCGTTCGCGGTTGATGCCGTCCAGCGTTTTGGCCAATTCGTCGGCGCGGGCGGGGTCGTCCGTCAGCAGGCATTCAATGCCCAGCGTCATGTCGGAGAGGCGGCCGGCTGCGTTGATGCGCGGGCCCAGGGCAAAGCCGAAATCGAAGGTGGTCGCCACCTCCGCCTTGCGCCCCGCTGCTACAAAAAGACTAGCTAGACCCGCAGGCATGACTAGGGCGCGGACCCGTTTGAGGCCTTGGGCGACAAGGCGGCGGTTGTTGGCATCCAGCTTCACCACGTCGGCCACCGTGCCCAGCGCCACCAGGGGCAACAGGGCATCGAGCTTGGGCTGGGTCGCGGCATCGAACACACCGCGCGCGCGCAGTTCGGAGCGCAACGCCAGCAGGGTGTAGAACATCACGCCCACGCCGGCCATGGATTTGCTCTCAAACGTACAGCCGGGCTGGTTGGGGTTGACGATCACATCAGCGTCCGGCAACACGGCGGCGGGCAAGTGGTGATCGGTGACTAGCACCTGCAGGCCCAGGACCTTGGCACGGGCCACGCCGTCCACGCTGGCAATGCCGTTGTCCACGGTGATTAGCACTTCGGCGCCGGTTTGGGCCACGCGTTCGCTAATGGGCGCGGTGAGCCCGTAGCCGTCCACCACACGGTCGGGCA
Organism: Rhodoferax sp. GW822-FHT02D07; assembly: GCF_058802405.1. NCBI lineage: Bacteria > Pseudomonadati > Pseudomonadota > Betaproteobacteria > Burkholderiales > Comamonadaceae > Rhodoferax > Rhodoferax sp. GW822-FHT02D07. The sequence continues at coordinate 149,228 of NZ_JBXAOD010000009.1, forward strand.
CCAGGTAGTCCACCTGCTGCGCGCCCAGCAGGCGCAGGCCGCGCACGGCTACGGCGCAGGCGGTGGCGCCATCGCAGTCGTAGTCGGCCACCACGCAGAGTTTTTTGTTCTGTGCGACGGCGTCGGCCAGCAGCACGGCGGCGCGGTCCACGCCCAGCAGGGTGCTGGGCGGTAGCAGTTTGGCCAGGGCGTCGTCCAGTTCGTCAGGGCTGCTCACGCCGCGGGCGGCGTACAGGCGCGCGAGCAGGGGATGGATGCCGGCCTGCTCCAGTTGCCAGGCGGCGCGCGGCGGAATGTCGCGGGGAATGATGTTCATAGGGTTTGCAGCAATTCGTGCGGGGGCGGCGCGGTGAAGCGGCGCTGCAGGCGGTTCCACCAGGGGCTGCTCTGCAATATAAAGGTCGGGGCCATGCGTTCGCCGCAAAGGGTGATTTCCAGCGCCTGGTTGGCCTTGGCGCGGGTCAGCAGCTTGGCGATCAGGCCCTGGTCCAGCGCCTGCCAGGCCTGGGCCCAGGCGCGGCCGTCATCGCGCAGGGCGGCTGCGGCCAGGCTGTTTTCCATTTCCACGCGCTGGGCCGGGGCGCTGCGCGGGGTGGTGGGCAGGGTGCCGGTGCCGCTGATCCAGAAGGAGTTCACCGGCGGCAGGAAGCGGGCCTTGCGTGCGTCGTTGACCGGGTGGGTGTAGAGCAGCATCTGCATCTCGTTTTGCAGGCGGCGCAGGGGTTGGGCCTGTTCCTGGCGCGGCATCCAGCCGTCCACGCGGGCGCCGCGCGTGCGGTCCAGCGAGGCGGTGGGCAGGTCGGCCAGCGCAGCCCCTTGGGCCAGCCAGGTGGTGTCGTTGAGCGGGTGCAGGGTGATGCCGTCTTCGGCAAAGTAAGGCTGCATGGCGCTGCGCAGCGCGTCGGAGTCGTGTGCGCTCAGGTTCAGCGCCTGCGGGTCTTCCATCAGCACATGGTCCGCACCGATGCGCCAGTGGCAGGGCGTGATCCAGGCCCAGCCGCTGGTGCCGTGTTGCTTGGTCAGGCCCAGGTGCTCCGCATCCAGCGCAGCCCAGGGCACCAGGCCGTCGGCGCCCTGCAGGCCCAGGCTCTTGGCGTGCACGCGCTCGCCCAGCGGGGTGAGCGACTCGGCCGAACCCAGCAGCGGCGGGTTGGGTTGCAGCATGCCCAGCAACTGGGCCAGGTGGGGAAGCGCCAGATCCGCCAGGGCGGCCTGGCAGTGTGGTCCCGCAGGTGCGGCGTAGGGAATAACGGTGTGCATGGCGGCATTGTCCCGCATGGATGCCACAATCCGGGCACTTCAGCTCTTTCTGACCTTTGATGCGACTTCCCTACGAGCTCACCATCGGCTGGCGCTACACGCGCGCAGGCCGGGCTACGCGGCGCAATGGCTTCATTTCCTTCATCTCGGGAGTGTCCATGCTGGGCATTGCGCTGGGTGTGGCCGCGCTCATCATCGTGCTCAGCGTGATGAACGGTTTCCAGAAGGAAGTGCGTGACCGCATGCTGGGTGTGGTTTCCCACATCGAGGTGTTTGCCCCCGGCGGCCAAGCCCTGCCCGATGTGGACCGCACCCTGCGCGAGGCCAAGGCCAACCCGCAGGTCATAGGTGCGGCTCCCTTTGTGGCAGCGCAGGCGCTGGTGGCGCGGGGTGAAGAGATGAAGGGCGCCATGGTGCGCGGCATCGACCCGGCGCGCGAGCCCGAGGTGTCGGACGTGGCCACCGGTGCTCAGGCTGCGGTGCTGGCGCAGTTGGTGCCCGGCGAGTTTGGCGTGGTGCTGGGCGGTGAGCTGGCGCGCAGCATGGGCGTGGTCAAGGGGGATCGTGTCACCCTGATTGCCCCCAGCGGGCAGGTGACGCCGGCCGGCGTGGTGCCGCGCCTCAAGCAGATGACGGTGGTGGGGACCTTTGATTCCGGCCACTACGAATACGACTCGGCGCTGGTCTTCATCCACTGGGAAGATGCGGCCAAGATCTTTCGCCTGGAAGGCCCCACGGGCGTGCGCCTCAAGCTCAAAGATCTGCACCAGGCCCGCGAAGTGGCGCAGGAGCTGAGCCGCACCATGAGTGGGGACCTGCTGCTGCGCGACTGGACGCGCCAGAATCGCACCTGGTTTGCCGCGGTGCAGGTCGAAAAACGCATGATGTTCATCATCCTCACCCTCATCGTGGCGGTGGCGGCCTTCAACCTGGTGTCCACGCTGGTGATGACGGTGACTGACAAGCGCGCCGACATCGCCATCCTGCGCACGCTGGGGGCCAGCCCGGGCAGCATCATGGGGGTCTTCGTGGTGCAGGGCGCCATGGTGGGCGTGATCGGCACGCTGGCCGGCCTGCTGCTGGGCCTGGGCGTGGCCTTCAATATTGACGTCATCGTGCCTGCGCTGGAGCGCCTCTTGGGCGCGAGCTTTTTGCCGCAAGATATTTACCTCATCAGCCGCATGCCCAGCGACCCGCAGCAGAGCGACATCGTGCCCGTGGCCGTGATTGCGTTGCTCATGGCCTTTGTGGCCACCCTGTACCCCAGCTGGCGCGCCAGCCAGGTCAACCCTGCCGAGGCCCTGCGTTATGAGTAAGTCCCTGTCCCCCGTCGAACAGGCCCTGGCCGCTGCGCAGTACCAGCAGGTAGCCGATCTGGCCGAGCCCCCGGCGGCGCAGCCGGCGGGCGAGGTGGTGCTGCAGGTGCGCGGCCTGACCAAGCGCTTTCAGGAAGGCCGGCTCGACGTCACCGTGCTGCAGGGCGTGGACCTGCAGGTGCACCGGGGCGAGACCCTGGCCATCGTTGGCGCCTCGGGCTCGGGCAAGAGCACCTTGCTGCACCTCATGGGTGGGTTGGATGCGCCCACCAGCGGCAGCGTGGACCTGCTGGGCCACAAGCTGGCCGCGCTGCCCCCTGCGGCACAAGGCCGCCTGCGCAACCAGCACCTGGGCTTTGTTTACCAGTTCCACCACCTGCTGCCCGAGTTCAGCGCGCTGGACAATGTCGCCATGCCACTCACAATTCGGCGTGTAGCCCCCGCTGAATCTGCGCAAGCAGCTATGAAAATGCTAGCGTTGGTGGGGCTGGAGCACCGCATGCACCACCGCCCGGCCGAACTGTCGGGCGGCGAGCGCCAGCGCGTGGCGATTGCCCGTGCGCTGGTGACAAAGCCCGACTGTGTGCTCGCCGACGAACCCACCGGCAACCTGGATCGCAGCACGGCCGATGGCGTGTTCGAGCTGATGCTGCAGCTGGCGCGGGAGCAGGGCACGGCCTTTGTGCTGGTGACCCACGACGCCACGCTGGCCGCACGCTGCAGCCGCCAGTTGAAGCTGGTGTCGGGCCGACTGGCCTGACCCTCCGCCTGACTGGCGACTGGCTTGCGCTTTGCTGACAGGCAGGCGCGGGCCAAGGGTTGTTGCGGATGAGGGCAGGCGCGCTGCGGCCTAAGCTGCCGGCCATTGCCACTTCTCAGAGAGTTCGCCATGAACCGTCGTCGTTGGTTGCCCTGCGGGGTCTTGCTGCTGGTTTGCGCGTCAGTCGCCTTGGCCCAAAACGCCAAACCTCTGCGCATAGGCCTGGTCGGCCCTTTCACTGGCCCGTCTGCCGACTTTGGCATCCCCATGCTCAACGGTGCCAAGCTCGCGGTGGAAGAGATCAACGCGGCCGGCGGCTACCTGGGCCGCCCGCTGGAACTGGTCATCAAGGACGACACGGCCAACCCCGACGCGGGCCTTCTGGCCTCGCAGGAACTGTTGAAGGAGGAGGTGGTTGCCACCATCGGCTTCTGCAACACCGGCGTGGCCATGAAGTCGCTGGAGGTCTACCAGACCGCCAAGCTGCCGCTCATCGTGCCTTGCGCCACGGGCACGCCCATCACGACCAAATACCCGGCGCCCGAGAGCTACATCTTCCGCACCTCCGCGCGTGACGCCATCCAGGCGCCCTTTGTGGTGGACGACATCGTCAACCGCGGCTGGACCAAGGTGGCCATCTTTGCCGACAAGACGGCCTATGGCGAAGGCGGCATGAACGATGTGGTCAAGGCGCTGGCGGCCAGGAACCTGCAGCCGGTGCATGTGGCGCGCTTTGAGCTGGGTGTGAAAGACCTACAGGCCGAGCTGAAAGCCGCGCAGGCGGCCGGTGCCAACGTGGTGTTCAGCTACACCGTGGGGCCCGAGAACGCCGTCATCGCCAAGGGGCGCCAGGCCCTGAAGTGGAGCGTGCCGCAGGTGGGCGCCTGGCCGCTGTCCTTCCCGTTTTTCATTGATGGTGCCAAGGAGGCCGCCGAGGGCGCACTCATGGCGCAGACCTTCATTGCCGAGCCCAGCAATGAGCGGCGCATCTCCTTCCTGAGCGCCTACGCCCGCAAGTTCAACACCAAGAAAATCACCGTGCCTATGGCCGCCGCCCAGGCCTATGACACGGTCTACCTGCTCACCTACGCCATCCTCTCCATCCGCGACGGCAACCTCTCGGGCCCGTCCGTCAAGAACGCGCTGGAGAACATGCCCCGCGTCTACTACGGCGTGACGGCCACGCACGAGCGTCCTTTCAGCAAGGACGACAAGGACGCCATCACCAGCAACATGCTGGTGATGGGGCTGGTGAAGAACGGACTGGTTAGCTTCGCTTACCCTGAAGATCGCACCCGCAACCTGTTTGTGCAGCGCAAGCGCTAGACCCGTCTGGAGCCCCGACAATGGCGGCATGCGCTGGATAGACACCCACTGCCACCTTGACGCCTTTGCGGCGGGCCCGGAGCTGGACGCCGTGGAGCAGCGCGCGCGGCAAGCAAATGTGGTGCACTGCGTGATTCCCGCAGTGGAGGTGGGTAACCTGACGACGGTGCGCACACTGGCCCACGCGGGTGGCAACAGCTATGGCCTGGGCATCCACCCGCTGTACGTGCCCACGGCGCAGGACGATGCGTTGACCATGCTGGAGCAGCAGCTGCGCGCCCACCATACCGACGCGCGCCTGGTGGCGGTGGGCGAAATCGGGCTGGACTACTTTGTGCCCCAGCTCACGCAAAGCCCTTGGCGCGAGAAGCAGGAGGCGGTCTACCGCGCCCAGCTGAAGCTGGCGCGCCAGTTCGACCTGCCGGTGCTGCTGCATGTGCGCCGCTCGGCGGACCGTCTGCTCAAGCACCTGCGTGAGGTGGCCGGCCCCGGCGGGCGCTGGCAGGGCATTGCCCATGCCTTCAACGGCAGCGAGGTTCAGGCGCAAGAGTTCATCAAGCTGGGGTTCAAGCTCGGCTTTGGTGGCGCCGTGACCTTTGAGCGCGCCCACCAGCTGCGCCATTTGGCCCAGACCCTGCCGCTGGACGCCCTGGTGCTGGAGACAGATGCACCCGATATCCCGCCGCACTGGCTCTATGCAACGGCTGCTGAGCGCGAGGCCGGAAAGCCCCAAGGCCGCAACACGCCGGCTGAGCTGCCGCGCATCGCGCAGACGGTGGCGGAGCTCCGCGGCGTGCGCCTCGAAGCGCTGGCCAACGCCACGACGGAGAACGCGTGTAAAGCGCTGCCGCGCCTGGGGGCGCTGCTGTTATAAATCCCCATGGTTCGAAAAGCATCTCTCATCCTCCCCGAAGTCAATTTCTCCGAAGAAGGCCCCATCCGCCACCTGCACCTGGGCAGCGAATGGATACAAGGCTCCATGCTGGTGGAGGCGCCCACCGTGCTGGTGCACGAATACATCCAGCGCATGATGGCCTGGCTGCTGTTTGTGGATCCGCTCACGGTGCCCAAGCGCCAGGCGCTGCAACTGGGCCTTGGGGCCGGTTCGCTCACCAAGTTCTGCCACAAGGAACTGAAGATGAAGACCACCGCCATTGAGCTCAACCCGCAGGTGCTGCACGCCTGCCGTGGCTGGTTCAAGCTCCCGGCCGACAACAGCCGCATGCAGGTGGTGTTGGGTGATGCATCCGAGGAAATCAAAAAAGACAAATGGATTGGCGCCGTGGATGCGCTGCAGGTGGACCTGTATGACGAGGAAGCTGCGGCCCCCGTGCTAGACAGTGTTGACTTCTACGCCGACTGCCGTGCCGCGCTGACCGAAGAAGGCTGCATGACGGTCAACCTGTTTGGCCGCAGTTCCAGCTTCCAGGCCAGCGTGGACAAGATGGCGCAGGCCTTTGGTGACGAAGCCTTGTGGGCCTTCAAGGCTACACGTGAGGGCAATACCGTGGTCATGGCCCAGCGCGTGCCCAGCCGTCCCAAGCGCAGCGTGCTGCTGGAGCGGGCCGAATTCATCCAGTCCCACTGGGGGCTGCCCGCGGACAAGTGGGTCCGCGTTTTCAAACCGGTGCAAGCATGAGTACCCATTCCAAGAAGCCCTTGGCCCCTGTTGCCGTCCATGCGGGCCCGCTGGATTGGCGCCGCCTGGTCGAGTGGCTGCAGCAGGACAAGGTGATTGCCGACGACGAAGCCCAGCGCACCATTGCACGCTGTGCCCAGGCCGAAAGCGTCCAGCACCCGCTGGTGCGCCTGGCCAGCGTGTCCATGCGCCGTGCCTCGGACCAGAAGCCGCTGGACATTGAAATGCTGACGCAGTGGCTGGCCCTGCGCGCGGGGCTGGACTATTTGCGCATTGACCCGCTCAAGGTGGACGTGGGCAAGGTGGCCGATGCGATGAGTGCGGGCTACGCCGAGCGCCACCGCATCCTGCCCGTGGTGGTGTCGGGCAGCGAGATCACCGTGGCCACGGCCGAGCCCTTCATCAGCGACTGGGTGGCCGAGGTGGAGCGCCAGACGCGGCGCAGCGTCAAGCGCGTGGTGACCAGCCCGCAGGAGATTACGCGCTACACGGCAGAGTTCTATGCATTGGCCAAGAGCGTGCGTGCGGCCACCAAGACCGGCGCCAACAATGGTGCGAGCTTTGAACAACTGGTGGAGCTGGGCAAGAGCAACAAGCAGCTCGACGCCAACGACCAGGGTGTGGTGCAGGTGGTGGACTGGCTGTGGCAATACGCCTTTGACCAGCGCGCCAGCGACATCCACCTCGAGCCGCGCCGCGAGCAGGGCGTGATCCGCTTCCGCATCGACGGTGTGCTGCACCCGGTATACCAGATGCCCATGGGGGTGCTCAACGCGATGACGGCGCGCATCAAGCTGCTGGGCCGCATGGATGTGATCGAAAAGCGCCGCCCGCAAGACGGCCGCATCAAGACGCGCAACCCGCGCGGCGATGAAATCGAAATGCGTATCTCCACGCTGCCCACCGCTTTTGGCGAAAAGATGGTGATGCGGATTTTTGACCCCGACAATGCGGTCAAAGACCTGGACGCGCTGGGTTTCACCACGCACGATGCTCCGCGCTGGGAGCAATTGGTGCAACGCCCGCACGGCATCATTCTGGTCACCGGCCCCACGGGTTCGGGCAAGACCACCACGCTGTATTCCACGCTCAAGCGCGTTGCGACCGAAGAGGTGAACGTCAGCACGGTGGAAGACCCGATCGAAATGATCGAGCCCAGCTTCAACCAGACGCAGGTGCAGCCGCAGCTGGAATTCGGCTTCCCGCAGGGCTTGCGTGCGCTTATGCGGCAGGACCCGGACATCATCATGGTGGGCGAAATTCGCGATCTGGAAACCGCCGAGATGGCGGTGCAGGCAGCGCTGACCGGTCACCTGGTGTTCTCCACCTTGCACACCAACGACGCCCCGTCGGCGGTGACGCGCCTCATGGAACTGGGCATTCCGCCTTACCTGATCAACGCGACCTTGCTGGGTGTGCTGGCGCAGCGCTTGGTGCGCACGCTGTGCAAGCAATGCAAGGTGCGTGATGACGAGGCCAGCCGCGAAGCCCTGAGTGAGATGGTCAAACCCTGGCAGATTAACGGTGGCTACAAGCCTTACAAGGCCGTGGGCTGCGTGGATTGCCGCATGACGGGCTTTATGGGGCGCATGGGGTTGTATGAGCTGCTGACGGTGACTGAAGGCTTCAAGAGCCGTGTGAGCGGCGACCCGAGCATTGACGCCATGCGCCGCCAGGCCGTGAGTGATGGCATGCGGCCCCTGCGACTTGCCGGCGCGCTGCGTGTGGCCGAGGGGTTGACGGTGATGGAAGAGGTCTTGAGCTCGACGCCCCCCCTGCACGGGTAGGACGAAAACCCCTAGACAGAAACCCCTAAAAATGCAGGCAGAATGCGGAACCGCTTTCTGTGTAGGAGACAACGAGTGAATATAAAAAGCCAAAAAGACTTCTTCGCCGGGCTGATGTTCATGGGCGTAGGGGTGTCGTTTGCGTGGGGAGCCACGGGCTAC
>NZ_JBXAOD010000010.1:0-141597 GCF_058802405.1 Rhodoferax sp. GW822-FHT02D07
CTGTATTTCATTGGCAACACTCCTTCCGCTCATGCAGAATTTAAGGTGTTGCAGCGACCGGTTGAATCCGCCCCGCAAACCGGTCAGTTATCACCCTTGCAACGGCAACTGCAAACTGATCGTCAACCCATGCGGCAGCGTTGTCCGCGCAGTAGCCGTACCTCGATGCCGCATCGCGATTTCCGCCACGATGGACAGGCCCAATCCACAGCCGCCCGGCAGTTCACTGGCGCGCCAGAAGCGCTCAAACACGCGTTCCAGGTGTTCGGTGGACAGGCCGGGGCCGTTGTCTTCCACTTCCAGGATGCAAAAGCCGTCACGCACCTCGGTGCGCAGGGTCACGTTGACGCCCTTGCCCGCGTAGCGCAGGGCGTTGTCGATGAGGTTGCTGAGCACCTCGCGCAGCAGCAGCTTGTCGCCGGGGATGGTGAGGCTATCTTCGCCTTCGTAGCCCAGGTCCACGCCCGCCGCCACGGCGCGCGGTGTCCATTCGCGAGCCACCTCGCGCGCGAGCGCAGCCACGTCGAGTGGGCTGCGCAGGATGTCTGCCTCGGTGCGCGCGAGGGACAGCAGCTGGTGCACCAAGTGGGCACTGCGCTGTGCACCGGTGTGCACCTTCTGCAGGCGTTTCTGCAGGGCTTCGGGCTCGGTCTCCTGCATGGCCAGTTCGGTCTGGCTGATGAGGCCGGCCAGCGGCGTACGCAGCTGGTGGGCGGCGTCGTTGAGGAAGCGCTTCTCCTGCCCCAGGCTGCGGCGCAGAGTGGTGAGCAACTGGTTCACGGCGTTGGCCAGCGAGTGCACTTCTTCGGGCGCCTGCGTCATCTCGATAGGGGAGAGTGATGCGGTGGCGCGGTGGGCGAGTTGGGCCTCCAGCCGCTCCAGTGGCGCCAGGCCGCGGCGTATGCCTTCGTACACCAGCACGCTGAGCACGGCGCCCAGGATCAGCAGCGGGAACAGCACGTCGCGCACCAGCTCGCGGGCAATGCGCTGCTGCACGGCCAGGCTCTTGGCCACCTGCACGCGCATGCGCTGCTCGGTAAAGCCGTCGCCAAAGCTCAGGTCGATAGAGGCCACGCGCATGGGCTTGCCCTCGATCACGGCCTCAAACAGCACGGTCTCGTTCTCGGGAATGGGCAGATTGCTGGGCGGGCCGGGCAGCTTGTTGTTGCCCATGAGGAAGCTGCCGGGTGGAGATGACAGCATGTAGGCCACGCGGTCATTGGGGTCCTGCTCGATGATGTCTTGCGCAGCGCGCGGGAAGTCGATCAGCAGCCCCGAGCCCAGCGGCTTGACCTGCCGCGCCAGCGAGCGCACCGACTGGGTGAGCGATTGGTCGATGGTTTTTTCGGCGTAGGTTAGTGCCACGCGGAAGGCCAGCACCCCGCCCATGAGCCACAGCACCAGCTGTGGCAGCAGCAGCCAGACCAGCAACTGGCGCTTGAGCGAGAAGCGCGATGCCGCACTCACGGTGCTTCAGTTTCCAGCATGTAGCCCAGCCCGCGCACGTTGCGGATGTTGAGCCCGCTGTCAGTCAGTTTGCGGCGCAGGCGGTGCACATACACCTCCAGCGCGTTGGAGCCCACGGCGCCGCCGTCCTGCGGCTGGGTTTGCCAGACGGCCAGCACGTCCTCGCGACCGACCACCTGGCCCATGTTGTTGACCAGCAGGGAGAGCAGCGACCACTCGCGCTGCGTCAGGTCCATCGGCTCCTCGTTGAGCCAGGCCAGCGGCAGTTGCGGGTCCAGGCGCAGGCTCTTGCTGATATGGCCCTGTACCTCCAGTGAACCGCCGAAGGCCGGCAGTCGCGAGCGGCGCAGCATGGCCTGCAGGCGGGCCAGCAGCTCGGCCATGTTGAAGGGCTTGGTGAGGTAGTCGTCAGCGCCGGCGTTGAGACCCTGCACCCGGTCTTCCACGCCATCGCGGGCGGTGAGGATGAGCACGGGCAGCGCGGTGAGGCGCTGACGTATCCAGTGCAGCACGCCCACACCGTCGAGCACAGGCAGGCCCAGGTCCAGCACTACGCCGTCAAAGCGGGTGCTTTCCAGCAGGTTCTGGGCCTGCGCGCCGTCGCTGGCGCTGCTCACGCTGTGGCCCGCATGGACCAACTGCGCGCACAGGCCGTCGCGCAGCAATTCATCGTCTTCAACAATCAGTAAATGGGCCATGGTCTGAGCATACCAAGGCAGGCTGGGTCAGGCTGAGCGGAACAACCCTCAGGTCTGGGGCGTTTCGGCCAGTCCGGCGGCAATGGCTTGGGCTCGCGCCTTGTGGATGAATTGACCAATATTTGGGCCTGTGGCCCCCATGGATATTGCGCGAGAAGCTACGGATTCTGTAGCAACTGCCAATGCCAGCTCCAGCGCCTGGGCCAAGCGGGCAGCCTGCGGGTAGGGCGTGTCGGTCATGCCCAGCCGGCCTTGTGCGTCGCACTGGCAGGCCTGCAGGGCCTGGGCAAAGCGTTGCGGCTTGCGCAGGGCGTCGCAGCGCTCCAGCAGGCGCATCAGGGCTGCGGCGTTGAGCGTGCCGGAGCGGTGGATGTTGCCGTGCTCGCGCGCCACGACTTCGGCCAGCTCGGCGCAATCGGTTGGCACGCGCAGGCGCTGACACACGGTTTTGAGCAGGCGCACGCTGCGCTCCTCGTGGCCGATGTGGCGCGGCAACACGTCCGCCAGCGTCGTGCCTTTGCCCAAGTCGTGGCCCAGGCAGGCAAAGCGCACGGCCAGCGGCGCACCCAGCTGGGCCGCGCGGTCCAGCACCAGCATCACGTGCACGCCGGTGTCCACCTCGGGGTGATGCTGCGGGCTTTGGGGCACGCCCCAGAGCCGGTCCAACTCGGGCAACAGCCGCGCCAGGGCGCCGCAACTGCGCAGCACCTCGAACATGCGCGAGGGCTGGGCCTCCATCAGGCCCTTGGCTAGCTCCTGCCAGACGCGCTCTGCCACCAGGTGGTCCACCTCGCCGGCGTCCACCATGGCCTGCATCAGGGCCGTGGTTTCTGGGGCGACGGTGAAGTCGGTGAAGCGGGCGGCAAAGCGCGCCAGGCGCAGGATGCGCACCGGGTCTTCGCGGAAGGCGGGGGTGACATGGCGCAGCACGCGCCGGGCTATGTCCGCCCGGCCGCCATAGGGGTCTACCACGGAATTCAAGTCAAATTGACCTGTAGCCCCCGTGGAATCTGCGCGAGCAGCTATTGAATTGATAGTAAGGTCGCGCCGGGCCAGGTCGTCTTCCAGCGTCACGCCGGGGTCGGCATGCACGTCAAAGCCGCGGTAGCCGGGCGCCGTCTTGCGCTCGGTGCGGGCCAGGGCGTATTCCTCGTGCGTCTGCGGGTGCAGGAAGACGGGAAAGTCGCGCCCCACGGCGGTAAAGCCGGCGTCCAGCATGGCCTGTGGCGTGGTGCCCACCACCACCCAGTCCCGGTCCTGCACCGGCAGGCCCAGGAGCGCATCGCGCACGGCGCCGCCCACCAGGTAGGTCTGGCCGGGTGGGGGCAGGGTTGTGCGCGCTTCGGACATGGGGCTTAGCGTTGCAGGCGGTAGGGCTCCTCGAAATCGAGGAAATCCTTTTCGGCCAGCGCATCGTTCACCCAAGCTTGTACGCCGGGCAGTGCCAATACGCGATCCACATACGCCTGGGCGACCGCGGGCAAGGGCAGACCGTAGGTCTTGATGCGGGTGCAGACCGGGGCGAAGTAGGCGTCGGCCACACTGAAGCCGCCAAACAGCAACGGCCCACCGTACTGCGCGATCAGGCCTTCCCACATGGACACCAGGCGGGCCACATCGGCGCGCACCGCGGGTTTGTCACGCCAGATCAGTGCACCTGCAGCAGACAGGTCGGCCTCGATGTTCATGGGGCAGGCGCTGCGCAGGGCTGTGAAGCCGGCATGCATCTCGGCGCAGATGCTGCGCGCCCGGGCACGGGCTGCCTTGTCCTGGGGCCACAGCGGGGTACCGGAAAACTGCTCCGCCACGTACTCCGCAATGGCCAGCGTATCCCACACAGCCAAGCTGCCATCCACCAGCAGTGGCACCTTGCCCGTCGGGGTCAGCGGGCCCAGCGTCGCCTTGAACTGTGAGTTGCTGTCGAAGGAGTCAAAGCGGACCATGACCTCTTCGAAGTCAATGCCGGCCTGCTTGAGCAGCACCCAGGGCCGCATGGACCAGGAGGAGTAGTTCTTGTTGCCGATGTAGAGCTTGAGCATGGTGCACCTGTGAATGGAGGGAGGGACATCCTAGCGGCTCAAGGCACTGCGCATTGATGAAATACGCAGGCCTTTTTGATGCGCGCCGCCATGAACGGTGCCCCGTTGGGCTCAGGGCAGGTCCAGCCCGGCTTCGGGGGTGCTGGCGTCGCGCGGACCTACGGTGCCCAGGCGGGCCTTGAGGGATTGGGGCTGGCCGGTGATCAGCGCGGCGTAGAGCGTGGTGTTGGCCAGCACTTTTTTCACGTAGTCGCGCGTTTCCGAGAAGGGCACGTTTTCGGCCCAGATGGCGGCTTCCACGGTGGGCGCGCCGGCCTGGCCGCGCCACAGGCGCGGGCGGCCGGGGCCGGCGTTGTAAGCAGCAGCGGCCATGGCTTGCGAGCCGCCAAAGCTGTCGAGCACCAGCTTGAGGTAGCCGGTGCCGATGGCGATGTTGGTGTCGCGGTCAGTGATTTGGTGCGCCTGGAAGTCGGACAGGCCGATCTTCTTGGCTGTCCAGCGCGCCGTGGCGGGCATGACCTGCATGAGGCCGGAAGCGCCCACGCCGGACTTGGCGTCCATGATGAAGCGGCTTTCCTGGCGGATCAGGCCGTACACGTAGGCGGCCTCCAGCCCGATGCTCTGGGTGCGGGCCAGCACGGCGGATTTGAAGGGCATGGGGAAGCGCTGGTCCAGGTCCACCACGGTGCGGGTGCGTTCGCTGGTGTTGATGCAGCGGTCCCAGACCTCGTTTTTGCAGGCCAGGTCGGCCGCCGCCAGCAGGCTGCGGTCGTCCATGCCGCCCCGGGTGTGCAGGTTGGTGGTGTAGTTCCACTCACGCACGCCTTCGGAGCGCAGGCCCAACTGCACGGCATACAGGGCGCGGGCCAGGCCGGGGTTGGTGCGTGCCTGGTCTTTTTCTTCAGGCGTCAGGGGCAGGGGCTTGGCGGGCAGGGTGACCTTGCGGCCCAGGTCTTCCAGCGCCAGCATTTCGTAGAAGCCCTTGATGCCGGCGATACCCTCCAGCGCGCGTGTGGCCTCGGCGCGGGCGGCGTCGGTGCTGGCGCGGGCCAGCTGGGCGCGGGCGCGCCAATAGATCCAGGCGGGGTCGTTGCGCGTGGCCTCGGGCATGGCGGCAATGGCGTCCTGCACCACGTTCCAGCGCCCGGCGCGCAGGGCGGCGCGCGTGGCCCAGATCAGGTGGTCCTCATGCATCTGGGCCAGTTGCCCCTTGGCAAAGTAGCCCAGCGCGTCGTCGGACAGGCGCTGCGCCAGCCGTTTGCCGATCACGCCCCAGACCCAGCTGCGCTCTTCCTGCGTGAGCTGGGCTTTCCAGCGAAGCTTGTCCACCTCTTCTGCCGCCATCACCGGGTCGAGGTAGGCCATGCGGATCATGGCCAGAGACACGAATTCGCGCGTCTGCGGGCGCAGCGCGGTCATTTTTTCATTGAGGTACTTGGCCGGCGTCAGGTAGATGGTGTTGACGGTCTTGACCCAGTCCGGGTCCAGCATGGCCACGGCCTGGGTGGCAATGCGCAGCTTGTCGTTTTCCATCCCCAAGCGCGCGCGCAACCAGGCGGTATGGGCGCTAAGTTTTTTGTCCTTGATGAGCTGGCTGGCCGCGCTGGCGCAGGCCTCGTCGGCGTCTTTCAGTCCGAGCCAGTTGTCCTGCACGGCGTTGGTGACATCATTGCCTTGGGTGGTGTAGTCGGCCAGCAGGCCGTAGCAACGCACCGCGCGGTCATCGTTCATGCGGTAGGCCGGCAGATCGCGCAGGAAGCTGGTCCAGTCGCCCCGGCGGCCCAGTTGCTGCAGCCATTCGGCCCGCAAGCGGTCTTCCTGGTAGGTGCCGCTGAAGCGGGTCATGAAATCCTGGATGTCGGCGTTGCTGGCGTCGTCCAGCCGGGCCGAGAGTTCCCAGTAGGCGGCCCAGGGTTCCAGCAGGTGGCCGCGCACCTGGGGCAGCAAGGTTGCCAGGCGTTTGCGGTCGCGCAGCTTGTAGGCCTGCGCCATGTCGAGAATGGTGTCGTCGGAGCGGGCGGATTCACGCGCTGCGTCGCGCCCCTGGGTGCTGGCCGGAGCGGCAAAGGCGGACACCGCGCAGCCCGCGAGGGCGAGGGATGTCAGAATGGCTGAAAACTGCATGTGGGGATTATGGACAACTCGGACGAAAGCAAAGCCGCACACAAGAAAGCCTTGCGCAAGGCACTCCTTGAACAACGCCTGAACCTGTCGGACCGCCTACAGCGCGCAGAACTTCTGCAGCGCGTCATGCGCATCTGGCTGGTGGGGCGCCCGGACACGGTGATTGGCGCCTACTGGCCCATCAAGGGCGAGTTCGACCCGCTGCCCGCGCTGCACCGCTGGAAGGAAGATGGCGAGCTGATCGACCAGCCGCAACCGCGTCGTATCGGTCTGCCCGTGGTGAACCGCGAACACAAGACCATGACCTTCCACGCCTGGTACCCCGGCTGCCCCATGGAAGAAGACGCCTATGGCATCCCCAAGCCCAAGGACACCGAACTCATCGTGCCCACGTTGCTCTTCGTGCCCTGCGTGGGTTACGGCCCCGGTGGGTACCGCCTGGGCTACGGCGGCGGCTTTTACGACCGCATGCTGGGCAGCCTGAGCCCCAAGCCGTTCACCGTGGGGCTGGGGTTTGGGACCGGGTTTGTCGACGATCTGGAGCCTGAACCCCATGACGTCCCCTTGGACGCCATCCTCAACGACCACGGGGTCGTTTGGCCGGTGTAGTTTTTTTTGCGGAGGTCTTTTTGGTCGCTGCTTTCTTCGCAGGCGCAGGTTTTCTGGCTTGCAAGGCGGCTTCCAGTGCCAGCCTTCCCCAGGGCAGCATCAGCGCAGGCGATTCCATGGCATCGGCCGGAGCGCTGTAGTAGTTGATGCCGCGCGTCCCTGTCTTGGAGCCGTAACTGAAACGCTCGCAGCCCGCAGCCAGAAAACGTGGGGCCGTTTCTTCATTGGCCTTGAGCCATAGCGTGTCACCCCCGCCCAGGTCGGCAAGGATGGCCACGGTGAGCCCTTCCACGCTGATGCCCCAGCCGCCAAACATGCGTTTGGCCACACAGGGGCCCAAGCCCTGCAGCAGTTCACAGCAGTAGTCGGCAAACGAGGCGTCAATTCCGGCCATGGGTGTCCTTAGCGGGCGAGCAGGGCCCGCGCATCGGCTTCATACCCTGCCAGGGTGGTCTGCAGGCGCTGGCGTTGTGCGGGGCTGGTGCGGTTGTGAAAGGTGGCAGTGGCGGCGCAGGCCTGGCTGCGCACACGTTCGGTGTACTGGCTGAACGCCGGGTCGGCCGGCTGCTGGCTGCGCGCTACCAGGGCACGCACCTCGGCCTGGATGTGGATTTCGCTGGTGTTGCCGGCGCGCAGGCCGCGCAGGGTCTGCAGCGCGTCCTGCTGGCGGCGCAGCACCTCACGGTATTGCACCGCCGGATCAAACGCGGATTGGTCCATCTGGACTTGCAGTTGCTGGCGTTGCGGCTCTGTGAGGCGGCCATAGAAGCCTTCGGCGCGCTCCACCAGCTTCTTCATGCGGCGTTCGTTGCGTTCGGTCGGTGTGCCGTCCAGCCATTCTTCGCGCCACTCGCGGTTGCGCTTGTCCAGCGCGCGGGCCAGGTGGTCCAGCTGGGCATTGCTGAGTAGCGGCCCCAGCGCCACGGCCGTGGGGACCGCGCGGTCCAGCACAGTTTGCAGGCGTTCTTCCAGGTAGCTGGCGAGCTGGCAGACCTGGGCCGGGGTCACGTCCTGCAGCGCGGCGGCTTGCAGGTCCTTGAGCATGGTGGCCAGTCCGGGCAGCTCTTCTTTGCGGTGCCAGTCCTGCAGGGTGTGCAGGTCATTGCGCAGGCGGGTGGACTGCGAGCCGTCGAAGTCGAAATAGCCGTCCAGCCACCAGTAGGCCAGGTCGGGCGCATTGTTATAGCCCAGGCGCACGGCGCTGCAACCGCCCAGGCCCAGAAGCACGAGCAGCAGGCCGATAATGGCGCACCAGGGGCCCAGGCGGTTTCGCCCGTGTTGCGGCCCTCTTGGATCAGTAGCAATTTGCGCGAGGGCAAGCACGTGACGTCGAGTTTTCAGGTTCAGGGGCACGCAGGGACGTACCCGGTGGTGGATGTGGTCATTATGGCGGCGGGCAAAGGCACGCGCATGAAGAGCAAGACGCCCAAGGTCTTGCACGCGCTGGCCGGGCGCCCCTTGCTGGGCCATGTACTGGACACCGCAGCCGCCCTGCGCGCGCGCCAGGTGGTGGTGATCACCGGTCATGGTGCTACAGAAGTAGAAGCAGCTTGCGCAGCATTTACGGGGGCTGCAGCTGATTTTTCATTGGAGTTCGTGCGCCAGGAGCCGCAGCTGGGAACCGGCCACGCGGTACAGCAGGCGGTGCCAGCGCTGGCCGACGACGGCATCGTGGTGGTGCTGTCGGGTGACGTGCCGCTGACCCAGGCCGACACGCTGTTTCATCTGATCAGCGCCTCTGGTGGCGACAAACTGGCCTTGCTGACGCTGGAGCAGGCCAACCCGGCCGGCTATGGCCGCATCGTGCGCGCCACAGATGGCGCCGTGCAAGCTATCGTGGAGCACAAGGATGCCACCGAGGCGCAGCGCCAGATTACCGAGATCTACAGCGGCATCATGGCGGTGCCGGCCGCCCAGCTCAAACGCTGGCTGGCGCGCCTGGACAACCAGAACGCCCAGAAAGAGTACTACCTGACCGACGTGGTGAAGTTCGCCGTGGCCGATGGCGTGGGCGTGGTGGCCCACAAGATTGACGATGCGGTGCAAGTGGCTGGCGTCAACAGCCCGGTGCAACTGGCCGAGCTGGAGCGCGCCTATCAGCGGCGCGAGGCGCACCGCCTCATGGAAGAAGGCGTGCGTCTGGCCGACCCGGCGCGCATCGATGTGCGCGGTGACCTGCTGTGCGCGCACGATGTATCTATCGACGTGAACTGCGTGTTCGAAGGCCAGGTGAGTCTGGGCGAGAGCGTGCGCATCGGGGCGAACTGTGTGATTGCGAATGCCGTGATCGAGGCGGGCGCCGTGATCCATCCGTTTACCCATATTGATGGCGAGAAGCTGGGCGTTACCGTGGGCGCAGGTGCCTTGATCGGCCCGTTTGCACGCCTGCGGCCCGGCGCGCGTCTGGGAGCCGAGGTGCATATCGGCAACTTTGTGGAAGTCAAGAATTCCACGCTGGCGGCCGGTGCCAAGGCCAACCATCTGGCCTACTTGGGCGACGCCACGGTGGGCGAGCGTGTCAACTACGGCGCGGGCAGCATCACCGCCAACTACGACGGCGCCAACAAACACCGCACCGTCATCGAGGCCGATGTGCATGTGGGCAGCAACTGCGTGCTGGTGGCGCCCGTCACCATTGGCGCGGGGGGCACTGTGGGCGGCGGCTCCACCATCACCAAGAGCACCGAGCCCGGCGCCCTGAGCGTGGCGCGCGGCAAGCAGGTCAGCATTGCCAACTGGTCGCGCCCGGCCAAAAAGCCCAAGGTCTGAGGCACGGTGGAGCGCATGGCATGACGGAGGCACAACGCATAGCCCAGCTGGAAGCCGAACTGGCCCAGGTGCGGCAGGAGATGCAGGCGTTCATGTCATCGGTATCGCACGACCTGCGTGCACCGCTACGGCACATCGTGTCCTTTGCGCGCTTGTTGGAAGAAGAGCTTGGGCCCAAGCTGGAGGATGAGCACCAGGGTTTCCTGGGCACCATGGTGGATTCGGCCCAGCACATGGGTGCCATGCTGGACGCCTTGCGCGAGCTGGCGCGGCTGGGTACGGTGCCCGTGGTACTGGCGCCGGTGGCGTTGGACGCGCTGGTGGCAGAAGTGAGCGAGGAATTGGCCTTGCGCCATGCACCGCGCGCGCTGACCTGCGACGTGGCCTTCGTTCCGCGCACATTGCAAACCGATGCTGGCCTGCTGCGTTCGGCGCTGCACGCGGTGCTCGACAACGCCTGGAAGTTCACCGCCCAGTTGCCGCCAGGAGCGGCGACCGTGGCGCTGACGCTGGATGAGACGGCCGAGGGGGTCTGGCTGACGGTGCGCGACAACGGGGCCGGCTTCCGCGCCGCGCAGCCGGAGGTGGCGCTGCGCATGTTCGGCCGCCTGCACGGGGCCAAGCCCTTTGCAGGCTTGGGGGCGGGGCTGGCTTGGGCTGCCCAGGCGTTGCAGCGCCTGGGGGGAAATATCCGGCTGGAGTCCTCGGCATCCGGTGGTTGCTCGGTGATTTTGTGGATTCCCCATGAAAAAAGCCCGGGCATGCCGGGCTCTGCGTAGCGTGTGGGAACTGCCGCAGGGCAGTTGCCAGGACTTACCACTTCTTGATCTTGTCGTATTCGGCGAAAGCGTCGGCAGCGGAAGCCTTGGCCTTGGTGTCGGCAGCCTTGTCAGCGGCCTTGGCAGCCACGGCCACTTGTTCTGTGGTGGGGGCGGCTTGGTCGGCGGCCATGGCTTGGCCAGCCAGTACGGAAGTCAGAGCAAAAGCGATAGCGGCAAAAGATGTCTTGGTCATGATGAAGTTCCTTTCAATGTTTAGAAAATCCGCTCTGGCGGGCATCACACCGTCTGAACAGCATCGATGG
This sequence comes from Rhodoferax sp. GW822-FHT02D07, assembly GCF_058802405.1. Classification (NCBI taxonomy): domain Bacteria; kingdom Pseudomonadati; phylum Pseudomonadota; class Betaproteobacteria; order Burkholderiales; family Comamonadaceae; genus Rhodoferax; species Rhodoferax sp. GW822-FHT02D07. The sequence goes on from NZ_JBXAOD010000010.1 coordinate 10,791, forward strand.
GGCGTTTAATTCATTCGTCTCGTCGATGGGATGAACTGTAAAATTTCTAATTCAGAAGATAAACAGCATGCGTAGCACATGCATGTTTCTGTTTTGGCAATAATGCCGGCTTGATATCGCTCAGAGGTGCCCTATGGACCGACTGCTTTCAATGCGTGTTTTCCAGCGTGTGATCGACGAGGGCGGCTTTGCGGCGGCCGCGCGCGCCATGGATATGTCACCCGCAGTGGTGACCCGCCTCGTGGCGGATCTGGAAGAACACTTGGGTACCCGCCTCTTGCACCGCTCCACGCGCCGCATCTCGCTGAGTGAGGCGGGGGAGTCTTACTTGGGCCGGGTGCGTGCCATCCTGCAGGACATTGACGAAGCCGACATCCTGGCCAACCAGCACACGCAGGAGCTGTCGGGCGAGCTGCATGTATTGGCCACACCGGTGCTGGCCACCTATGTGCTGGCACCGCTGGTGGCGGGTTTTCGTGCGCAGTACCCCAAGATCGTGTTGCACGTGAACGTGGAGTCGTTCATGGAGCCTCCGATCGATGGCCACGATGTGACGCTGTTCACCGCAGACGAGGCCTACGACGGCGACGTGGTTGCCCGCAAAATTCTTGCAACCGAAGCGGTGTTTGTTGCATCCCCGGCGTATTTGCAGCGCAAAGGCATACCGCAGCGCCCGGAAGACTTGGCGGCACATGATTGCCTGGGTATCAAGGGCGGCACCATGGGAAGCCGTGTGTGGCGGTTCAAGAATTCCGAGGACTTGAACGACGTGGTGGACGTGCCCGTGACGCCTGTGCTGTGGTCCAACCACATCGAAACCCTGATACGTGCCACCCTGGACGGCGCCGGCATCGCCCCGGCCACCGTCGAGCTGGTAGCCCCTTTCCTGGCCAGTGGCGAGTTGGTGCGGGTGATTCCGCCGTGGGTCAAGGGCCAGCTGTTTCTTTATGCGGCGCTGCCCAGTCGCCAGTTTTTGCCGCGGCGCACGCGGGTGTTTCTGGATTACTTGGCCGAGCAAACGCGCATCCAGCTGGCCAATGCCATGGATGCCTGTGGCATGGCTTGCAGCACGTCGGCGATGCTATACCAGCGCCAGTTCAGCCCCGAACTTGCTGCGGCGAATGCTGAAGAAGGCCTTGACGTTGCGCACATTGGCGTCAGCGGTAAAAAGACGCTGCGTTAGCGCTTGGTAGGCTGGCATGTCCCGCGCATGCACGACGAGGCAGAAGTCCGGTCCGGGCGAGACGCGGTAGCACTGCTGCACGGCCGCTTCATGGGCCACCTTGTCCTCAAACCGCTCCAGCGCCTCTGCGTCCTGCCGGTCTAAAGTGATTTCCACGATCGCGGTGAGCCCGTGGCCTACGGTGGTGGCCAGGCGCTCGGGGTTGAGCAGGGTGATTTGCCGTTCGATGAGCCCGGCTTCGCGCAGTCGCTTGACGCGGCGCAGGCAAGTGGGTGGCGTCGTGTGGGCCAGTTCGGCCAAGGCCTGGTTGCTTAGGCTGGCATCGCGTTGCAGCGCATCCAGCAATTGCAGGTCTACTGCATCAAGTGATATTTCTTCCACGATATGTTGATTAATGGAATAAAAATCCATCATCGCAGTTTTGTGAAATAAATATCCATTTATTTGTAAAAAATGATCTGATATTTTTTCGTGCCCTGCCTACCATGCAGCCCATTGATTCCTTTTGGAGGCTCGCTATGTGTGGCATCGTAGGCGCGGTATCGACCCGCAACATCGTTCCGGTTCTGGTTCAGGGCTTGGAGCGCCTGGAGTACCGTGGTTATGACTCTTGCGGCGTGGCGGTCTATGCGCAGGACGGCCAGCCCGGCCTGCGCCGCGCGCGCAGCACCTCCCGTGTGGCCGAGCTCATCGAGCAGGTGGCCAGCGGGGGCGTGCAAGGCCATCTGGGCATTGCCCACACCCGCTGGGCTACCCATGGCGCACCGGTGGTGCACAACGCCCATCCCCATTTCAGCCATGGCCCCGGTGCTGATGCGGCCAACCGCGCGGGCCGCATTGCGCTGGTGCACAACGGCATCATCGAAAACCACGACGAGCTGCGGGCCACGCTCAAGGCGCGCGGCTATGTGTTCGACAGCCAGACCGATACCGAGGTCATCGCCCACCTCATCGATAGCCTCTATGACGGCGATCTGTTCGAGGCGGTGAAGGCCGCCGTGCTGCAACTGCATGGCGCCTATGCAATCGCCGTGTTCTGCAAGGACGAGCCGCAACGCCTGGTGGGCGCGCGTGCGGGCTCGCCGCTGATTCTGGGTGTGGGCAAGGATGGGCAGGAACACTTCCTGGCCAGCGACGCCATGGCCTTGGCTGGCGTGACCGACCAGATTGTCTACCTCGAAGAAGGCGATGTGGTGGACCTGCAATTGGGCAAGTACTGGCTGGTGGACAAAGCGCACAAGGCGCTCCCGCCAGCACAGCGGCCGGTCAAGACCGTGCTGGCGCACAGCGGCGCAGCCGAGTTGGGCCCTTACCGCCACTACATGCAAAAGGAAATCTTCGAGCAACCGCGTGCCATTGCCGACACACTGGAAGGTGTGGAGGGCATCGTCCCCGAGCTGTTCGACGCGCAGATGAACCATGCGCCCGGTAGCAATGCGGCGCGCGTGTTTGCACAGATCGACTCGGTGCTCATCCTGGCCTGCGGCACCAGCTACTACAGCGGTTGCGCGGCCAAGTACTGGATCGAAAGCATCGCCAAGGTGCCATGCCAAGTCGAAGTGGCCAGCGAATACCGCTACCGCGAGTCCGTGCCCAATCCCAACACGCTGGTCGTCACCATCACACAAAGCGGCGAGACGGCCGACACCCTGGCGGCCCTGCGACACGCCAAGAGCCTGGGCATGCACCACACGCTGACCATCTGCAACGTGGCCACCAGCGCCATGGTGCGCGAATGCAGCCTGGCCTATGTGACGCGCGCTGGCGTGGAGATCGGAGTGGCCTCTACCAAGGCCTTTACCACCCAACTGGCTGGCCTGTTTCTGCTGACCTTGTGTCTGGCGCAGGCCAAGGGTCGTTTGAGCGACGCAGAGGAAGCTCGCCACCTGAAAGCCATGCGCCACCTTCCGGCCGCGCTGCAGGCCGTGCTGGCGCTTGAGCCACAAATCATGGCCTGGGCGGATGACTTTGCGAAGAAGGAAAACGCGCTTTTCCTGGGCCGTGGCCTGCACTTCCCCATTGCCATGGAAGGGGCCCTCAAGCTCAAGGAGATCACCTACATCCACGCAGAGGCCTATGCGGCGGGCGAACTCAAGCATGGCCCGTTGGCTCTGGTGACCAGCGAGATGCCGGTGGTGACCGTGGCGCCGAATGACGCGCTACTGGAGAAGCTCAAGAGCAATCTGCATGAGGTGCGCGCCCGCGGCGGTGTGCTGTATGTGTTGGCCGATGCCGATACGCGCATCGAAAGCGGCGAAGGCCTGCATGTGATCCGAATGCCCGAGCACTACGGTGAGCTCTCGCCCCTGTTGCATGTGGTGCCGCTGCAGCTGCTGTCGTACCACACGGCCTGCGCGCGTGGGACGGATGTGGACAAGCCGCGCAATCTCGCAAAAAGCGTGACAGTCGAGTGAGGGCAGGGTGAGGCGGGTAGAATCTCAAATGCGAATTATTTTTATTTGAGTTGCGCTGATTGGCGTTGTTACATCTCCCCCTTTATCCAGGCTTTCCATGAAAATCTCCCGCTCCGCGTTCCTGTTGCGTTCCATTTCCTTGGCCGCCGGTCTTGTACTGGCTTCCATGGGGGCATCGGCCCAGTCGGCCTACGAAGGCATCCTGGTCTACAACGCCCAGCACGCCAGCCTGACCCAGGCATGGGCCGATGCTTTCACCAAGGAAACCGGCATCAAGGTCACCTTGCGTCAGGGCAGTGACACCGAGCTGGGTAACCAGTTGGTGCAGGAGGGCGGTGCATCGCCTGCCGATGTGTTCCTGACTGAAAACTCTCCCGCCATGGCACTGGTGGATGGCGCTGGTCTGTTCGCTCCGCTGGACCCGGCCACACTGGCCCAAGTGCAGCCCAGCTACCGCACGGTCCATGGCCGCTGGGTGGGTATCGCTGCGCGTAGCACCGTATTCGTTTACAAGAAGACCAAGTTCACGCCAGCGCAACTGCCCAAGTCCATGCTGGACCTGGCCAACCCCGAGTGGAAAGGCCGCTGGGGCGCTGCGCCTGCTGGCGCGGACTTCCAGGCCATCGTGAGCGCCTTGCTGGAGCTCAAGGGCGAAGCCGCCACCCTGGCCTGGCTCAAGGGCATGAAGGAAAACGTGGTGCCGTTCAAGGGCAACAGCATTGCCATGAAGGCGGTGAATGCCGGTCAGGTGGATGCCGCGCTGATCTACCACTACTACCATTACAGCGACATGGCCAAGACTGGCGAGAACAGCGAGAAGACCGGTCTGCACTATTTCCGCAATGAAGATCCCGGTGCCTTTGTGAGCATCTCCGGCGGTGGTGTGCTGGCTTCCAGCAAGCACAAGACCGAAGCCCAAGCCTTCCTCAAGTGGATCACCGGCAAGGGTGGCCAGGAAATCCTGCGCACTGGCAACTCGTTTGAGTACGCCGTGGGCGTGGGCGCAGCCTCCCAGCGCAACCTGGTGCCGCTGGCCGATCTGCAAGCCCCCAAGGTAGAGCCTTCGCGCCTGAACAGCAAGAAGGTGTCTGACCTCATGACCCAGGCGGGCCTGCTCTGAGTCTGTCTTGACTACGCTAGTCAATCATCTGCCCATGCCCGCGGTTCGCAGCGCACAGCCGCGCCGCTGGTCTTGGGTGGCCCTGGCCGCCTTGCTGGTATCGCTGGCGGCCTTGTTGCCTTTGGGGTTTGTGGTGTGGGTGGGGCTGCAAACGGGTTGGGACACGGTCTACGCGCTGGTGTTCCGTCCGCGTGTGGGCGAGCTGCTCGTCAATACGGCCATGCTGGTGGCGTTCACCGTGCCTTTGTGTATCGCGCTGGCGCTGGTGTTGGCCTGGTTGACGGAGCGCAGTGATTTGCCCGGCGCGCGCTGGTGGTCTTGGCTGGCCACAGTGCCCCTGGCCGTACCGGCTTTTGTGCAGAGCTATGCTTGGATCAGCCTTTTCCCTGGCCTGCATGGGCTGGGCGCAGGGGTTCTGGTCTCGGTGGTCGCCTATTTCCCTTTCCTCTATCTGCCCATGGCAGCGTCCCTGCGCCGGCTCGATCCGGCCATGGAGGACGCTGCGGCCTCGCTGGGCTGCAGTCCCTGGCAGGTCTTCTTCCGCGTGGTGCTGCCGCAATTGCGCCTGCCGATTTGGGGCGGCGCCTTGTTGGTGGGTTTGCATCTGCTGGCCGAGTACGGCCTGTTCGTGACCATCCGCTTCGATACCTTCACCACCGCCATCGTGGACCAGTTCCAGTCGACATTCAATGGGCCTGCAGCCAACATGCTGGCTGGTGTGCTGGTGCTGTGCTGTCTGGGTTTGCTGGGGCTGGAGTCGGCTACGCGTGGCAACGAACGCTATGCGCGCGTGGGTTCGGGCTCGGCACGCCAGGTTGCGCGTGCGCGTCTCGGCGGCTGGACTTGGCTGTGTCTGGCCCTGCCGACCTTCACGGCCCTGTTGTCGCTCGGTGTGCCCCTGGTGACGCTGAGCCGCTGGCTGTGGGCCGGTGGCATCGAAGTCTGGAAGCTTGCGGAATGGGGCCCCACCCTGTTGCAGACCCTGGGCCTGGCCTTGGTAGGGGCTGTGCTGACCACGCTGTTCGCGGTTCCCATGGCCTGGTTGTCCATTCGTGCGCCGGGACGCATGCAGCGCATTGTCGAAGGCTGCAATTACCTGGCCGGCTCGTTGCCGGGCATTGTTGTCGCGCTGGCCCTCGTGACCATTACAGTCCGGGTGGCGCTGCCCTTGTACCAGACGGTGTTCACCGTGCTGCTGGCCTATATCCTGTTGTTCTTGCCGCGCGCACTCATCAGCCTGCGTGCGGGCATTGCGCAGGCGCCGGTGGAGCTGGAGCAGGCCGCGCGCAGTCTGGGCCGCTCTCCTGCGCGTGCGCTATGGCAAATCACCATGCGTCTGGCGGCGCCGGGCGCGGCCTCTGGCGTGGCCATGGTGTTCCTTGCCATCACCAATGAACTCACCGCCACCTTGCTGCTGTCACCCAATGGCACGCAGACGCTGGCCACCGCCTTTTGGTCCCACACCAGCGAGATCGACTACGCGGGTGCCGCGCCTTATGCCCTGACCATGGTGTTGCTCTCGCTGCCCCTGACATGGCTTCTCTACATTCAATCCAGACGGTTAGCCGGACGATGACGCTTCTAGACCTGCACGCAGTGCGCAAGAACTATGGTGCCGTGGCCGCGCTCGCGGGTGTTGATCTGCAGGTGCCCGCCGGCAGCCGCACCGCCATCGTGGGGCCGTCCGGTTCTGGGAAGACGACCCTGCTGCGCATCATTGCGGGCTTTGAGGCCCCGGACGCTGGCCGCGTGGTGCTGGGTGGACAGGTACTGGCCGAGGGGCCGCAGATTGTGCCGGCCCATCAGCGCGGCATTGGCTATGTGCCGCAGGACGGCGCACTGTTCCCGCACCTGAGCATTGCCGATAACGTGGGCTTTGGTTTGCCGAAGGATCTGCCCCAGCGCAGCCAGCGCATTGCCGAGCTGATGGACATGGTGTCGCTGGATGCGGCCATGTTGCAGCGCCGCCCGCACGAGCTTTCGGGCGGGCAGCAACAGCGTGTGGCGCTGGCGCGTGCGCTCGCATTGCAGCCGCGCCTCATGCTGCTCGACGAACCCTTTTCCGCGCTCGACACCGGCCTGCGCGCCGCGACGCGCAAGGCCGTGGCCCAACTGCTGCAGACCGCAGGCATCACCACCATTCTGGTGACCCATGACCAGGCGGAAGCACTGTCGTTTGCTGACCAGGTGGCAGTGATGCGTGATGGCCGTCTGGCCCAGGTGGGGCGCCCCATGGATCTGTACCTGCGCCCGGTGGATGCGGCCACTGCCAACTTCCTGGGTGAAGCCGTGGTGCTGCCGGCTCAGCTGGCGGGCGGTTGGGCGGATTGCGCCCTGGGGCGCATTGCCGTCAATGACGGCCAGCGCCAGGGCCCTGCGCACATCATGTTGCGGCCCGAGCAATTGCAACTGGCTGAGGTACAGGCACCAGCTGCCAATCACTGCCTGGGCGAAGTGCTGGAGGCCGACTTCTGTGGTCCCGTGAGCGAGCTCACCGTGCGCTTGCTGAACGCCCGGGAGGTGCCGCCCCTGCTGGTGCGCGGGCCAGGCCTGCACGCCCCTGGCGTGGGTGCCACGGTGTCCATTGGCGTGACGGGCCAGGCCCACGTTTTTGCGGCCTGAGTGCGGCGGCTTTCGGGGTCGCGGAGAGTAACACTGTGCAACAAGGTCGTCGAGGCGGCCTTGCGCTCCGTTGGGGTAAGACGCCGGCGCTATGCTGGTGCCAGTCACAGGTTTCTTTCCAACGTTTTCAGAAAGCCTTCGCATGCGTTCTTTCTCCGCCCCCTTTGCCCTCGCGGCCCTGAGTCTTGCTGTCCCTGCCTTGTGGGCCCAGTCTGTCGAGCAGCGCAGTACCCTCGCCGACCAGCAAGAGGTCGCGGTCACTATCTACAACGAAAATCTGGCCCTGGTTAAAGACCAGCGTCGCGTGCAGTTGGGCAACGGCCGTCTCGCGCTGGCCTTCCGTGATGTGAGTGCCCATCTGCGGCCCGAGACGGCGCTGCTGCGCAGCGTGAGCGCACCCGGCAGCTTTGGTGTGTTGGAGCAGAACTTCGACTTCGACTTGCTCACACCGCAGAAGATGCTGGAGAAGTACGTGGGCCAGACCGTCAACGTGGTGCGCACCAACCCCGCTACGGGCGCGGAGACCAGTGAGGTTGCCACCGTCCTCTCGGCCAACGAGGGCGTGGTGCTCAAGATCGGCAACCGCATTGAGACGGGCATCCCCGGCCGTTTGGTGTTTGGCGATGTGCCTGCCAATCTGCGCGATCGCCCCACACTGGTCATGGCCCTGGATAACAAGGGAGCGCCCCAGCAGGACGTGGAGCTCAGCTACCTGACATCGGGTCTGGGCTGGAAGGCAGACTATGTGGTGGAGCTCAATGCCAGTGATGACAAGCTCGACATGTCGGGCTGGGTCACGCTGACCAACACCAGCGGAGCCACCTACCGCAATGCGCGTCTGCAACTGGTGGCCGGTGATGTGAACCAAGTGCAGCCCGAGCTGCAGCAGCGTGTACGCCCCATGGCGGCGCCCGCGCCCATGATGGCCAAGGCCGCTACCGACATGGCCGAAGAAGGTTTGTTCGAATACCACCTCTATACCCTGCCGCGCCCCACCACGATTGCCGAGAATCAGACCAAGCAGGTGTCCCTGCTCACGGCCAGCGGTGTGCCTGCGCGCAAGGAACTGCTGCTGCGCGGCAACGACTACTACTACCAGAGCGCGGTCGGCGAGCTGGGCCAGAAGATCAAGGTGGCCGTGTTCATGGAGTTTGACAACAAGGAAAGTGCACGCCTGGGCCTGCCCCTGCCCAAGGGCGTGGTGCGCGTCTACAAGAAGGACAGCGCGGGCAATGCGCAGTTCATCGGCGAGGACCGCATGGACCACACGCCCAAGAACGAGACCGTGCGTCTCAAGCTGGGCGAGGCCTTTGACGTGACGGCTGACAAGAAGCAGACCGATTTCAAGAAACTGGGCGGGACCGGCAAGTACAACTATGTGTTCGAGAGCGCCTACCAATTGGTGCTGAAGAACGCCAAGAAGGAAGCTGTGACCGTGACGGTGCAGGAGCCCATGCCGGGTGACTGGCAGATTTTGAGTGCCAGCCACACCTACACCAAGGGTGCCTCCAATACCGCAGTCTGGAAGATCAATATCCCTGCTGAAGGCAGTACTGTTTTGACTTATCGCGCACTGGTGCGGTATTGACCAGGTCCGGGGGCTGCCCGGATACTGGACCGCTTCTTTGCGGAGCGGTTTATGAAGTCTTTGAGTATTGCGTTGAAGCTGTGGCTGCCAGCCATTGCCGTGAGTGTGGGCCTGGTGGCCATGGCGTCCGGGTCGGCCGTGCGCACGGTGCATTCCCAGGCCATCACGGTGGCAGAACAGTCGGAGCAGCAAAGCAAGCTGGAGATGGCCGCACGCTGGCGTGGCCTGACCGAGGCCAACGCCTTGCGTGGCATCGGTGCGGCGCTCAATGCCGATGCTGCGGCCGCCCAGCTCCTGCTGGCGGACCAGGAGAGCAGCGGTCAGGAGATGGGCAAGCTCCAGGCCGCACTGGAGAAAACCATGCAAAGCCCGGCGGAGCGCGCTGCGCTGGACGCGGTCAAGACCCGTGCGCAATCCCTGCAGGCGTCTATCGACAAGGCCCAGGCCCTCAAGACGGCGGGGGATGGCGCCGCTGTCGTCAACCATATCCAGAGTGCGACCCAGAGCGAGCTCAAGGCCTTTTTGGAGGCGCAGCAGGCCATGGTGCGCTTGACGGAAGAAGGCGCGACGGCCTTGCGTGACAAGGCCGGGCAGGAGCGCATGCGCACGGTCTGGTCGGTGGCCGGCATCATGGCCGTCATCGTGGTGCTGATTTCGATTGGCACGCGCCTGCTGCAGCGCAATGTGTGCGACCCGCTGGGCGAAATCGTGCGCGTGGCGCAGTCCATCGGGCAGGGCGACCTCAGCGTGGCCATTCGCACGGAACGCAAGGACGAGATGGGCGACGTGCTGCGCTCCCTGGCCCACATGGCCGATTCGCTGGCGCAGTTGGTAGGGCAGGTGCACCGGTCTACCGGCAGCATCAGCATTGCCAGCTCCGAGATCGCGCACGGCAACCAGGACTTGTCCAACCGTACCGAGACCACGGCTGCCAACCTACAGCGCGCGTCTTCCACCATGGACCACCTCAATGGTTCGCTGCAGCAGTCGGCCGAATCGGCCCGGCAGGCGAACATGCTGGTAGGTACGGCCTATTCCGTGGCGGAGAGCGGGGGCTCGGCGGTCTCTCAGGTGGTCAGCACCATGCACGAGATCAATGGCTCCTCGCGCAAGATCGTGGACATCATTGCCGTGATCGACGGCATTGCGTTCCAGACCAACATCCTCGCCTTGAATGCCGCGGTGGAAGCGGCACGTGCGGGTGAACAGGGGCGCGGTTTTGCCGTGGTGGCTAGTGAAGTGCGCGCCCTGGCCGGGCGCAGCGCCGAGGCGGCCAAGGAAATCAAGACCCTCATCGGCGGCTCGGTGGCCAGCGTGGAGCATGGCTCGCAGCTGGTGGACGGTGCGGGTCAGACCATGCAGGAGATCGTGCAGTCGGTGCAGCGCGTGACCGGCATCATTGGTGAAATCACCGCCTCCAGCGACGAGCAGAGCCGTGACATGCAGCAAGTCAGTGCCGCCGTGGCGGAGCTGGAGCAAATGACCCAGCAAAACGCCGCCCTGGTGGAGCAGAGTGCGGCGGCGGCCAGTTCCCTGCGGGAGCAGGCCGAGCTGCTGGAGCGCCTGGTGGGGCGTTTCAAGCTGCCGCGCGAGATGCAATCCCTGCAGCCCCTGGCCCTTTCGGCTGCCTAGCTGAACTTCGGAAATCGCGGCGCCAAGGCGGTTTGCACCGTTTTGGTGCCTTTTTTTGCTTTGAAAGGGCCTGGAGGTCTGAAAAAATTGGAGAAATTTTAAAAATAGGCCTAAATAAGCCCCTAAATCTGCCGTTAAGAATCGTACGTCAACTCCTAAAAGTCACCGGAGGGGCCTCACAGCCTAGCCAAAATGCAACTGCCATCCATTGATCGAAACCCGAATGTGCGCCCTGCCGGCGTAGATTCGGCTTCGTCTGGGGCACATAGGGTTATCCCAGTTGCTCCGGTCAACCCCGCTACCAACACCAGCACCACAGTCGAAACCGCCTCGCCGGGGGTGATCGACATGGTGAACCCCGCGCTCAAGCCCCAGGAAGGGCAGGCTCCGAAGGTGGTGGTGCCCGAGCCCACCCGGCGCGGAGCGGAGGAGGCCACAGCGCCGCAGGACTGGACGATCCACCGCCCCAAACAGGAAAAAGTGGAAGATCCACCGCCCAAGCCGATCTCCCAGGTTCTGATGGACCACCTCAAGACGGTGTGGACGGCCAGCGCCAGCGCCATCCAGATTGAGCAGGTCAAGAACCAGCTGACGCAGCCACAGCCCGTCAATGCGGCGGATGTGTCAGGCCAAGTGGCGAAAGATGTACTGGTCTACACGCCCAGCAAAATCAAGAAGACCGAAAACATCTGATCCGGCCGAAAGACCGGGTCTGACAGACTGCCCCGTGGTGCTCTACCATGGCGGCCATGCATACCACCGCACTCGTTCTCTTCTCTGGCGGGCAGGACTCCACCACCTGCCTGGCCCATGCCTTGGCGCGCTACGAGCGTGTCGAAACCATCGCCTTTGACTACCGCCAGCGCCATAGCGTGGAGCTGGAGGCGCGCCTGAATGTGCTGCGTGAAATCCGCAGCCACTTCCCGCAGTGGGCTGCCAAGCTCGGCAAAGACCATTTGCTGGATCTGGCGGTGCTGGGCGAGGTGAGTGAAACCTCCCTCACGCGGGACACCGCTTTCCAGATGGAGGCCAGCGGCCTGCCCAATACCTTTGTGCCAGGGCGCAACCTGCTGTTCATGACGCTGGCCGCGGCACTGGCCTACCGGCGCGGGCTGCAGGTTATCGTGACTGGCGTTTGCGAGACCGACTTCTCCGGCTACCCCGATTGCCGTGACGACACCATGAAAGCCTTGCAGCTCGCGCTTTCATTGGGCATGGACAAGCGCTTCCTGATCGAGACTCCGCTCATGTGGATCGACAAGGCCCAGACTTGGGAACTGGCCCATGCGCTGGGCGAGCAGTCGGGTGTGCCCGGCGGTGGCGAGGCCCTGGTGGACCTCATCGTGGAGCACACCCACACTTGCTACCTGGGCGACCGTACCCACCGCCAAGCTTGGGGCTATGGCTGTGGCAGCTGCCCCGCCTGCGAGCTGCGCGCCAAAGGCTATGCGCGCTTCTCGGACAAGGTGAACAAGGCCCCTGTGCCCTGATGGTCCGAGGCGGCAGATAGCTGCCACTGCCGGTTGTGGAAAGCCGCCACGGCCGGGCGGTGGGCGATGGACACCAGTCCCCCCCCGTTGCGTGCGACCAGCTCGCTCAGGCGCTGGTATAGCGTGGCTTCGGCTTCCGCATCCAGCGCGCTGGTGGCTTCATCGGCAAACACCCACTGCGGCTGTTTGAGCAGCACGCGCGCCAGTGCCAGACGCTGCTGTTCGCCGCCCGACAGCTTCTGGCCCCAGGCATCTGCGCGGTCCAGTTCATCGACCAGCGCGGGCAGCAGGGCGTCGCGTAGGGCCTGCTGCAGCTGGGCGTCGGTGTAGGCGGTTGCCGGCTCGGGGTAGGCCAGGGCTTCGCGCAGCGGGCCGTTGGGAAAGTAGGGGCGCTGCGGCAGGAACATGCTGTGGGCCGGCAACTGCACATGGCCGCGCGCGTAGGGCCAGATGCCCGCCAGTGTGCGGAACAGGCTGGACTTGCCGCTGCCCGATGGGCCTTGCAGCAGGACGCGGTCACCGGGCTGGGCTTGCAGCGTAGTGGCTGCCAGCAGCGGGGTGCCGTTGGGTAGGGCGATGGAGAGATCGCTGGCTTGCAGTGTCGTCTGGTTAGCTATGTTTTCAGGAGCTGCTTGCGCAGTGTTGATGGGGGCTAGGGCCTGAAAAGATGCCTCAAAGCTGGTGAGGCGGTCGGTCGTGGCGCGCCAGGTGGCGATGCTGCTGTAGCTGTCCACAAACCAGCTCAGCCCATCCTGGACCTTGCCAAAGGCGGAGGAGATCTGCATGAGCTCGCCGAGCTGGATGGCGCCGCTGAAATAGCGCGGCGCAGCCACCACAAATGGGAATACCACGGCCGCCTGGCCAAAGAAGTTGGTGAACCAGATCAAGCTTTTCTGCGCCTTGATCAGTGCGAGGTAGTTGTCAAGCACCTTACCAAAACGCTGATGAAGTTGTTGGCTGGCCATGGGTTCGCCGCGATCTAGCGCAATCGATTCGCTGTATTCACGCACCCGAACTAGGGTGTGACGGAAGTCGGCTTCCACGCGCTGCTGTGCAAAGTTCAGCGGAATCTGCTTGCGGCCTATGTAGTGGGTAATGATGCTGCCCGCTGCGCAGTAGAGCACCGCCATCCAGACCATAAAGCCGGGGATGCTGTATTCGCTGCCACCCAGATGAAAGGCAAAGCTGCCTGACAAGGTCCAGAGAATGCCTACGAAGCTGGCCAGAGTGACGATCGCATTGAGCAGTCCCATGGAGAGGCCTATGGTGAATTCGGTGAACTGGCGGATGTCTTCCTGAATGCGTTGGTCTGGGTTGTCAGGGTGGCTGCCGGCCTCTGCAATTTGCGTGAAGCGCGCCAGCTCCAGCCGGTAGAAAGCCTGCCCGCTGAGCCAGCGCTGCAGGTAGTGGGTGGTCATCCAAGAACGCCAGCGAACCTGTAGCAGCTGCGTCAGGTAGAACTTGTAGACAGCGATGATGATGGAGCCAAAGGCCAAGTAGGTGAAGCGACCTAACTGAGACCAAAAGGCGGAGGCATTTTTTTCCTGCAGCGCGTCGTAGAAGAGCCTGTACCAGTCATTGAGAAGTACGGCCATGTAGACCAACCCTAGGTTGAGCATCACGATGGCCGCCAGCATGCCGCGCGCCTTCCATTTGTCTTCGGAGTAGAAGTAGGGCCGGGTCAGCGCATACACGCGCTGCAGCAGCTGACGGAACGACGCGAGCTTGCCGCTCGTGTGGGCCAGAGACACCATGGTGAAGTCCTTGTGAATGGGAGGCTGCGGCTACAGGCCCAGCGCAAGGGCCATGGTAGCCGCTGGACGCGCGGGTTCAGCGGTGGGCTCTGTCGTCCGGGGTACGGGTAATGGGCGCTGCCTGCGAGGCACGCACCTGCTCGGCTGTGCGGCCATAGCCATCGCGCGCCAGACGGCGCCATGCCTGTGCATTGCTGGACAGCGTCGTGCCGCGTCGTGCACGTTCGTTACCAGGGCAGCTCTCGTCTGCCGGGGTGGCGGTGGATCGCAGGAGGTAGGCTGGAGACATGGGAACAAGCTTAGGGGGAGTCCTCCAGCCTGTCAGCCGCTTTTACATAGGTTTACCAATGCTTATGCGCGCATTAACCCGTCGAGCTTGCTGTCCCACGCAAAGCCGGGGAACAGCGCGTCCAGACCTGCGGCGTTGAGCCCTTGCGTGGTGCGCAGTACCTGGGCCAGCACGGCGCGGAAGTCGTGGTGCACCGGCAGGTCCCGGCCTTCATGCAGATTCCCTTGTGCCAGTCCATCCCAGCGGCCATGCCAGCGCCCGCCCTGCACGCGGCTGCCCATGAGCCACAGCGCATTGCCGTGGCCATGGTCGGTGCCACGGGTTCCGTTCTCGGCGCTGGTGCGGCCAAACTCGCTGACCACGGCCACCACGTCGTTGGGTCGTGAGAACTCGCGGCGCAGCTGCACCAGGGTGGCGGCCAGGCTGCCCAGGTTGTTGGCCAGCGCGCCGCTGGCATTGCCCTGGTTGGCATGGGTGTCCCAGCCACCGGCGGACAGGAAGCCCAGGCGCAGGTTGCGGTTCTGCCGCATCAGGGTGTTCAAGTGGCGTGCGTCCAGCAGCAGGCCCTTGGCGCTGCCGGCGCCGTTGTCGGCCGCGGCCATTTCCTTGCGGCTGGCCATGGAGCCACCGGCCATGTCTTGCATCTCGTCCTCACTCAGGGCTTTGGCAGTTTCCATGCGGCTCTGCGCACCGGCGCGGAAGGTCTTGGAGAGAGTGTCATCGCCAGCGTAGAGGTTCATCACGGCATCGCGCGTGCGTGCGTCACCCAGCGCGCCTTGGCGGGTCGCGGCCTGGCCCTTGGGCACAAGTTGCACCTGGGTGCTGCCGGCCAGGATCAGTGGGTTGGCTTCGCCCACGCCCAAGGCTTCGGCATGGCGCAGGCCGGCCAGGGTGTTGAGCCAGCCGGGCGAGGTGCCGTTCTTGCCAGGGATGCCGATTTCCCAATGGTGCTGGGCCTCGAAATGTGAGCGCGTGGCGTCGGGCGAGCCCGCGCAGGGAATGGCGGTGAGCACGCCCTGCTGCCACAGTGGCTGCAGCGCGGCCAGCGCCGGGTGCAGGCCGAAGGTGGTGTCCAGTGCCAGCGTGGTCTGCGCGCTGCCGTCAGGTGCGGCAATGGCGATGTTGGGGCGCAGGCGGTAGTAGTTGGCATCGCCATGCGGCACCAGGGCCGAGAGGCCGTCGTAGGCGCCGCGCAGGAAGATGACGACCAGGCGGGCATCGTCGACGCTGCCGCGCTGGGTTTGCGACCAGGCGGCGGGTGCAGCCCAGGCGGCCGCGCTGCCCAAGGCGACTTGCAGCAGGCCACGGCGGGAGAAGTGGGGGTGTGTCATCGTGAGGCCTTATTTGCGCATGAAGTCGGGGCTGGCCAGCATGAGGCCGGCGCGCAGGGCAGTGCGCTCCTGGGCAATGCTGGCCAGGGTGGTGGCGCTGAGGTAGGGTGTGAGGAACTCGGTATTGGCCTGGCGCGCCACGGCCAGCGCAAAGTCGGCCCGGCGTGTGAGTGCCTCGGGCACCAGCCAGGTGGCGGCGTCAAAGGCGTAGCCGTCCGGTGTCTGCCAGCCATGCACGGGCTGTCCGGCGTTGGACAGAAAGCCGGCAGCCAGCATGAGGTTGCGGTTCTCGCGTGCACCGTCCGTGGCTGTCAACACCGAGCAGGCGTAGTCCATGGGCGTCTTGAAGAGGCTGTTTTCGGCCTGCCAGAAATCGGGCAGTTGCAGCAGTGTGCGCACCACGGCGCGCAGGTCTCCGCCTGTATTGCTGAAGGTACTGACCAGCGCCTGCACGGCGGCCTGCGGCGGCTGGTCGGCAATGAAGAACTGCGCCAGCCGCAGGCAGATGCGCTGCGCAGTGCTGGGGTGGCGCGCCAGCATGCGGATGGCTTCCACGCCTTCCTGCTCGCCACCGCTGAAGGAGAAGCCGGACCAGTGCTTGCCCAGCACCGTTTTGCTGCCGGTGTCGTGCAAGCGTGGCACAAAGCGGAAGCCGCTGCTGTCCTGCGGGCCCACGGTCCAGCCGGTCAGCACGCGGGCCAGCTCGCGTACATCGGTCTGGGTGTAGCCGCCGTGCACGCCCAGGGTGTGCAGCTCCATGAGTTCGCGGGCGTAGTTCTCATTGAGGCCGCGCGACTTGCCCATCGGGCCGCGCCCGTTCTCGGCCACGCTCTGCGCTTGGTCCAGGTAAGCCAGCATGGCCGGGTGGCGCGCGCTGGCGAGCACCAGGTCTTCAAACTTGCCGAGTGCGTGGGCGCGGGCGACGTGGATGGCGTAGTGGCCGGTGAAGGGGCGTACAGCGCCCTTGCCGATGTAGACGTTGAAGTGGTTGAACCAGAACTCGGTCAGGCGCGCGAGCAAGGGGTTTTCTGCCTCCGGCTGGCTGCTGGCGTAGAGCCGCCAGGCCACGGCCTGCAGGGCCATGGAGCGGCTGAAGTACTCCGGGTCACCGGCCAGCAGCTCCTGGCGGCTGGGCTTGTCGTCCTTGTTCCTGGTTTTGCCCTTGTCTTTGGCTCGTTCTTGCCGTTCTTCGCGGAACTTGGCGAAGAGTTCGGGCAGCGGCGCGTTGATGCCGGCCCATTCAGTGGGGATGCGCGGGGGCTGCTGGCTGGAAGCGTAGGCCGCGTCTACCTGGGCCAGCGCCCAGTCGCGCGGGCTGCTGGCGCCTTGCACCGTCTGTGCCAGCGCCGCGCTGGGTCCATAGCCCACGCGGGACATGGCGCGCCAGGCCTGTGCGTTGCGTGCGGGATCGGCAGTGCCCTGAGCCCAGACCGGGTGAAGCAGGCCGCTGCCCAGGATGGGAAGGGCGGACAGCGCACGCAGCGCACTGCGCCGTTGCAGCAGGGGTGTGGGGTGTGAAAGGGCAGGCATGGCGAGCGGGAGGTGTGGCGGTGTTGGGTGCACAACGGCCTCACCTTGCCACGCGTCTACGGGTTCACCCGCAGTCCCGCTGCGCTTTACAAACCTTTACCCGTTGGGGTCTAGTTGCGCACGCCGCTGGCCACATGGCCGGCGGGCACATGCTTGGCGGCGGATTCGATATGGCCGGTCTGGTCGTCAAAGAAGAAGTCGGGCTCGAACTCGCGCAGGAACTCGCCCTTGTCCAGCCCGCCCAGGAACATGGCCTCGTCCACGTCAATGTTCCAGTTCATCAGTGTGAGGATGGCGCGTTCATGGGCGGGCGCGCTGCGCGCAGTGACCAGCGCAGTACGGATGCGGATGTGTTCGATCTGCGCCTGCTGCAGCTTGTGCAGCGCCACCAGCAGGGGCTTGAAGGGGCCATCCGGCAGAGGCTGGGTCACGTGGTCCTGCTCGTGCTGCTGGAAGGCGCTGAGCCCGCCGCTCTGGTAGACCTGCTCGGCCTCGTCGCTGAAGAGCACAGCGTCGCCGTCGAAGGCGATGCGCACTTCGCTGGGGTGGGCGTTGCTGGCGTGGGCGCTGTGTGGGTAGACCTGCGCCGCTGGCACACCAGCGGCCAGCGCCGCCCGCACATCGCTGAGGTGGGTGCTCAGAAACAGGTTGGCGTGCAGCGGCTTGAGGTAGCGCCAGGGCGATTCGCCACGCGTGAAGTTGCCGCGCTGGATGGGCAGGCCGTAGTGCTGGGCCGAACGGAACACGCGCATGCCCGAAACCGGATCGTTGCGCGAGAGGATGACCACCTCCACACGCTGCGAGGGTGTCTCGTTGAACGCTAGCAGCTTCTGTACCAGCGAGAAGGCCACGCCGGGCTTGGCTGGCACGTTCAGGCGCTGGCGCTGCAGCTCCATGTAGGCGCGGTCGTCGTTCTGCTCGAAGACTTGGTTTTCTTCTTCAAAGTCGAAGAGGGCGCGGCTGGAAATCGCGACTACGAGTTTGCCGTCCAGAGACAGGGCCATAAGGATTTACTTCACGAGTTGGTTGAGCTGGATGATGGGCATGAGCACGGCCAGCACGATGAGCATGACGACGATGCCCATGGCGACGATGAGCAGGGGCTCCAGCAAGGTGGCCAGTTGCAGGGCGCGGCGCTGCACTTCGTTGCGCAGTTGCAGGGCCGCGCGGTCCAGCATGTGGGGCAGGCGGCCGGTCTGCTCGCCCAGGCGGGCGAACATGGCCAGCAGCGGCGGAAAGCGTTTCTCGTGCGCCAGTGCGCTGGCCAGCGGCGCGCCTTCGCGCACCAGCACCAGGGCCTGCAGCGCGTCCTCGCGCATGGCGCGGTTGGAGAGCGTGTCGGCCGCGGCCTGTAGTGCCTTGAGGATGGGCACCCCGGCGGCCACCAGCATGGCCAGGGTGCTGGCAAAGCGTGCGGCGTTGTAGCCGCGCGCCAGCCGGCCCAGGATGGGAAGGCGCAGCCACGCGGCGTCTGCCTTGATGCGAAATGTGCCACTAGCCCACGCCAAACGTGCGCAAGCAGCTATCAAAACAATAGCAATCAGTAGCATCCAGCCATAGCTGCGCAGTGCACTGCTGATACCCAGCATGGCGCGCGTCAGCAGGGGCAGGGCCTGTTTGGAGCCGGCAAACACGCCGGCCACCTGGGGCACCACGTAGGTGAGCAGGAACAGGACGATGACCATGGCCACCACGCTCACCACGGCCGGGTAGAGCGCTGCGCCCAGCAGCTTGGACTGCATCGCGTGCTGCTCCTCCAGCTCGTCGGCCAGGCGCTCCAGCACCAGACCCAGTTCGCCGCTGTGTTCGCCTGCACTGATGAGGCCCACATAGATGTCGGAGAACTCGCGCGGGTGCTGGGCCAAGGCTGTGCCCAGCGGCGTTCCGCTGTTGACCTCGGCGCGTATGGTGGCCACCACGTCGCGCTGGGCCGGGGTTTCAGCCTCTTCGGTGAGCGAGCTCAGCGCACGCTCCAGCGGCAAGCCCGCAGACACCAGCCCGGCGAGCTGGCGCGTCCAGACGGCGCGCTGCGTGGCGTTGAAGGCGCGCCGACCACCCAATGTGGTCGCTCCCGTAGGTGTTTGCTGTGTGAGCTCCTGTACGCTGAGCGGCACGAGCTGCTGCGCGCGCAACTGGCTGCGCGCGGCACGCGGTGCATCCGCCTCCAGCACGCCGGTGTGGGTGCTGCCATTGGCGTCCAGGGCTGAGTAGCTGTAGGCGGGCATAGCGCAATGGTAGCGGCAGGGCATGGCGCGGGTTTTCCACCATGACAAAGCAGACGTCTGGTTTTATGCTTCATAAAAAGCACGATCGTGCTATTTAAAGAGTTCTGTCCACCGACACAAACCATGGGCCGCAGCTCACCCGCGACAGCGCCCCCACCCCAGAGGTCGCACCGGTATCCATCGATTGACATCCCTTCAACACCATCGACCCTGAGAGGTCCCGAGGAGACAACTGTGAAGAGAATCGTGATGCGTTGGCTGGCCGCGTTCGCGCTGGCCCTGAGCCTGTTCCCCGCCACTGCGTCCGCAGCCGGCTATACCCAGACCAAGTACCCCATCGTGCTGGTGCATGGCTTGTTTGGTTTCGACAACATTGGCCCCGTGGAATATTTCTACGGCATCCCTTCGGCCCTGCGTTCTGACGGCGCCAAGGTCTATGTGGTGCAGGTGGCCGCTGCCAACAGCACCGAGGTGCGCGGCGAGCAACTGCTCACCCAGGTGAAGCAGATCCTGGCCGCCACCGGCGCTGCCAAGGTCAACCTGATGGGCCACAGCCACGGCGGACCGACTGCCCGCTATGTGGCGTCGGTGCGTCCTGACCTGGTGGCCTCGGTCACCTCCATCGGTGGCGTGAACAAGGGCTCGGCCGTGGCCGACGTGCTGCTGGGCGTGGCGCCTGCGGGTACCTTCAGCAACACCGTGCTGGTGTCCATCACCAACGGTCTGGGTACCATCATCAACTTCCTCTCCGGCGGTGGCGGCCTCACCCAGAACTCGCTGGCTGCGGCGCAGTCGCTCAGCACCAAGGGCACGGCCAAGTTCAACGCGGCCCACCCCCAGGGTGTGCCGACCAGCGCCTGCGGTGAAGGTGCTTACAGCGTGAACGGTGTGTCTTATTACTCGTGGAGCGGCGCACAGCCCTATACCAACGTGCTGGACATCATTGACCCCGGCCTGGCGCTGACCTCGCTCGCGTTTGCCGGTGCCAAGAACGATGGCCTGGTGAGCAGCTGCTCCTCGCGCCTAGGCAAGGTGATCCGCGATGACTACGCGATCAACCACCTGGACGAAGTGAACCAGACCGTGGGCCTGACCAATCTGTTTGAGACCAGCCCGGTCACCCTGTTCCGCCAGCAGGCCAACCGCCTGAAGAACGTGGGGCTCTGAGCCTTGGCACCACGCCTGGCGCGCTGGCTGCGGGCTGCACTGGGACTGGGGGCGGCGTTGCTGCTGGCCCTGGCCTGGTGGGCGTGGTCCGCAGATTCTGACGTGCAAGCCCTGTTGGCCGGGTCAGCGGGCGCTGCGTCTACGCAGCCAAGGGCTGCCTCCTTGCAGGGCACGGTGCCCGACGGTGCGGCCGGCCTGGTCGCACTCAATGCGTTGCCAGCAAGTGGCGCGGGAGGGCTGCCTTACGGCGCCCTGCGCCGCCTGTTTGACTATTACCTCAGCACCGTGGGCGAACAAACGGTCGATGTGATCGCGCAGCAGATTCGCCTGGAGCTGGACAAAACCCTGGAGCCTCCGCGTGCGGAGGCGGCCAAGCGCTTGCTGGCACGCTATCTGGATTTCAAGCGGGAGCTCTTCGGGTTGGAACAGCAATTTGCCAAGCAACCGCCCGGGCCGCAAAGCCTGCGCAAGCGCTTTGAAGGCATGCAGGCTTTGCGTGCGCGCTTCTTCAATGCAGAAGAAGAGCAGTCCATGTTCGGGCTGGAAGACATGGCGGACATGGATGCCATGGCCCGGCTGGACATTACCAACAACCCGGCGCTGGATGCCGCGCAAAAGCGTGAGCAACTGGCCGCGCTGGATGCGGCCATGCCCAAGGCCCTGCGCGCAGACCGCGAAGCGCCGCGCGCCGTGCTGATACTGGAAGAGAAAGCCCGCAACTTGCGCGCCCAGGGCGGCAGCGAAGACGATGTCTACCGCCTGCGTGCCCAGGCGCTGGACCCTGCGGCGGCGAGCCGCCTGGCGGAGGTGGACAAAGAGGACGCGGCTTGGAAGGCCCGTATTGACCGCTACTTGGTCGAACGCGCGGGCTTGCTCAGGAAGTTGGGTGATGCGCCCGAGTCCGAGCGCAGTGTTGCCCTGAATGAGTTGCAGCAGGCCCAGTTCAGCGAGCTGGAACGCAAACGGCTGGCGGCGTACGAACCCTGACAAGAAAAAAGGCCCCGAGGGGCCTTTTTGTTTGCTGCGTATGCAGTGCTGCTTCTTAGTTGAAGCGGGTGGCGGGGTAGTTTTCGGGGAACACGGCGCTGAGCTTGCTGCCTTTGCCGGAAACAAACTCATTGCTGCCCACGTCAGTGTTGGCAACGATGTCGCCGGTGCGTTGGGCGTGGGTCAGCTCGGCGCGCACTTCATCACGTGTCTTGCTGCTCACAGCTTGCGCGGCGGGGTAGTTTTCGGGGAAAGCGTCGCTCAGCTTGCTGCCTTTGCCGGAACGGTACTCGCTGCTGCCAGCATCGGTGTTGGCTACGATGTCACCATTGCGCTGGGCTTGGGCCAGTTCGGCGCGAACCTGTTCGCGGGTCTTCGTGCTCACGAACTGGACTGCAGGGTAGCTTTCAGGGAACGCTGCGTTCAGCTTGCTGCCCTTGCCGGACAGGAATTCGCTGCTGCCAGCGTCTGTGTTGGCGATGATGTCGCCGTTGCGTTGTGCCTGGGCCAGTTCGGCACGAACCTGTTCGCGGGTCTTGCCGACGTCGGCGGCTTGGGCATGGCCTGTGAGCAGGGCGGTGATGGCCAGGGCGATGGAGGCGGTTGCGGTTTTCATGATTTCAGTCCTTCTGTTCAATTGATTGATTCCAATGACAGGACACAGCGTCCTGCCCGTGGTATCGAAGGGGCGGTTTTTGTTTCGTCTCATCGATGGGGTGAACTTTAGGCACGACCTAGCATCTGAAAAATACCACTGCAAACAGTGGTTCATTACGCTGCTTGAAATAATCCATCTCTTGAAAAAACAAAAAAGGTTGCCATGGATCGCTTGATGTCAATGCGGGTTTTCCAGACTGTCATCGACGAGGGTGGCTTTTCTGCTGCCGCGCGCGCACTGGACATGTCTTCCGCCGCCGTGACCCGCCTGATTGCGGATCTGGAGGACTATCTCGGTACCCGGTTGCTGCACCGGACCACACGTAAAGTTTCGTTAAGCCCGGCGGGTGAGACCTATCTGGGACGGGTACGAGATATCCTGCAGGATATTGACGAGGCGCATGAAGCCGCCAGCTCGCAAACCCATGAGTTGGCGGGCCCGCTACGCCTGCTCACGCCTCCTTCACTGGCGTCCCATGTTCTGGCTCCGCTGGTGGCGGGGTTCAACGAGCGCTACCCCGACATCACCCTGCACATCGATGTGGAGTCCTTCAAGGAGCCCCCCATTGAAGACTACGATGTGACGCTCCTTCCCACGGAGGGGCATTTCGATGGTGACATCATTGCGCGCAAGGTGTCGTCCACCGAGGCCGTGCTGGTGGCCTCTCCAGCCTATCTCAAGCGCAAGGGCGCGCCGCTTACTCCGGCGGATCTGACTCATCACGAGGTGCTGCGCTTTAAGCGCGCGGGCCAAGCGGAAACGCCATGGCGACTGATCCATCCGGACCAGGACGACGCAGTGCAAGAGGTGGACGTCAAGCCCCGCATGGTGGCCAACCATTCCGACACACTTTTACGCGCCGCGCTCGACGGTGCCGGCATCACCTCCGCGGCGGTGAATCTGGTGGCTCCGTTGCTGACCTCGGGCGCATTGGTCCGCGTACTGGCCCCTTGGATTTCAGGGCGTTTGACCCTGTATGCAGCGCTGCCCAGTCGCAAATTCCTGCCTGAGCGCACGCGCGTGTTTCTGGACTACCTGACTGAGCAGACGCGCTTGCAGTCAGACAACGCGCTCAAGGCCTGTACCGTGTGCTGAGCGCACTCAGTCCCGCACCACGCGCAGAAGCTCTTCGGTGCTGGTGATGCCCGCCTGCAGCAGGCGTTCGCCATCTTCGCGCAGCGGCACCATGCCGTCGGCCAAGCCCGCTGTGCGGATTTCGGATTCGGGCGCGTTGTGGTGCACCAGTTCGGCAATCGCGTCGGTCACCCGCAGCAGCTCGAAGACGCCGGTGCGGCCTTGGTAGCCCATGTGGGAGCAGGCCGTACAGCCTTTGCCTGCACAGGCCGTGCACAGCTTGCGGACCAGGCGCTGCGCCAGCACGCCGCGCAGGGACGAGCTCAGCAGGAAAGGCTCCACGCCCATGTCGATGAGGCGCGTCACCGCGCTGGCCGCGTCGTTGGTGTGCAGCGTGGCCAGCACCAGGTGGCCGGTAAGGGACGCTTGGATGGCAATCTGCGCGGTTTCGAAGTCCCGGATCTCGCCAATCATGATCACGTCCGGGTCCTGCCGCAAAATGGCGCGCAGGGCCTTGGCAAAGGTCAGGTCGATCTTGGTGTTGACTTGCGTCTGCCCCACGCCCGGCAGCTCGTACTCGATAGGGTCTTCCACCGTCATGATATTTTGCCGCGCCGCGTCCAGGCGCGAGAGCGAGGCGTACAGCGTCGTCGTCTTGCCCGAGCCCGTGGGCCCGGTGACGAGGATGATGCCGTGGGGCTGCGCAATCAGGTCTTCAAAGCGCTGCAGCACCGAGCCCTGCATGCCCACCGACTCCAGACTGCGCTGGTCCTGGCTCTTGTCCAGCAGGCGCAGTACGGCGCGTTCGCCGTGCGCGCTGGGCAGGGTGCTCACGCGCACATCCACCGCACGCGTGCCGATGCGCAGGCTGATGCGACCGTCCTGCGGCAGGCGCTTTTCGGAGATATCCAGGTCCGCCATGATTTTCAGGCGTGAGATGAGCGCTGCATGCAGCGCGCGGTGCGCCTGCACCACCTCGCGCAGCGTGCCGTCCACGCGAAAACGCACGCTGCTGTGGCGCTCATAGGGTTCGATGTGGATGTCGCTGGCGCCATCGCGTGCGGCCTGGGTCAGCAGCGCATTGAGCATGCGGATGATGGGCGCGTCGTCGGCCGTCTCCAGCAGGTCTTCCACCGCGGGCAGCTCCTGCAGCATGCGGCTGAAATCGGCCTCGCCCTGCACCTCGCTCATCACCGTGGCCGCACTCGATTCGCCCTGCGCATAGGCCGCGCTGATGCGCTGTGTCAGCGTGGTGGCCTCCTGCGTCTGCACGCTGTGCACGGCATGTTTGCGCAATACCTCGCCGATGGCGGATGGCGGCGTTGCGTCATGCACCCACAGTGTCAGCGTGCTGCCGGCGTCCTCCAGCAGGAGCTGCTGGGTACGGGCAAAGGCGTAGGGCAGGGGGTAGCGCATGGCCGGGTTCAATCCACCAGATCGGGGTAGGGCGGGAAGCTGGAGGCCTTCCCGTCAAGGTAGGCTTCTAACGTAACCTTGCTCTTGTCCATCCAGGTGCGCACGGCCTTCAGGTACTTGCCTTCCGGGCTGACCTTGGCTGGCTGCGCGGCATAGAAGGTGTACAGCAGGCGGCGTGTCTCATTGGCGCCCACACGCAACTCCATCCACGTGTGCGCTTCTGGCAGCCCCTCGGCATATGGCAGCAGCGAGGCCAAGTTGCTCTTGTCCCAGTCGGTCCCTGTGGTCTTGGCGTTTACAACCCGTTCCCGGAAACTACGGGTGAAAGTATTGACGATTGCGCAGGATGCTACGCGCGACTCCGGCGTGGTGCCATAGCTCTCCACAATGGGCGCGGACTTGTTTTCGCACTTGGCCGAAGCCTGGGAGTTGTAATAGGGCTTGCTGTCGTAGGCCAACCAGACCACGGCGATGCTGGCGCTGGCGTCCAGGTTGCGCAACGTCAGGTAGACACGGCTGGACCGGTCGCCGCTTGGGGTGGACGGTTGCACCTCGCGCCTTCCGGCTACTTTCCACTGGCCTGGCGGCAGAGGGAGGGGTTGGCCACTTTCATCAAGTTTGATGGAACCGGAGAGCGTTTTGCCCGGCAGCGTGATTTCCACCGCGTTGTCCATTTTCTTGGCGACCGCTTCCGGGCTGTTATCACCGGTGGCTGCTGGGAAGGGGGCGATGGCAATGGCCTTGTTCTGTAAGGCGGCCTGAATCGCCAAGCCGCTCTCATGTGTCCACGCCTGGGTGGCGACGTCAAAGGCATTGCCCTTGAGCACGCTGGAGGGCGCGCGTGCGTGCATCTGGTAGCTGACACGTCGGCCCCGGTCGGCGCTGAAGGTCATGGCGATGATCACACTGCTGTCACTGATGGAGGACAGGTAGGGTGTGAATCCGGTGTACAGCTGGGCAGTGTTTGCGTTGCTGCTGTGTGCCAAGGTGTCGACGACTTTGCGGTTGCCGGTTCCGGTATAGAAACCTTTGGCGCAACCATACGTCAGGCCGCTGGGCACTGTGCCGAAATCATCCTTGAAGGGTGCCCCGGTGCCCATGGTGTTGCAGGCTGGGCTTCGCCAGACAATCGGGACGGAGTCCGGTGTGAAAGTGGCCACCACCAGCTCCACGGGGTTGTCGGCATCGGTGCTTTTGAGCCCCAGACTGATCTCCTTGGCCGAACCGGGGGCGTCAGAGCCGCCCCCCATCAGGCTGACCTTGGATTCCGCCTTGCTGACCACCAGCCATTCACCCGGTGGCAGTGGCAATGGTGCTGCAAAGGCACTGAAGCTGATGCCCTTGTTGACCTGGACCCCGACGTCCAGTTTGTCGTAGGCGGTCTGGGCTTGGCTGACCGCACACGCCAGTGCGGCGGTCAAAACGGTGGCTTGCAGTGTGCGCAGGCGTGGATGCTGGAACGTGCACTTCATGCTCAAAAAAACTCCCTAGTTCGTTTATGGTTGTGGTGATGGATTGCCTGCTGCAGGCTTGGCCGACAGCGTGGGCAGCACCGGCGCCTCGTTGATGGGCACCAGCGTGCTGGCCTCGGGCTGGCTGTTTTGCTGGCCGCTGCGCATGAGTTCGTAGCGGTCGTTGGACAGCGCTTGGGTGGCGGCCGCATCGCGGACCACCATGGGGCGCAGGAAGACCATGAGGTTGGTTTTCTTGCGGCTGCGGGCCTCGCTCTTGAACAGGTTGCCGAAGAAGGGCAGGTCGCCCAGGCCGGGCACCTTCTCCTGGTTGCCGGCGTACTCGTCCTGCAGCAGGCCGCCCAGCACCACCACGGCGCCGTCTTCCACCAGCACGTTCGACTCGATGGTGCGCTTGTTGGTGGTGGGGCCGTTGGTGGCGTTGGCGGTGGAGGCCAGCACGCTGGACACCTCCTGGAAGATGGCCAGCTTGACGGTGCCGTTCTCGCTGATCTGCGGCTTGACCTTGAGCGTCAGGCCCACGTCCTTGCGCTCGATGGTCTGGAAGGGGTTGACCGTGCCGTTGTTGCCACCGCCGGTGTTGGTGAACTGGCCGGTCACAAAGGGCACGTTCTGACCAATGACGATCTTGGCCTCTTCGTTGTCCAGCGTCAGCAGGTTGGGCGTGGACAGCACATTGCCGCTGCCCGATTCTTCGAGAAAGCGCGCCAGAAAGCCCAGCACATAGACGCCATTGGTCTTGGTGGCCGCGCCCAGGTTGATGCCGCGCCCGGGTGACACGGTGCCCGCCGCACCCTGCGTGGCCAGGGTGATGATGTTCTTGCCCGCGCTGCCGAAGTTGGTGCCCAGCAGTCCGATGGTGCCGTCGCCGGCATTGCCCAGCGCGCCTTGCCACTGGATGCCGAATTCGGCGGCCTTGTCGGCACTGACTTCGGCAATCAGGCTTTCCACAAACACCTGGGCGCGGCGTGCGTCGAGCTTGTCGATGACGGCGCGCAGCTGGCGGTACTGCGGTTCGCTGGCGGTGATGATGAGGGAGTTGGTGGTGGGGTCGGCCTGGATCTGGCCGCCGGTGCTGGGGGCGGCCGGCGCAGCCAGCGTGGCGCCTGCTGCGCCACTGGGCGTCGAGGGCGCAGGCACGCTGCTGACCGGTGCGCGCGCCTCGTTGCTGATGGCGGCGCGCAGCGTGGTGGCCAGTTGGGTGGCGTTGGCGTTCTTCAGGTAGACCACATAGATGTTGCCGGCCGCCCCGTTGCCGCCCGCCGTGGGCTGGTCCAGTTTGCTGATGAGGGAGCGTGCCAGCGTCAGGCGCGCCTGGTTGGCGGCGCGCACGATGAGGGCGTTGCTGCGCGGTTCGGCCAGCACGGTGGTCTTGAAGCTCGCGTCCACCTGTCCGCCCGCTGCCGTGCCATTGCTCTCCAGCAGGCGCAGCACCAGCGGTGCCAGGTCGGTGGCGCTGGCGTGCTGCAGGGGCACAACTTCCACATCGGTGGCATTGGGCACATCCAGCGCAGCGATCACGCGCGAGAGGCGGCGCAGGTTGTCGGCGTAGTCGGTGATCACCAGCGAGTTGGTCGCCGGGTTCACGTTGATCGGGTTGTTGGGGTTGATCAGCGGGCGCAGCACGGCCACCAGGTTGTTGGCGTTCTCGTACTGCAGTTTGATGATCTGGGTGGACAGCTGGTTGCCACCTGCACTGGGCGCGCCGGATTCGGCTGACAAGACACCGCCGCCCTGCAGCTTGGCGTCGGCCTCTGGCACCACCTTGTCAATGCCATCGACCTGCACGACAGTGAAGCCCTGCATGCGCAGCGTGGCCAGGAACAGGCTGTAGGCGCGCGCCGGTGGCACCGGGCTGTCGGTGGTGAGCGTGATGGTGCCCTTGATGCGCGGGTCCACCACCACGTTGCGCCCGGTCAGCGTGGCCATGGTGCGGGCGACGGCCTCGATGTCGGCGTTGCTGAAGTTCAGGGTGATCGAGTCACCGCGTTTGGCTATCGTGCTGGCGGCTGCGGCCTGCGCCCAGGCTTGTGTGCCAAACAGGCTGCCAGCCCCCATGGATAGTGCGCAAGCAGCTAGCAAAACCGTAGCACTTCGGCTGCGAGCCAGAGCCATGGACGAAGGGGGAAGGGAGTGGTGCATGCGGTTAACCCACGTGAATGATGGAGCGCGCGCCATCGCGCCGTCCGATGATGTTGAGCAGATTGGCCAGCGCGTCTTCGCGGCCCGCGGCGGCGCGCGCTTCGCCTTCAAAACGCAAGCGCCCCTGTTGCCACTGGCCCTGGCCCTGCAGTTGCAGGGCACCGTCCAGCGTCAGTAGCGCCAGCGTGGGCGCATCACCGCCCTGCAGCTGCAGGCGGTAGCTGCCCACGGGTTGCAGCGGCGTGAGGCGCGTGCTCATCTGCAGCGCGTCGATCTGCAGGCGACCTTGCACGGCGAGTTGGCCTTGCTGCCATTGCAGGGCCAAACCTTGCGGTTGCAGCGCCAGGGTGCCCTGCAGCTGGATGGTGTTCCACGGCGTGCCCAACCCGGCCAGCAAGGCGCTGGGCAGGCGCAGGGCCTGGCCCGCGCTCAGGTCGGCAGCTTGCAGCTGCACACCGCTGGTGGAACCGTGCAGTCTTATGTCCCACGGTGCGTGCAGGCAACAGGGTGCTTCCAGGCGCAATGCGGCGCCCAGCCACTGCGGACGCAGTTGCCAGGCCACGCGCCCGGGCAGCGCGGTGGCTACCGCGGCGTCGGCGCCCAGCGTCAGCTGGGCACTGCCGTTCCAGACCGTGCCCTGGGGCTGCAGCAGCTGTACGCGTTGTTGGGTCGCCTGCGCCAGGCCCCAGGCCAGCCAGCGCGCGGGTGCAAACAAGGCGGTGGCAAGCAGCCCGCCAGCCAATACACCCGCCACGGCCCACGCCCAAGGCGCGCCGCGCTGCGATGCGGCGACCAGGTGGGGGCGGAGGTGCGTGCGGGCCATGGTGGGGGCGGCTTACTGGCCGGGCAGCGGCAGTTGCAGCGTGCCGCTCCAGCCGCCCTTGGCGTCGCGGCTCAGGCTGGCTTGGCTGGGGGCCAGGCGCGCTTCGGTGCGCACGCGGGCCAACCACTGGGCCAGTGCCTGCGGGCTTGTGCCGCGCAGTGTCACGGTGGCCAGCGTGCCCTGCACCACCAGGCTGCCGCTGCTCTCCAGCGCGCCCAGCGTGCCTTGCAGGGCCTGTTGTGCGGCGGCGGTAGAAAGTGGAGGCTGGGCCTGCAGGCCCTGGGCCTCGGCTTGCAGGCTGCGCATGGTCTGCAGCTGGGTTTGCAGTTGGGGGGCCTGGGTTTCCCACTGGCGCAGGCTGCGCAGCGCCGGGGCCACGCCCAGCCACCATAGCAGCGCTACCGCGACCAGTGCCAACGCGATGCCCAGCATGCGCTGCTCGCGCGGCGCGCGTTGGGTCCACCAGTGGCGCAGGGCGGTGCTCATGGTGTGCTCCGGGGGGTGATGTGCAGGGTGCTGCCGTCCAGGCGGGCGCTGTAGCCGCGCGCCTGCAGCTGGCTTTGCACCGTGGGCAGCTGCGTGGCGGACAGGTTCAGGCCGCGCACGCGCAACTCGCCTGCTACGAAATCAATAGCTGCTTGCGCAGAATTGGCGAGGGCCAGGGCATCAAAACCTTCCAAACTACCAAGGGCGGCCAGCAGGCTTTCCAGATCGCGGGCCGAGGCCTGGCCACTGGCTTGGCGCAGGCCCGCCACGGCTTGCTCCATCTGCTTGGGCGCGTCGATCACCACGGGTGTGTTGGGGAAGGTGGCCAGCAGCGTGGCCTGCATGGCGCTGCGCTGCTGCGCGAGCTGGCTTTTTGCCTGCCAGGCTGCGGCGTTGAGCCCAACGAGCTGCACCAGCAGCAGGGTCGTCAGCGCCCAGCGCGCCGGGCGCCACTGCGGCGCCTGCCACAGCGCGGCCGCGGCTTGCTGCAGGCGGCGCGTTAACGGGTGGCGGCGGGCCATGTCGCCTTGGGCTAGGTCCCAGCCCGTGTGGGCGCATTGCTGCAGGCGTTCGTCGCGCGGCAGCACGGTGACGTCCCCGCGGTGCAGGGCTTCGGCCAAGCTGGCCACGGCAGGCTCGGCCTGCACGGAAAGCGCTTGCCAGGCGGCGGGAATGGAGGCGGAAGAGATGTGTTCGCCCGACAGCGGCCGCCAGTGCACGCCCTGCGCATCCACCCACACGGCCTGGGCGGTGTCGGCATTGCCGGTGACCCAGAGCGTGGTGCTGTTGGCCTGCGGCGCCCATTCGGGCACCACGGCACCGACCTGGTGGCCGGCCTGCTCCAGCGCCTGCAAGGCTTGGCGCAGCCAGTCGCGCAGGCAGGCGGCTACCCAGACGGGGCCGCTGCTGGCCGCCGAGGGCTCCAGCGCAAAGTGCATGCGGGCCGGCTCATCGAGCAACTGGTCTTCCAACAGGCCTTCGAGTACGGCGCGCAGGCGCGGCCCCTGGCGCTGCACACCAGCGGGCAGTTGCACGCGGTGCCAGGACAGGGCCTGCGCCGGCACCACCACCGTCACCTGGCCCGCTCGCGCAGGGCCCGCCCACGCCCATTGCGCCACTGGTGTGGCACTCAGGTCGGCAGGCAGGGGCAGCAGGACAAGCAGGTGGGTCATGGGTGGGGAGCCGGAGGGCGCTTCATTGTACGAACGCCATCTCGGGCGCCACCCGCTCTTTCCATAGGGGTTTCACCAGCAGGCCCTCGCGCTGCACCACGGTGCGCTTCATCGTCTCCAGCGTGCCCAGGCGCAGGCGCGCACGCACTTCGAAGTAGCGCGAGTTCACGCTGTGCAGCGTATCTACGGTGACCAGATTGGCGCTGCCCGCGGCCTGCACCACATCGGCCAGCGAGCGGAAGGGATTGAGCGTGCGCGCCGCTACCAGTCGTTGTGCGCCCGCAGCGTCCACGCCCAGGCTGGCCTGCAGCAGCGCGGCGGATGCGGTGTTGAGGTTGAGCGGCGTGCGCTCGGGCAACACCACCACATAGGGTTGCAGCGCACGCACGGTAGACGTCGACAGGCCCAGCCAGCCGAGTTGATCTGCACTGCGCGGCAACAGGGGGTGGGGCTGCTTGGCGGAGCCGGAGTTATCAGCCGGCTCCAGCGCCAGCTGCAGTTGGCTCACCAGCAGCTGCAGCTCGGCAGGGGGCAGGTGCAATGCATCAAACAGGCGGGTGACGGCCTGCAGCGTGGCAGGGTGGGGGCGGCCCTCCTGCACCAGGTTGAGCAGGTTGAGTCGCCCTTGCAGATCCACGATCTGGCCCGAGAGGCTGGCCGACTGCATCGCGTCCAGCGCGCCATCCCCATCGCTGGCCAGAAAGGCCGAGAGTTTGGCCTCCTGCAGCGGCACGGCCCAGGGCTCGGCCAGGTGGTCGGTGGTCCCGGCGCGTGCATCCTCGCGCAGGATGAGCCGCGCCCAGTCGGTCGCGCCCTGCAGGATCCAACTGGCCTGGGTGCGTTGGCGCTCGGCGGTTTCCACCTCCAGCGTGCGCCACTGCTGCCACAGCGCGGCCGCGCTCAGCGCCGCCACCAGGGTGACCAGCAGCATTGCGGTGAGGATCGCCGCGCCGCGCTGGCGCTGCATGTGCGTCATGGCGTACCCCCGCTATTGGCGCGCGCCCAGTCGCGCACCACGGTGCCGGCCAGCGGGTGGGGCGATGCCACAGTCAGCACCAGGCGCACGCCGTCGGGCACCGCGGCAGCGGGCTCGGCACCAGCGGCATTACTGCCGGCGCTGGAAAGCGGGTTGCTCCAGGCACCGCCGCGGTAAAAGTAAAGCTGCCATTGGTCCAGCGCGGTAATGCGCACTTCCCGCGTGCGCACGCCGCTGGCCGCGTCGACTCCCGCGCCTGTACCCTGCAGCCAAGCGTCGGCAGCGGCCCAGGCACTGGTCCATTCTTCGCGCGTGCGCACCGGGGTGGACTCCCAGCGCAACCACTGCATGCGACCTTCGCGTTCGGCCCGCGTCCACACCACCACCTGTACACCGGCCTGCGCGCCTGCGGCGGCACGGCGCGTCAGGCGCAGGGCGCGGCCGTCCCATTCCAGGGTGCGGGTCTGGGGCTGCTCGGTCAGCGCTTCCAGATCGGTGGTCCACTGCGTAAGGCCAGCGTCCAACGCCAGCACGGCGTCGGCATGGTCGCGGTTGGCGTTGCGCGCCTGTTGCATGCCGTCCAGCGCGCGCCAACCCATTACCGCCATCAGCGCCATGATGGCCAGCGCCACCAGCAGCTCGACGAGGGTGAAGCCGCGCGGGCGCAGGGGGCGGTGCATCAGTAGCGTCCCACCACGGTACCCAATTGCAGCAGGGGCACGCCCTCCAGCGCCACGCGCGCTTCCACGCGGCGGAAATTGGGGTTGGGCGTGGGCTGCACCAGCAGGCGCAGGTCCAGCGTGCGCCCGGCCTGCTCACACGGCCGTGTGCTGTCGCCCACGTCGGGCAGCTGGCGTGACAGGCGCACCTGGGCCAGCGCGTTTTCGGCACACAGCTGCGCCAGCACGCGCTCGGTCTGGCGGCTGGTATTGCGGGTGAGCGAGGCCGTGGCCTGCAGGCCTGCAATCAGCGTCACCGCCACGATGGCCAGCGCCACCAGCACCTCAATCAGGGTGAAGCCCCGGGGCGTGCGGCGCGGCCGGTTCATGGCGCGCTGCCCTGTACGGCAAAGGGTCGCACACCGTCGGTGACCACCCACAGACTGCGTTCGGGCTGATCGCGCTTCCACAGGCGTACGGCTTGTGGCGGTAGCAACGGTTCCGGGCCCAGCAGCACGCCGTCGCTTTGCGCTTGCGTGCCTGCGCTTTGCCAGTTGGTGGGCAGGGGCTGCGCGTCTTTCACGGGCGGCAGGCCTTCGATCACAAAGCCCTGCGCGGTGGTGCGCCAACGCACAGGTGCGCCGCTGGCGCGTGACTGGGCGCGGGCGGACTCGAGCAGTGCCGCCAGGCGCTGGGCCTCTTGGTCCAGCTGGGACTGCGTGGCGTCGCGCAGCGCAAGCGTCACCCCAGCAGCGGCCACCCCCACGATGGCGACCACCAGCAGGAGTTCCAGCAGGGTGAAGCCGCGCTCTTTCACCAGTTCCCGATGTCGGCGTCCTTGCCCTCGCCGCCGGCCTGGCCATCGGCGCCCAGGCTCATCACGTCGATCTCGCCCTTGAGGCCGGGGCTCAGGTACACGTAGGGGTGGCCCCAGGGGTCGTTGGACAGCTTTGGCAGATAGACGCGCCAGTTGGGCGGCAGGGGGGCAGCGGTGGGTTTGGTCACCAGCGCCTGCAGGCCCTGTTCACTGCTCGGGAAGCGCTGGTTGTCCAGCTTGTAGAGCTTGAGCGCCTGCGTGAGGTTGGCAATGTCGGTCTTGGCGGCGGTGACGCGCGCGTCGTCGGCGCGGTCCAGCACATTGGGCACGATGAGCGCAGCCAGCACGCCGATGATGACCAGCACCACCATCAGTTCGATCAGCGTGAAGCCGCGGGCAAGTGCAGAAAGACGTGGAGCAAGGCGCATGGTGGGTAGGCCAAGGGGCAGGGGTGGATGGGGCTCGCCTGCCGGGGCCAGGCGCATGGGCCTTCCATGATAATGCGCCGCATGGTCCTGTCTGCCCCCTCCCTGTGGTGGCCGCGTCTGGCGGCATTTGTCCTGGCGGCCCTGGCTGCGGCCAGTGCGGTGGTGTGGGGGCTGCGTGTGGCGGCCCCTGCCGCGTCCGACAGTGTGGTGGCCGTGGCCGCTGCACCTGCCGTGGCGCCGGATACCGTGGCCGTACGCCGCGCGCTGGGGGATGTGGCAAGTGGCGGTAGTGCCAACGCCGCGCCGCAGGCGGCCCCTGTGCTGGAGTCTGCGCGATTTGCATTGCTGGGCGTGGTCGTCCAGGGCCAAACCAAAGGTGCAGTCTTGCTGTCGGTCGACGGCAAGCCGGCCAAGCCGGTGGCTGTGGGCGCCACGGTGGTGGATGGCTGGACACTGCAGTCCGTGCAAGGCCGTCGGGCCACGCTGATACGCAACGGCTTGGAGATGCTGCTGGAGTTGCCGGCATCGGTTCCCGCGGCTGCGGGGCTGGGTGTTGCCGCGCAGCCGGTTCAGGCCAAGGCCGAATTTGCCGGCCCCTCCATCGCGCTTAAGGATAAAACAGCGCCCTAGCCCCCGTGGAATGCGCGCGAACAGCTACTTTTTTGGTAGCAAGTGCTCAGCGCTGCAGGAACATGCGGTACACCGGGTTGGCGGTTTCTTCCACATAGGGGTAGCCCAGCGTTTCCAGAAACTCTGCAAAGGCCGCGTTGTCCGCAGCAGGCACCTGCAGGCCCACCAGAATGCGGCCGTAGTCCGCGCCCTGGTTGCGGTAGTGGAAGAGGCTGATGTTCCAGCCCGGGCGCATCAGGCTCAGGAACTTCATCAGCGCGCCGGGTCGCTCAGGGAATACAAAGCGCAGCAGGCGCTCGTCTTGCGCCAGGTGGGAAATGCCGCCCACCATGTGGCGGATGTGCTCCTTGGCCAGTTCGTCGTGCGTCAGGTCCAGGGTCTGGAAGCCGTTCTTCTCGAAGTTCTTCGCCACCTTGGCCGACTCGCCCTTGCCCTGCGTGCTCAGGCCCACGAACACATGGGCCTTGGCCGCGTCGCTGATGCGGTAGTTGAACTCGGTCACATTGCGCGTGCCGCCGGGCAGTTCGCCAATCAGTTCGCAGAAGCGCTTGAAGCTGCCGCGCTCCTCGGGGATGGTGACTGCAAACAAGGCCTCGCGCTCCTCGCCCACCTCGGCGCGCTCAGCCACAAAGCGCAGGCGGTCGAAGTTCATGTTGGCGCCGCAGAGGATGGCCGCGTAGGTTTCGCCCTTGGTCTTGTGCGTCGCCACGTATTGCTTGATGGCAGCCACGGCCAGCGCACCGGCGGGCTCCACGATGGAGCGCGTGTCCACAAAAATGTCCTTGATGGCCGCACACACTGCATCGGTGTCTACCGTCACATAGTCGTCTACCAGGTTGCTGGCGATGCGGAAGGTTTCTTCGCCCACCAGCTTCACGGCTGTGCCGTCGGAGAACAGGCCCACGTCGGGCAGGGTGACGCGTTCCTTGGCGCCTACCGACTGGATCATGGCGTTCGAGTCATTCATCTGCACGCCGATGACTTTCACGCCAGGCGCCACCGCCTTGATGTAGTTGGCCACGCCCGAGATCAGGCCGCCACCGCCGATGGCGACAAAGACCGCGTCGATACCGGGGCCGCTCTTGCTGCCCGTCTTGTGACCCGACTTGGCGGCCTTGTCCGCGCCCAGGGTCTGCACCTGGCGCATGATTTCCATGGCCACCGTGCCCTGGCCGGCGATCACGTCCGGGTCGTCAAAGGGGTGGACGAAGGTCAGGCCCTCTTTCTTCTGCAGCGTCACGGCGTGGGCGTAGGCGTCGGAATAGCTTTCGCCATGGAGCACCACCTCGCCGCCAAAACTGCGCACGGCGTCCACCTTGAGCTGGGGCGTGGTGGTGGGCATCACGATGACGGCGCGTATACCCATGCGGTTGGCCGACAGGGCCACGCCCTGGGCGTGGTTGCCGGCGGAGGCGCAGATCACGCCGCGCGCAATCTGGTCCGCAGGCAACTGCGCCATCTTGTTGTAGGCACCGCGCAGCTTGAAGCTGCGCACGGGTTGTTGGTCCTCGCGCTTGAAGAGCACGGTGTTGTGCAGGCGCCGACTCAGGGCGCGGGCAGGTTCCAGCGCCGTCTCATTGGCCACGTCGTAGACGCGCGCGCTCAGGATCTTGGCGAGGTAGTCGGCGGGGGTCAGGGGGGCGGTGGCGGTTGGGCTGGGTTGACTCACAGGGCTACACTCCGGGTTGCAATAAGCAAATGCAAATAATTTACTCCGCGCGGAGTAAGTTAATCATATTGTAGTGGCAAGTTTTTGGCCCCGCGCGGGGCATATTGAAAAGGATGCAAGTCATGGAATGCACAGTCAGCTGGACCGGTGGTCTGGATACCCGCTCCGGCATGGGCTTTATTGCCGAGACAGGCAGCGGCCACACATTGGTGATGGACGGTGCGCCCGATGCCGCCAAACCTGAAAACGGTGGTCAGAACCTGGCGCCGCGCCCCATGGAAACTGTGTTGGCCGGCACGGGCGGCTGCACGGCCTATGACGTGGTGCTCATTCTCAAGCGCGGCCGCCACGATGTGCGCGGTTGCAGCGTCAAGCTCACCACCGAGCGTGCGCCCGTGGATCCCAAGGTGTTCACCAAGATCCACATGCAGTTCACCGTGCGCGGCAGGGGCATACCGGCCAGCGCCGTGGAGCGTGCCATCGCCATGAGCCACGAGAAATACTGCTCGGCCAGCATTATGCTGGGCAAGACGGCCGAAATCACCACCGGCTTCGACCTGATCGAGGACTGATCGTCAGCGGGGCCAGGCGCCCCTAGACCTAGATATGGACAGCGACGCTGGTCATGACCTTGGCCGCGGCGCGCATCATGTCCTTGACCGGGGCGGGCAGTTCGACCGCTCCTGCAGCCTCCGCATCAGCAGCGTGCTGCAGCTCATCCGTTTTCATTTGCGCCACGATGGCACGGGAGGCGTGGTCGCCCTCTGGCAATTTCGTCAAATGGCTTTCCAGGTGTGCACCAACCTGGCGCTCGGTTTCCACCACAAAGCCCAGGCTCAGGCGGTCGCCCATGCGCCCGGCCAGCAAGCCCAGCCCGAAAGCCCCGGCATACCAGAGCGGATTGAGCAGGGACGGGCGCGAGCCCAGTTCCTCCAGCCGCTGGGCGGTCCAAGCTAGGTGATCGGTTTCCTCGTCGCAGGCCTTGGTGAAGTGTTCACGTAGTGCCGCATTGGGCGTGGCCAGAGCCTGCGCGGTATATAGAGCCTGGGCGCAGACCTCTCCCACGTGGTTGACCCGCATCAGGCCCGCCGCGCGCCGTTTTTCGCCATCTGAAAGCTCGGTTGGGCCTTCGGGCAAAGTGGGGCAGGCTTGGGAAGCCCGGGGGGTGGCAAACAGGGTGCGCAAAGCGGAATCGGCGGCAGTCAGCAGGGCGTCCATAGAGGTCTCTGTAGGGATGCGCAGAGTCTATAGGGACGGGCATCTAAAGGCATTTGACGAGGGTTAAAGAAAATGTTGCAGACCAACAACGGTAACTCGTAGGAACCCTAATATTTCGGCCTTTTTCTTTGCCAAACCGGGCCTCGTCTGGTGCAATACATCCAACTTCCTGAACTAGGAGGTTGGCCCGGAGTTCCGAACAATCGGTCCGGAGCTCTATGTTTAACCTTGGAGAATTTCTCAATGAAAAAGACCCTCATCGCTCTGGCAGTTCTGGCTGCTTCCGGCGCTTCTTTCGCTCAAGCAACCATCACCGGTAACTACACCGCTGGCTACCGTGCTTCCACTGGCGTTGGCGCTACTGCCACTGCCAACGGTGGTGACCAATCTGGTCTAGGTAACGACACTTCCCTGGTGACTTTCACCGCCAAGGAAGATCTGGGCGGCGGTCTGACTGCTGGCGCAGAAATGAAGATCGACGGCCTGACACGCGGTGGTGTTTCCGGTGGTGACTCCGGTCTGTGGATCGCTGGTGGTTTCGGTAAGATCGCTATCGAAAACGGCCGCGGCGCTGACTACCTGTCCGAAGGTACTTCCGCTGTTGGCGGTGTTGGCTTTGACGGCAAGGTGTTCTCCACCAAGACTGCTTCTGACTCCATCACTTACACCACTCCTTCTTTCAGCGGCTTCACAGCTAGCATCTCTCACGACGAAAGCGCCGTTACTCAAGGCGGTGAAAACGCTTCCCCCATCGGTCTGGGTGTTGGTGCTGCTGGTACCCCCGTCGCTGCTGGCTACCAACGCGGTACTGGCGTGACCCTCGGCTACGCCGCTGGCCCCTTGGCTATCAACGGTAACTTCAAGGTCTGGGACCAACAAGGTACTGCTGCTTCCACCAACGGCAAGAGCCGTTTCAGCATCCGTGGCGCTTACGACTTCGGCGTTGCCAAGTTGGGCGCTGGCTACCGTAACACCCAATTCGTGACTGGCGTTCGCCAAGACTCGTTCCTGGCTGTTGGCGTTCCCCTGGGCTCTTTGACTCTGGGTGCAGACTTTGCTCAACGCGTGCACAGCGACACTGCTCCTGCTGGTAGCGCTGAAGGTACACGTACCGGTTACGGTCTGAAGGCTGAGTACGCTCTGTCCAAGCGCACTTCCTTCATCGCTTCCTACGCTTCGTGGGAAGGCGTTGTGGGCGCTGCTCAGCGTTCCACTGAAACCAACCTGCTGGTTTCCCACTCCTTCTAATATCCGGCTGGCGTAAGCCAGCTTGAGATTGAAGATTAAAAGCCTGCTGCAGCAATGCAGCAGGCTTTTTTATTCGCCTTATTTTCATTGGGTGAAATTCTTGTTGTCGTTGGTGCTAATACAACAAAACGCACTTTTTGGCACGGTCGTCTACTTTTTGTCCCGGCATTTACATGACGCCAATGTGAATTTTTGTTTCAATAGAACTTACTTCTGAATTAAGAAGTAGACAGGCGGAAGAAGAACTCATCATGTTCTTCCTGCTTACCATCTAACTCAAATTGAAGAGACACCACATGAAAAAATCGCTCATCGCTTTGGCAGTTTTGGCTGCTTCTGGCGCTTCCTTTGCCCAGGTAACGATCACTGGTAACTACATTGTTGGCTACAAGGCGAGCACTAATGCTCCCCGCCAAGGTACGGCTACACAACAAATCACACAGGCAGTGACTGAAGCGCTGGCTGGTGGTAGCGGCGGTAACCCTGTAGGTGATGCTTCCGGCTTGGGTATTGACACCTCGCTCATCACTTTCGCTGCAAAGGAAGACTTGGGTGGTGGCATGAGTGTTGCCGCCGAAATGAGCATTGACGGTCTGAACCGTGGTGGTGTATCCGGCGGTGACTCCTCCCTGAAGCTGACGACATCTGTGGGGCGCCTGACTCTGCAAACCTACAAGCCTGTGGACTACCTGTCGGGTGGTATTTCTGGCGTGGGTGGCGTGGGCATGGACAACAAAGTGTTTCCTTCGCGTGGTCTGAAGGACAGCGTTGGTTTTGACACCAAGCTTGGCTCTGTTTATTTGGGTATCGCTCACCATGAGCAGGCTTCCGTGAGCTCCAGCACGACCTCCGGTGTGGGTGCTGGTCTAGGTGTTGGCGGTGCTGGTGCTGCGAGTACTACTGGCCAACGCCTCAACAGCTTCTCTGCCACTTATGTGGGCGGCGCTTTGATTGCCAACATCAACTACCTGTCGTATGACGGCCGTACTGATAATGTGAATACCTCCTACAAGGATGTGCTTCGTACTGCAGCGTCCTATGACTTCGGCGTTGCCAAGCTCGGTGGCGGGGTGTCTGTTCTGACAACAACTGGTGGCTCTACCCTGACTGACGTTATGGTCGCAGCCTCTGTGCCGGTTGGCGCTTGGACTTTGGGCGCAAACTTCGCCCAAGAAACCTCCAATGGAACAATTGCGCAAACCATTCCTGTTTCTGGCGTGGGTAACGTTCCCTTCGTGGCGGGGCAGTTGGACCAAACCCGCAGCGGCTATGGCCTGTCTGCTACATACGCTCTGAGCAAGCGCACCAGCTTGATTGCCACTTACGCAAACTGGCTGTCCGCCGCTGGCAAGGACCGCAGCAGCGAGACCAATCTGCTGGTTTCCCACTCCTTCTAATCACGACGCTGGCGTGAGCCAGTGTGTGGTCTAGATAAGAAAGCCCGCTGTAGTGATACAGCGGGCTTTTTGTTTGCCAGTCGGGCTGGCGGATATGGGCGCAACGATCTCCGTGCAGCTCACGCGTAGCGCTTGTTGCGCAGGTTGTGCTTCATCTCGCGCAGCAGAGGCTGCAGCTTGTTGCTGCCTATGCGCAGGGCGACGCAGGTGGCCAAGATATCGATGATCATCAGGTGCAGCAGGCGGGAGACCATGGGGCTGTAGCGGTCGAAGCCTTCGGGGTGGTCTGCGCTCAGGTGGATGTGGCCGGCGCTGGCCAGGGGCGAGCCGCTGGCGGTGATGACGATGGTGGTTGCGCCGTTCTTTCGGGCGATGTCGCAGGCATCCATGAGGTCGCGGGTGCGGCCGGAGTTGCTGATGACGACCACGCAGTCACCGGGCCCGAGGATGGAGGCGCTCATGACCTGCATGTGGCCGTCGCTGTAGGCGGTGGTGTTGATGCCGAGGCGGAAGAACTTGTGTTGCGCGTCCTGCGCCACGATGCCGGAGTTGCCCACGCCGAAGAACTGGATTTGCCGGCCAGCGCTATAGGCATCCACCAAAGAGGTGACGGCCTTGTCGATGGCCATGGTGGAAGCATCGTTGCGGTACTTGAGGAAGGCGGCCACCGTGTTGTCGATGACCTTGACCATCACATCGCCTACCTTGTCATCGGCATCCACGCTGCGGTGGATGAAGGGCACGCCTTCGTTCACCGTACCAGCCAGTTTCAGCTTGAAGTCCGAGAGACCGTCGTAGCCCACGCTGCGGCAGAAGCGCACCACAGTGGGCTTGCTCACGTGGGCGCGGTCGGCCAATTCGCTGACGGGCAGCTTGGCAAAGGCGCGCGGGTCGGCCAGGCAGAGCTTGCCCACCCGTTGTTCAGCGGGGGCCAGGGAGGGCAGGGAGGCTTTGATTCGGTCCAGCATGTTCAGTTTTCCAGTGGGACGCAGTGGCAGTCCCGTGGACTGCCGCTGCGTCGTCAGCACATCAAGACTCTTCTGACCAGCAGAAGCCGTCGCGCGCAATCATGGCGCTCGACGCACTGGGACCCCAGGTGCCCGCCGCGTAGAGGCGGGGGCCAGTGGAGTCGGCAGCCCAATGTTCCAGCATGGGTTCGACCCAGCGCCAGGCTTCTTCCTGTTCATCGCTGCGCACGAAGAGGTTCAGGCGGCCGTCGATGACGTCGAGCAGCAGGCGCTCGTAGGCACCCACGCGCTCGGAGCCAAAGCGCTTGTCGAAGTCCAGGTCCAACTGCACCGGGGCCAGCGTTTGCGAGGCGGCTGCACGCGATTGGCGGTTTTCCTGTCCCTGGGCCAGCATGTGCAATTCCAGCCCGTCCTTGGGCTGCAGGTTGATGATGAGACGGTTGGCCGCGCCTTCGTTGGAGTCGTAGATGGCGTGCGGTGTGGGGCGGAAGTTGATGACGATGCGTGCATCGCGGCCCGACAGGCGCTTGCCGGTACGGACGTAGAACGGCACGCCGGCCCAGCGCCAGTTGGCGATTTCGGTGCGCAGGGCCACAAAGGTTTCGGTGTTGCTCTTGGGGTCCACGCCCGTTTCTTCGCGGTAGCCCGGTACCTTGTTGCCACCG
Organism: Rhodoferax sp. GW822-FHT02D07; assembly: GCF_058802405.1. Lineage (NCBI taxonomy): Bacteria > Pseudomonadati > Pseudomonadota > Betaproteobacteria > Burkholderiales > Comamonadaceae > Rhodoferax > Rhodoferax sp. GW822-FHT02D07. The sequence continues at coordinate 52,041 of NZ_JBXAOD010000010.1, forward strand.
CTGGTGCCGGCCGCATACTGGCCGCGCACCACGTCCTGTTTCAACGTTTCGCTGGTCCAGGGCTTGAGCGAACGCAGCACCTTGAGCTTTTCGTCGCGGATGGCATCGGCGTGCGAATTGATGGGCGGCTCCATGGCAATCGCGCAGAGCAGCTGCAGCGCGTGGTTCTGCACCATATCGCGCAGCGCACCGGTCGTTTCGTAGAACGCACCACGGCTTTCCACGCCCAGGTCTTCGGCGATGGTGATCTGGATGTTGGCGATGTGCTCGCGGCGCCACAGGGGTTCAAACAGGGCGTTGCCAAAGCGCATGGCAAACAGGTTTTGCACCGAGGGCTTGCCCAGGTAGTGGTCGATACGGAAGATCTGCTTTTCTTCAAAGAACTGGCGCACGGTCTGGTTGATCGCGCGGTTGGAGGCCAGGTCATGGCCCAGCGGTTTTTCCAGCACCACGCGCGTCTTGGGCGTGTTCAGGCCGGCAGCGGCGAGCTGCTCGCAGACATTGGTGAACAGGCTGGGCGCGGTGGCTACGTAGATGACCACGCTGTCGGCGTTGCGGGCGTTCAGGGTCTCGGCCAGGGCGGCGTAATCGTCGGGCTTGGACAGGTCCATGCGCTGGAATTCGAGGATGGCGGCAAAGCGGGCGAACTCCTCGGCGCTGGGGCGCTTGGCCAGTTCCACCTTCTCGAAACGGGACTGGATCAGCGCGCGGTATTGCTCGTGGCTCAGATTGTCACGGCCCACGCCGATGATGCGTCCACCCTCTGGCAAGGAGCCGTGGCGAAACGCCTGGAACAGTGCGGGCATCAACTTGCGCCAGGCCAAATCGCCGGTGCCGCCAAACATGACTAGATCAAAGCTCATAAGACAGATGGTACGTTTAAGAGTTACATGAAAGATGACGTTGTAATGTAACTTTGTTTCATTGATAATTCAAGCTGCTGAACCGACCCAGTTTTACGGGTTTACCCTAGTCTCTAACCCCGGCCTCGCGGCCCGCGCCTCTCATGAACCAACTCGACGCACTCAAACAATTCACCACCGTGGTCGCTGACACCGGCGACTTCAAGCAGCTCGACGCCTTCAAGCCCCAGGACGCGACGACCAACCCCTCGCTGATCCTGAAGGCGGTGCAAAAGGCTGATTACGCGCCCCTGGTGAAAGACACGGTGAACCAGTTCCGCGGCCGCCCCATGGACGAGATCGTGGACCGCTTGCTGGTGCGTTTTGGCTGCGAAATCCTTTCCATCATCCCCGGTCGCGTGTCCACCGAAGTGGATGCCCGCCTGAGCTTTGACACTGCCGCCACCGTGGCGCGCGGCGAGCGCCTGATTGAGTTGTACCAAGCGCAAGGCATTGCTACCGATCGCGTGCTGATCAAGGTCGCGTCCACTTGGGAAGGCATCAAGGCCGCCGAGCAACTGGAGCGCAAGGGCATCCGCACCAACCTGACCCTGCTGTTCGCGTTCTGCCAAGCCGTGGCCTGCGGCCAGGCCAAGGTGCAACTGATCTCGCCTTTTGTCGGCCGTATTTACGACTGGTACAAGAAGAACGCAGGCGCTGCTTGGGTCGAAGCCGACAACGCGCTGGCCAATGACCCCGGCGTGAAGTCCGTGGCGCAGATCTACAACTACTACAAGAAGTTCGACATCAAAACCGAGGTGATGGGCGCAAGCTTCCGCAACGTGGGCCAGATCACGGCCCTGGCCGGTTGCGACCTGCTGACCATCAGCCCCGACCTGCTGGCCAGCCTGGCCGCCACCGACGCACCGCTGACACCCGCCTTGAACGCCGAAGCCGCCAAGGCCGCAGCCATCGAACACGTGAGCTATGACGAAGCCAGCTTCCGCCTCGCGCTGAACAACGACGCCATGGCCACCGAGAAGCTGGCCGAAGGCATTCGCGCCTTCTGCGTGGACGCGGTGAAGCTGGAACAACTGCTGCTGGCAGCGTAAGGGGCGGGCGACATGGCACGTACCCGTTGCGACCGCACGCCCGCCTGGGGCGCCCTGCAAGCTGCCTACGATGCGTCGGGCAAAGCACTGGATGTGCGCGAGGCCTTCAAGGCTGACGCCCAGCGCTTTGGCCGCTTCAGCCAGGAGGCACCCTATGTGTTTGCTGACCTGTCCAAGAACCGCATAGACGCGGCGACCGAAGCTTTGTTATTCGACCTGGCGCGCCAGAGCGGCGTGCTGGAACACCGCGATGCCATGTTCGCGGGCCAGAAGATCAACAACACCGAGCAGCGCGAGGTGTGGCACGTGTTGTTGCGAAATCCGCCTGGAGTCCCCGTCAACTATGCGGGAGCAGCTGCGGAATTTGTAGCAGGCGAGCAGGCCAAGGTGCACGCTACGCTGGACGCCATGCTGGCCTACGCCGAGAAAGTGCGCGCTGACAAAGCGATTACGGATGTGGTGAACATCGGCATCGGCGGCTCGGACCTGGGCCCGCAGATGGCTGTGCTCGCGCTGGATGCCTTTGCCACCAGCGGCAAGCGCCTGCACTTTGTGAGCAATGTGGATGGTCACGAACTGGCCGCCAAGCTGCCGGACCTGAAGGCCGAAAGCACCGTTTTTCTGATCGCCAGCAAGACCTTCACCACCATCGAGACCATGACCAATGCCGCCTCGGCCAAGGCCTGGTTCGAAGCGCAGGGTGGCACCGACGTTGCGCGTCACTTTGCCGCGCTGACCACCAATGTGCCGGCGGCCAATGCCTTTGGCATCACCACCACCTTTGGCTTCTGGGACTGGGTGGGTGGCCGCTATTCCATGTGGTCGGCCATTGGCTTGCCCATCGCCATTGCCATTGGTGCCGCGGGCTTCCGCGAATTCCTGGCCGGTGCCCACGCCATGGACGAGCACTTCCGCACTGCGCCGCTGGAAAGCAATTTGCCGGTGCGTCTGGGCCTGCTGGACGTCTGGTACCGCAACTTCCATGGCTTCACCAGCCGCAGCATTGCGCCGTACCACAGCGCCTTGCGCCGCGTGCCGGCCTATCTGCAGCAGCTGGAGATGGAGAGCAATGGCAAGCGCGTGGACGCTTCCGGTGAAGCGCTGCCCTTTGGCACTTCGCCCGTGCTGTGGGGCGAGCCTGGCACCAACGGGCAGCACGCTTACTTCCAGATGCTGCACCAGGGGACCGACGTGGTGCCCATGGAGTTCATCGCGGTGAAAAAGGCGCGCCATGACCTGAAGGGTCACCAGCCATTGCTGCTGGCCAATGTGTTGGCGCAAGCTCAAGCCTTGCTGCAGGGCAAGAGCGATGCGGGTGGCCACAAGCATTTCACCGGCAATCGCCCCAGCACTTTCCTGTTGCTGGACGATTTGACTCCCGCTTCTCTGGGCGCGCTGATTGCACTGCAGGAGCACCGCGTGTTTGTCAGCGGTTCGCTATGGGGCATCAACAGCTTTGATCAGTGGGGTGTGGAGCTGGGCAAGGTGCTGGCCAAGGAGATCGAGCCTCGCTTGGCTTCCGGCGATGTGTCGGGATTGGACGGCTCCACCGCCGGATTGTTGGCACGCTTGCGGGCCTGACTGCGTGGTGGGCGGCACAGCGGGACATTGCGGCGGGCTCATGGTGCCAAACGCGCACAAATCGCCCGCCGCAACATCCCGCCGTGCCGCTTCGCTTCCAAGCCACTGAACCATGCTTACACTGCAGCAGGCCCGCAATCTGCATCTCGCAGCACAAGGCTTGCTGCAAGTGCCCACGCGTGCTGCCAAGCGCGCCGATGTGGCGGCCTGTATCCAGCGTATGGCGCTGCTGCAGATCGACACCATCCATGTGGTGTCGCGCAGCCCTTACCTCGTTTTACATTCCCGGCTGGGTGACTACCCGCGTGAATGGCTGGAAGAAACACTGGCTGCGGCCAAGGTGTTTGAAACCTGGGCCCATGAGGCCTGCTTTGCGCCTGTGGACGATCTGCATATCCATCGCGCCTACAACCGCCACGCCCGCCAGCACTGGGGGGTGGCCAATGCTCGGAAACTGGATGCGACGCAGCGCGCGCATCTGGACAAGCTGCTGGACCACGTCCGCGCCAATGGCGCCGTCAAGTCTTCCGACTTTGAGCGGCCCGAGGGCAAGGGCGGCGTCTGGTGGGGCTGGAAGGATGAGAAGCGCTGGCTGGAGGCGCTGTTTGCGTTGGGTGAGTTGATGATTGCGCGGCGCGAGAACTTCCACCGCGTCTACGACCTCAGCGAGCGCGTGGCGCCGCAGCTGCTGCAGCCTGTGGAGTCGGTCAGCAAGGCTGCGTTGCACGCCCAGCTCATGGAGAAAGCCGTCGCCGCCTTGGGCATTACCCAAGCGCGTTGGGTCAATGACTATTTCCGCACCAAGCCGCGCCTCAAGGATGCGGACCTGGACGCGCTGGTGGATGCTGGCACGGTGGTGCGCGTGGCGGTGGACGGCTGGGATGTGCCCGGCTATGTGCACGCGAGCCACGCTACGCTACTGAAGAAGGCCCGCGCCGGCACGCTGCAGGCGACGCACACTGCGCTGCTGTCGCCGTTTGACCCCGTGGTGTGGGACCGCGAGCGCGGCTCCACACTGTTTGATTTTGACTACCGGCTGGAGTGCTACACGCCTGAAGAGAAGCGCGTGTATGGCTACTTTGTGCTGCCCATCCTCTGCCGCGGCGAACTCATTGGCCGGCTGGACGCCAAAGCGCACCGGGACCAGGGCGTGTTCGAGGTGCGTGCGCTGCATGCCCAGCCCGGGCTGGTGTGGAGCGAGGCGCAGACTACCGACGTGGCCCAGGCCATCCAGCGCAGCGCCAACTGGCATGGCACGCCGCAGGTGCGCATCACCCGCACGCAGCCCGCCAAGCTGGCCGCAGCGCTCAAGCGCGCCCTGAAGAATTTGCAATTGGAAAGAACTGAGACATGAATGTGGTGTTTGACTTTGGCGCGGTGCTGTTTACCTGGCGCCCTGTGGACCTGGTGGCCGAATGTTTCCCCGACCGCGCCGCCACGCCCGCGCAAGCCGGCCATCTGGCGCACGAGGTGTTTGGCCACCCGGACTGGCAGGCCTTTGACCGCGGCACGGCCACCATGGAAGAGGTGATCGACCGCACCGTGGCCCGCCTGGGGCTGGACCGCGCGGCGCTCATCAAGCTGGTGGGCGAGATCGGTGAACGCCTGGTCCCCATGCCCGATTCCATCGCGCTGCTGAACAAGCTGGACGCGCTGCGCGCGCAGCAGCAGGCCAAGGGCGGCGAGCCGCTCAAGCTCTGCTTCCTCTCCAACATGCCCGTGCCCTACGCCCGTACGCTGGAGCGCCTGCATCCCTTCCTGCTGGGCTTTGATGGTGGCATTTTTTCGGGCGATGTGCTGCTCATCAAACCCGAAGCCGCCATCTACCAACTGCTGCAAAGCCGCTATGACCTAGACCCGGCCAAGACCGTGTTCATCGACGACCTGCTGGGCAACATCGAAGCCGCGCAGGCCCAGGGCTGGCACGGTATCCACTTCAAGAGCGCTACTCAGGTCACGCAGGATCTGCAAGCCTGGAGTTTGAAGAAAATCGGTCTATAGCCCCTGTAGATAGTGCGCGAGCAGCTATCAAAAACATAGTGATACAAACGTAAAAAAGCCCCGCAAGGCGCAAACCTTGCGGGGCTTTTTGTTGGCAGTGCGAGGGCTTGCGCCCTCACGCCACGGGCAATTACATGCCCATGCCGCCCATACCACCCATGCCGCCCATGTCAGGCATGCCGCCGCCGGCAGGAGCGTCGTCCTTGGGGGCTTCGGAAACCATGCACTCGGTGGTCAGCATCAGGGAGGCCACAGACGCTGCGTTTTGCAGAGCGGTGCGGGTCACCTTGGTGGGGTCCAGGATACCCATTTCGATCATGTCGCCATAGGTGTCGTTGGCGGCGTTGAAGCCGTAGTTGCCCTTGCCACCCAGCACTTGGTTCACCACGACGGAGGCTTCGCCACCAGCGTTGAACACGATTTCGCGCAGGGGCGCTTCGATGGCCTTGAGTACCAGCTTGATACCGGCGTCCTGGTCAGCGTTGGCGCCCTTGATTTCGCCAGCAGCTTGCTTGGCGCGCAGCAGAGCCACGCCACCACCGGCCACGATGCCTTCTTCCACCGCAGCGCGGGTAGCGTGCAGGGCGTCTTCGACGCGGGCCTTCTTTTCCTTCATTTCGACTTCGGTGGCAGCGCCGACCTTGATCACGGCCACACCGCCAGCCAGCTTGGCCACGCGCTCTTGCAGCTTTTCACGGTCGTAGTCAGAAGTGGCTTCTTCGATTTGCACGCGCACTTGCTTCACGCGGGCTTCGATGTCGGCAGCAGCGCCAGCACCGTCGATGATGATGGTGTTTTCCTTGCCCACTTCGATGCGCTTGGCAGAACCCAGGTCAGCCAGGGTCACCTTTTCCAGCGACAGGCCGACTTCTTCGGCGATGACCTTACCACCAGTCAGGATGGCGATGTCTTCCAGCATGGCCTTGCGGCGGTCGCCGAAGCCAGGGGCCTTCACGGCAACAACCTTCAGGATGCCGCGGATGGTGTTCACCACCAGAGTCGCCAGGGCTTCGCCTTCGACGTCTTCGGCAATGATCAGCAGGGGACGGCCAGCCTTCGCGACTTGCTCCAGGGTAGGCAGCAGGTCACGGATGTTGCTGATCTTCTTGTCGAACAGCAGAACGAAGGGGTTGTCCAGCAAAGCAGCTTGCTTTTCGGGGTTGTTGATGAAGTAGGGGGACAGGTAGCCGCGGTCGAATTGCATGCCTTCGACGACATCTAGTTCGTTCTGCAGGGACTTGCCGTCTTCCACAGTGATCACGCCTTCCTTGCCGACCTTGTCCATCGCGTTGGCGATGATGTCGCCAATGGAGGAGTCAGAGTTGGCGGAAATGGAACCCACTTGGGCGATTTCCTTGGAAGTGGTGGTGGGCTTGGAGGCCTTCTTCAGTTCGGCGATCAGGGCTTCCACAGCCTTGTCGATACCGCGCTTCAGGTCCATGGGGTTCATGCCGGCGGCCACGTACTTCATGCCTTCGCGCACGATGGCCTGGGCCAGCACGGTAGCGGTAGTGGTGCCGTCACCAGCGTTGTCAGACGTCTTGGAAGCGACTTCCTTGACCATCTGGGCGCCCATGTTCTGCAGCTTGTCCTTGAGTTCGATTTCCTTGGCCACGGACACACCGTCCTTGGTCACGGTGGGGGCGCCGAAGGAGCGTTCCAGCACCACATTGCGGCCCTTGGGGCCCAGGGTCACTTTGACCGCGTTGGCCAGAACATTCACGCCTTCAACCATGCGTGCGCGGGCTTCGCCGCCGAAAATTACGTCTTTTGCTGCCATGTGTGGCTCCTAAATAAGTGAAATCAGGTGCTGGACCGCGTGGATATTGCGCAGCCAGCTATGAAATTAATAGTGTTGCAGATCAGGAAACAACGACTGCGAACAGGTCGTCTTCCTTCATCACCAGCAGTTCGTCGCCGTCGACCTTGACGGTCTGGCCAGAGTACTTGCCGAACAGCACGCGGTCGCCGACCTTCACGGTCAGGGCCTTGGTTTCGCCCTTGTCGTTGGTCTTGCCAGGGCCCACAGCCAGAACTTCACCTTGGTCAGGCTTCTCGGCGGCAGCATCAGGAATGTAGATGCCGGAAGCGGTGCGGGTTTCGTTTTCAACGCGCTTAACAATCACGCGGTCTGCCAGAGGGCGCAGTTTCATGAGGAATCTCCTGGGTTTCAAACAAAGGGAACAGGCAGACACCCTCAGGGGTGCATGCACAGGTACGTGTGGAGGGTGTTGTTAGCACTCAACTCCATCGAGTGCTAATCATAAGGCCAAAAACGTGGGATTCAAGCCCGCCGGGCTTTACCGGTACCCAATGACTTCGGACTGAGCGCATGCAGGCGGATGTGCAACGCAATGTGAACCAGGAAGCCCGCATCCAGCGCAAGGAAGACCGCCAGAGCGTCGCAGTGTTCGAGAAGAAGCACAACCTGCGCAACCACAAGGGCTGAGCTCCAGCCCCGGAAATGCAAAACGCCACCCAAGGGCGGCGTTTTTTTTGGGAGAGCGTGTGCTAACTTATTGGGCTTGTGCGGCCAGGGCGGCGCGTTCCACGCGATCGGCCATGGCGTACAGGTCGTTGGCAAAGCCCACGTCCTTGGCAGACATGGCGTCATCGGCCATGGCGCGCAGGTTGGCCGCTTCTTCAAAGGCGGTCAGTTCCTTGGCTACCACAGGGGCGCTCTGGAAAGCGCTATTCCACAGGGCAACCGCCAGATTGTTGGCCGACACCGCCAGTGCACGCACTGCGGCACCCACGTTGTGGCGTGTATCTTGGGCAAAAGGGGCGTTGGACAGTGTGGTGGTACTCATGGCGGCTTCTCCTGAAAACGATGATGTTGCACTGCAGTATAGGGTAAACCCTAGGTCAACTCAAGCCGCTTAGGTCCACCCCCCTAATTTGTTGCTTTTCTGCCGCCTGTCGGGCGTTTGCCAAGGGCTTTGCTGGCGGCGGGGCTTGGTAGTTGCCCGCTCACGGCGTGCGTGGGGCCGGGGCACAATCTGGCGGCCATGCGCGGTGCATGGCCGCGTGGTTTCACCTTCTGGAAATGTCTATGTCGATGCTGAAGAAACTCGCCGCCGCGCTCGGTCTGGCGCTGGCCGTCCTGCCCGTGGTCCAGGCGCAGGGCACCTATCCCAACAAATCCATCCGCCTGATCATTCCGTTTCCGCCCGGTGGCGGTACCGACATCCTGTCCCGCCTGGTGGCCCAGAAGCTGACCGAGGTGGACAAATGGTCTGTGGTGCCCGACAACCGCGCCGGCGCCGGCGGCACCATCGGCATCACCGAAGCCGTGAAGGCCGCGCCCACGGGCTACGACATCGTCATGGGCCAAAAGGACAACCTCGTCGTTGGTCCCTGGCTCTACGGCAACCTGCCTTGGGATCCGACCAAGGACCTGGTGGCGGTGGCCCACGTGGCCTACACCCCGGTGGTGATTGCCACCAGCGTCAACTCCAAGTTCAAGACTCTGGCCGATGTGGTGGCCGCTGCGAAGGCGGCGCCTGATGCCATCACCTACGGTTCGCCCGGCAATGGCACCACCATCCACTTGGCCGGCTACCTGCTTGAGAAGGCCGCCAACATCAACATCCGCCACATTCCTTACAAGGGCTCCAACCCTGCGCTGATGGACGCGCTGGCGGGCAATGTGGATTTGCTGGTGTCGTCCGTGCCCTCGGCCATGGCCCAGATCAAGGCCGGCAAGCTGCGCCCCTTGGCGGTGACATCGGCCGTGCGCAGCAGCTCGCTGCCCGATGTGCCCACCGTGGCGGAATCTGGCTACAAGGACTTTGATGTGAGTACCTGGTACGGTGTGTTCGCGCCGGCTGGCACTCCCGCCAACGTGGTCACCACGCTCAATACCGAGATCAACAAGCTGCTGGCCAACCCCGAGATCAAGGCCGCCATCCAGGCCCAGGGCGCAGAACCCGTGGCCATGAAGGTGGACCAGTTCTCCAATCTGCTCAAGGCGGACTACGCCAAGTGGAAGGGCATCGTCCAGTCTTCGGGCGCCAAGGTTGAATAACTACAGGTCGATTGCAGGGCGCATGGCGGCGGCTTTGACGTAGCGCCAGCGCCCCACCAGCATGGCAACCAGCATGGCCGCCATGCCGGCTGCAGCCACATAGGCCAGCGGCCGCATCCATTCCCCATCGAAGGCACCAAACAGGCTGGCCTTCACTGCGCGCACCACCCAGGTCATGGGCAGCCAGGGGCTGATCTGCGTGAACAGGCCCCCGCTCAGCTCCACCGGCATCACTCCGCCCGACGAGGACAGCTGCACCGCCAGCAGCACCATGGCCATGGCCTTGCCCGCATCGCCCAGCGCCTTGGTCAGCATCAGCACCATGGCCAGAAAGCTCAGGCCCGACACCATCAGCGTCAGCATAAAGGCAGGGGTGTTGGCCACCTGCATGGTCAGCACTTGCCGCACGGCCAGTCCCAGCAGCAGCGACTGCAGGATCACCACACCGGCCGGCAGGGCCATCTTGCCCAGGAACTGGGTCGGGCGAGAGAAGTGCTGCGCGCGCCGTGGCAGGGTGCGCACATGGATGAGGAAGGCCGCAATGCCCGCGCCCAGCCACAGCGCGGCGGGCAGGATGTTGGGGGCAAAGCCGCTGCCGCTGTTGGACACCGGCGCACTCAATTCCATGACAGGTTGCACCGAGCTGGCCATGCCGGCGGCGCTGCCACCGGGGGTGTCTAGCGCCGTGGGCAGGGAATTGGCCAACAGATCCAGTCCGCCCGACAGGGTCTGGGAGCCGAGGTGGACTTTCTGCAGGCCATCGCTCAGCGCCTGGTTGCCATTGCTCAGCGCCTGCGCGCCGCGGTTGAGTTCTTCGAGCTGGCTATCTTCCGGCAGCTTGCCCACGGCGGTGCGGATGCCGCCGGTGAGGGCGCGCACACCAGTAGTCAGAGTGCCAACCCCGGCGCTGACCTTCTCCGCCCCGTCGGCCAGTTGGCGTTGCGCACTGCTAGCGGTGCGCAGGCCGTCATCGAGCTGGCCTACCCCCCGGGCCAGCTCGCTGGCGTTGTCCTTGACGCGGGTGGACACCAGCAGGCTGCCATTGGCTTCTTCCTGAAATCCGTTGACGGCTTCGCGGATCTTCTGCGAGCCGGTTTGCAACTCGTCCAAGCCGCGCGCCAGTTCGCCATGGCCTGCGGCCAGCGCTTCTGCTCCATTCTTGAGGCGATTGAGTTCCGAGTTGGGTGGCCGCCGTGCGTCCATGGTGCGCAAGCCGGCGCCCAGCTGGCGCATGCCGTCGGTGAGCTGCTCCACGCCGCCCTGCAAGCGGCCGGCACCGTTGGACAGGGCCTTGGCCGCGCTGGCCGCGTGTTCGGAGCCGTTCTTGAGCTGCTCGGCCCCCATGCGCAGCTGGTGCACGCCCGCGCGCAGTTGGTCCACGCTCTGCTGCGAGCCGGCGGCGGTGCTGAGCACCAGGGTCCAGCGGCGTTCGTTGAGGCTCTCGTTGACTTCGTGGCCCAGCTCGGTGGCGAACTGGCGTGCGATCACTGCGGTTTCGTAGTTATTGCCCTCGGCGCTGTAGATGACCAGCTTGCCGCCGCCGGGGTGGGCGCCCGGAATGGCGTTGGAGCTGAAGTCCTTGGGGATGATGAGCGCAAAGGCCAGTTGGCCCTGGCGCACCTTGTGCCGTGCCTCTTCGGCGTCGTACAGATCTACATAGCCAAAGCGGTGGCTGCTGCGCAGCTTGGAGACTACTTGCCAGCCCACGTTGAAGACATGGTCCCGGTACTCCACCCCTTCGTCCAGGTTGACCAGGGCCACGGACAGCGACTGCGTGTTGGCTGCGGGGTCCCAGACGCTGAAGAGGTAGATCAGCGCATAAAGCGCAGGCAGCATCACCACTGCGGCCGCAGCGGCCAGCGTCTTGGGGTAGCGCACAAAGGTGCGCAGTTCGCTGCGCACGATGTAGTGGATCTGCTGGAACGGTGTCATCGTGTGTTGTGCGGGCGCGCGACCCAGCCTCCCGATCAGAATCGTTTTATATCGAAAAACATTGTCGCTCAAGGCCGGTGGCGTCGGGTTACCACGCTGTAACACCGTTGGCGCCCCAGTCCCGGGCGGGACTGGGCGGGGTCTAGGCCCTCAGGGCGTGCTTTGCAAGTACCGCGCCACAAAGCGGCGGTCTGCCCATTCCTTGAGCCAGGTGATGGGCCGGCCCTGGGCCGAATAGGTGCCCCAGCCAGCGACGGCCTGCTTGGCCCCGCCAAACAGCAGGTGCAGGGCATGGGCCTCGTTGCGGCTGGCGTGCAGATGGCCGCCGGTGGTGGCGGCTGGCAGGTTGCGGGCCAGCGCCATGCTGTTGTCGGTCACGGCAAACACCTGCGGGTGGCTGGTGCTGCGCTGGTAGTGGTCGGTGGCGATCTGGCCCTGGGGCGTGAGGGCCAACGTGCTCCTGGCTTGCCAGGCCGGAACCTGGCCCTCAATGGCCAGCAGCGGCACGTCGCAGGCCAGCCGGGCACCGCAACCCAGCTGGATCTCATCCGCCTTGAGGCCGATGGCGTGGTCGTAGAGCACCGTGATGCGCTGGGCCTTCATGGTGGCGATGAGGCGCTGCTGCAGGGGGCTGGGGGTGGCAGCACCATCCGCCAGCGGACCGGCGACCAGGGTCACGGCGCTTTGCGGCAGCCGCTGGCGTACGGCCAGGGCCAGTTCCATGGCCGCGGTGCCTGCACCCACGATGGCCACACGCAGCGCGCGTGAGGTGCCCAGCTCGCACACGCGCGGCCACAGCGCGGCGAAGGTTTCCAGCGGATGCACGAACAGGCCGTGCTCGCGCGCACCGGGGATGTCGGCTTCGATCTGTTCGCGGTTTTGCACCGGGCCGGTGTTCACCGACAACCAGTCGTAGTGCTGGGTGCTGCCGTCGTCGAGCTGGAGGGTCTGGGTCTGGGCGTTGAGTGCGCGCACGCTGCGCTGCAGCCAGCGGATGCCAGCGCGTCGCACCAGCGGCTCCAGCGGAATGGCGCATTCGTCCAGCGTGTAGCGGCCAGCCACAAAGCCGGGCAGCATGCTGGGGTAGATGCTGCGCGGGTGGGGCGCCACGAGGATGATGCGCATCTCTGCCAGCGGGTGGGCGGCCAGGTTGGCCAGCACCTGCAGATTGGCCATGCCGCCGCCCAGCAGCACCAGCTGGCGCGGCTGGTAACCGCGGGCCTCGGCGCTGGGCGCCGGGTCCCCATGGTTCTTGAGATGCGCAGCCAGAGCGTTCATGCTGCTATTGTTTCATGAGTGGGCCGGGCTTGACAATCGAGCGTGGCAGCACTTTCCCTAAGGGCTCAGGGCAGTGTGTCGGCCACGCCGTCCCATACCTCCGGTGCCAGCCGGCCCTCATAGCGCTGCAGGATTTTTCCGTTTCTGTCCACCAGCAAGGTCAAGGGTAGGCGCTGGCCGAGAGGTAGTGCATCCCGTAGCCGCAGCGATAGCCAGTTCCTGGCGGGCATCAGGGTCTTGGCCACCAAGGCCTCGTACCGGGCCCAGTCCCCGGCGCGGGCGTCGGCATTCACGGCCAGCAGGGCGAAGGGTTTGTTCTGCCAACCATTCGCGTTCGCGCGCAGTTCCGGCAGGCTGTCTCGGCAGACGGCACAGGCCGTGGACCAGACAAAGACCACCAGCACCTGCCCCTGCAGTCGATCCACTGCCAGCGGGCGGTCGGCCGCGTCCACGGCGTCCAGCTTGAGCACTTCGCCTTTCTGCCAGGGCGGGATGCCCGCTTGGGCAAAGACCAGCGCGCTGACCAGGGACAGCAGTACGGATACGGATACCCGTTGCGCCAAGTGCGCGAGAAACAGTGGAGAGCAAAACCTTGTCATGGAGGAGTACCGGGGTAGGGGGCAGCCGCCTGGCGGGCTGCCTATCGGTCGGGCGGTGCCGCAAATTCTTACAACCGGCGTGCACGCTGGGGCTGGGCTCCGTCAGCCGGATTGGGCGATCACGATCCGCCCCTGCGCGTCGATCTGCACCGGGATAGGGAGCAGGCCGGCGCCATCGCATTCCCCGCTCACGCAGCTGCCATCGCTCCAGCGGTAGTGCGCGTAGTGCACGTTGCAGGTGATCCGGACGTGGGGCTGGTAGATCAGCAATTCCTGCCGGGCTGCCAGCGGCACGCCGAAGTGTGCGCAGCGATTGACGAAGGCCTGGGCATGCGCACCGCTGCGCAGCAGCAGATAGCGAAACGGCAGCGTGCCCGCCTCTGCACCCACCGCCGGCAGCTCCGCCAGGGTCGCGCTGCCATCCACTAGCGCATGCAGTGCGCCCAGCACCGCTCCCGGGGCAGGGGCGTTGGGGACTTCGTGCCAGTGCTGTGGATCGTGGTGCATCGGTTTGAGATTGAAAATTGGTTCTAGCCCTCGTCGATTATGCGCGAGCAGCTATGAAAGATATAGCAAGTTGCGGGTTTCAGGAAGGTGCCTGTTGCTGGTAGCGGGCGCGGAAGTCGCGCGGTGTCATGCCCTTGCGCTGCAGGAACTGGCGGTTGAAGTGCGCCAGCGTGCCGTAGCCCGCCTCGGCAGCAATCAGGCGTATGGGCTGGGCGGTGCTGATGAGCAGCTGGCAGGCCTGGCCGATGCGCAGCTGGGCCATGTAGTCCAGCACGGTCATGCCGGTGTGGCGCTTGAAGAAACGGTGGAAGGCGCCGACCGACATGGCCACCTCGTCGGCCAGGGCCTGGGCGCTGAGGGTGGCGCTGGCGTCCTCGTGCAGGCGGTGCAGGATCTTGCCGATGCGCGCACCCACTTTGTCGCCCGCGGGCAGGTAAGCGTGGGTGGCCAGGGGGCGGGCTGCGCTGTCCTGCGCCAGCAGGGTCAGGATCTGCAGCAGCGCGGGTAGCCGCAAGGCGGGGTCTTGCGCCTGCAGCGCCAGGATGTGGGGCTGCACCAGGTCGCGCGCCGCGTCGGAGAACTTGAGCCCGCGCCCGGCTTGCGCGGTCAGTGTTTGCAGGCCGGTCAGCTCGGGCCATTGGTCCACGGCGCGTTGCAGCCAGTCGGCGCTGAACCACATTACCACCGCCAGCATGGGGCGGCGCGCGTCGGGGCGCTGGGTCGCGGCCCAGGTGTGGGGCTGGTTGGGGCCGGTGAGCACCAGGTCACCGGGCTCGAAGTCCTCCAGGCTGTCGCCTACGTAGCGCTGGCCGCGCGCGTTCAGAGTCAGTGTGAGCTCGAACTCGGGGTGGTAGTGCCAGAGAAAGGGCAGTTCCGGCAGCTCGCGCCAGAGCAGGCGCCAGGAGGCGCCGGCCGGGATGGTGACCTGCTCGAACTGCGGTTTCATGACATTAAGTTACTCAAATTAGTCAGAATCGTATCAGTATGGAGCAGTCCCAAGGTACTGCGAAAGGGGGGCGGTTTCCACAATTCCCCTACCGCAAACCACAACAGGAGACTTTCATGAACGACCGCTACCGCTACGGAGACCAGCGCCCCGGCAACCCCACACTGTCCTACACGCACAACGAGCAGCTGCGCGATATCCGCAAGCTGCTGCCGCTGCGTGTCCTCTCCGAAGCCGACTTTGCGCACTGGCAGACCTATGGCTACGTGGTGGTGAAGCAGGCGGTGAGCCCCGAGCAGGTGCAAAAGACAGTGGACCACCTGTGGGCCTTCCAGGACTGGGACCCCAAGGACCCCACGACCTGGAACCGCGCCGAGCTGCGCGGCCACGAGATGAAGGAACTCAACGGCTCGGGCATGGTGGAGACCTACCAGCACCAGCTGCTGTGGGACAACCGCCAGACCCAGCGCGTGTACGACGCCTTTGTGGACATATGGGACCGCGAAGACCTCTGGGTCAGCATCGACCGCGCCAACCTCAACACGCCCAACCGTGGCGCGCGCCAGTTCACCGGCTTCATCCACTGGGACGCCGACACCACGCTGGACCCGTTGCCCGTCAACGTGCAGGGCGTGCTGGCCCTGTCTGACACCAGCCCGGAGAGTGGCGGCTTCCAGTGCATTCCCGAGTTGTTCAAGCACTTTAACGAATGGCGCAAGACGGCCCCGGCTGACCGTAACCCCTGGCGCCCCGATGTGGACAGCCTGCCCTGGCCGGTACAGTTCATCCCCATGCAGGCCGGAGACCTGCTGATCTTTAACAGCCTGCTGGCACACGGCATCCGCCCCAACAGCAGCGAGCATCTCGTGCGCATGGCGCAGTACATCGCCTTCACGCCGGCCAATGAATCTAATACTGCCCTGCGCGAGGCACGTGTGGCCTCATGGCGCGAGCGTACCGCGCCGCAGGGGTACGCCTTCCCGGGGGATCCGCGCGAATGGGAAAAACTGAACTGCCCCACGGCCACGCTTAGCCCGTTGGGTGAGCGCATTCTGGGCTTGGCCGACTGGAGCTGACTTGATTGAAGTGTGTCGAGCACAAATCGCCTGAGAGCCTGGGGGCTGGGCGTTCTGCGCAGGTAAAGGAGGAGGCCGAAGGCCGGGGGACACGGAGCAGAACGTCCGGCCCCCGGGCTCTCCCCAGAAAAAAGCTTCTCAGGCTGCGCGCGATTTGAGTGAGAGCACGGTAAGGCCGGAAGCAATGAAAGCCATCCCTGCACCCAGGTTCAGCCCCATGGTCACGCGCGGACGGGCCTGCAGCCAGGCCGCCAGGCGATTCGCAAAGCTGCCCATCAGCGTGAACAGCACGGTCGTCATCACGGCGAAGATGGCGCCATAGACCAGCATCTGCACCGGCACCGAGCCGCGGTGCGCATCCACAAACTGCGGCAGAAAGGCCAGCACGAAGAGGCCAGGCTTGGGGTTGAGAATGTTGGAGAGCGCGCCGCTGATGAAGATGCGGTGCAGCGGCAGATGGGCCGCGGGCGTGAAGGTGATCAGGTCCCGGGAGCGCAGCGCCTTGTAGCCCAGCCAGAGCAGGTACATCGCGCCCACCATCTTGACGACCCAGAAGGCTGCGGCTGAACTTTGCAGGATGACCGACAGCCCCAGCGCGGCGGTAACAGTGTGGAACAGGATGCCCACGCCTGCGCCCAGCGCCGATAGCAGGGCGGCCATGCGCCCCTGGCTCAGGCCGCGGCCGATGGCCAGGATGTTGTCGGGCCCCGGCGCCAGCACCACCAGCAGGCAGGCGGCCAGATAGGTCATCACGACGTCAATGGGAAACATGGGCAAGTCCTCCGGTGTGCTGCCAGTGTATAGGGGCTGTCCATCGGGTTCATAGGCTATGGCTGGCATTGGGCAATCCAATTGGTTTTTTGCAGGAGCGGCTTCTAGACTGGCCTCCATCGCTGATTACCAACCCCAGGAGACCTGCATGTCCCAAGAAGCCAAGTGCCCTTTCCCCCACGCCGCCGTCAAAGCCACCATCGCGGCCTCACCGTCCAACGCTGACTGGTGGCCCAAGCAGCTCAAACTTGGCATCCTGCACCAGCGCGCGCCGGCCTCCAACCCCATGGGCGAGCGCTTCAACTACGCGGAGGAATTCAAGACCCTGGACCTGGACGCTGTGGTCAAAGACCTCACTGCCCTGATGACGGATTCGCAAGACTGGTGGCCCGCGGACTGGGGCCACTACGGCGGTCTCATGATCCGCATGGCCTGGCATTCCGCCGGCACCTACCGCACGGCCGACGGCCGCGGCGGCGCAGGCACCGGCAACCAGCGCTTCGCCCCGCTCAACAGCTGGCCTGACAACGGCAACCTCGACAAGGCACGCCGCCTGCTCTGGCCTATCAAGCAAAAGTACGGCCGTAAGCTCTCCTGGGCCGACCTGTTTATCCTGGCCGGCAACGTGGCGCTCGAATCCATGGGCTTCAAGACCTTTGGCTTTGCGGGCGGCCGCGAAGACATCTGGGCGCCCGAAGAAGACATCTACTGGGGTGCAGAAAAAGCCTGGCTCGCCACCAGCGACCAACCCAACAGCCGCTACAGCGGCCAGCGCGAACTCGACAAACCCCTGGCCGCCGTGCAGATGGGCCTGATCTATGTGAACCCCGAAGGCCCGGATGGCAATCCAGACCCGGTAGCTAGCGGCCGCGATGTACGCGAAACCTTTGCCCGCATGGCCATGAACGACGAAGAGACCGTGGCCCTGGTGGCCGGTGGCCACACCTTTGGCAAGGCGCACGGCGCAGGAGACCCCAAGCTGGTGGGCCCTGAGCCCGAAGCCGCGCCCGTCGAAGCACAGGGCTTGGGCTGGATCAACCAGTTGGGCACTGGCAAGGGCGTGCACACCACGACCAGCGGCATCGAAGGCGCCTGGAAGCCCAACCCCACCACCTGGGACAACGGCTACTTTGACATGCTGTTCGGTTACGAATGGGAGCTCACCAAGAGCCCCGCAGGCGCCCACCAGTGGATCGCCAAGAGTGTGAAGCCGGAGCACATGATTCCCGACGCGCATGACCCCAGCAAGAAACACGCGCCCATGATGACCACGGCCGACCTCTCGCTGCGCTTTGACCCGGCCTACGAAAAAATCTCGCGCCGCTTCCACCATAATCCGGCCGAGTTTGCCGATGCCTTTGCCCGCGCTTGGTTCAAGCTCACCCACCGCGACCTGGGTCCGCGTGCCCGCTACCTGGGCAAGCTGGTGCCCAAGGAAGACTTGATCTGGCAAGACCCCATCCCCGCCGTGAACCACGCGCTGGTGGACGCCAAGGACGTGGCCGCGCTCAAGGCACAGGTGCTGGCCTCGGGCCTGAGCACCGCGCAACTGGTGCGCACAGCCTGGGCCTCCGCCGCCACGTTCCGTGGTAGCGACAAGCGCGGCGGTGCCAACGGCGCCCGTATCCGCCTGGCCCCGCAGAAAGACTGGGCGGTGAACCAGCCGGATGAACTGGCTACGGTTTTGGCCAAGCTTGAAGGCATTCAAAAGGCTTTCAACGGCGCACAAAGTGGCGGCAAGCAAATCTCCTTGGCCGACCTGATCGTGCTGGCCGGCAGCGCCGCCGTTGAAGCTGCAGCCCAACAGGCGGGCCATAACGTGAGCGTGCCCTTCACGCCCGGCCGGATGGACGCTAGCCAGGCCCAGACCGATGTGGAGTCCTTCGCCGTTCTGGAACCTGAGGCCGATGGCTTCCGTAACTACACCCGCAAGGGCCTGGAAGGCGTGGCGGCGGAATTGCTGCTGGACAAGGCCCAACTGCTGACCCTGAGTGCGCCCGAGATGACGGTGCTTGTTGGCGGCCTGCGCGCGCTGGGCGCGAACGTGGACGGTGCCTCGCACGGTGTCTTCACCAGCCGCCCCGGTGTGCTGAGCAATGACTTCTTCGTCAACCTGCTCGACATGCGCACACAGTGGAGCAAGTCCGCCACCGAAGGCGTGCTCCAAGGCCGTGACCGCAAGACAGGCGCCGTGAAGTGGACGGCCACCGTGGTGGATCTGGTCTTCGGCTCCAACTCGCAGTTGCGGGCACTGGCCGAGGTCTACGCCACGGACGACGCCAGTCCCAAGTTCGTGCAGGACTTTGTGGCGGCGTGGACCAAGGTCATGAATCTGGACCGTTTCGACCTGGCCTGATCGCGCTGCCGCCCTAGTGCCGTGCAAGGCGCCGGGGCGGCAGCTGTAGTGCTTTTGGAGCACACAGGGGGCTTGTACATATGGCGCAAGGCCCTATACTGAAAAAATAACAAGAGAAAAACTTCGTTGCAGATAGGGAGGCGCGCTTCATGAACATCCATTCATCCTGTTCCGGGCTCTTGCAGTCCTCGTCGCTGTAGAAGCGCATGTTTGTTTTCCTGCTGCTGTTTGCAGCGCTTGTCTTTGCCTGTCTCGCCATGGATGCCCACAACCTGGGGCAGCTGTCGCGTGACTTGTCTTACGAGCCGGATGCCAGGGCACGCACGGATGCGCGCGAGGGCGCTTCGGTGGCGGATTCGTACGACCGGCGGACATGGGCACTGCGCGCCGGCATTGGCATGCCGAACAACCTGTTCTACCTCTGGCTGTTCCTTGCAGCCTGTTGCGTTGTCGCCGCGTTGCTGAATGCGTTTGGTGGCGGCTGAGCCGGGTTGATAGTTTTTTCGCGTGCCGCGCCGCTTACGCCTCGCTCACCTTGAAGTGCACACGCGGCAGGGTGGATTCGATGAGGCGGGCATTGGGTTCATCGGTGTCGCGCACCCAGTCTTCTGCGGCCTGTTGTGTGCGGCCGAACTGCATGTGCCGCGCTACCAGGCGCTGATGTCGCACGGTGGAGTCCACATGCACGTACCAGATCTCGTCCAGCAGCGCTGCCACATGGCGCCAGCCGCCCTGGTCCAGCGCGAGGTAGTTGCCCTCGGCAATCAGCAGCTTTGCCTGCGCGAAGATCGGAATGGCGCCGGCAATGGGCTCCTCGATCTCGCGGCGGAATTCGGGCGCGTAGACGATCTCGTCTGCGGCCTGCTGGCGCAGGCGCTGCAGGAGCGACACGTAGCCGTGGCTGTCAAAGGTGTCGGGAGCTCCCTTGCGGGCAGCGCGGCCCAAGCGCGCGAGTTCTACATTGGCCAGGTGGTAGCCGTCCATGGGCACGATCTGCGCCTGCGCGGGGTGCAGGGCTTGCAGCCGTGTGGACAGGGTGGACTTGCCCGCGCCCGGGGGCCCGATGATGCCCAGGATGGTGCGGGTGTCCCGCGCGAGAAAGGACTGCAGGCGCTCGCAGGCCTGCGCGAAACTCAGTGTCTGAAGGTGTTGTGTCATGGGTTTCCCGGTGCAGATGGGTGGCAACCCTAAAAAACCTGCACTGCGCCCGCCCAAGCCAGGCCGGCGGCCACCCCGCCAAAGCGGTTGCCTTCCACCAGCGTGGCCTGCGGCATGGCGTCGCGCAGCGCCGCAATCAGCGTGCGCAGGGCGGACGAGCCTCCGGTGAGGTACACCGCGTCCACGCGCGCCAGCCCCGCTGCAGCCACGCAGTCCTGCGCGCACTGCACCACCTGGGCGATGGACGTTTGCAGCGCCAGCTCCATGCCCGCGGCATCGATGGTGGCGGCCAGTTGCCGGTCCAGAAAGGTCAGGTCCACCGCCGCCGTGTCGCCGCTGATGGAGCAGGCGATCTTGGCCGCCTCCACGCTGGCCAGCATGCGGTGGCCGTGCTGCTCTTCCAGTGCCTCCATCAGGCGGCGGTGCAGGGTCTGGTCGGCGTAGTCCGTCCACAGCTCCTTGGCAAAGTGCAGGGCCTTGCGCGTGTAGGCCTGGTGAATCAGGTGCCAGGTGCTGAGGTCAAAGAACACGCTGCTGGGCACGATGCGCCCGCCGGCGCCCACATGCTTGTAGCCCAGGTGCGGCATCACGGTAGTCAAGTCCAGCAGGCGGTCAAAGTCGGTGCCGCCGATGTGCACGCCGGTGGTGGCCAGGATGTCGGCGCTGCGGTCGCCCTGCGTGCCACGCGCGGGGTTGAGGCGGATGACGGTGAAGTCCGAGGTGCCGCCGCCAATGTCCACCACCAGCGCCGTGGTCTCGGCCTGCAGGCGCTGCTCGTAGTCCAGCGCCGCAGCAATCGGCTCCATCTGGTAGGCGATGTGGGTGAAGCCAGCCTCCATGGCCGCCTTGCCCAGCGTCTCCTGCGCCAGTGCGTCGCGCTCGGCGCTGTCGTCCACAAAGTGCACCGGCCGGCCCAGCACGGCGTGGGTCAGGGGTTGACCCACATGGGTCTCGCAGCGGCGTTTGAGTTCCTTGAAGAACAACACCACGATGTCAAAGAAGCGGATGCTCTTGTCGCCCACGGCGGTGTACTCGTCCATGAGCCGGCTGCCCAGCAGGCTCTTGAGCGAGCGCAGCAGCCGGCCCTCGGTGCCGGCCAGGTAGGCCTGCATGGCTTCGCTGCCGTACAGCACGGTATGGGTCTCGCTGGCAAAGAAAAGGGCGGTGGGCATTTCGGCGCGGGCGCCGTCCAGCGGGATGACTTGCAGGGCGCCGCTGGCGTCAATCAGCGCGCAGGCGGAGTTGGAGGTACCGAAGTCAATGCCCAGCACCAGGGGGCGAGCGCTCTGGCTCACGCGGGCAGCACTTGTTTCAGGAAGGCCGCAATGTCCGCCACCTCGCGCGGGTGCACGCTGTGCGGCATGGGGTAGGTATGCCACTGCACCGTGTGGCCCAGGGCGGCCAGGGCATCGCGCGAGTCTTCACCGCGCTTGAGGATGACCACCGGGTCCTGCGTGCCGTGCGCCATGTAGATGGGCGTGGTCGCATTGGCCGGGTGGCGCTCCGCCGCAAAGCGGTCGGCTAGCGGAAGGTAACCCGACAGGGCCATCACACCCGCAATCTTGTGCGGCAGGCGCAGCGCAGTGTGCAGGGCCATGGCGCAGCCCTGGCTGAAACCGGCCAGCACGATGCGCTCGTACGGAATGCCGCGTGCCACTTCGTTGTCTACCAGCGCACGGATTTGCGCCTCGGAGCGCTGGATGCCCGCCGCGTCCTGCCGGCTCACCAGGTCCATGCCATACAGGTCGTACCAGCCGGGCATGACGTAGCCGCCGTTGATGGTGATGGGAATGCTGGGCGCCTGCGGAAACACAAAACGGATTGGTTGACAGCCGTCCAGATCCAGTTCGGGCACCAACCCCGCAAAGTCATCACTGCTGGCGCCCAGCCCGTGCATCCAGATGACGGCGGCTGTGGGGTTGGGGGCGGATTCGAGTTCGATGCGGGGGAGCAGGGCGGTCATGGTAGGGCGCGGGTTCAGAAATGGAGCTGGGTTTATACCTGAGTTCCCGACTGAAAGCGCTTGTGGGAGCGGTTATCGTCAGCGCATGTCTTCACATCGTTTTCATCATGTTGTGCCGCTGCTGGCGGTATTGGGTTCCGTCACTGCGCTGGGTTTGGGTACGTCGATTGCCAAGCAGTTGTTTCCCGTGGTCGGATCGCTGGGGACCACCGCCTTGCGCGTGGGTTTTTCGGCGCTACTGCTTCTGCTGATCTGGCGGCCCTGGCGGGTGGCGTTGGGGCGGGGCGATTGGCTGTTGGTGTTGCGCTATGGCGTGGCGCTGGGCTTGATGAACCTGTTGTTCTACATGTCGCTGCGCACCATTCCGTTTGGCATTGCAGTGGCCATCGAGTTCTCGGGACCGCTGGCCGTGGCCTTGTTCGGCTCGCGCAAGCCGGTGGACTTCGTCTGGCTCGCGCTGGCCATGGCCGGACTGGCCTTGCTGCTACCGCTGGGTGGAGATGTGCAGGCGCTGGATGTGACTGGTGTGTTGTATGCCCTGACGGCAGCGGCCTTCTGGGCGGCCTACATCGTCTTTGGTAAACGCTTGGGGCATCTGCATGCGGGCCATTCGGTGGCGCTGGGGCTGGCCGTGGCGGCGCTGACCGTGGTGCCCTTTGGCATCTGGCACGCGGGCGCGGCCCTGCTGGAGCCGCGCACCTTGCTCATCGGTCTGGTGGTCGCGGCCATCTCCAGCGCCATCCCGATTTCGCTGGAAATGGTGGCCCTGAAGCGCCTGCCGCAGGGCGCTTTTGGCATCATGACCAGCATGGAGCCTGCCGTGGCGGCTCTGCTGGGCCTGTTCATGCTGGATGAGAGGCTCACGGCCCTGCAATGGGGGGCGATTGTGCTCATCATGGCTGCGGCTGCCGGCAGCTCGGTGACAGCAAAGCGCGAGCCGCCTGTCGCCGCCCAGCTCCTTCAATAGTTACTTGGCCAGCCAGCCCAGGCCCTGGGCATGCAGGCTCTGCACGTAGAGCCTGTCTTTTGTTTCAGTAATGGCCGTGGTTTCGGGGTAGGCGCCGCTGGGGTCTTGCAGGTCCGCAACGATCTTGCCGTCTTCGGTGAAGGCGACGACGTGGCCGTAAGTCTTGGGAATAGGCCACAGCGCGCGCGGCAGGCGCAACGTGAGGCTGCGCAGCCAGGGCTTGGCGGCGAGTTTGTCCACTGTGGGGTTGCGCGGCTTGACCAGGCCCATCCAGATCTTGCCGTCCAGCCCGCGCATGAGGTTGTCGGGGTAGCCCGGCAGGTTGTCCAGCAGCACGCTGGCCTGGGCGCTGGGCTGGCTCGCCAGGGTGCGCACGTCCAGGTTGTTGGCGGTGACGGCGATTTTCCAGACGCGGTACTTGCCGGTCTCGTTCACAAACAGGGTTTGGCCGTCCTGGCTCAGCGCTACGCCGTTGGCAAAGCTGATGCCCTTGGCGACCACGCGCGTGGTCTTGCTGGCGGGGTCGAATTCGAGAATGCGGCCGGTGCTGGCCTGCTCCAGGATGTCGAGCACGCTGGCTTCGAAGGTGCCGCCCCAGTCCTTGGGCGCGAAGCGGGTCGATGCGTCGCTCAGGTACATCTTGCCGCTCTTGGCCACCACCACGGCGTCGGCATAGCGGATGGGGTCGTTGTTGACGTGGTCTGCCAGCACGGCCACCTTGCCCTCGGGGCTGATGGACAGAAGGCCTTTCATCGCATCCGCAGCGATGAGGTTGCCCTTGGAGTCAAAGTCAAATCCCAGCACGCGCCCGCCGGTGTTGGCAAAGACTTGTTGCTCGCCGCCATCGGCGTTCATGCGCAGGATGTTGCCGCTGAGTACCGTGGTGTAGAGCTTGCCGTCGGGGCCGAACTGGATGTGCTCGGGGCCGATCTCGCCCTTGAGGTCAATCATCTGCAACTGGGCCAGACGGGTGTTGGTGGCGAAGGGGCCGCTGTAGCCCGGCGCGGTGGGGGCGTCCCAGGCCACAGGGGCAATCGGCACTGGCCAGGCCAGCAGGTACGCGGCGGCCAGTGCCACCAGCACCAGCGCACTGAAAGCAGCTTTCTTCAAGGCATGTCTCCCGATTTTCTTGTAGTGGCTATTGTGGGCGAAGACGGTGTGCGTGAGGCGCACGCAGACAATGCCTCAGTCGGGTAACAGGGGCGGTGCGGGTTTCTTGCCGGTTGCTTGTGCGTCTGCCAACGCCGCACTGAGCTGCGCGTAGGCGCTGCGCAGCTCGCCCGCGCGAGCAGCCATCTGGGTCTCGTGCTCCGCCGCCTGGGTGCGCATGTCGTTGGCATGTTGCAGGGCCTGGTTCTCCAGCTGGGTGCTGCGGTTGTGGGCGGCCATCACCTGGTCACGCCGCTGCAGCGCCAGCTTGGCCACGCGGTCAAACCAGGGCTTCCACAGCACCGGCACGGGCGGCGGGCGCTTGATGGTGGGGCCTTCGGTCTGTTGCACATAGTCGGCCAGTTGCAGGGCCGGGAACGTGTACTGCCGCGCCAGCCACAGGCACGTAATCAGCAGGGCCAGCACGCCCGCCGCACCCGTCACCAGCATGGGCACCATGTTCAGCAAGGTCTGGCGCATCACCACACCGCCGGGAGCGTGCACCAGCAGGCTCCAGTCCGTACCGCGCAGAGCAAAGCGCAGCCAGCCCGCTTCGGGGCTGTAGGGGCCGGTCGGGAGTGCAATCCCCTGCGGCGTGCTGGTAGCGAGCACCTGGCCCTGGCCATTGACCACCCAGCTCTGCCCCATTGGCAGACTGCGCTGCAGCAGCACGTTGTACAGCGCCTCCAGCGTCAGGTCCGCGCCGATGACGCCCGCGTAGCGTTCTCCGGCATAGACCGGAGCCAGCACCGAGACCACACCCACCTTCTTCACCGGGTCCGTGTGCGCGGCAGTCCATACCAGTTCCTTTTGCGGGTTGCGCGCGGGGCCTGCAGCGTCCAGCGGCATGGTGCCGCCTGCGTCCCACATCACGGCCAGTGCAGCACCCATGTCGGGTTTGCCGGTGGCGCTGAGCAATTCGTCGCGGGACTGGGCGGGGTAGACCCAGCGCCACTGCTTTTGTGCATCGTAGAAATAGCTCGACAGCAGGCGCTGGTGCTGGCTGTGCGAGGCACTGACCTGGGCCAGTGTGCCCAGCGGTGCTTCCACACCGCGGCGGTAGGCCATGGCATCGCCGTTGGGGTCCACATGGACGGCGCCCACGTCCTTTACGAGGTCCTGCGGCAGGCGGTCCCAGGGGGCGTCCCGCAGCGGCGCGAGGTTGCGGCGCTCCAGACGGTCCACCAAGGCGTTGTCGGCCAGCAGGGGCTGGCGCAGGTTGCGTTCGGTGGTCTGGCGCATGGCGGCCACATGGCTGCGCGCCACGTCCAGCGTATCGTTCAGCGCCAGTTGCACCTGCTCCCCCTGGTTGCTCAGCGTCCACCACAGCGTGGCGCGCTGGCGGGCATATACGCTCCAGCCATAGGCCAGCAGGGCCAGCACAAACAGGCCCACCACCAGCGCGAGCGCGGTGGCGTGGCGGCGTCGGATAAAACGCGCCG
Organism: Rhodoferax sp. GW822-FHT02D07; assembly: GCF_058802405.1. Lineage (NCBI taxonomy): Bacteria > Pseudomonadati > Pseudomonadota > Betaproteobacteria > Burkholderiales > Comamonadaceae > Rhodoferax > Rhodoferax sp. GW822-FHT02D07. The sequence continues at coordinate 77,748 of NZ_JBXAOD010000010.1, forward strand.
ACGGCGCCGGCGTCTCCTGAAGGGGGGCGGTGTCAGACATGGACACCATTGTGGCCCATGCGCCCTTAATGTTGCTTTGCAACGTGCCCGACGGTTTTATGCGTCGGCTGTACGGTGGGCTGTCACAGTTTGGCGGCTTCGGTCCAGAGTTGCTCCGGCGGGAGTTTGGCGTACCAGCTTCGAAACTGGGCTCGCCATCCTTCGAAGGGCTGGTTCAAGGGCGCGCGCGGGTCTTCGCTCAGACCATAGGCCATGCCTTCCTTGAACCATGCGGGTTTAAGTAATAGCGGCAACGTACCCAGACGTTGGGCCTGCAACACATGAATCATTTCGTGGCGGACGTAGTGGGGTTTCCAGGCGCGCGGGCCGATGACCGTTCCTGCGGAGGCCACCGTGACGGCGGAGCGCGCGCCCAAGCCAAAACCATTTGCGCATGCGTCGGTAATGCAGAAAATGACCCGGGGGCTGGCATCCAGTGGTCCCAGTCGCTGGGCCACAAACTGTTGCGCTTCAGCGTGCAAAGCCTGTGCAGCAGGGAGCTGTTGCAGGTCTTCTACGCATACTTGAGCAGAGGGACAGACAACCCCAGCCCATTCGGGCATTACGACGCGCACTGGTTTGACGAGAAACCACGCACCAAGTGGTACGACCACCAGAATGAATAAGGTCATTCGCAGCAGTGATGAGGGTTTGATCCAGGTGCTCATGGCTCGTTATGTCTGACATGTGCACCAGGCCACCGCGAACCTACAAATCCTTTGTCTTCCAAATGGAGGCTGTTCGTCAGCTGTGCCCTGAGAAGACTGGCGTCTGCCGACTCCTGCCATTTAGGATGAAGTGCCCACTGGGCACGTCGCATTTCTGATGCCCGGACCGGGTAACTTGCCAGCCACAGCGCCTCGCCTCCTGCGTGGGTGAGCAGTTCGACACGATTTATCGGATTTTTGCTGGGTGTGATGTACGAAATAACAAAGCGGAACTGTTGCAGGGAATATTTGCGTTCACGTTTTCGGTAAGCCCATGTCCGATCATGGACAACGATGCTGTTGTTTGGCGCGTCAATTTCCACGTATCGCTTGTTGTCCCTCATTTCAGCCAAGGCAACAACCATCCAGACAACAAAGGCTCCCAGGGACCCAAAAATGCCGAAGCCATTGATGAAGCTGAATGGAACAACCAAGACCAACACAACCAGGCCCAAGCCAATGGTGTTGGTTCTGCTTGTCAGAGGTCGAATCAGCATGGAAAGAGTGAACTATTCAATGTGTGAGGCGCTTGCTTGGGGTTTCAGGGGTTCCCTGAAGCTTCGTCGACCCGCAAATCCGAGGTCAGTCATCGCGCACTGCTCGACGAAAAACTGTCTCAGCCCCACGGCTTTGTCCGACTCACCATAGGTGGGTGACGTGAGGAATTTTTTGTCCAGTCTGTTGGGGTTAAAGCGCGCAACTACAAGCCCCTTCCCTTTTTGCTTGGCAATGAGTTCCACGCAGTTGTATTGGGTCCCTGCCCATGTGTCCGGACTAGGGCTCGTAGCATTCAAGAAAGAGACTACACCGTGAAATTCGGATAGCTTGTATGTCTCTATGATTTCTTTACCCAGTAGGTTCACCCTATGCGAAAGAACGCAACCGCTTGCGGCGTCAACGCGAATGTAGGCCTTCTTCCCCACGTGGGTCGCATGGAAAATGAGCAGGCAGAGCGCGGCGAAAACAAGAACTAAAAAATTGAGAACGAAACTGTCGAAGTTCCAAGATGCCGCCAATCCAAGGAAACCTATGAACGCCAAGCCAAATACTATGACTTCTGTGTAGCCGAAGTCATCACTGTGAATCCGCATGAATGGATCGTGGCCTCAGGCCAGCAGCGCCTGCGCAAACTCCCGCGCGTTGAAGGTTTCCAGTTCGTCGAGTTTTTCGCCCACGCCGATGAAGTAGACGGGGATGGGGCGTTCGCGCGCGATGGCGGCGAGGACGCCGCCCTTGGCGGTGCCGTCGAGCTTGGTGACGATGAGGCCGGTCAGGCCCAGCGCGTCGTCGAAGGCCTTGACCTGGGCGACGGCGTTCTGGCCGGTGTTGCCGTCGATGACCAGCAACACTTCGTGCGGTGCAGTGCCTTCGGCCTTGGCGATCACGCGCTTGATCTTCTTGAGCTCTTCCATCAGGTGCAGCTGCGTGGGCAGGCGGCCTGCGGTGTCGATCAGCACCACGTCCTTGCCGCGCGCCTTGCCGGCACTGACCGAGTCATAGCTCACGGCGGCGGGGTCGCCACCTTCCTGGCTGACGATCTCCACCGTGTTGCGATCCGCCCAGACAGTGAGCTGCTCGCGGGCGGCGGCGCGGAAGGTATCGGCCGCAGCCAGCAGCACGCTGGCGCCGCTGTCGGCCAGATGCTTGGTGAGCTTGCCGATGCTGGTGGTCTTGCCGGCGCCGTTGACGCCGGCCACCATGATGACGGTGGGCGTGTGCTGGCCAATCACCAGCGGCTTTTGCAGGGGCTGCAGCAGTTCAGTGAGTTCGGCAATCAGGATGTTCTTGAGCGCCGTGGGGTGGGTCACCCCCGTGGCCTTGACCTTCTTGCGCAGCGCGTCGGTCAGCAACTGGGTAGCCGACACGCCGGTGTCGGCCATGAGCAGGGCGCCTTCCAGGTCTTCGTACAGCGTCTCGTCAATCTGGCTGCCGCCAAACACGCCCGAGATGCTGCTGGCGGTCTTGCCCAGGCCGGCCTTGAGCTTGTCCAGCCACTTCTGGCGCTCGGGCGGGGTGGCTGCGGCAACTGGAATCTCGATCGGGGCGACCAGCGCGCTGCCGATCAGCGAACCAGTGGATTGCGGGGCCGCCGGAGCCGCCGGGGCTACTGCCGCTGCGGGCCGTGCTTCCGTGGCAATGGGCTCTGCGGCAGGGGGGCTGGCCGGCTCTGCGGGAGCCGGTGCGGGGGAGGGCGAGAATTTTTTCTTGAAAAAACTGAACATGGAGGGCGTTCTTAGAATCACAGCATTCTATGAAACACCCATTCCACCAGCTGGGGCGGCGCGCGCTGACCCGCTGCTTGCCCCTGGCGTTTGCGCTGCTCCCCCTGTCTTTCCCCACTGCCGCCCAGACGGCTGCACCTCCCCAGGCCCAGCAGTTCACGCTGAAAAACGGCATGGCCCTGATCGTGAAGCCTGACCGGCGCGCGCCCACGGCAGTGCAAATGGTGTGGGTGCGCGTGGGTTCCATGGACGAGGTGGATGGCACCACTGGGGTGGCCCATTTGCTGGAGCACATGATGTTCAAGGGCACGCCCACCGTGAAGGCTGGCGACTTCTCGCGCCAGGTGGCAGCGCTGGGCGGGCGTGAAAACGCTTTCACCACGCGGGACTACACGGGCTATTACCAGCAGATTCCGTCGAACCGGCTCGAAGACGTGATGCGCCTGGAGTCTGACCGCTTCGCCCACAACGCCTGGAGTGACGAGGTGTTTGCCAAGGAGCTGGAGGTGGTGAAAGAAGAGCGCCGCATGCGGACCGAAGACCAACCCCACGCCCGCCTGCACGAGGCGCTGGACGCCATGGTCTACCAGGCCAGCCCGTACCGCCGCCCCGTGGTGGGCTGGATGAGCGATCTGGACAACCTCACGCCCGAGGACGCGCGCGCCTTCTACCGCCGCTGGTACACGCCCGCCAACGCCGCCGTGGTGGTGGCCGGTGATGTGGACGTGGAACATGTGCGCGCCCTGGCCGAAAAGTACTACGGCAGCCTGCCAGTCCATGCCGTGCCCCCGCGCAAGCCGCGCGAGGAGCCGGAGCAGGCCGGCATGCGCCGCCTGGACTTCAAGGCCCAGGCCGAGCAGGCTTACGTGGCACTGGCCTTCAAGGTGCCGGCGCTGACGCCCGCAGCACTGGCCGACGAGGGCCCGGCTGCGCAGGACGCGCTGGCGCTGACCGTGCTGTCGGCCGTGCTCAATGGCTACGACGGTGCACGCCTGCCGCGTGCGCTGACGCTGGATGCCAACTCGGTGGCGGACAACGTGGGCGCCTATTACGGCCTCAGCGGCCGCGGGCCGCAGCTCTTCATGCTCTATGGCGTGCCCGCCTCGGGCAAGACCGCGGCAGAGGTAGAGCTGGCCTTGCGTGCGCAGATCGCCCTGGTGGCGAAGGACGGCGTGACCGAGGCCGAACTGGCCCGTGTGAAGAACCGCTGGGTGGCCAGCGAGGTCTACAAGCAAGACAGCGTGTTCAACCAGGCCCGCGCCCTGGGCGTGAACTGGATCAGCGGCTACCCGCTGGGCAGCGATGAACGCCTGCTGCAGCGCCTGCGCGGTGTGACGGCGGCCCAGGTACAGGCCGTGGCCACGAAGTACTTTGGCGATGACGCACTCACCGTGGCCACGCTGCTGCCCCAGCCCGTGGACACCACCCGCAAGCCCCGCCAGGCACCCGCCGGCAGCCGCCACTGACATTCAGACGCACCATGATCACTATCAAATCAGTAGCTGCTCGCGCAGTATCTACGGGGGTTACAGCCTTTTTTTACATGAACTCTGCCTGGGCGGGCATTCCCATCCAGCACTGGACGCAGCCCAACGGCGCCCGCGTCTACCTGGTGGAGAGCCCGGCCATTCCCATGGTGGATGTGCAAATTGACCTGGACGCCGGCAGCCGCCGCGACCCCGCCGACAAACCCGGTCTGGCCAGCCTCACGGCCTCGGGCACCTCCAATGGCGTGCGCGCCACCAGCAGCGAACCTGCGCTGGACGAGCACCAGCTGGGCGAAGCCTGGGCCGACCTGGGCGCCTCGTTTGGTGGCAGCGCCAGTGCCGACCGTATGAGCTTTGCGCTGCGATCGCTGACCTACCCGGACCTGCTGGACAAGGCGGTGCGGCTGGCTGCGCGCCAGCTCGGCGAGCCGTCCTTCCCCGAAGCGCCCTGGCTGCGCGACCGGCCCAAGCTCATTGCCAGCCTGAAAGAGGCTGACACCCGCCCCGCCACGCTGGCCGGCCGCGCCTTCAGCCAGGCGGTGTACGGCAACCACCCCTACGGCTGGGAGATGAATGAAGCCGGTTTGTTGCGCATCAGCGCTGACGACATGCGCAGCCTGCACACCCGCGCCGTGCGCGCCTGCGATGCCAAGGTCAGCATCGTGGGGGCGCTGACGCGAGCCCAGGCCGATGCGCTGGTGACCCAGCTGTTCGCCCGCCTGTCGGCGAGCACCTGCACGCCGCAATCTACGGTGCCCGAGGTGCAGCCCTTGGCGGCAGCGTCCGAGAAGCGCATTCCCTTCGCCTCGGCCCAGGCGCAAGTGTTGCTGGGCCAACCCGGCTACAAGCGCAATGACCCGGACTTCTTTGCCCTGCTGCTGGGCAACCACATTCTGGGTGGCGGGGGCTTTACCTCGCGCCTGACCGAAGAAGTGCGCGAGAAGCGCGGCCTCACCTACAGCGTCTACAGCGGCTTCGCGCCCGGCCTGCATGCGGGCGCCTTCAGCATCGGCCTGCAGACCCGCCCCGACCAGACCGAGCAGGCACTGGGTCTGGTACGCGAGGTGCTGGCCAAGTTTGTGGCCGAGGGCCCGACCGAGAAGGAGCTGCGCGCCGCCAAGGACAACTTGGTGGGCGGTTTTGCGCTTCGCCTGGACAGCAACCGCAAGCTGCTGGACAACGTCGCCAACATCGCGTGGAACGGCTTGCCGCTGGACTACCTGGACACCTGGACGCAGCGCATGGAAAAGATCAGCGCGGCCGAGGTGCGCACCGCCTTTGCGCGCGTGCTGCAGCCGCAGAAGATGGCCACGGTGGTGCTAGGCGCGCCTTAGGCTAAGAGGATGAAGGGCTATTTGCCGCCGGGCCGTCCCAAGGCAAATTAGCCCCCTTTGGGGGGCAGCGACCCGCGCAGCGGTGGAGCGTGGGGGCAGCGAACTCTAATGCAGCTCCATCAGGCCGGAGGCCTTGCAGTCGTACATGCCACGGTCGGCCGTGTCCAGGAGTTCATCCAGGTCGGTGCCGTGGCGGGGGAAGAGGCCAAAGCCCACACTGGCGCCCACGCTGACACGGCCTGAGCCCGGTAGTTCGATGGGTTCGGACACCGCTGCAATCAGCTTGCGGCCGACGTGGACCAGTTCGTCGGGGTCTTCAAAGGACTCGATGAGCAACACGAATTCGTCGCCCCCAATGCGCGCCACGGTGTCCGAGGCGCGCACCGTGCTCAGAAGGCGCAATGCCACTGCGCGCAGCACCATGTCACCGGCAGCGTGGCCATAGGTGTCGTTGATGGTCTTGAAGCCGTCGAGATCCACCATCAGCAAGGCAAACGGCACTTTTTTACGTTTGGACCGCTCCAGCGTGAGCTGAAAGCGGTCGGCCAGCAGCAGGCGGTTGGCCAGACCGGTCAGGCTGTCCGTGAAGGCCTGGCCCTTGAGCTGCTGGGTATTGCGTTCCAGGGTGGCGATTTCGCGCTGCAAAGCTGCTTGCTGGCGTAGCGCCTTGCGCAGCCGCAGGCCCAGGTGAACCAGCGCCAGCGCCAGGGGCAGCAGCGCCAGGTAAGGAGACACGGCCAAGCACGCCGCGGCGGCCAGCAAGGCCAATGCCTCCAATTGGAAATGGGTAAGCAAAGACTTCATCTGCTGTCCATTCTGCGGTGGCTATCTAGGGTTTGTACTAGGTAATTTGTTACCAAACATGTCGCTCCGCCAAGCCACAGCCCATGCGGTAAGCTGCTTGCATGAAAGCCAAAGTCCCGTCTTCCGGCGCCGCAGCCCGCGCGCCCCGTCCCCGTTCCGCCCAAAGCCACGAGATTCGCATCATTGGCGGGCAGTGGAAGCGCACCAAGCTCAAGGTGGCCGACAAGCCCGGCCTGCGTCCCACGCCCGATCGCGTGCGCGAAACCGTCTTCAACTGGCTGGGCCAGGACTTGTCAGGCCTGCGCTGCCTGGACGCCTTTGCCGGTACCGGTGCCCTGGGCTTTGAGGCCGCCTCACGCGGCGCCCAGGAAGTGCTGCTGGTGGAGCAGGACGGCGTGCTGGTCGATCAGCTCAAGAAGACACAAGCGCAGCTGCAGGCCACCGCCGTGCACGTGGTGCGCGGTGACGGGGTGTCGGCCATCCGCCAGGCCGCCCCTGCCAGCCTGGATGTGATCTTCATCGACCCGCCGTTCGACGCGCCGCTGTTTGAACCCGCGCTCGGCGCCTGCGCCCGTGCCCTGGCCCCGGATGGCTGGGTCTACCTGGAAGCGCCCACGGCCTACACCGACGCGCTGTTGACTGCGGTGGGCCTCAGCGTGCACCGGCATCTCAAGGCCGGCATGGTACACGCCCACCTGCTCAAGCACAGCGCCGCATAATTTCCGCATTCCTGTCTGGAGCGCCCATGTCCCACCCCGTGATCGCCGTGTTCCCCGGCACTTTCGACCCCATCACCCTCGGCCACCAGGACCTGATCCGCCGATCGGCTGGCCTGTTTGGCACCGTCATCGTGGCAGTGGCCGTCGCCCACCACAAGAAGACCCTGTTCACCCTGGACGAACGCCTGGCGTTGGTGCGTGAGGTGTTTGCGCCGCTCCCCAATGTGCAGGTGGAGAGCTTTACCGGGCTGGTGCGCGACTTTGCCGTGGCACGTGGCGCGCGCGCCATGGTGCGTGGCGTACGTTCGGTTACCGACTTTGACTACGAAGCCCAGCTCGCCGGCATGAACCGGGCACTCGCCCCCGACGTGGAGACGGTCATCCTCACGCCGGATTCGCGTTATCAGTTCATCTCGAGTACGCTGGTACGCGAGATCGCCACGCTCAAGGGAGATGTTGCCCAGTTCGTGGCGCCCGTGGTCCATGCCCGCCTGATGGACAAATTAGCCACCTGACACCCCAAGGAGGTCGCCATGAAAGTTCTGTTGCCAGTGGATGGTTCGGAGTTGTCCATGGAGGCCGTGCGTGTGGCCCTGCGCATGCGCCAGCAGGGCCTGCACCTGACGGTCGTGCTGGCCAATGTGCAGGAGCCCGCCAGCCTCTACGAGATGCTGGTGGCCCACGACCCGGAGGTCATCGACAACGTGAGCGCCGAAGCCGGTCTGGACGCGCTGGAGCCCGCGCGCAAGCTGCTGGATGCAGCAGGCGTGGACTACGAGTGCGAGGTGGCCAAGGGCGACCCGGCCCACACGCTGATCGACATCTGTGAGCGCTTTGGTTGCGAGATGGTGGTGATGGGTGCGCGAGGCACCAGCACCCTGCGCAGCGCGATGCTGGGCTCGGTCTCCAACGAGGTGCTGCACGCCAGTGCAGTGCCTGTAGTCATCGTCAAACCCCCACAGGACGAAGAGGTATCCTGACCCTGCGGCGATAATTGCGGCCATGGAGCGTGAATTGCCGTGGCACTGCTGATTACCGACGAATGCATCAACTGTGATGTGTGCGAGCCCGAGTGCCCGAACGAGGCGATTTACATGGGCGAGAAGATCTACGAGATCGACCCGCACAAGTGCACGGAATGTGTGGGCCACTTTGACGAGCCGCAGTGCGTGCAGGTTTGCCCCGTGGCCTGCATTCCGGTGAACCCGGAGTTTGTGGAAGACCGCGAAACCCTGTTCCAGAAATACCGCCGCCTGCAGGCGCAAGGCCCTGCCGATCCGGCGCCAGTTCAGCCCCAGACCACAGTCTGAGCTGGCTACCGCGCCTTACTTCTTCTTCGGCTCCGCCGTGTTTTTGGCGGTGAAGTACTCAGGCTCCTTGCCCTTCTTCTTTTTGGCAGCCGCGTCCTCTTTCTTGGACGCCTTCTCTGCCTTGGTTTGCGGCTTGGCCGCTTTGCTGGATGCCTCTGCCTGGGCCTCGTCTTTCAGCCGTGCTTTTTCCAGCTGCCGGGCCTGGGTGGCTTCTTCGCGCGCCACCTTGTCAGCGGCTGCCTTCTGGGCTGGGGTACGTGCGTCGTCCGCTTGGATGGACACGCCGTCCGGGCAGGGCACCTGGCTATAGCTGGCTCCGCATTTATAGATTTTTTGGGCGCTAGCCCCCGTAGATAGTGCGCAAGCAGCTATGAAAATGAGAGCATTCCGGCTGGGCAGGGGCATGGCTTATTCCGTTGGCAGTACAGGTGCTGGGCCGGCATCGGGCGCCGGGGCGGGGCGAGGGGGCTTGGGACGCGGCGGCTTGCTAGTGTGGACCAGCATGGTGGCCTTGTCCATCTCACCAGCCAGCAGGTGGGGCAGGGCTTTGAGCGAGCGGTCTATGCACTGGTCAATGGCGATGCGGTGGTCCGACGATGGTTTCTTGAGCACCCAGTTCGCCACTTCGGATTTCACGCCCGGGTGGCCCACGCCCAGGCGCAGGCGCCAGTAATCCCCGCTGCCCAGCTGGGCGTGGATGTCGCGCAGACCGTTGTGGCCGGCATGGCCGCCACCAAACTTGAGCTTCACCTCGCCGGGAACTATGTCGAGCTCGTCATGGGCCACCAGAATTTCCTGGGGCTGGATCTTGAAGAAACGCGCCAGCGCACCGACCGACTTGCCGGATACGTTCATGAAGGTCTGTGGCTCCAGCAGCCAGACGGTCTGGCCCTGCGCCGTGGTGCGCGCCATGAGGCCGTGGTAACTGCGATCCATGGCGAGGTTTACCTTGAGCTCACGCGCCAGGGCATCGACCCACCAGAAACCCGCGTTGTGGCGGGTGGCCTCGTACTCGGGGCCCGGGTTGCCCAGGCCAACAAACAGTTTGATCATCGGGAAAATTATCGCGTACAAAAAAGCGCCGCAGAAACGACAAGGGCCCACCGAAGTGGGCCCTTGTGTGTGCGTCAGCGCAGGGAAGAATTACTTCTTGCCCTTGCCTTTGCCCTTGGCGTCAGCAGCGGGCGCAGCGGGAGCCGCCACGATTTCTTCCACCACCGGGGCCACCACGGCCACGATCACGGGGTTGGGCTTGCCATGGGTCACGGCAGTCACACCCTTGGGCAGAGCCAGGTCAGCCAGGTGCAGGGACTTGCCCTTGACCAGACCGGACAGGTCCACATTGATGAACTCGGGCAGGTCGGCGGGCAGGCAGGCCACTTCCAGTTCGGTGATCACGTGGTTCACCAGGCAGGCGTCGGCCTTCACGGCGGGAGAGTTCTCTTCACCGCTGAAGTGCAGGGGGACCTTCATGCTCAGGCGGGTGTTGGCTTCCACGCGTTGGAAGTCGATGTGCAGCACCAGTTGCTTGTAGGGGTGCATTTGCACGTTGCGCAGCAGAACCTTGCTTTCCTTGCCGGCCAGTTCCATGTCCAGGATGGACGAGTGGAAGGCTTCCTTCTTCAGGGCGTGCCACAGTGCATTGTGGTCCAGCTCAACCAGTGCGGGTTCGGAAGAACCACCATAAACGATGCCGGGGGTACGGCCGGTAACGCGGAGACGGCGGCTCGCACCCGTGCCCTGCTTAGCGCGCTCAAAAGCGACAAATTTCATAACTCACTCCAGTAAGAGTCCACCGCGACCAGTGTGACTCCGGTTTTAAAAGACGCCAGTCAACCCCGTGGTCGTTGGCGTCGGCTTTTTGCCCCGATCAGATTTGATCCGAGAACAAACTCATGACCGACTCACCCTTGGCAATGCGCTGGATCGTGTCGGCGATCAGCGGTGCCACGGTGAGTTGGCGAATCTTGGTGCATTGGGCAGCCGCAGCGCTCAGCGGGATGGTGTTGGTCACCACCACTTCGTCCAGCGCATCGCCACCAGCAATACGCTCAATGGCCGGGCCCGAGAAGATGGGGTGCGTGCAATAGGCATACACCTTCTTGGCGCCACGGGCCTTCAATACCTCGGCAGCTTTTACCAGTGTGCCGGCGGTGTCGATCATGTCGTCCATGATCACGCAGTTGCGGCCTTCGATTTCACCGATGACGTGCATCACTTCGGACACATTGGCCTTGGGACGGCGCTTGTCGATGATGGCCAGGTCGCAACCGAGTTGCTTGGCCAGCGCACGGGCACGCACCACACCGCCGACGTCGGGCGACACGACGATCAGGTCTTCGTAATTCTTCTGGCGCAGATCGCCTAGCAGTACGGGGGACGCATAAATGTTGTCCACCGGAATGTCGAAGAAGCCCTGGATCTGGTCCGCGTGCAGGTCCATGGTCAGCACGCGGGACACACCAGCGGTCTGCAGCATGTTGGCTACCACCTTGGCGGTGATGGGCACGCGGGTGGAACGCGGGCGACGGTCCTGGCGGGCGTAGCCGAAATAGGGGATGACGGCGCTGATGCGTTCGGCCGAGGCGCGCTTGAGGGCGTCGACCATGATCAGCAGTTCCATCAGGTTGTCATTGGTGGGCGCACAAGTGCTCTGCACCACAAACACATCACGTGCACGCACGTTCTGGTTGATCTCGACCGTGACTTCACCATCCGAGAAGCGCCCGACTGCCGCCGCGCCGAGGGAAATGCCCAAGTGCTTGGCGATGTCGGCGGCCATGCCAGGATTGGCATTGCCAGTGAAAACCATGAAATCAGGGGGGGTGAAAGCCTGCATGTGGAATCCAGCGAAGAGAATTTGGGTTTACGTCGTCACTATGCGCATGCTGAAGCGGGACCGGCCCGAACAGCAATTTGGCAGGGGAAGAAGGATTCGAACCTTCGCATGCTGGAATCAAAATCCAGTGCCTTAACCAACTTGGCGACTCCCCTACACAGGTTGACAGCACAACGTGCTGCCCACCGCTAAACCTTCATTTGGCTGTCGCTGGTTGCCCACCCCAACAAAGGATGAACTTCCAAACCGCTGCACAACTTGACTTGAAATGCGCTTGGCACATTTCCCACATCGATGTCGTGCTGCAAGTGCGCAAAAACCGCACTTCCAGAGCCTGTCATCCGTCCTTCCAATCCCTTGTCATCAAGCCATTGCAGCGCTTGATTCACACCAGGGCAGAGCTTCTGGGCGACAGCTTGCAAGTCGTTTCGGCCGTACCGCCAAGGTTTGCCGAAAGTATCTGCAGCGAAGCCATAGATTGTAGCGCACTCTGAGTCGCGTTTCAACTCGGGATCAGAAAAAATCAATTTTGTGTCCAGGCCGGCGTCGGGTTTGACCACGACCCAGCGTGCTGCAGGCAGATCGATGGGGCTGATTTTTTCGCCAATGCCCTCGACCCAGCCATGCCGTCCACTGAGAAAGAAAGGAACATCGGCGCCCAAGGTCAGGCCGATGGCGGAGAGCTGTTGCACGGTGAGCCCGGTCTTCCAGAGGCGGTTGAGTGCCAATAGTGTGGAGGCCGCATCCGAAGAACCACCGCCCATGCCTGCTTGTGCGGGCACAGATTTGAGCACACCGATATGTGCGCCCAAGGCGCAGCCTGTGGCCTGTTGCAGGGCTCGCGCCGCACGGACCGTGAGGTCTTCGGCCGGCAGGGGCATGTTCAGGTCTTCGCGGGAGATTTGCCCGTCGTGGCGCAGCGAGAAGTGCAGGGTGTCGCACCAGTCGATCAGCATGAAGACTGATTGCAGCAGGTGGTAGCCATCGGCGCGCCGCCCTGTGATGTGCAAGAACAGATTGAGTTTGGCGGGGGCGGGAATGTCGTAAAGCGACTGCATGGCCCGGATTATCGGGGCTGCCCCGCGGGGTTCAGCGTTCCAGCAGGATGCGCAGCTCGACGGCCGGGGCGGTGTCGGCCTGGCGGCGCGCCTGCAGGCGGCCTTCGGGCAATTGCTTCAGCTCCACGTCCCAGCCTAGGGCGGGGGTGGGGGTGCCGTGCAGCCAGTCAAACAGCGCGGCCACTGGCAAGGCGGTGCCCGTGGCCTGCAGGGCCAGATCGTCCAGGGAGGCAAAGTCGCGCACCTCGCTGCCCTGGCGCAGCTGGGCCAGGCCAGGGGCCCATTGCATCTGCGCCACGGTGGTGCCCAGCGGGGACAGCAGGGTCAGGCGGCCCGCGTCGCCCTGGCCGTCCAGTTCAAAGCTGGAGGCAAAGCTCTGGGGCGGCGTAGCGAGTACCTTGATGGCGATGCGGCCTTGCCAGTGATTTTCGGCATCATTTGTGCCTCTAGCCCCCATGGATGTTGCGCAAGCAGCTAGCAAAAGTGTAGCAAGCAGAAGACCGGCACGCAGGCCGGCGGTGACCAGACGCTGCATTACAGGGCCGCGCCCAGGCGGCGCACGGTTTCCTGCAGGGTGTCGTTGTCCTTGTCTTCGCTCAGGGCCTTGCGCCACAGCATGGTGGCCTGGTCGCGCTGGCCCAGCTTCCAGAGCACTTCGCCCAGGTGGGCAGCGATTTCGGCGTCTTGGCGGTTGGCGTAGGCCTGTTCCAGCAGGCGGCGAGCTTCCTGCAGGTTGCCGCTGCGGTATTCCACCCAGGCCATGCTGTCGACAATGAAGGGGTCGTTGGGCGCGAACTCCAGGGCCTTGGTAATGAGTTGGCGGGCCTCGGGCAGGCGCATATTGCGATCGGCCAGCGAGTAGCCCAGCGCGTTGTAGGCATGGTGGTAGTCGGGCTGCTCGGCAATCACCTTGCGCAGCAGCTGCTCCATTTCACCGAGCTTGCCCAGCTTCTCGGCCAGCATGGCGAGGTCATAGGTGATGCCCATGTCCTTGGGGAAGCGCTTGGCGTTCTCCTGCAGCAGGGTGTAGGCGGCCTGGTACTGCTTGAAGTCACGCAGCAACTGGGCTTCGGTGCTGACCTTGGCGCGCGCGTCATCGGCCTGGGTTTCGGGGGTGGCGCGGATCAGGGCACGGGCCTCGTCCATCTTGCCCTGGCGCGCCAGCAGGGTGGCACGGCGGGACTGCACGCGCAGCGCATCCTGCGGGCTGTGGATGCGGGCCAGGTAGGCGCCGGCTTCGTCCGGGCGCTGGGTCTGTTCTGCAATCTGCGACAGCAGCAGCAAGGCCTGTACCAGACCGCGGCCGGGTTCTGTTTCGTCGGTAGCGTTCTCTTGGGGGGCTGCGAGTTGCAGGTATTGCTTGAGCGAGGCCTCGGCCTCGGCCAGCTTTTTCTCCTGGAACTCCAGCGAGCCCTTGATCAGCCAGCCGTCGGCAAAGGCTGGAGCCTGCTGCGTCAGCGTGCGCATTTGCGCCAGCGCTTCGGCGTAGCGGGTGCCGTCGATCAGTCGGCGGGCGTAGGCCATGCGCAGCTCGGGCATGGGTTTACCGTTCAGGTACTTCAGCAGCAATGGCTCGACCTGAGCGCCTTTGGCTTCCATCAGGTTGAGCGCGAGGATGGCCACTTCGTCGGCCTGCGGGTCCAGCGCCGCGCCACGGCGTGCGGCTTCCAGGGCGCTGTCCGCATTGCCGCTGCCCAGGCGCAACATGCCCACGGCAGACCACGCGGCGGGGCCGGTGAGCGCGTTGCCCAGATCAGGTGCCAGGGCCAGCTCCACCTGCTGGGCGGCCAGGGCCTTGTCGGTGACGCGGGCAAAGTAGCGCGGCAGCAGGCTGATGGTGGCGATGCGCTCCTTGCCGGTGACGCCAGCGAGTTCACGCTTGAGCGGGTCCAGCGTGTCGCTGACCCGGTTCAGGCCGATCAGGATTTGCAGCACATAGCGGTTGGCTTCCCTAGAGCTGGGCACGCTCCGCTGCCAGGCGCGGGCTGCGTCCAGCGCCGCGTCGGCGCTGCGGGCGCGCAGGGCCAGTTCCACGACGCGTTCAAACAGCTTTTCTGAGCCTGTTTTGCGTGCGGCATCCAGCATGCGCACATAGGCGGTGGCCGGGTCGCCGTTGGTGGCGCTGAGCTCCCCTAGTAACAATTGGTAAAAGAGCTCGCTGTTGAGTTCCGAGTTTTGTACCGGGCCGCCCTCGGTGTCCTGCGCGTGGGCCAGTGGCCCGAGACCCAAACAGGCCGCCAGAATGCTGAGGGAAACGAGGTGCTTGGATCGGTTCATCGGACCATAATAATCCAACCCGAATTGCCAGAAGGTCCCATGCCGGAATTGCCCGAAGTTGAAGTCACCCGTTTGAGCTTTGCGGACCGGATCTCCGGCGGCCAGGTGCAGGCCGTGCATCTGGGCAAGCCGCTGCGCTGGCCGCTGGGTTGCGCCCCGGACCAACTGGTGGGGCGGCAGGTGCAGCAGGTGCGCCGTCGCGGCAAATACCTCTTGCTCGACATGGACCCGGGCCTATTGCTGGTGCACCTGGGCATGTCGGGCAGCGTGGCCTTTGGCGGCCGCATGCCGCCGCCCGGCACGCACGACCACTTTGACTTGGTGACGACGCGCGGGACGCTTCGCCTGAACGACCCGCGCCGTTTTGGCGCCGTGGTGTTCGCTGCCAGCGAGGCCGACCCCGTGGCACAGAAACTGCTGGCGCATCTAGGCGTGGAGCCGCTGGGAGATGGCTTTGATTTGCCAGCCTTCCAGCTGGCCATGGCGCAGCGCAAAGGGCCTATCAAGCAGGTGCTGCTGGCGGGCGAGGTGGTGGTGGGTGTGGGCAATATCTACGCGTCGGAAGCACTGTTCCTGGCGGGCATACGCCCGACGACGGCGTCCAACAAGGTTAGCAAGCCCCGTTTGGCGCGGCTGCACGGGGCGATCCGCGATGTGTTGGCGCGTGCCGTCCAAAAGGGCGGCAGTACCCTGCGGGACTTTTCCAATGCCAAAGGGGAAAGCGGGTACTTTCAGCTGGAGGCCATGGTGTATGGCCGCGAGGGCGAGCCATGCCGGGTTTGCGGCGGGCTGATACGGGGCATACGGCAGGGGCAGCGCTCCACGTTTTTCTGTCCCACTTGCCAGAAACCCTGAGCGGGTGCGCAGGGGGGCGGTGCTATATTGAATGATTGCACGGGGGATTCTTGGCTACTTCATTTAACGAACAGTTTGACCAGCACGGTACGTGGCGGCGCGAGTTTGCGCTGCGCCTGAAGCTGCTGGGCGAGTGGATGAAAGACCACGACCTGCTGGACGCCGGAGTGGAAGAGCGCCTGCGCCGCCTGGAAGGCCAGGTCCGCTCCGACAAGGTGATGGTCGCCTTTGTGGCTGAGTTCTCGCGTGGCAAGTCCGAGATGATCAACGCCCTGTTCTTCGCAGGGTATGGCCGGCGCATCATGCCGGCCAGTGCGGGCCGCACCACCATGTGCCCGACCGAGATGGGCTACGACGCCGATGTGCCGCCCTGCCTGCGCCTGCTGCCGATCGAAACCCGCTTGCAGCCGCAAGCGCTGATGGAATGGCGCATGGCGCCCGAGAAATGGATCCGCATCGACCTGGATGTGAACAACCCCCAGCAGCTGGCCAAGGCGCTGGAGAAGGTGGCCGAGACACGCAAGGTGACGCAGGACGAAGCCCGCGCCCTGGGCTTCTGGCACAACCAGGCGCCTGAAGACAACCCCATGGTCGACGCGCAGGGCATGGTCGAAGTGCCCAAGTGGCGCCATGCCCTCATCAACATCGCCCACCCGCTGCTCAAGCAGGGCTTGGTGATTCTGGATACGCCGGGGCTCAACGCCATTGGTGCCGAACCCGAGCTGACCGTGAGCCTGATTCCGCAGGCGCATGCGGTGGTGTTCATGCTGGGCGCTGACACGGGTGTGACCAAGTCCGACCTGTCGATCTGGCGCGAACACCTGATCACCGAGTCCACCGACCCCGATGCACGCCTGGTGGTGCTCAACAAGATCGACACGCTGTGGGATGCGCTGAGCACGCCTGCGCAGATCCAGACCCAGATTGAGCGTCAGAAGGCCAGCACCGCCGACATCCTGGGCCTGCCCAAGGACAAGGTGATTGCCGTATCCGCCCAGAAGGGCCTGGTGGCCAAGGTCACCGAAGACGACGAATTGCTCAAGCGCAGCTGCCTGCCCGTGCTGGAAGATGTGCTGGGTCGCGGCATGATGGGCAAGCGCCAGAAGATTTTGGGCGCCGCCATGGCCAGCAATATTGTGGATCTGCGTGCCGAGAGCGGCCGCGTGATCAACATCCGAAAGCGCGACCTGACCGAGCAGATGATGGAGCTCAAGGGCTTGCAGGGCAAGAACGCCACCGTCATCAAGCACATGCGCAACCGCATCTCGCAGGAGCAGGCCGAGTTCGACCAGGGTGGCGCCAAGATCCATGCGGTGCGTTCGGTGCACCTCAAGCTGCTGCGCGAGGTGTTTGGCATTCTGGGCTCCAGCGCGCTCAAGAAAGAGATGGCGCAGCTGACCGATACCTTGATGCAAAAGGGCCTGAAGCTGGGGGTGAAGCGCGCCTACGGCGAGACCTTCGACCGCCTGCGTGCCAATCTGCAAAAAGTGCAGGGCTTGTGCACTGAAATCCAGAGCATGCTGGTAGCCAGCTTCAAGCTGCTCAATGGCGAATATGGCTTCTCCTTGCAGGTGCCTGCCGAGCCGGACATGGCCCGGTTTGTGGCCGAACTTGACACCATCGAGCGCAACCACCTGCAGTACCTGGGCGTGGGCAATGCCTTCAAGCTGGCCCAGCCCGAGTTCTCGGACCGGTTGGTGCGCGCCCTGTCCACCCGCTTGCGCTCCGTGCACGAGAACGCACTGGGCGAGGTGGAGCTGTGGAGCAAATCTGCTGCAGCCCAGCTCGACGCCCAGTTGCGCGAACGCCGCCGCAACTTTGCGCGCCGTATCGAGGCGATCGACCGCATCTCGCAGGCCGCGGGTGGATTGGACGACCGCATTGGCGAGATCAGTGCGCAGGAGTCTGCGCTGGACCAGCTTGACAGCAAGCTCTCCGAACTCACCGCCTACCTGATTGCCGCACAGGACGCAGCCACGCTGATGTCTGTCGCGGCCGCCACCCCACCGGTGGACGTGGTCATCGCCTGAGCGTGGCCGCGCAGGACTTTGCCGCCCGGGTGGTGGCCTGGCAGCGCGAGCACGGGCGCAACACGCTGCCTTGGCAAAACACGCAGGACCCCTACCGTGTCTGGCTCTCGGAAATCATGCTGCAGCAGACGCAGGTGGTTACTGTCATGGGCTATTTCGACCGCTTTCTGGCGCGTTGCCCCACGGTGGCCGACTTGGCCGCTGCAAGCAGCGAAGAGGTCATGGGCCTGTGGAGCGGGCTGGGTTACTACAGCCGCGCGCGCAATCTGCACGCCTGCGCACAGCGGGTGGTAGCGGACCATGGCGGCCAGTTTCCGCGCGATGCGGCCACGCTGGCCACACTGCCCGGCATAGGCCGCTCCACTGCGGCGGCCATTGCATCGTTGTGCTTTGGCGAGCGGGTGGCGATTCTGGATGCGAATGTGAAACGCGTGCTGACCCGCGTGCTGGGTTTTGACGCGGACCTAGCGTCTTCCGCCAACGAGAAGAAGCTATGGGATGCGGCGACCGGTTTGCTGCCGGCAGGTAAGGGCGCCGCGCAGGCCATGCCGCGCTACACGCAGGGCATGATGGACTTGGGCGCCACCGTATGCAGCCCCAAGAAGCCGAGCTGCCTGCTGTGTCCGGTGCACAGCCACTGCGTGGCTGCCAGGGCGGGCGATGCCGAGCGTTACCCGGTGCGTACCCGCAAGCTCAAGCGCAGCAGCCAGAGCCTGTGGCTGCTGTGGGTGCGCCGCGAAGATGGCGCGGTCTGGCTGGCCCAGCGGCCTACGCCCGGCGTGTGGGCAGGGCTGCAGTGCTTTCCGCTGTTTGAGAGTGAAGAGGCTTTGCGTGCGGCGCTGCCACCGGCGCAAACCAAGGCGCTGGAGTTTTTGCCAACCTTCACCCACGTCCTCACGCACAAAGACCTGTTTATGCACATAGCCCGCGTGGACAGTGCGCAAGCAGCTATGGATTTAGGAGCGGGTGCCTGGTTCTCGCCCGCAGAGTGGAGCGCCGCTGGCTTGCCTGCGCCGGTGCGCAAGCTGCTGGAAGGTTAAGTGAGGTTTCAGCGTAGGGCCGCCCCAAGCTGAAACGCCCCCTGAGGGGGCAGCGACCCGCATAGCGGCGGAGCGTGGGGGCTCTATTCCCTTGCGTCCATCTCGCGGTGGCGCTTGAGCGTCACCCAGGCACCGCTGAAGTGGCGGGCCAGTTGTTCCACCAGATAGACCGAGCGGTGTTGCCCACCCGTGCAGCCGATGGCGACGGTGACATAGCTGCGGTGGTCATGGGCCAGGGCCTGCAGCCAGTGTTCCAGAAAGTCGGTGATGTGCTGCTGCATGCGCAGCACTTCGTCCTGCGCTTTCAGGAAGCTGATGACGGGTTGGTCGCGGCCCGTCAGTGCCTTGAGCTCGGGGTCGTAGTGCGGGTTGGGCAGCATGCGCACATCGAACACATAGTCCGCATCGGTGGGCACGCCGCGCTTGAAGGCGAAGGACTGGAACACCAGCGTGAGCTGCCCGCCGGGCGCGGCGATCAGCGTCTTGACGTAGCCCTGCAGCTGCGAGGGGCGGATGATGCTGGAGTCAATGACGTGGGCCTGCTCGCGCAGGTCGGCCAGCAGCTCGCGTTCCAGCTCAATGGCGTCCATCAGCGCGCGGCGTTCGTCCTGCGCGCCGGGCAGGCTGCTGTGCTGCGAGAGCGGGTGCTTGCGGCGTGTCTCGGAGTAGCGACGAACCAGGGTGTCGGTGCTGGCGTCCAGAAACAGGGGTTTGACCACCACGCCCAGCGCGCGCACTGCGGCCAGCTGCTGCGGCACCAGCGGCAGGGAGGTGGCGCTGCGCACGTCCATGGCAATCGCCACGCGCGGCGCGTTGTGTTTCTTCTCCAGTTCCACAAAATCCAGCAGCAGCTCGGGCGGCAGGTTGTCCACGCAGTAGAAGCCCGCATCTTCCAGCGCGTTGAGCGCCACCGATTTGCCGGAGCCGGACATGCCGGTAATGAGCACGATCTCCATCACGCGCCCGCCTGCAGCATTTCCTTGGCATGGGCCAGGGTGGTGCTGGAGAGTTTTTCGCCGCCCAGCATGCGGGCAATCTCGCCCACGCGCTGCTCGCCAGCAACGGGGGCCACGGTGCTTAGCGTGGCTTTGCCCTGCAGTGTCTTGGAGACCACGAGGTGGTGGTCCGCACAGGCTGCCACTTGGGGCAGGTGGGTGACGGCCAGCACCTGGCGGTCGGTACCCAACTGCTGCATGAGGCGGCCCACGGTCTCGGCCACCGCGCCGCCCACACCCGAATCCACCTCATCAAAGATCAGCGTTTGTGCGGTGCCCAGCTGGCTGGTGGTGACGGCAATGGCCAGCGCCATGCGCGAGAGCTCGCCACCCGAAGCCACCTTGCCCACGGGGCGCGGACTGCTGCCGGCGTGGCCGGCGGCGAGAAACTGCACATCTTCCAGCCCGCTTTGCTGGGGCTGGGCCAGGGGCTCCAGTGCCACCTCGAAGCGGCCGCCCTGCATGCCCAGGCCTTGCATGGCCTGGGTGATGCTTTGCGCCAGCAGAGGCGCGGCCTTGGTGCGCTGTTTGGAGATGCTTTTGGCCTCGGCCAGCCAGGCGGTTTGGGCCTTGCGCTCGGCGGCCTGCAGACCGTCCAGATCAGCCGCGGCATCCAGCTGGGCCAGCTCGTCTTTCCAGCTGGCCCAGAGTTCGGGCAGATCTTCGGGACTGCGCTTGTAGCGGCGCGCCAGACTCACCCAGAGCGACAGGCGCTCGTCCAACTCGGCCAGGCGTTCGGGGTCCAGCTCGGTGCGGCGGGCGTAGCTGCGCAGGGTGTGCACGGCGTCTTCGATCTGCGCGATGCTGGAGTTCAACGCCTCCAGCGGGTCCTTGAATTCGGGCTCCAGCGCGGCCTGGGCCTGCAGCAGCTGCAGCGCCGCGTGCAAGGGGTTCAGCGCATTGCCGTCTTCATCTTCGAGCAGGTTCACTGCACCTTGCGCAGCGTCCAGCAGGGCCTGGCCGTTGGAGAGGCGGCTGTGGCTGGTGTTGAGCTCGTCCCACTCCTGTGGCTGGGGGCTGAGCTTGTCCACTTCGCCAATCTGCCAGGCCAGGCGTTCGCGTTCGCGCTGCAGCGAATCCTGCGCTTGTTGGGCTTTTTCCAGCGCGGCTTGGGCCTGGCGCCAGGTGGTCCACAGCTGGGTCAGCGTGGCGGTGTTGACCTTGGCATAGGCATCCAGCAGGCCGCGCACGGCCTCGGGCCGGGTCAGGCTTTGCCAGGCGTGCTGGCCGTGGATGTCGAGCAACTGTTCGCCAATGGCGCGCAGTTGCTGGGCGGTGGCGGGGCTGCCGTTGACCCAGGCGCGGCTTTTGCCTTGCGTGTCCACGGTGCGGCGCAATAGCAAGGTGTCGCCAGCTTCAAAGCCAGCCTCGTCCAATATTGCTTGCACACCGGGGGCGGAGTCGAATTCGGCAGACACATCGGTGCGCGCCGCGCCTTCGCGGATCACGCCGGTGTCGGCGCGCGCGCCGGTGACCAGTTGCAAGGCGTCGATGAGGATGGACTTGCCAGCCCCGGTTTCACCCGTCAGCACCGAGAAGCCGGACTCCAGGTCCAGCTCCAGCTCGCTGACGATTACAAAATCTCGCAGAACAATGCGTTTGAGTGCCATATCTCGCTACAGGTCGTGTCACGGTGGCCGTGTCAGGCCACACCCTCATTCCAGTGCATCTTCTGGCGCAGGGTGTCGAAGTAGTTCCAGCCCTTGGGGTGCAAGAAGCGCACCTGGTGTTCGGAGCGCGTCACCTCGATGCGGTCGCCGTGCATCAGGCTGGCCAGGCTCTGCATGTCGAAATTCGCACTGGCATCGCGGCCCGCTACGATTTCGATAGCGACTTGCGCAGTATTGGGGATGGTGATGGGCCGATTGGACAAGGTATGCGGCGCAATGGGTACCATCACCCAGCCGGGGATGGAGGGGTGCATCAGCGGGCCGCCCGCCGACAGCGAGTAGGCGGTGGAACCCGTGGGCGTGGCGATGATGAGGCCGTCAGCACGCTGGTTGGCCACAAAGTGGCCGTCCACCTCCACGCGTAACTCCACCATGCCGGAGGTGGCGCCGCGGTTGACCACCACATCGTTCATGGCCAGGGCCGAGAACACGCAGTGCCCGTCACGCATCACGCGCGCCTGGATGAGGCTACGGTCATCCAGTTCAAACTGGCCCGCCAGCATGGGCGCCAGCGTGGTCTTGTACTGCTCGAAGCGGATGTCGGTAATGAACCCCAGGCGCCCCTGGTTGATGCCGATGAGCGGCACCTTGTACTGCGCGAGCTGGCGGCCAATGCCCAGCATGGTGCCGTCGCCACCCACCACCAGGGCCAGGTCGCAGCTGGCGCCAATGCCGGCCACATCCATGGTGGTGTAGCCAGTGAGCTCGGTGTTGGCCGCGGTGGCGGCTTCAATGACCACTTCGCAGCCTTGGGCCATAAGGAAGTGGGCAATTTCGTCCAGCGATTCGCGCGAAGACGCACCGGCCGCCCGGGCGCCCGTGGTCTGGTATTTGCCAATGACGGCAACCTGTCGGAATTTGGACAACATGCGCAAATTAGACACTAAATAGGTTACTAAAATGGCCGCATGCTCGATGATCGTTCCAAGTTGTTGATGAAGGCGCTGGTGGAGCGCTATATCGCCGACGGACAGCCCGTGGGCAGCCGCACGCTGTCCAAAGCCTCGGGCCTGGAACTCTCGCCCGCCACCATCCGCAACGTCATGTCGGACTTGGAGGAGCTGGGCCTCATCGTCAGCCCCCATACCTCGGCCGGGCGCGTGCCCACGGCGCGCGGCTACCGCCTGTTTGTGGACACCATGCTCACCGTGCAGCCCGGCCATGCACAGGGCGGCCAGTTTCCCTCGCACAGCTTGGCGCCGGACCAGCCGCAAAAAGTCATCTCCAACGCGGCCAACCTGCTCTCCAGCCTGTCGCAGTTCGTGGGCGTGGTCATTGCGCCGCGCCGCAGCTCGGCCTTCCGCCACATCGAGTTCCTGCGCCTGTCTGAAAAGCGCCTTTTGGTCATCATCGTCTCGCCCGATGGCGACGTGCAGAACCGCGTCATCTATACCGAGGCTGACTATTCCCAGAGCCAGCTCACCGAGACGGCCAACTTCCTCAACAGCAACTACATGGGGCTGGAGATCGAACAGGTGCGCGCGCGCCTGCAGAACGAGGTGGAAAGCCTGCGCGGAGAAATTGTCGCCCTGATGCAGGCGGCGGTCAAGGTCAGCTCCGAAGCCATCAGCGAAACCCAGGACGAGGTGGTGATCTCGGGCGAGCGCAACCTGCTCTCCGTGACCGATTTCTCCAGCGACATGGGCCACCTGCGTCGCGCCTTTGAGCTGTTCGAGCAAAAGGCCCAGCTCATGCGCCTGCTGGACGTGACCGGCCAGGCCGAGGGCGTGCGCATCTTCATTGGCGGCGAGAGCCAGGTCGTGCCTTTTGAAGACCTGTCCATCGTCAGCAGCCCCTACGAGGTGGACGGCAAGGTGGTGGGCACCCTGGGTGTCATCGGCCCCACGCGCATGGCCTATGACCGCATGATCCAGATCGTGGACATCACGTCCAAGCTGGTGAGCAACGCGCTGAGCCACAACAAGTAGTCGTTGGTTCCCAGAGCGGGGTACATGCGCTATAACTTGCGCAGCATGTCTTCCTCCCGTTTTTCATTCCTGTTACGCACCGTTGTAGGCCTGTTTGCCGCCTGCGTGATGGGAATGGTGCAGGCCAGGGAACTGCTGGTGGTGGGAGCCACGTTTGCGCGGATTTTTGAACGCACCGACGCGGGCGAGTTTGTCGGTTTGGGGGCGGAGCTGGCGCGCAGCATTGCGCGGCAGCAGGGGCTGGACATCAAGTTCGGCCTCTACCCTTGGGCCCGGGCGCAGGACATGGTGGCCAAGGGGGCTGCGGACGTGCTGGTGGGGCCCTACAAAACGCCAGCGCGGGAAGCGCTGTTTGCGTTTGCCGAAACGCCGTTTTATCAAGACAACATGGTGTTCTACAAACTGGCAGCGTCCAAGGCCAGTTGGGACGGTACCTACGCCTCGCTCAAAGGGAAACGCCTGGTGGCGGTATTGGGCTGGGCCTATGGCCAGCCGTTCGACCAGGAACGTGCCAGCCTGGGTGTGACCAATGCCAGCACGGTGGAGAGCGGCTTGTCCATGCTGCTGAACGACCGCATGGACTTCTTTGTGGCCAACGAGCGCAACACCATGGCGGGCATGGCCGCACTGGGGAAGCAGGATGCCTTTGCCAGGGTGTCCCCGATGATTGGCACCGAGGTGGGTTACTTCGCATTTGGCAAGGGCGCGGACCATGATGCGATTCGTCAGGCCTTCAATGCGGGCATGGGTCGGCTGATCGCTTCCGGCGAATACCTGGCCTTGGCTAGGCGCCACAGCATCACGGTGCCTGCGGTGCTGGCTGGCAAGCAAGGTACAAAACCCACCGCTGCACCTCCAGCGACGCGCTGAGCCGCAAGCAAGAGGCCGCCGCGACGCCTATACAATCTCGCCTTCGGTCGGGGCGTTAGCTCAGTTGGTTAGAGCAGAGGACTCATAATCCTTTGGTCGCGGGTTCAAGTCCCTCACGCCCTACCAATTGAATACCTATACAAAGGCCCATCGCTTCCAAGGCGATGGGCCTTTTTGTTGCCGATTCGTTACCGTTGGGACATTCAACGTCCGGGCTTGTTGAGCTTGGAGCCCGACGCTGCAGGGTGGTGTTCCACAAACAGCGTGGTCACGCCCACCATCAAGGCGTGGGCCCGGGCCTCCGCCTGGTGGGCGCACAGGGCCTGCATGAGTTCGGAGCGCAGGTACCAGAGTTCGGTGATGTCCTTGGCGTAGGTGATCCTGAACTCCAGGTGGAAGTCGGCGTTGGGGCAGTAGGCGCGCAGCACCTGGAGCATCGTGATGCGAATGCGTTCGAGAGCTTCCTCTTGGGTCTCGACGGACTCAGGCCCCACGAAGTTCCAAAAACTGTTTTTGATGCGCATGTGGTCAGCGGGCTGCCGCGGTGCCAGTGGCCGCGGTGGTGGTGTGTGATCCCATCTCCGCAGTGTGCCCCTTGCGCACCAACTGAGCCTGACAAAACACGCGTTTGGCAAAGCACTGTGTCAGCAATTACAAAGCGTTACTGCGGAAAACCGCACACTCTGGCCCAGGCGGGCGTGCAGTGCAGAAATAGAATGGTTTGCATCGGGTTTACCCTTTGCACAAGGACGTTCCACCATGAAGGCGCTTCGCGTTGTCGGTCTTATCTTCGCTGCCATCCTCGCACTGCTGGTGCTTGCCGTGGGCGTGCTTTACGCCCTGTTTGACGGCGACAAGATCAAGGCCGAGATCAGCCGCACAGTGCTGGAGCAGAAGCAGCGCACGCTGGTGATTGTGGGCAAGCCGCAGCTCTCGGTCTGGCCCAATGTGGGCATTCAGCTGGACGGCGTGACCCTGTCCGAGCACGCGAGCAAGGACGAGTTTGCGGCGCTGCAGTCCGCGCGGATTTCGGTGGCACTGATGCCGCTGCTGAGCAAGCAGGTGCAGGTGCGTGCCCTGGACATTGAGGGCCTGAAGCTCACGCTGGTGAAGAAGAAAGACGGCTCGCTCAACATTGCCGACCTGCTGGGCCAGCCCGCTGCGCCCGATGCCGGCAAACCCAACGAGCCTGCCAAACCGGCCGAGCCGCTGCAGATCGATGTGGCCGGTGTGCGCATTGCAAATGCGCAGCTCACCTGGCGCGATGAAAAGGCCGGCAGCACAACCACGCTGTCGAACCTGAGCCTGTCGACCGGCGCGGTGCAGGCGGATACGGGCAAGAAGACTGCGGCCGTGGACAAGCTCAGCTTCACTGCCAAGGGGCAGAGCGGCGCCGATGCCTTTGCGCTGACGCTGGACGCGCCCAAGCTGAGCCTGTCGCCCGAGAAGTCGGCTGGCGAGGCCATCACCCTGTCGGCCACGCTGCAGGGCGCGGCCCGCAATGCGACGGTGAACCTGGCGCTGAATGGTGTGGAGGGCAATGCCGATGCGCTCAAGATCGCCAGCCTGGCGCTCAAGCTGGATGCCAAGGCGGGGGACGCGTCGGTGAAGGGGCAATTGAGCTCTCCTGTGGCAGTGAACGTGGCAGGCCAGAGCGTGGCGCTGGCCAAGCTGTCGGGCAGCCTTGATCTGGCCCACCCCAGCATGCCAATGAAGAGCGTGACCCTGCCCATCAACGGCAGCCTGAAGGTGGACGCCCTGCAGCAGACCGCCGCGCTGGAGCTGGCCACGCAGTTTGACGAATCGAAGATCGCCACCAGCGTGAAGGTGGCCAAGTTCGCGCCCCTGGCGCTGGCCTTTGATCTGGACGTGGACAAGCTCAATGTGGACAAGTACCTGCCGCCCAAGCCCGCTGCGGCGGTACCGGCCAAGGAGGCCGCCGCAGGCCAGGAGGCGCCCATCGACCTGAGCGCACTCAAGGGCCACAACGTCAACGGCGCCATCCGCATTGGCGCGCTGCAGGTGTCCAACCTGAAGCTGGAAAAGATCAACGCCAAGCTGGCGCTGGCCGGCGGCAAGCTGGAGGTGGCGCCCCTGTCGCTCAACCTGTACGAGGGCAGCACCAGCGGCAGCCTGTCGGTCAACGCGAATGGCAACGCCGTGGCTATCAAGCAGGCGCTGGTGGGCGTGAGCATCAACCCGCTGATGAAAGACCTGGTGGCCAAGGACCTGTTGGAAGGCAAGGGCAATGTGACGCTGGACCTCAACACCCAGGGCAGTACGGTGACGGCGATGAAGAAGGCGCTGGGCGGCAGCGCATCGCTGGCGCTGAAGGACGGCGCCATCAAGGGCATCAACCTCGCGCAGAGCCTGCGCGACGTGAAAGCCAAGCTGGGCCAGGCCGACAGCACGCAGGCGGCGAATGCCAGCCAGAAGACGGATTTCTCAGAGCTGAGCGCATCCTTCAAGATTGCCAACGGCGTGGCCCGCAATGACGACCTGACCATGAAATCGCCCTTCATCCGCCTGGGCGGTGCGGGCGATGTGAATGTGGGCGCCGGCCAGATGAACTATCTCGCCAAGGCCACGGTAGTGGCCAGCGGCGAAGGGCAGGGCGGCAAGGAGGCCGGCGACCTCAAGGGCCTGACCGTGCCGGTGCGCCTGAGCGGCCCGTTTGAAGCGCTGAGCTACAAGATCGAATGGGGCGCCATGCTGGAAGACGCCACCAAGGCCAAGGTGGAAGAGAAGAAACAGGAGATCAAGGCCAAGGCCGAAGAGGCTGTGAAAGACAAGGCCAAGGACTTGTTCAAGGGCTTGCTGGGCAAGTAAACCCGTCACCGTGGTGCGCAGTTTGCTCCTTTTTCAGGAGCTGCTTGCGAACTATTCACGGGGGCTAGGGCCTATTTCCTCCCACCATTGCGCGAACTGAAGCAAGTTGAGATGGCGGGAGTGAGGTACTTGCAGCAGAGGCCCCGTGTTTGGGCCGCCAGCAGATTCCCTCTCTACCAACGCCAAGTGTGTGCCGGGATCAATACCAACCAGATAGGGTGCGAAATCGTCCACAAAGGCAACGGGCTTGAGGGAATTCAATGCGGAGGCCTTGGGGTTGATTCCGTTTGAAGCCCCTGCGGTGGCCATCACGCGCTGGATGGGAAAACCCAGGGCTTGCAGGTTGCGCATGCGGGCGCCTTGAAACTGGGGCTCCAAGGCGGTGACGCAAACCAGCTCCAGTCCAAGATCGACAAGTACTTCGCAAGCCTCCAGTGCGCCCGGTATGGCAGGGATGCCGCTCCAGAACGTTTCATCGAAGAAGGAATGGAAATGAGCCAATTCCGCTCCTTCCAGTTTGTGTACGGACCATCGATCTGTGGCCCAGTAGGCATCGGGATTGACCAGACGGGGCGTTTCTCCAAAAGCCCGTTCCCATGTTCCCGCGTAGGCCGTGTTGTAGTCCAGCAATACTCCGTCGCAGTCGACGGCCAGAATGGCCATTGCACCTGCTACCGGTACAAACCGAAGAAATGGTCCAGCACGGCGGCGTGGTCGTCAAAGAGCTGGTCTTCCATCCCGGCCAAGTCTTCCAGCGGAATCCATCGGGCTTCCTGGGCGTCGTCGGCTCCCTTGACTTTGGGCAGGGCGATGTTGCCCAGGTCGAAGTGGCAGGCGTGGGTGATGATGCGTCCGCGCGGGCTGCGTCCGGGGTGGTCGAACACCACGCTGCCTTTGAACGCCGCCTGCATGGTGGAGGCCAGAGTCTTGAAACCGGTTTCCTCGTGCAGCTCGCGCAGGGCGGCGGTGTACATGCGTTCGCCGGGTTCGACAAAGCCGCCAGGCAGTGCCCACAGGCCGTGGCCGATGTTTCCTCCGCGCCGCACCAGCAACACGCTTCCACGGGCTTGCACGATGGCGTCGGCTGTGAGGTGGAAGGGAGCCGCCCAGCGCTTGCGGTAATTCACCACGGCGGTGTGTTCTGTCACGCGCTCGGTATAGGTCGCAAGGCGAGCCCAGGCCTGCAGATAGGCGAGCACGGACGCACTGACGTAAGGCCGCATGACTTCGATGCGCGCGTCGGGGTCAGTGCCTTCGAAGTACACATTGCGCAGCGCGGTGGCGTCGATCTCGATGTCCTGCTCCACCTCCTTCCACGCCCAGGGGTGGAAGTTGTCCAGGTAATAACTGGTGTGGTCCTTTTTGAACCCGACCAGCGTGATGGCGTTGGCCGGCGCGCTGGGTGCCAACTGCTTGACGCCTTCGCGCACGGCCGCGTTCCAGCGTGTGTCGTCGTAGTAGTCGCGCACGGGCAGGAACTGCACGCGCGCCTTGTCCGACTCCGACAGCGTGGACAGGATCATGCTCTGGCGCTCTTGCCAAGTGAAGGGGTTCTGCGGGTTGCGTGAGCGGTAGGCCGATCCGATCACCACGATGACCTGGCCGGCCAGGCCCAGCGCCGTGCGCAGCAGTGTTTCGTGGCCCTTGTGGAAGATTTGCCAGCGGCCCACGATGATGGCGGTGCCGGGCAATGTTTGCGTGTTGACTGTCATGTTGTTCCCTGTGGTGTGTGACTTAGGCGTATTGCACGGCGGCGATGGGGACCTGCCGACCACTGCCAAAGGCACGGCCGCGCACGCGCAGTACGGGCGGTGCCTGGCGGCGCTTGTATTCGTTGCGGGCAATCATCTTTTGGATGCGCTCAATGGTGGCTCGGCCAGCTGCTTCAGACTGCAGCTGCGTCATCAGCGCGGCAGCGCGCTCGTGTTCCCATTCGGGCAGGCGGTCGCCCTCGATCAGGGTTTTAAGGATTTCGTCCAGCACCTCGTAGGGCGGCAGGCTGTCCGTGTCTTTTTGCCCCGGGGCCAGCTCGGCCGACGGGGGTTTATCGATGATGGCAGCCGGGATCAGCTCGCGTCCTGCCGTGGTGTTGATGTGGCGGCACAGTTCAAAGATCTCCGTCTTGTACAGGTCGCCAATCAGGCCCAGGCCGCCATTGGTGTCGCCATACAGCGTGCAGTAGCCCACGCTGACTTCGGATTTGTTGCCCGTGGTCAGCAGCAGGTGGCCGAAGGCATTGGAATACTCCATGAGCGTGGTGCCGCGCACGCGCGCCTGCAGGTTCTCCAGCGGCAGGCCTTGCAGGGGTGTGCCAAATGCGGTCTCGAACCCGGACTCGAAACTGGCCACTATGTCGCGGATGGGGTGCTCCACCAGCGCAATGCCGAGGTTGCGGCACAGGGTTACGGAGTCCGAAACGCTGCCTTCGCTGGAGAACTTGGAGGGCATCGTGATGCCGACCACGTTCTGTGCGCCCAGGGCTTCCACCGCCAGGGCCAGTGTCAGGGCCGAGTCGATGCCACCCGAGCAACCCACCACCGCCGTCTTGAAGCCGCAGCGGCGCGCGTAGTCCTTGAGGCCCAGCACGATCTGCTGGCGGTAGAACTCCAGCGTGGGCAGGCCATCGCGCTGTACGGTGGCCAGTGGCTGCCCATGCGCATCGCCAAAGCTCTGGTCGTGGCTGTCAAAGCTCAGCGTGGTCACGTCTTCGGCAAAGCGCCGGGCTTCAAACACCACCTGGCCCGCCGCATCCATGGCGAATGAGGCTCCGTCGTATACCAACTGGTCGTGTCCGCCCACCTGGTTCACATACAGCAGCGGCAGCTTGTGGCGCTGGCAGGCCTTGCCAAAGACGGTGTGGCGCTGCTCGCGCTTGCCCACGTTGCTGGGGCTGGCGTTGATGGACACTACCAGGTCTGGCGAAGCATCTGCTAGGCGCTGGAAAGGGTTCACGGTGTAGTCGTGGCCGTCGTCGTTCCAGCCGTCTTCGCAAATCATGATGCCCACCTGTTGGTCGGCAATGCGCAGCACACGGGCGACGTCCGGCCCCGGCTCGAAGTGGCGACGCTCGTCGAAGATGTTGTAAGTGGGCAGCAGCTGCTTGGAGTACTCCAGCACGGTCTCGCCGTTCTTCAGCACCAGCAGCGCGTTGTGGAAAGGCTTGCCCGCCCCCTGGCGGCGCACGGGCGTGCCCACCACCCACAGCAGGGCAGGGGTCTCCCGCGTGGCCAGCTTGAGCTGTTCCAGGCCGGAATCCAGTCGGGCCTGAAAGTGCGCATCGTCGAGCAGATCCGCCGGGTAGTAGGCAGTGAGGCTGAGTTCGGGGAACACGACCAGGTGGGCGTGCTCGTCGCGGGCCTGGCGCGCGGCGCGCAGCATCAGGGCGATGTTGCCCTGAATGTCGCCGATGGTGGGATTGATTTGGGCGCTGGTGATTTTCAGCATGTCATTGGCTTTCAATGTCTGCGAACTGTAATGGGGGTGCGAAGGCCCATCGCTGTGCCATCAGGGCGTCGATGGCTTGCAATGCGGCCTGACAGCGTGCCTGGGGTGTGCCGTGCACTTCCAGCCAGGGTGTGTCTTGCTTGGCCAGCACATCGCGAAAGCGCTGGCTCATCCAGTGGCGCAGGTGCTCGCCATCGCGCAGGCCATCGTCCTCAAAGGGCACGCCCTGCTCGCTGGTCAGGATATAGAGCGCACGCGGTGGCATGGCGGCTGCGGCCTTATCCACAGTGGGGTTGGTGGTCCCCATGTAGCGCTCATGCCAGATGCGGGTGGCCATGGCATCGGTGTCGCACACCAGCACCGGGCCGCCATGCGCAGCGGCAGCGTTCTCCCGGCGGCATTGCTCCTGGGCCACCTGCACAAAGTCCGGCGATTGCCAGGCAATGTCAAAGGCCGTGACCTGCGGGTTGATGGCGCGGGCCAGGGCCAGCAGATTGGCGCTGTACTCGCGGCCGTATTCGGCCACCCATTGGGTCTTCGCCCACACGCCACTGCGCTGGCGCAGGGCAGCCGCCAGGTCCCGGCTCAGCGTAGTGGTGCCCGTGGATTCCGCGCCCACCACCACCACGCGCAAGGCCATGCCGGCCTGAACGGCGGGCGACAGCATGTGCCATTGGCCCGCAACATCCGCGCGCACTGCGGTGCCGGAGGTGGGGTAGAGACTGCGGGTCTGGTCCAGGCAGACGTGCTGGCAGCCGAAGTAGCCCGCCAGGCGGTCGCCATAGGGCTCGGAGCTGAAGACGGCATCCACCGGGGGCTGCGGGCTCCAGCAGGCATCGGCCTGCCGGATGGCACAACGCATGATGTCTACATGGGCCTGCCAGATGGCCGCGTCGTTGTAGTCCACGGGCACGTCGTCCAGCTCGCCAACGATGCGCACCTTGGGTGTGTCGGCAAACGCATCGCGCAGCCATTGCACGCGCTGCGCAATCGTCAGCTGCTCCGCGCTGGCACCCAGCACCGCCACCGTGACGGTCTGGCTGTGCAGGGCAGCGGTGCGGATCAGGTATTCATGGCCCAGGTGTGGTGGGTAGAACTTGCCGATCACCAGGCCGTGCTGAAACTCGCGCCGGTTCATGCCAGGGCCACTTGTGGCGTTGTGCGCCGCGCCTGTTGCCAGTTACGCAAACCGTGCACGCACAGGGCCAGGAAGATGACATACAGCCCGGCAATCAGGTACAGGCCGCGGCTCCAGTACAGCGGCACGGAGATCAGGTCCACCGCAATCCACCAGTACCAGCTGGACACCTGGCGCCGGTTGAGCTGCCATTGCGCGCACAGGCTCATGGCCGTGATCAGCGCGTCCATAGGCGGAGCGCTGCCGCGCAATTCCAGCAGGGTCACCCACAGGACCAGTGCCATGGCTGCGGCCACGGCCAGCAGCGTGGTTTGTTCACGCCAGCTCGTCGTCCTGAAGTCGGGTGTCGCTGCCTGCCTATCACTGGCCCACTGGATCCAGCCGCGCAGGGACAGCACGATGAAAACGATTTGCAGGGCGGAATCCGCGAATAGACGCTGGTCCAGAAAAACAAGGCCCAGGATGGCGCTGTTGAGAATGCCCCAGGCGAAGTTCCAGATGCTGGCCTTGGCAGTCAGCCAGACACAGAGTAAGCCAGTGGCAAAGCCCAGCGCATCTCCCACGGTGATGGGAACCGCACCTATCTCGAAGCTGGCGTTCAGTATTGCAATGATGTCCATGTGGGTCTTCTTTATTCCAGGAGTCCAGGTGCTCTCCTGGTGAATCGTTGGGGGCCGGTCAGGACTGGCGCGTGATCTCGTCCGCCTGGATGGCGTCCCTGACACGGGTCAGCACGCGTCCGAGTTTGTTCTGACCCAGCCACTCCTCGGGGTTCAGGCATCGCGGGTCGGACTCTTCGAGCCCAATGCCCCAGACCACGTCATCCGGTGAAGCTTCCACCAGCAAGGTGTCGCCCGTGGCCAGAATGGCAGCCTTGCGGTCCGGATCTTGTGTGAACTTGGCGAGCAGGCCCGGAAACATCAAGTCTTCCGCCTGGCTTTGCCACACGGCATCGACATAGCCCGAAATTTGGCGCCCCAGTGCTTTCTGCTTGCGGGGATTGGATTCGGCCATGATCTGGTTTGCGATCTGCACATCACCAAACAGTATGGCCTTGGTGAACATCATGAACTGCTCTGCACAGTTGAAGCTGCGCCCTTCCACCGTGAAGTCGCCGAGGTTCCAGTTGCTGAACACTTCGGCGGTTCGCCAGAAGAGCGTCATTCCTTGGACGGTACGCATGGTTTTCCTTTTGTATTTATCACTCAGT
Organism: Rhodoferax sp. GW822-FHT02D07; assembly: GCF_058802405.1. Lineage (NCBI taxonomy): Bacteria > Pseudomonadati > Pseudomonadota > Betaproteobacteria > Burkholderiales > Comamonadaceae > Rhodoferax > Rhodoferax sp. GW822-FHT02D07. Next base: position 110,553 of record NZ_JBXAOD010000010.1, read on the forward strand.
CCGCCGGGCGGTTGAACACCTGCCGCAGGTACGCCAGAAAGGTGGCGTCGTCGCACAGGGTCTTGCCGGGCGTGTCCGACAGCTTGGCGGTGGGCTGGCCGTTGCAGGTGACGAGCTTCATCACGATGTTCAGCGGCCGCAGCCCGGTGTCATTGCTCAGGTTGGTGCCAATGCCAAAGCCGGTCTGCACCCGGTTGGCAAAGTGCTGGTGCAGTTGCAACGCCGTGGGCACGTTCAGGCCATCCGAGAACACCAGGCGCTTGGTGTTGGCGTCGATCTTCAGCTTGCCATAGTGCGCCAGCGCCTTTTCGCCCCAGACCACCGGGTCTCCGCTGTCGTGCCGCAGGCCGTCAAACAGCTTGGCGAAGTACAGGTCAAAGTCGGCCAGAAAGGCGTCCATGCCGACCACGTCGGTCAGCGCGGTGCCCAGGTCGCCACGGTATTCCTGCACCCAGGTTTCCAGCGCGGCTTTCTGAAAGCCCTTGAGCTGCACGCCGGTGGCCTGGAAGGTCTGCAGGTATTCATGCGCCATGGTGCCGATGGGGACCAGATTGCACTCCTTGGCGAGCAAGACGTTGGATGTGCCCTTGAAGTACTGCGGCACCTCCCGTGCCAGGGTCTTCACCATCTCGGTTTGCCATTCGCCCGAGAAGCGCCGGCGCACGCCGAAGTCGAAAAACTCGAAGGGGTGGCGCGATGACGCGGCGGTCGTGTATGCACGCAACTGCGCAATCTTCGCCTGCAGGCGTTGTCGGGCTTCTTGCAGGAACGCATCCTTGCCACCGCGCTCCCGCGCCAGCCGGCGGAAGTAGAGCTCGTTGACGATGGCCAGCACATAGATTTCAAAGCCCATGACATGCACTTGCGGACCCTTGGCCACGATGCGCAGGGTATCGCCCTCGGTGGACGCGGCGATGAAGTGGCGCTGGAACTGGAACAGGCGCAGGAAGTCGATGTAGTCGGAGCGGATGTAGCGCAGGCCGGCCAGGTAGGCCAGTTCGTCTTCGGTGAAGCGCAGGGCGCACAGGGCATCCAGCTGCGCATTCACTTCACCAGCCAGCTCGGCCAGCGGAAATTCTGGCGTATTGCGGCAGACAAAGCGGTACTCCGCCTGGTTGGTCGGCATGGAGTGCAGCATGGGCTGCTGCATGGTGAATTTGTACAGATCCGTTTCCAGCAGGCTGCGGATCACGGGGGCGTTGTCGGTCGCGTTGCTCACACGGGTCTCCTAGTTGAATGCGGCGCCAGCCTGTGCGCTAGTCATGGTTTCTGCGCCCCAGGCGGTGGCACGTTGCACAAAAGCCTGCTGGTCGGCCTCGAAGCCGGTGACGGGGCTCATGCAGTCGCTCAGCAGGATCACGCGGGGGCGTGGACCGTCTTGCTGGTTGAGGTAGCGGGCCAACTGGTCAAAGCTGGAGGCCACACAGTGGCTGCCTGCCTCGCCGGCGATGAAGAGTACGTCCACTCCACGGGTCAGCTCGGCGGCCAGGCCGTTGTTGAACTGGGTGGAGGGCACGGCCTCATCGGGCGCATCGGCCTCAAAGACACCGAAGTGCTCGGTCAGCGGGTATTCGCCTTTGAGCACCTTGCGCACGGCGCGCTGTCGGCTGAATTCCCACTGGGCCAACTGGTCGGCCAGTGTGCTGTAGATGTTGTGGCCCCAGGTGCCGGTCACGCAGTGCACGGGCCAGACCACCAGGCCAGGCCGCCCGGCGCGGGCCAGCTGGTCCAACATGGTGAGTACCTGCGGGGTGAGCGTGGCATTGCGCGGGGTGAGCTTGCCGCTACTCACGTCGTCGCAGGTGACAAAGCTGAAGGGCGCGGGGGCGCTGCCATCGGCCGTCTGCCAGAAGGTGGTGCGCTCCACCGCCACGCTGGGGTGCGAGTCGAGGGTGACGGTGATGCCGTCGAGGGGCGCTGCGGCCATGAAGGCGGCCAGTCGCTGCATGTCGGCACTGGCACCGGCCACGGGCAGGGCAGCGCCGGGGATGTCGCAAAAGTCGTTTTGCGGATCAATGATGAGTAACTTCTTCATGGCAGTGCTCCTGTTGGGATGGATGTGCTTGCGCGTTGAGGCAACTTTAAAACATATAAATTCAAAATGCAACTAAATTGTTTCTTTGACAATAAAGACGATAAATTGTGTAATGAACTTATATAAATTTGTTGTTTTCATGGAATCTCCCATCCTCACGGTTGACGCGGTGCTGCTCACGATTGTGGACGCCGAGCTGTGCGTCGCACTGCACCAGCGGGAGGCTGCCCCCTTTGCCGGGCATTGGGCCCTGCCAGGTGGCTTTATACATACCCAGGACGATGATTCCGCCCGGGCCGCTGCGGCCAGGGTGTTGCGTGACAAGGTGGGCGTGGAAAGCCCCTACCTGGAGGAGTTCGGCAGCTTCTCGGGGCCGGTGCGTGACCCGCGTGGCTGGTCTTTGACGCTGGTGTATTTCGCGCTGGTGCCAGTGGTGTCGCCGCGCGTGACGCTGTTTCCGCTCAGCCGCCTGCCCAGTTTGCCGTTTGACCACAGCCAGATCGTCGCCGGCGTGGTGGAGCGCGTGCGCAGCAAGGCAGGCTATTCCTCTTTGCCGGTGCACCTGTGCGCGGCAGAGTTCACCATCCCCGAGCTGCACGCCGCCTACGAGGTGGTGCTGGGCGAGGCCATCAACATGGCCAACTTCCGCCGCAAGCTGGCAGACCTGGATTTGCTGGAGCCGGTGCCGGGCGCCATGCGCAGCGCCGGCAGAAGCCGGCCCAGTCAGGTCTATGTGGTGCGCAAGAAGTACAAGGATCGGCTCTCGGTGCGCGACCGGGGGCTTTAATGCCCCGGCTGGGTCCTGAGAGATCTGCTTCGCCGGGAGCTTGCTCCTGTTTCAGGAGCTGCTTGCGCATTATCCACGGGGGCTGGAGGCCTGTTTCGCTCAGGTCGGCAATTCCCCTACCTCGGGCGTGAGCACCGGGCCACGCCCGCTGAAGGGCTCCAGTGCGAGGTAGATGACCGGGGTGATGAACAGCGTGATGGCTTGGGAGAACACCAGGCCGCCGACCACGGCCAGGCCCAGGGGCTGGCGCAGCTCGGCGCCGGCGCCTATGCCCAGTGCGATCGGCAGCGCGCCCATGAGGGCGGCCATGGTGGTCATCATGATGGGGCGGAAGCGCAGCACGCAGGCCTCGCGGATCGCCTGCGCCGGTGTCATGCCCTGGTGGCGCTGCGCGTCCAGCGCGAAGTCGATCATCATGATGGCGTTCTTCTTCACGATGCCGATGAGCAGCACGATGCCGATGGTGGCGATCAGCGTGAGGTCCTGCCCGAACAGCATCAGCGTGGCCAGCGCACCCACGGCGGCCGATGGCAGGCCGGCCAGGATGGTGATGGGGTGGATGTAGCTCTCGTAGAGCACGCCCAGCAACACATAGATGACGACCAGAGCAGCGATCACCAGAATCGCCTGGCTGCCTTGGGAGTTTTTGAACACCGCCGCATCGCCGCCGTAGCTGCTGATGATGGAGGACGGCATCTGGATCGCCTCGCGCGCGGCGTCGATCTTGGCCGTGGCCTCGCCCAGGGCGGCACCAGGCGCCAGGTTGAAGGAGATGGTGACGGCCTGCAGCTGGCCCACGTGGTTGATGGAGGTGGGCCCCACGGCGCGCTCCACCGTGGTGAAGCTGGACATGGGCACCAGCGCACCGGTGGAGGCGCGCACGTAGATGTTGTTGAGCGCCTTCTCGTCCTGCTTGGCTTCGGGCGCCACTTCCATGATGACTTGGTAGCTGTCGGTGGGCAGGTAGATGGTGGAGACCTGGCGTTCGCCAAAGGCGCTGTAGAGCGCGCTGCGGATGCTGTCCACCGACACACCCAGCGCATTGGCCCGGTCACGGTCGATCTTGAGCTGGGCCTGCAGGCCGCGCAGCTGGGCGTCGGTGGTCACGTCGCGGAAGGCCGGGTCGGTGCGCAGCTTGTCCTGCAGCTTGCTGGCCCAGGTGCTGAGTTCGTCGGCCTTGATGCTTTGCAGGATGTACTGGTACTGCGCCTTGCTCTGGCGTCCGCCCAACTGCAGGTTCTGCGTGGGGCGCATGAAGACGTTGATGCCCGCCACGCCGCGCAGCTTCTTGCGCAAGCCTTCCACCACCTGCTTCATGGGCAGGCGCTCGTTGTTGGGCTTGAGCGTGACAAACATGCGGCCCGAGTTCTGCGCGCCATTGCCGCCGTTGAAGGAGCTGACGGCGGCGACGTTGCTGTCGTTGCGAATGATGTTGGCCGCGCGCTCCTGCAGGCGCACCATCTCGGGGAAGGAGGTGTCCTCGCTGGCCTCGGTGGTGACCTGGATCTGGCCAATGTCTTCCTCGGGGAAAAAGCCCTTGGGGATGATGACGAAGAGCCAGGCCGTGGCCACAAAGGTGACGAAGGCCAGGCCGAGGATGATCTTGCGGTGCGCCAGCGCCTTGTCCAGCAGGCGGGTGTAGCCCGAGAGCAGGGCGTTGAAGCCGGTCTCGAAGCTGCGCACCAGCACGCCGGGGCGCTTCATGTGGGCTTCGTCGGTCAGGAAGCGGCTGGCCAGCATGGGCACCAGCGTGAGCGACACAAAGGCCGACACTACGATGGACAGGCCCACCACCACGGCAAACTCATGGAACAGCAGCCCGATGACGCCGGGCATGAAGAAGATGGGGATGAACACCGCGATCAACGAGGTGGAGATAGAGATGATGGTGAAGCCCACTTCGCGCGAGCCGCGCAGTGCAGCCTGGAAGGCGTTCTCGCCTTCTTCCACGTGGCGAATGATGTTCTCCAGCACCACGATGGCATCGTCCACCACCAGGCCCACGGCCAGCGTCAGGCCCAGCAGGGAAATGTTGTCCAGGCTGTAGGACAGGCCCCAGAGCAGGGCCACTGCACCCATGAGCGACACCGGCAGCGAGAGTGCCGGAATCACCGTGGCTACAAAGCGGCGCAGGAACAGGAAGATCACCAGCACCACGAGCACGATGGTGCCGATCAGCGTGAGCGACACATCGTGCAGGGCTTCGCGCACCGAGAGCGAGCGGTCGTTGATGGGCGTGAGGCTGACCGATTGCGGCATCTGGCTCTGCAGGGCCGGAAGCGCGGCACGGATGTTGTCCACCACGCGCACGGTGTTGGCGCCGGGTTGGCGCTGCACGGCCAGGGTGATGGAGGGCTCGCCATTGAGCGTGGCCCAGCTCTTGAGCGTCTCCAGGCTGTCTTCCACCGTGGCCACATCGCGCAGGCGCACCGGCGTGCCGCCGCGCGTGCTGACGATGAGGTTGGCGAATTCTTCGGCCGAGCGCAGCTGCTTGTTGGCCTGCAGCACCAGGGTTTGCTTGGGGCCTTCCAGCGTGCCCACGGGGGTGTTGACGTTGGCGGCCTTGAGCGCGGCGCTGATTTCGTCCAGACCGATGTTGCGCACGGCCAAGGCGTCTGGCTGCACGCGCACGCGCACCGCATAGCGCTTGGCGCCGAAGACGCTGACCTGGGCCACGCCGTCGATGGTGGAGAGCGTGGGCGAGATCAGGTGCTCGGCGTAGTCCTGCAGCTCGGCCGGCGAGAGCGAGGGCGAGCGCAGTGCGATCAGCAGCACGGGCGCGTCCGCCGGGTTCACCTTGCGGTAGGACGGCGGGTTGGTCATGTCGCTGGGCAGGGCGCGCTGGGCGCGCAGCAGCGCGGCCTGTACGTCCACCGCCGCAGCGTCGATATTGCGCGACTCTTCAAACTCCAGCGTCAGGCTGGTCTGGCCCAAGGTGCTGGTGGAGCTGATGGTCTTGAGGCCGGGCACGGTCTGGAACTGCTTTTCCAGCGGCAGCGCCACCGAGGTGGCCATGGTCTCGGGGCTGGCGCCGGGCAGCGCGGCCGAGACGTTGATGACCGGCGTGTCGTAGCTGGGCAGGGCCGCCACGGGAATGCTGCGAAAACCAATCACCCCGGCCACCACGATGGCCAGGTTCAGCAGCACCGTCATCACCGGACGGCGGATAAACAGCTCGGAGAAGCTCATGGTGTTTTGGCCTCTGCGGTGGCGTTGCCAGCGGGCTTGCCCTTGCCGTCCTTGCCTTCGGATGCGGCTTTGTCGTCCTTGCTGCGTTCCACCACCGGGCTGTTGGGGCGCAGGTTCTGCTTGCCGTCCATCACCACCACCTCACCCGCCTTGAGGCCGGTGACCGCGGCCTCGCCGGCTTCGCCATAGACCTGCTTGATGGGCCGCAGCACGGCCTTGCCGTCTTCCACCACATAGACGATGGTGCCGCGCGCGCTCTGGATGATGGCGGACTGCGGGATGACGATGGCGTCCTTGATGGTGGACAGCGTCTGGCTCACCTCCACAAAAGCGCCGGGCCAGAGCTTGTAGTCCTTGTTGGCAAACACGGCCTTGGCCTTGACGGCGCCGGAGCTGGCGTCCACCGCGTTGTCCACAAACTGCAGGTGGCCCTGGAAGCTGCCGCCGTTGTCGGCCAGTGTGGCCGTCACCGGGGCGCCGTTGTTGGGGCCTTTGGCGTTGAGTGCCTGGAGTGCGTCCGACAGGTTGCGCTGCGGGGTGCTGAAGAGCACGGCGATGGGGTCGAGCTGGGTGATGGTGACCAGCGGCGTCACATTGGCCTGCACGGCCGAGCCCGCAAACACATTGACCGCACCCGCGCGGCCCGCGCTGGGCGCCTTGATCTGGGCGTAGGACAGGGCCACGCGCGTGGCGTCGATGGCGGCCTGGTCGGCAGCCACCGTGGCGGTGGCCGCGTCGACCTGGGCCTGCGCGGTGTCCACTGCACCCTGGGAGATAAAGTTCTGCGCAAAGAGTTGCTTGGAGCGTTCGAACTGGCGCTTCACATCGGCCAGGCTGGCCTGGTCCTTGGCGAGCTGGGCGCGGGCTTTGGCCACATTGGCCTCGTCGGTGCGGGCGTCCAGCGTGAACAGCAGCTGGCCGGCCTTGACGAACTCGCCCTCCTTGAAATGCACCTTGGCGATGGTGCTGGTGACCTGGGCCCGCACGTCCACGGTGGAGAGCGGGCTCACGGTGCCGGTTGCCTTGAGCGTGACCGACAGGTCCCGGGCCTGGGCCTTGACGGTGGTGACCGTGGCCGGTGGCTGGGCAGTGCCACTGGCCGCCGCTGCGGGGGCGGGGGCTGCGGAGGCCGGGCTGGCGGCGGGTTCTGCGGGTTTGGAGTTGCACGCGGCGAGCAGTACTGAGATCAGCACGCAGGCGGGCAGGAGCGGTGAGCGCAAGAGGTGGTTCATGGCAAGGGCAACGACAGGCGGGAAGGGCGTCAGGCTCCCGCGCGGGGGCCTGCTTCAGTGGACAGGCGCAAGCTTACGCGGGGGAACCCGCTTACTCTTTTTGCTGGCGTGTAAAGCAGAGGTAAAGCCGGCCGTGCCCGTGCCGTGCTGCGGCGCAAGCCGGTTGCTCCTGTTTCAGGAGCTGCTCGCGCATACTTGATGCGGGCTGGAGCCCGTTTTGGCTCAGGTTTTGGTCTTGCGCTTGCGCTCGGCCAGGTGGCTGCGACAGCTGCTGTTGATGACGCGCAGCTCGGCCAGCGTGGCGTCGATCTGGGCGCGCTTCTTCTCCAGCTCGGCAATCTCGCTGTCGGTGCGGTCGATGACGTATTGCAGCTGCTGTACGCGGCCTTCGCCATGGTCGCCGTACAGGTCCAGATAGCGTTTGATCTCGGAGAGCGGCGAGCCAATGGCCTTGGCGCGCAGGATGAGGGTGAGGCGGGCGCGGTCGCGCCGGGTGTAGACGCGCGCACCGTTGACGCGGCGCGGCGTCAGCAGGCCCTTGTCTTCATAGAAGCGCAGCGCGCGTAGGGTAATACCGAACTCGCGGCACAGCTCGGTGATGCCAAAGAGTTCGGCGGCGCCCTCGTCGCGGTGGGACGCGACAAAGGCCTGCGCGTCTGCCACCGATGCGTCGGTGGCCACGGGCTTAAATGACACGCTGCAGGCGCATGGCCACGCCCATGTCGCCGCTGACCTTGAGCTTGCCGGCCATGAAGCCGGTGGCAGGCTCCAGGTCGCCGTCGATCAGGGCCTGCAGGTTTTCCAGCGTGATGCCCACGGTGCAGTCGGTATCCGTGTCGGTATTGCTCACGCTGTTGGGGGTGCTGGCGCCGTCGATGACGATGACGCCGTCAGCGCCCAGGTCGAACTTCAAGGTGGCGTTCAGGCCGCTGTCGTCACCCACTTTGGCGCGGATGGCTTCGGTTGCGGAGGCTAGGGACATGGTGATTCCTGGTAGTGAAAGGGAAGGTCGGGCTGGATGTTAGCCCCGCGATGTGCCGCAAAGCATAGTGAAAACACCTATAGGGTAACAGGTTGACGTTAACGTCACCATTGCATCTAATGGGTCAAGTTTCACCAAGGACCCGTGCCCATGCCTGCCCTGCGCTCCAAGATCAATCCCCGCTCTCCGGCCTTTGCCGCCAATGCCCAGCGCATGGCCGAGATGCTGGCCGAAGTGCAGCGCCTGCAGGATTTGGTGATTGCCGAGTCCGAATCCAAGCGCGACAAGTTCGAGAAGCGTGGCCAGCTGCTGCCGCGCGAACGCGTGGCCCGTCTGCTGGACCGCGGCACGCCTTTTCTCGAACTGAGCCGCTTGGCCGGCCTGAACATGCATGACGACGATGGCAAGAAGGCCGTGCTGGGCGGCGGCTCCATCGTGGGCATCGGTGTGGTGGCGGGGCGGCGCTGCATCGTGTCCGCCAGCGACAGCGCAGTGAAGGGCGGCACCGTGGCACCCATGGGCCTGAAGAAGGCGCTGCGTGCGCAGGAGATTGCGCTGGAGAACAAGCTGCCCGTCATCTACCTGGTAGAGAGCGGCGGCGCCAACCTGATGTACCAGGCCGAGATTTTTGTGGAGGGCGGGCGCAGCTTTGCCAACCAGGCGCGCATGTCGGCCGTGGGCATTCCGCAGATTGCGGTGGTACATGGCTCGTCCACGGCGGGCGGAGCTTACTTGCCCGGCTTGTCGGACTATGTGGTGCTGGTGCGCGGGCGCAGCAGCATCTACCTAGCCGGGCCGCCATTGGTGAAGGCCGCCATGGGCGAGGACTGCACCGACGACGAACTGGGCGGCGCCGAGATGCACGCGCAGGTGACCGGCCTGGGCGAGTACCTGACCGAGGACGACGCGCATGCCATCGCCATGACGCGCGAGCTCATGGACAAACTGAACTGGGACACCGCACCTGCGCAGGCCGCTTTTGCCGAGCCATTGTTTGATGAACAGGAGCTCATGGGCATCGTCCCCGCTGATGAGCGCGAACCTTACGACGTTCGCGAGGTCATTGCGCGTCTGGTCGACGGCTCGGACTTTCTGGAATTCAAGGCCGGCTACGCGCCCGAAATGATGTGCGGTCACGCGCGCATCGAAGGGCGCCTGGTCGGCATCCTGGGTAACAACGGCCCCATCCAACCTACGGGCTCGACTAAGGCTGCCCAGTTCATCCAGCTTTGCGATCAGAGCGGTACGTCGCTGCTGTTTTTGCAGAACACCACGGGCTACATGGTGGGTTCGGCGGCGGAGCGGGGCGGCGCCATCAAGCACGGCAGCAAGATGATCCAGGCCGTGGCGAATGCGCGCGTTCCCAAGTTCACCGTGGTGCTGGGCGGCTCCTTTGGTGCGGGCAATTACGGCATGTGCGGGCGCGGTTTCGATCCGCGCTTCATCTTCAGCTGGCCCACGGCGCGCACGGCCGTCATGGGCGGCGCGCAGGCGGCCAAGGTGATGGATATCGTCAACCGCGCCAAGCTGGAGCGCGTGGGCAGCGAGGTGAACGAGGACGCGCTCAAGGCCATGTCCGATGGCCTGCGCCTGCGCCTGGACAAGGAAAGCGCCGCCCTGTTTGGCACCGCCCGCCTGTGGGACGACGGAATCATCGACCCGCGCGACACGCGCCGCCTGCTGGGCCTGTGCCTGGCGCTGGCGGCAGAGGCCGGGCAGCGCACGCTGCGTGGCAACACCTTTGGCGTGGCCCGCCTCTGAGTTTTCTTCATCACAACGACCCGAGAGAGACCCCCATGAAATTCACGCCCGAGCACACGCAGATCTCCGACACGGTGCGCAAGTTCGTCGCCAACGAGATCAACCCCTTCACCGCCGAGTGGGAGAGGGCGGGCATCTTCCCCGCGCGCCAGCTGTTCAAGAAGATGGGCGAGCTGGGCCTGTTGGGCATCAAGTACCCCACGGAGTTTGGTGGCATGGGGCTGGATTTCAGCTACTCCATGGTCATGGCCGAGGCGCTGGGCGATTGCAATGTGGGCGGCGTGCCCATGGCCATTGGTGTGCAGACGGACATGTGTACGCCCGCGTTGGCGCGCTTTGGCAGCGACGAGCTGCGCGCCACCTACCTGGCCCCGGCCATTGCGGGCGACATGGTGGGTTGCATTGGCGTGAGCGAGGCCGGCGGCGGCTCGGACGTGGCGGCGCTGAAGACCACGGCGCGCAAGGACGGTGGCGACTATGTCATCAACGGCTCCAAGATGTGGATCACCAACGGCATGCAGGCCGACTGGTGCTGCCTGTTGGCCAACACCAGCGAAGGCCAGGTGCACAAGAACAAGTCCCTCATCATCGTGCCCATGGATGCCCCCGGCATCACCCGCCAGAAGATCGAGAAGATCGGCATGCACAGCAGCGACACCGCGCAGCTCTTCTTCGACAACGTGCGCGTGCCTCAGCGCAACCTGATTGGCCAGGAGGGCATGGGCTTCATGCTGCAGATGTTGCAGTTCCAGGAAGAGCGCCTGTACGGCGCGGCCAGCAGCCTGCGATCGCTGGACAACCTGATCGACCAGACCATCGTCTACACGCGCGAGCGCCACACCTTTGGCCAGCCCATCCTCAACAACCAGGTGGTGCACTTCCGCCTGGCCGAGCTGCGCACCGAGGTGGAGGCGCTGCGCGCGCTGACCTACCGTGCGGTAGAGCAGTACGTGAGCGGCAAGGACGTGACCAAGCTGGCCTCCATGGCCAAGCTCAAGGCCGGACGCCTTTCGCGTGAAGTGGCTGACAGCTGCCTGCAGTACTGGGGCGGCATGGGTTTCACGGCCGACAACCCCATCTCCCAGGCCTACCGTGACAGCCGTCTGATCTCGATTGGCGGTGGCGCCGACGAGATCATGCTGGGCATCATCTGCAAGCTGGAACACACCCTGCCGGGCAAGGCCTGAGCCGGAACCTGCCATGCAGACCATGCTGAATGCTATGCAATTAGGAGCTGTTCGCGCAGTATCCACGGGGGCCACCCTGCATATTGTTCTGAATCGCCCGGAGTCCCGCAACGCCATGTCACTGCAGATGGTGGTTGAGCTGCAGCAGGTGCTGCGCGCGGCTGAGGCCACGGCCGGTACGCCAGACGCAGTGCGTGTGGTCGTGCTGCGCGGCGAGGGCGGGCACTTCTGTGCGGGGGGCGATCTGAAGGACATGGCCGGCGCCCGCATGCGCGCCATGCAAGGGACGGAGGGCGAGCCAGACCCGATTGCCGAGGTGAACGCGGCTTTTGGCCACTTGTGCGCCGCCTATGCCAACACGCCGCTGGCCGTGGTGGTGGTGCTGGAGGGTGCGGTCATGGGTGGCGGCTTTGGGCTCGCTTGTGTGGCCGACGTAGCCATTGCGAGCGACACCGCTGCCTTCCGTTTGCCGGAGACCTCCTTGGGTGTGGTGCCTGCGCAGATTGCCCCTTTTCTGGTGGAGCGCCTTGGCTATTCGCAGGCTAAGCGTCTGGCTGTGACCGGCGGACGCCTGGACGCTGTCGCCGCACTGGCAGTGGGTCTGGTGCACGAGGTCACGACGACCGAAGGCATCACCGCCGCGCTGGGCAAGGTGCTGGCTGACATATTGGCCTGCGGGCCCGGTGCACTGGCCGCGACCAAGGCCTTGATGCGCTCCGCGCGTTTCACACCTGCAGCCGATCTTGTAGACGAAGCCGCCGCCATCTTCTCCCTCGCTGCCCAAGGCCCGGAAGGGCAGGAAGGCATGACTGCCTTTATCCAGAAACGCAAACCCCAATGGGCGGTGACATGACATTTTCAAACGTGCTGGTTGGCGCAGGGAGCCTGGGCGGCAAAGCGTTTTGCTTCGTGTCCCCCGCCCGCTGCGCGGGCTCCTCCTTTACCTACGCAAAACGCTTTGCCACCCAGACTCCCGGAGAGGTGTTGGATGTTTAACAAAATACTGATCGCCAATCGCGGCGAGATTGCTTGCCGCGTCATCCGCACTGCGCGCAAGCTGGGTTACCAGACAGTGGCTGTGTACAGCGATGCTGATCGCGACGCGCCCCATGTAGCCCTGGCTGACGAGGCAGTACACATCGGTCCGTCGCCGGCCGCGCAGTCCTACCTCAAGATAGCCGCCATCCTGGACGCTGCGCGCAAGGCAGGCGCGGACGCTGTGCACCCGGGCTACGGCTTTCTGAGCGAGAACGCAGGCTTTGCCCAGGCCTGTGTGGATGCTGGTGTGGTATTCATCGGACCGCCTGCCTGCGCCATCACCGCCATGGGCGACAAGGCCTTGGCCAAGCGCCGCATGCTGGAAGCGGGTGTGCCCTGTGCGCCCGGCTATTTAGGTGCTGAGCAGAGCGATGCAGCGCTGACTACGGAGGCCAAGAAACTGGGCTACCCGCTGCTCGTGAAAGCCGTTGCCGGTGGCGGCGGGCGCGGTATGCGTCTGGTGCGCAGCGATGCGGAGTTACAGCAAGGCATAGACGGCGCGCGCCGCGAAGCCACCAGCGCGTTTGGCGACGGCACGCTGATGCTGGAACGCCTCATTGACAACGGCCGCCATATCGAGATCCAGGTATTTGCTGACGCCCATGGCAACGCGGTCTACCTGGGCGAGCGCGATTGCACAGCGCAACGACGTCGGCAAAAGGTCATTGAAGAAGCACCGTCGCCCGTGGTGAGTCCCACGATGCGTGCCGCCATGGGTCGCGACGCCGTGGCCGCTGCGCTGGCCGTGGGCTACCGCGGCGCGGGCACGGTGGAGTTCATCGTGGATGACCAGTTGAACCACTACTTTCTGGAGATGAACACGCGCTTGCAGGTGGAGCATCCGGTGACCGAATGCATCACGGGTTACGACCTCGTGGAGTGGCAGCTGCAGGTAGCGGCGGGCGAACCGCTGCCGGTGAAGCAGGAAGACATCACGCTCACGGGCCATGCCATTGAAGCCCGGCTCTATACCGAAGACCCCTATGCCGGCTTTGCCCCGCAGACCGGTACCGTCGCCTGGTGGCGGCCCGAGCGTGCGTTGCACGGTGGTGTGCGCGTCGATGACGGCATCCGTGAGGGCAGTGTGGTCTCGCCCTTTTACGACCCCATGGTCGCCAAGGTCATCGTGCATGGCCGTGACCGGGACGACGCCATACGCCGCCTGCGCGCTGCGCTGGCCAACACGCCCTTGCTGGGCCTCAAGAACAACGGCCGTTTTCTGAGCGACCTCGTGGACCATCCGGCATTTCGCAAGACCGAGATGACCACCACGCTGATCGACCAGTGGCTGGAGCAGGGTGAACCGCTGCTGCAGGCGCCGGTACCCAGCGACGCGGCCTGGACTGTGGCGGCGCTGGCCTTGGCCCAGCGCAACGGCAGTAGCTGGCGCGCGAACAGCGTGGCGGCCCATGGCTTCCAGCTGCAGGCAGGCGACACAGTGCGTGCCGTGCGCGTGCTTCCCGATCGCCATGGTGCGGTGGCTGTCACGTTGGACGGCGCGACCGCCGCCACTCGCGTGCTGCAGTGGACAGATGGCGTGTTGCGCCTGGCGCTGGATGGCGTGGAACAGACCGCCGTTGCGGTATTTGCCGGCGATGTGCTGCACCTGGCCTACCAGGGCCATAGCCACCAGTTTGCCGAAGTCTCGGCCTTCCCGAACACCGATGCACTCAAGGACGCAAGCCGCGCGCGCTCGCCGGTTGCCGGCAAAGTGACGCAGGTGTTGGTGGCGCCCGGTGAGGCCGTGCAGGAGGGCCAGCAGCTGGTGTGCGTGGAGGCCATGAAGATGGAGATGTGGCTCTGCGCTGAAAGTGCGGGCACGGTCGCAGCGATACACGCCAAGGCCGGTGACCAGGTGGAGTCCGGCGCACTGCTGGTGGAACTCGAAATCAAGAAGGACGCATGATGGACAAAGCCATATTGACCTGCGCGCTCACGGGCGTGCTGACCAACCCCAAGCAGCACCCCGTGCCAGTGACGCCCGCGCAAATGGCAGCCGAGGCGCGCGATGCCTACAACGCGGGTGCCAGCATCATGCACATCCATATGCGCAGCCAGGAGGAGGGCATGGGCCATCTGCCGTCCTGGGACCCGGACGTGGCGGAGAGCATCGTGGGCGCCATCCGCGAAGCGTGCCCCGGCGTCATCATCAACCTGACTACCGGCGTGGTGGGCAAGGACATTAGCGGCCCCTTGGCCTGCATACGCCGCGTGAAGCCAGAAATCGCGGCCTGCAACGCCGGTAGCCTCAACTACCTCAAGCTCAAGGAAGACGGCAGCTGGGCCTGGCCACCCATGGTGTTCGACAACCCCGTGGCCAAGGTGCAGCAGTTCCTCGACGTGATGGAAGAGGCCGGCACCCACCCCGAGTTCGAATGCTTCGACGTGGGAATCGTCCGCTCGGTCACCATGTATTTGAAGAACGGCATGCTCAAGCCTGCCATGGGCCGGGCGGAATACAACCTCGTGATGGGTGTGGCCTCCGGCATGCCCTGCGATGCGGAGCTGCTGTCGCTGCTACCCAAGTACATGGCGCAGGACAGCGTCTGGCAGACCACGTTGATTGGCCGTACCGAAATCTGGCCCGTGCACCAGAAGACGGCCGACTTGGGCGGCATGCTGCGCACGGGGCTGGAAGACACCTTTTATCTACCCGGCGGTGATCGGGCCAAAGGCAATGGCGAGTTGATCACGGCATTGGCGGGTTGCGCCCAACGGGCAGGCCGCAGCATCGCTAGCCCGACGGAGGCCAGGGCCATGCTGGGCCTGCGTGCCGAGTAAAATCCGGAGCATCCCGAATGCCGCTGAAAAGCGGGATTTGAAAAGTTTCTGGGGTTTTCCCGCAAAGCACGAAAAACTTCGTGCTAGAATACGAAGCTTAGCGGCTGTAGCTCAGCTGGATAGAGTACTTGGCTACGAACCAAGGGGTCGTGGGTTCGATTCCTGCCAGCCGCACCAAAAAGACAAGGTCTGCAATCGCAAGGTTGCAGACCTTTTTCTTATTCTGATCTGGGCGAATCCATGAGCAAGGCTTTTACCAAAGAGTCCGATGGTGCTGACGACGATGAGCTGCAACTGCCTGCGCTGCCCGCCGGCGGCAAGAACTACATCACGCCCCAGGGCTACGCCACGCTGCGCGCCGAACTGCTCGACCTCATCGACAACGAACGTCCCAAGATTGTGGAAGTCGTGCACTGGGCGGCCAGCAATGGCGACCGTTCCGAAAATGGCGACTATCTGTACGGCAAAAAGCGCCTGCGCGAGATTGACCGCCGCATCCGCTTTCTGACCAAGCGCCTGGAGATTGCCGAGGTGTCCGACCCGGCAGTTCACCACGGCAATGACCAGATTTTCTTTGGCGCCACCGTAACCTATGTAGATGATGCTGACGTGGAGCGCACGGTCACCATCAAGGGCATTGACGAATCAAATAGCGCCGCGGGTGAGGTGAGCTGGATTTCCCCCATCGCGCGCACCTTGTTGAAGGCGCGCGAGGGCGATGAACTCAAGCTGGTGATGCCCGATCGCGTAGCCACCATCGAGGTGCTGCGCGTGCAGTACCCCGCGCCGACGGCGGCTTAGGCCGGACTGGTGCTGGCACTGCGCATGGCGCGCAGTACCGATGGTGTACGGCGCAGATTGCGCAGCGCGGTCTCCAGATGGGCGGTGTCGCGTACTGCCACCACAAAGCGGAGGTCCGAGGCTTCCTGCACGCCGTCCTGTCCCATGTCGATGTGGATGATGTCGGCTTCTGCCGAGGCCAGAGCCGCTGCCACCTTGGCCAGCACACCCTTGCCGTTGTTCACGGTGACCAGCACGCCGGTCTCGAAGGAGCGAACGGGTTCATCCGACCATTCCACGCCGATGAAGCGCTCGCTGTCCTTGTTCTGCAGCTTGCGCGCGACCTGGCAGCCTTGCTGGTGCACCACAAGGCCCTCGCCGCGGCCCAGGTAGCCCACGATGGCGTCGCCCGGAATCGGGCGGCAGCAGGTGCCGAACTGGACCGAGGCGTTCTCGCTGCCGTCCAGCGTGATGGAGCCCAGCGAGGGCGATTCGTGGGCGGTGAAGCGCTCGCGTGTGAGTAGCAGCGCATCGGGGCGCTCACCAGTGTCGGCCAGCAGCGTGACCATGCGCTTGGCGACGATATTCGCGATGCGCTTGCCCAGCCCGATGTCGGTGAGCAGTTCCTGGCGGTTTTTGTTGCCAGTAAAGCGCAACACTTTGTCCCACAGCGCCTCGTAGGCCGGGTCATCGTCCGGGAAGCGTTCGATGCCCTCGGCGCGCAAGGCCTGCTGCAACAATTTGCTGCCCAGTCCTTCGGATTCGGTCTGGGCCATCGTCTTGAGATGGTGGCGGATTTTGGAACGGGCCCGCCCGGTGCGTACAAAACCCAGCCAAGCCGGGTTGGGAGTGGAGACCGGGGCAGTCACGATTTCGACCACATCGCCGTTCTTCAGCTCAGTGCGCAGTGGCACCTGTTCGCCATTGATGCGTGCAGCCACGGTGCGGTCGCCCACATTGCTGTGGATGGCGTAGGCAAAGTCCACCACCGTGGCGCCGCGCGGCAGCGCCATGATCTGGCTCTTGGGCGTGAACACGTAGACAGCGTCGGGGAACAGGTCGACCTTGACGTGGTCCCAGAATTCGGCAGCGTCGCGGGTCTCGTCCTGGATGTCGAGCAGGGACTGCAGCCACTTGGTGCCTAGGCGGTCGCCCCCGGAAGCGTCATCAGGGTTGTTGACCTTGTAGAGCCAGTGTGCCGCTACGCCCGACTCTGCGACCACATGCATGGCCTCGGTGCGCATCTGGAATTCGACGTTGATACCGGCTGGCCCCACCAGCGTGGTGTGCAGCGACTGGTAGCCATTGACCTTGGCAATCGCGATATGGTCCTTGAATTTGCCGGGCACGGGCTTGTAGAGCTGGTGCAGCAAGCCCAGCGCCGTGTAGCAATCGGTCACGCTGGGCACCAGCACGCGAAAGCCGTAGATGTCGGTCACCTGGGCAAAGCTCAGGTGCTTGTCGTCCATCTTCTTGTAGATGGAGTAGAGCGTCTTTTCACGGCCCGCAATGCGCACAGGCATGTTGACGGCGGCGAAGACGGCTTCGACTTCTTTTTGTACTTTCTGTATCAGGTCGCGGCGGCGGCTGCGCGCCTTCGCCACAGCCTTGGCCAGGGTGGCGTAGCGCCAGGGGCGCAGGTGGCGGAAGGAGAGGTCCTGGAGTTCGCGGTAGGTCTGGTTCAGGCCCAGGCGGTGGGCGATGGGGGCATAGATGTCCAGCGTCTCGGAGGAAATACGGGCCCATTTGGAGCGTGGCACGTCCGAGAGCGTGCGCATATTGTGCGAACGGTCGGCCAGTTTGATGAGGATCACGCGCACATCGCGTGCCATTGCCAGCAGCATCTTGCGGAAGGACTCAGCCTGGTTTTCCTCGCGCGTGTTGAACTGCAGCTTGTCGAGCTTGGTCAGCCCGTCCACCAGTTCGGCCACGGGGGAGCCAAATTTCTCGATGAGTTCGACCTTGGTGATGCCGCAGTCTTCGATGGCGTCATGCAGTAGTGCGGCCATCAGGGCCTGGGCGTCGAGCTTCCAGTCCGCGCACTGGGCGGCCACGGCAATCGGGTGGGTGATATAGGGCTCGCCGTTGTTGCGCATCTGGCCCAGATGGGCTTCATCGGCAAAACGGTAGGCCAGGCGCACCTGCTCCACATCACTGGGGCTCAGATAGTCCAGTTTGGCAGTCAGGCCGGCAAAACTCGCGGCGGCGGCATTGGCCGCTGCCACGGCAGGCATGGCCTTGGGGGCGCCGGTGGGGTCTGCCGCGGGGGTGTGGTGAGGTGTGCTGCCCATGGCTTAAATGTAGCGCGAGCGCCGCTGCGGCGCAGTCCAGACGAAAAAAAGCACCGCAAGCGGTGCTTTTTGGGAGCGGCGGGCGCTCTGGGAAGGATTACAGAGGCACCTTCTTGAGCATCTCGATGCCGACCTTGCCGGCAGCGATTTCGCGCAGGGCGGTCACGCCGGGCTTGTTCTTGCTCTCGATCTTGGGCGTGTGGCCTTGGCTCAGCATGCGGGCGCGGTAGGTGGCTGCCAGAACCAGTTGGAAGCGGTTGGGGATCTGCTCGAGGCAGTCTTCAACAGTGATACGGGCCATGAAAATCTCCGGAAAGCTAGAGGATATTGAGCGCCTGGAATGTCTCGGCACGGGCGCGACGCTGTGCAGAAATCTTGAGTCGCTGGGAATGGACGATGGCTTTCAGATCGAAAAGCGCACGGTCAAACAACTCGTTGATTATAACGAAGTCGAATTTTCCGACCTGGGCGACTTCCTGCTGGGCATTTTTCATGCGCATGTCGATGATCTCGGGCGAATCCTCGCCACGGCGCTCCAGGCGCGAGCGCAGCTCTTCCCAACTGGGCGGCAGGATGAAGATGCAGACCGCGTTGGCAAACACGTTCTTGATCTGGACGGCGCCCTGGAAGTCGATTTCCAGGATCACGTCCGCACCCATGGCCATGCGATCTTCAATGGCCTTTTTGGAGGTTCCGTAGCGGTTGGCGTGCACATTCGCCCATTCCACAAAGGCATCTGCAGCCACCATGGCGTCGAATTCCTGCTGGGAAACAAAGAAGTACTCCCGGCCATGCTTTTCCTGGCCACGCGGGGGGCGGGTGGTGTGGGAAACCGAGGGTTGCAGGCGGGAATCGAGTTCGAGCAGTGCCTTGCAGAGGCTGGACTTGCCCGCCCCGCTGGGGGCTGCAACAACAAAGAGGTTTCCGGGGTAGTCCATCGACGTAGGCTCCGAGTGGCGGTGGCTGAAGTCGCCTTATTCTAAGTTCTGAACCTGTTCACGCATCTGTTCGATTAGCACCTTCATGTCAACCGAGATATGGGTGAGTTCCAGTGCGGCGGACTTGGAGCCCAGGGTATTGGCCTCACGGTGCAGCTCCTGGATCAGGAAGTCCAGGCGTTTGCCAATCTCGCCGCCCTTCTTGATCAGGCGCTCTAGTTCGTCCAGGTGGGAATTGAGCCGGGTGATTTCTTCGGCCACGTCGATGCGGATGGCGAAGGCGGTGGCTTCGGTGAGCGCGCGGTCCTGGGCGGCCTCGGGCAGGGTGGCGCCTTCAGTCAGGGCCATGGCCTCTTTCCAGCGCTCCATGAAGCGCAGGCGCTGCTGCTCCACCAGTTGCGGCACCATGGGGCCGGCTTTTTCAGCCAAGGCGCGCAGCTGGGTGATATGGCCCAACAGCATCGTGGCCAGGCGTGCGCCCTCGCGCTGGCGCGCGGCCAGCAGTTCCTTGAGGGCTTTTTCGGCCAGGGGCACGACGTCGGCGCTCCAGTCGCGTGGGCTGCCCTGTTCGGAGGCGGCCAGGCGCAGCACATCGGCCACGCTTAGCGGGCTGGCGTTGGGCAGCCAGGCGCGCACGCTGTCCTGCGCGGCATTGAGGCGTTGCAGCAGCTTGGGGCTGGGGTCGGTGATGCTGCTGGCGCTGCTGGTTTCGACCGAAGCACGGACTTCGACCTTGCCGCGCTTGAGCTTGGCGCCCAGCAGTTCACGGAGGGCCGGTTCGAACTGGCGGAGGTCTTCAGGCAGGCGAAAGGTGAGATCCAGAAAGCGGCTGTTGACCGAGCGGATTTCCAGTCCCAGCTGGGTCGTGGGCAGGTTGCGGGCTTCGCCTTCGGGGGCGCTGGAGGCTGTGCTGTGCTGGGCACTGGCATAGCCAGTCATGCTGTAAACTGGCATCACGGGTTCTCGCTGCGTTGAAACGGCCCCGAGAATAACCCGGTTCATACGTAACCGACGAGCTCTCACCCCGCATTTATGTCAAAGGTCAAACCCGCACCGCTGCCTCCGGACACCATCATTGGCGGTTACCGCATCATCCGCAAGGTGGCGGCAGGGGGCTTTGGTCTGGTCTATCTGGCGCTGGATGCCGAGGGTCAGCAAGTTGCGGTCAAGGAATACCTGCCGTCCTCCCTGGCCAGCCGCGCGCCCGGTGAGCTCCTGCCGCAGGTGCAGCCTGAAAAGCTGTCGCTGTACCGCCTGGGTCTGAAGAGCTTCTTTGAAGAAGGCCGCTCGCTGGCCCAGATCTCCCACCCCTCGGTGGTCAGCGTGCTGAACTTCTTTCGCGAGAACGAGACGGTCTATATGGTGATGAACTACCTGGAGGGCGCGGCCCTGCAGGACTTCATCGTCACCGCGCGCGACCAGAAGAAGAGCAAGGTGTTCCGCGAGTCCACCATCCGCTCCCTGTTCGACGAAATTCTGCGCGGGCTGCGCATCGTGCACCAGCACAAGATGCTGCACCTGGACATCAAGCCGGCCAATATCTTCATTACCGATGACAACAAGTCGGTGCTGATCGACTTTGGCGCGGCGCGCGAAGTGCTGAGCAAGGAAGGCAACTTCATCCGCCCCATGTACACGCCCGGCTTTGCCGCGCCCGAGATGTACCGGCGCGACGCCTCCATGGGCCCATGGACCGATATCTACGCCATCGGTGCCTGTATTTACGCCTGCATGCAGGGCTATCCACCGAACGAAGCGCCGCAGCGCCTGGAGAAGGATCGCATCACCACTGCCCTGGCGCGCCTGCGTGGCGTTTACTCCGACAACCTGATCGAGGTGGTGGAGTGGTGCATGTCGCTGGATCCGTTGTCGCGTCCGCAATCGGTGTTTGCACTGCAGAAAGAACTCTCGCGCGAAGGCGAGCGTCGCTACACCAAGCTCTCGGTGGGCGAGAAGGTGCGCATGCAGTTTGATTCCATGGTGGCCGATACCAAGAAAACCGTGCAAGGCGCGGTTGCAGCTCCGGCCAAACCCAAATGAAATTCTCCGTATTCCAGATCAGCCGCAAAGGCGGCCGCGAGAAGAACGAAGACCGGATGGGGTATTGCTACACCAAGTCTTCGGGCCTCTTTCTGCTGGCAGACGGCATGGGCGGACACCCCGAAGGGGAAGTGGCTGCGCAGATGACGCTTCAGGTCATCTCGGCGCTGTACCAGAAAGAAGCCACGCCCGAGATCGAGGACGTCAAGGCCTTTCTCCACCGCTCCCTCCTGGCAGCGCACCGCCAGATCCTGCGCTACGCCGCAGAAAAGCATCTCAGTGACACGCCCCGTACCACGGTGGTGGCTGCCATCGTGCAGAACGGCGCGACCCACTGGGTGCACTGCGGCGATTCCCGCCTCTACTTTGTGCGCCAGGGCGAGCTGCTGGCCCGCACCCGGGACCATTCCTATCTGGAACAACGCGAAGGCGAGCGCCCGGCCGGCCAGGCCGGCCCGGTTTTCAACCGCAACGTGCTCTATACCTGTCTGGGCTCCCCCACCAAGCCGGTGTTTGATATCACCGGCCCGGTACCGTTGCTGCAGGGAGACCGCATCATGCTGTGCTCCGATGGCCTCTGGGGCACGGTAGACGATGCGACCATCGTCTACCACCTCGCGCAGAAGCCCGTGGCGGATTCAGCGCCCGATCTGGTGGAGAAGGCTCTGCTCAACGGCGGCCCCCATTGCGACAACGTGACCCTGGTCACCATGGAGTGGGAGACCCCGGACAGCTTCGAATCCACGCGCGGCGCCATCTCTACCGACAACATCGAGGAAGGCGTGTTCGCCTCCACCGTGCAGGCCGGCTGGCTGGACTCCACCGTGGACGATCTGGACGACGCCGCCATTGAGCGCTCCATTGCCGAAATCAACGAGGCGATCCGCCGATCTGCTGCGCGCCGGGGCTGAGGGCCTTTGCGCCCGGCGCCGCCTTTTCTGTTCCTGAAGGACTGCCATGACTGAATTCGTTCGCAGCGGCGCGCGCGCCGCCAACGCTTTGCGCCCGGTGCGCATCACCCGCCACTACACCATGCACGCCGAAGGCTCGGTGCTTATCGAGTTTGGCAACACCAAAGTGCTGTGCACCGCCTCGGTGGAAGAGCGCGTGCCGCCGCATAAGCGTGGTAGCGGTGAAGGCTGGGTGACGGCCGAATACGGCATGCTGCCGCGCGCCACCCACAGCCGCAGCGACCGCGAAGCCGCCAAGGGCAAGCAAAGCGGCCGCACGCAAGAGATCCAGCGCCTCATCGGCCGTTCGCTGCGCGCCGTGTTCGATCTGAAGAAGCTGGGCGAGCGCACCATCCAGCTGGACTGCGACGTGATCCAGGCCGACGGCGGTACCCGCACGGCCGCCATCACCGGTGCTTTTGTGGCCGCGCAGGACGCGGTGAATGGCTTGCTGGCCGCTGGCAAGATCAGCGCCACCCCCATCACCGCAGCAGTGGCAGCGATCAGCGTGGGCATTGTGGAAGGTATGCCGCTGCTGGACCTGGAGTACACCGAAGACTCCTCCTG
The DNA here is from genome assembly GCF_058802405.1 of Rhodoferax sp. GW822-FHT02D07. Taxonomy (NCBI): domain Bacteria; kingdom Pseudomonadati; phylum Pseudomonadota; class Betaproteobacteria; order Burkholderiales; family Comamonadaceae; genus Rhodoferax; species Rhodoferax sp. GW822-FHT02D07. Next base: position 133,111 of record NZ_JBXAOD010000010.1, read on the forward strand.
CGACACCGACATGAACGTGGTGATGACAGGCGCGGGTCACTTTGTGGAGGTGCAGGGCACGGCCGAGGGCGTGGCCTTCACGCGCGCCGAGATGGATCAACTGCTGGGTCTGGCTGAAAAAGGTATCACCGAGTTGATGGCGCTGCAACAGCAATCACTATCAAAATAATAGCTGCTTGCGCACATTCCATAGGGGCTATAGGCCAATTCTTATGAAAATCGTTCTCGCATCCAATAACCGGGGCAAGCTGGCCGAGCTGCAAGCCATGTTCGCGCCGCTGGGCTGCACGCTGGTGCGCCAGGGCGACCTGGGCGTGCCCGAGGCGCCAGAGCCCTACCGCACCTTTGTGGAAAACGCGCTGACCAAGGCGCGCAATGCGGCGCAGCACACGGGCCTGCCCGCACTGGCTGACGACGCGGGCCTGTGCGTGGACGCCTTTGGCGGCCTGCCCGGTGTGGACACGGCCTATTACGCCACCCAGCATGGCTACGCCAAGGGGGACGACAACAACGTCACCGCGCTGCTGGAGCAAATGCAGGGCCTGGACAACCGCCGCTGCGCCATGGTCAGCACGCTGGTGGCCGTGCGCTCACCAGAAGACCCCGAGCCGCTGATTGCTGTGGGCCGCGTGGTGGGCGAGGTGGCGCGCGAGCGCCTGGGCAGCAATGGCTTCGGCTTTGACCCCATCATGTGGATTCCCGAGTTCGGCCAGACCTTTGCGCAGCTGCCGGTGGAGGTGAAGAACGCGAACAGCCACCGCGGCCGCGCGGCGCAGGCCATGGCGGCGCTCATCCGCGCCAACTGGCTGGGAGCCTGAGGCGCCATGATCCCGATCACGCCGCTGGGCAGCGAGGCGGATGCCGCGGTACAGCGCGATATCCAGCACTACATGCGACCCGGCACGCTGCAGCTGGCTGCATTGCCGCCGTTGTCGCTGTATGTGCATCTGCCCTGGTGCCTGAAGAAGTGCCCCTATTGCGACTTCAACTCCCATGAGCAAAGTGCGAGTGGGCTGCAGGAGCAGCGCTACATCGACGCGGTGATCGCGGACCTGGAAGCAGCGCTGCCGCTAATCTGGGGCCGTACGGTGCACAGCATCTTCATCGGTGGCGGCACGCCCAGCCTGTTCTCGCCGCTGGCCATAGACCGCCTGTTGGCTGACATCCGCGCGCGCCTGCGGCTGGAGGCCGACTGCGAGATCACCATGGAGGCCAACCCCGGCACCTTCGAGAAGGACCGTTTCAAGGCTTTCCGCAGCGCCGGTGTGACGCGTCTGTCGATTGGCGTGCAAAGCTTCAACGATGACCATCTGAAGGCACTGGGCCGCGTGCACGACCGCGCGCAGGCGTTGGCGGCCGTCGAAGAGGCGGCGCAGTCGTTTGGGACGTTCAATCTGGACATCATGTATGCGCTGCCCGGTCAGACCATGGAACAGTTGGATGCGGACCTGACGCTGGCGCTGCAGTTTGCGCCGCCGCACATTTCCATCTACCACCTGACCATCGAGCCCAACACCTACTTCGCCAAGTTCCCGCCGCAGATTCCCGAGGACGACACGGCCTACGCCATGCTGGACCGCATCACAGAGCTGACCGGCGCGGCGGGGCTGGAGCGCTATGAGGTCTCGGCCTATGCCAAGCCCGCGCACCGTTGCTTTCACAACCTCAACTATTGGCAGTTTGGTGACTACCTGGGCATAGGCGCTGGCGCGCACAGCAAACTGAGCTTTGCGCACCGCGTGGTGCGCCAAGTGCGCTTTCGCGACCCCACGCGCTACATGCAGCAGGCGCTGGCCGGTAACGCGCTGGCGCAGGACGAGGAGGTGGCGCGCGCGGACCTGCCCTTTGAGTACATGCTCAACGCGCTGCGCCTGCGCCATGGCTTTGGCCTGCGCGACTTCACCGAGCGCACCGGCCTGGCCATCACCGCCATTGAGGCCGGCCTGCAGGAGGCCGAGCGCAAGGGCCTGGTGGAGCGCGACTTTGCGCGCGTGCGCCCCACGGTGCGGGGCTTTGATTTCCTCAGCGATCTGCAAGAGCTCTTCCTCAAAGAAGAGAGCTAAGGCCAAGCCCGTGCTTTGCGGCGGGCCGGGGAGATAATTTCCCCGTCGGCTACGCTGGCAAGACACAGGAGGGTTTTCATGTTCTCGGTGTATGGCAAGGCAGGACGGGTGTTTCGTGGCTCGCTCGAAGAGCTGCGCAGGGTGGGCGCAGCCACGGGACTGACACGCACGCGCAGCGTGGGCGCTGTGGGCCAGGAGGGGCGCGACCATGGCAGCGATTCAGGCTTTGCGGGCCTGATGGCCGAGGCCTCAGGCGGTGGCGCTGCCCCGCCCACCGATGTTGCGCACCGCGCCGCCCTGGCCGCCTATGCCGAGGTACGCAAGGCCGAGACACCGCGCCAGCCGTTGACCAAGGTACAGGCCATCATGAGCACCGAGGTGGTGTTGGTCCCCGACAGCATGAGCATCGAAGACGCCTGGCAATTGCTGGAGCAGCGGGGCATGGGTCAGGCACCTGTGGTGTCGGAGCAGCAGGTGCTGGTGGGCTTGCTGGCGCGTGCCGGCCTCATGCGGGCCGAGCATTTGCCCAAGGCAGAGAGCCATCCCCTGGTATGGCGCGCCTGGCTGGCGCAGAGCGTGGCCGAGGTGATGTGGTCGCCGGTGCCAAGCGTGGCGCTGGACACCGATATTCGGCGCGTGGCTCGGGTGCTGCTGGATACAGGATTGCCTGGCCTGCCTGTCGCCGACGAGGAGGGGCGGGTGACGGGCTTTGTCTCGCGCTCGGACATCCTGCGCGCGGTGGTTGCCGACCCGCCGTTGGACCTCTGGACCTGATCCCGGGATTTGAGGGCCGGATGCGCGGCTCAGTCCTTGTCCATATGGTCGCGCCGCGCCAGTGCGGGGAACAGCTTGAACCACAGCCCTGCCACCACCATGGTGCCCAGGCCACCGACGACCACCGACCCGACCGGGCCCCAGAGCGCTGCTGTGGCGCCTGATTCGAATTCGCCGAGCTGGTTGGAGGCGCCGATGAAGATGGAGTTGACGGCCGAGACGCGTCCGCGCATTTCGTCAGGCGTTTCCAGCTGTACCAGGGTGTTGCGGGTGACGACACTGATGCAGTCGGCCGCGCCGGTGACCACCAGCGCCAGCAGCGAGACCCAGAACGAGGTGGACAGGCCGAACACCAGCGTGGCCAGACCGAACACGCCGACTGCAATCAGCAGGCGCGGCCCGACTTTGCGGCGGGGCGGCCAGCGGGTGAGCACTAGCGACATGCCCAGCGCGCCCACGGCAGGCGCCGAGCGCAGCAGGCCCAGGCCTACGGGGCCGGTGTGCAGGATGTCGCGCGCATAGATAGGCAGCAGCGCGACTGCGCCACCCAGCAAGACGGCAAACAAGTCCAGCGAGCTGGCGCCCAGCACCACCTTGCGTTGCCAGACGAATTTCACGCCGTCAAACAGCGAGGCCCAAGTGGCCGCAGTGCGCGGGGGCTGGTGGTCGTAGCGCACGGTGAGTGTCAGCGCGCTCGCGGCCAGCAGCAGGGCCATGCACACCACATAGACATAGCTGGAGCCCAGCGCATAGAGCAGGCCGCCCAGCGCAGGGCCGCCAATGACGGCCATCTCCATGCCGGTGGCGCTGAGCGCGAAGGCGCGCGGCAGCAGGCTGGCAGGTACCAGCAGCGGAATCAGTGCCTGCTGAGCCGGCATCTGGAAGGCGCGCGCCACGCCCAGCACCACGGCCAGTACCAGGATGAGTTCACGCGTGGCGAAGCCCTGGGTGCTGGAGACCAGCATCAGCGTGGCTACCAGCGCCTGCAGCGCCATGCAGCAGGCAAAGATGCGGCCGCGGTGTACCCGGTCGGCCAAATGGCCGGCGGGTAGCGTCATCAGCAGGGCGGGAACGAACTGGAACAGCCCCACCAGGCCCAGATCCCAGGCGCTGGAGGTGACGTCGTACATATGCCAGGCGACAGCCACCATGAGCATTTGGTTGCCCATGATGCCGCTGAGGCGGGCCAGCCAGAAGCGGAGAAAGCCGGTTTGCTGGAGGAGGCGAGGGAGCTCGGTGTCTGGGGAGGCAGTATTTAACAAGTTCTCAAGACTTTGCAGGAAACCACCGGCAGCTTGGGCGGTGGTGTCACCACCACGGGGGGCGTGATGACGGTAATGGTTCTAGGGGGGGGCGGGAGGGGAGCCAGCACGACTGTGGTTTTAGGAGGACTGACCGTCAGGCCTCCCGGGGGCAAGGCCAGCGTGGGGGGGGGCGCCACGAGGGTGCGGCTAGCCTCTGTGGGGGAGGGCAGGGAAGGGGTGCTGATTCCGGTGGTGCTTTTTGGCGTGTCCGTCAGGGTCGGACTGGGCAGCCGGCTGCCAAACAGATCGGGTGACACGGACGTCAGCGTGACGGGCGCCACCGTGGTGGGCCCCACAAAACTCACCTGGCGAGTGGGCAACGGCTCGACCAGTGTGCCTTTGCCAATGCTGGCGGTACCGGTGAGCAGGCGGCTGTAGCTGCCGGGGTCCACGTTGCCGCGCTGCTTGTCGCTGACGACGGTGGTTTCCAGATCGGCACCCTTGAGTTGCAGGGTCGCGGGGCCGCTGGTCAGTGTCAGGGTGGAGGGGCGCTTGCTGTCCATGAGCTCGGAGGCGATCACCCGCACCGAGCCCTGCAGCAGTGCGACCGCTCCGGGTGCGCCGCCTGCCGCAGGTGGGTCAAAGCGCAGCTCGCTGCCGGGGCGCGCTCCCAAGATGCTGCCGTCCTGCATCAGCACCTGGGAGATGCTGCCTTCGGGGGTCAGCAAGCGCTCACCGTGCTGCAGCACATCGCCGCGCTGGGCCGGGCGCTGCACGCCGTTGGCGTCCACGATCTGGCTGCCGGCCTGGGTGAACAACACGGTGCCGGCGGGTGCGGCCAGGGCCATGCTGCCCATGAGGCTCAGTGCAATGGCGGCGGACAGAATATGGATGCGGGGCATGGCGGCTCTCCTTGGGCTACTTCAGGACCGGCGTGGTGAGGATGGTGGTGCGCGGCACCAGGATGGTGGTGGTCGGGCTCACGGTCGTGGTGGGGGTGACGGTGGTTGTCGGGGTGACCGTGGTCACGGGGCTGACGATGGTGGTCGTGGGGGTGACCAGGGTTCTCAGCGTCGTGGTGGTCGTGATCGTCGTCACCGGCTCTTTGAGCGTGGTGGTGGGCTGAATCACGGACTCGGTCAACACCGGAGTGACGGTGCGCAGCGCGCTGGGGTCCAGCGTGGTGGTGGCTGTGGCGGGTGTCGTGGTCGGATCCACCTTGAGATCCTTGGTCTCGGTCAGTGCTGTGTCCTTGCGGATGGCGAGCGTGGGGCGCAGCAGCGCTGCCCTGCTCAGTGTTTTGGTGGGAGCGGGCTTGCCATCGTCAGACGTGTCCCTGGCTTCACGTGCATCGGTCTTGAGTTCGATCTTGTAGAAGTCCGGTACCTTTTGCAGGACTTGCGGTGCGACATCGGGCTTAGCCGGGGCAAAGCCCACATCGCCGCGCTTGAGCGCCAGTACACCAAACTTGTTCTGGATAAATGTCTCGCCGTCGTTGACCTTGTCGTAGATGCCAGGCGGTGTGAGGCCGGAGGGGCCGGGCAGACCTTCGGGGATCACCATGGGCTCGTGGTCGGTGCCGCGTATGCCCAGTGTGGCTGTGGTGGTGCGGATCTGGTAGGCGGCGGGGTTGGTGCGGCCAATCATGCCGGTGATGGAGCGGAAGCCGCCACGCACCAGGGAGACCAGAAAGTTGGAGTTGGTCGCGTCCTTCTCGTCGTAGGCAAAGCGGTCTATGACCATCTCGGTGGAGGGGCGCACCGAGAGGTAGCCGCCATCGTGCAGGCGCATTTGCACCAGTCCGCCTTCGCCGGTCACGATCTTCTCGCCCGCAAACACTTCGGCGCCTTTCTCCAGAGTGCGTTCTTGCCCTTGCGCGTTGACGGCCTTCGCCACGCCGTTGACTGCCATGACACGTCCTGCACCCAGCTGCGCCCAGGCCAGGGGCACGCAGGTCAGCAGGCACACCAGTGTCAGCCAGCGGAAGGCGGTGCGCGTGGGGGCGGGGCGAACGGTAGACATGGGAACAGGGCTCAGTAGTCGAGACGCAGGTTGATGGAGGCGTCGGTCTTGTCGTAGCTGTAGAGGTCGGCGTTGCTGACGTTTTTCACGTAGCTCAGCTGCGGCCGCAATGAAAGGCCCTTGCTCACGGTCCAGGTCAGACCCAGGGCCAGGTCGTAGAGCGATTCCTCGCGGCTGATGTTGTAGAGCGTGTTGGTGCCGCTGTATTTGGAGAAACTGGCACCAGCCGTGACGTAGCCGCCCAGGGTGTTGCTGAAGCTCTTTTGTAGCAGCACGCGCGGACCAACGAACTGGCGGTTGCCGTCGTCGCGGTTGCCCACGGCCAGTTCCACACCGGCGTTGGCCGTGAGGCTGAAGATGGCATCCCCATCGCCCAGCGATGCCAGCCAGCCCGCGCTCACCGAATTGGTCTGGGTGTTCTGGCTGGACTGGCCGGCGGCAGTGTACTGCGTTTGCAGCGTGGTCAGACCCAGTGATACCTGGTTGCCGCTGCTCAGCGCCATGCGCCAGTCGGTGTTCAGGCCCAGGGTGTCGCGGTAGCCGGTGTTGTTCAGCGTGTAGTTGCCGCCGGTCAGGCCGGCACGCAGCAACCAGGCGCCACCGGAATAACTCAAGCCCAGTCGGCCGTCCACGGTGCTGTTGCAGGTGTTGTCGCAGTAGCGGCTGTAGGCGCGGCCCCGGTAGTCGCCGCCCACATACAGGCCCCATTGTTCGTCCACCCGCTGGTTCAGCTCCATCCCCAGGCCCAGCGTGGCGTAGTTGTCGGACTTGGCGCCAGGGCTGTAGGTGCTGGCCGGCACGCCGGGGCTTCCGGGGTAGTTCAACGAAGATGCCTGATTGGCGCTGGTGATGTTGGTGTCGTGGCCAATGCCCATTTCCACATAGCCGTTGAAGACGGTGCTTTTGTCCTGTGCACGGGCTTCGGCGGCCTTGGCGTACTGCTCTACCGTGCTGCGCAGGTCCTGCGGCAGGTTCTGGAAGGAGAGCACGGTCTCAAACTCGATCTTGGCGCGGCCGAAGTCACCCAGGGCAAAGTAGGCGCGACCCATGTCGGCGCGGATGCCAACGTATTCGGGGGTGACGGCCAGAATGCGCTCGTACACAAAGGTGGCCTTGCTGGGGCGCTTGCTCTCCAGTGCGGCAGTGCCCAGCAGGGAATCGTATACAGGGTCGCCAGCGCCTTGCAGCTCCAGCGGCTCCAGCAGCTGGTAAGCCTCTTCGGCGGAACCGGCCTTGAGCAGGGCATCGGCTTTTTCCAATACGGCCTGGCTGACCTCTGCCTGGGCCAGTGAGGTACCCAGTGCCAGGCACAGGGTCGCCACCAGGGTGCTTAGGCGCGGTGAAAACGGGTGTGTAGAGCGGCGCATCCTGCTTTTCCTCGGTCTATCCCAACGGTATCGGCAGCTTGGGCGGCGACCGTATGGGCAGAGTATAGGAAAGATGGCCTATTTGCGCCCGGCAATTGACTGGGCCGCAGGGCTATTCGACGAACGGCGTAGGCCGGCGGCGGTTTGGCGGGGAAATGGGTGGCGGAAGCTGTCACTTCCGAACAATCGTATGTGTCCTTTTTGCTACAGAAGCGACGACGAGTGAGGCCGGTGAACTCTGTAAATCGTGCGCTTTATGACCGACGAGTGGCAGTCAAATACCAATGCAAGGGCATCGAGCGTGTACACGCCCGATGCCCAGAGGCGTAGGACTGCTTTTTCGTCGTCAGGCTCAAGGACGCGAGGACGGCCACAATGAACGCCTGCATCGCGCGCAGCACGTTGGCCAGCCATGGTCCGTTCGCGAATTAGTGAGCGCTCAAATTCGGCAAAACTCCCCAGGATATTGAGCATCAATCGACCGGCCGGGGTGATGGTGTCGATTGGTTCAGTGAGGCTCTTAAACTTCGCACCTGTATTTTCGATTTGCTCTAATATTTGTAGCAAATCTTTGAGGCTGCGAGCCAATCTATCGAGCTTGTAGACGATGACTGAATCGTTCGGTGTGAGAACAGAAAGCAGTTTTCTAAGCTCAGGACGTGCGCCAACCGAGCTTGTTTTTTCTTGAAAAATGCGTGTTGCTTTTGCAGCTTCGAGTGCAAGAATTTGAAGCGTAGTTTCTTGTTCAGAGGTTGAAACTCGCGCATAACCATAGATCAAAGTTTTCCCCGTATCTGACCGCTTTGCTATTGTTTTTGTAGCATTCATTTTAGCGGCAGATGAAGTAGTTTTGTTTGCGGCAGGTCTATTGGATGCAGGGCGTTTCCCTGCGGGACCGGGCTCTATCACTTCGTGACCATGCCCGAGGTCATGGCCCATGCGGGTAACGATCCCTAACGCATTTCGCGCCACCGCTATCCCTTTGCTTCGTTCGTTTCCCTGAGTGCGACGCCTTCC
>NZ_JBXAOD010000011.1:0-66088 GCF_058802405.1 Rhodoferax sp. GW822-FHT02D07
TTGTTCTGTATTTCATTGGCAACACTCCTTCCGCTCATGCAGAATTTAAGGTGTTGCAGCGACCGGTTGAATCCGCCACCCAAAGCGGACATTCACCGGGTTTAGCTGTTTGCACTATCCGGCGATCCACATAAACAACGGCAAACTTTCTCACCCATCCCCCTCTTCCACCAACGCCGCATAGTGCCGAATCAAATGCGCCAGCGAGGGCGCTTCCAGCTTCTCAAACAAGTTGGCCCGATGCGTCTCCACCGTGCGCGGTGACACGGCCATCGCACGGCCGATTTCCTTGTTGGTGAGGCCTTCGATGATGAGGCCCAGCACTTCGCGCTCGCGTTCGGTGAGGACTGCGTAGCGCTGGCGGGCGGCCTGGTCGGCGGCGTGGCGTTGGCGGGATTTGACGTGGCGGCGTACGGCCTGTTGCAGAGTGTCGAGCAGCAGTTCGTCGTCCACCGGCTTTTCCAGAAACTCAGCCGCGCCGGCCTTGAAAGCGCGGCGGCACAGGTCTACTGTGCCGTGGCCGGTGAGCATGATGACGGGGTGGTCCACGCCCGCGGCCTGCAGCTGCTCCAGCACGGCCAGGCCCGAAAGGCCGGGCATGCGCATGTCCAGCACCACGGCGCCCAGGCTGGCGCGGTCGAACTCGGCCAGGAAGCGCTCGGGGTTGGCCCAGGGCGCCACGCGCAGGCCCACCGTGCTGATGAGCAGGCCCAGCGCGTCGCGCACGGCTTCGTCGTCGTCCACCAGGTGGATGAGTGGGGAGAGGGAATCGGGGGTGCTCATGCGCTGGCTCCTGCGGGTGCGGCGGGCAGCTCCAGCACAAAGCGGGTGCCGGGCTGTGCGGGCTCATGGCGGATGTGGCCGCCCATGGCCTGAGCCAGGGTTTCGCACAGGCTCAGGCCCAGCCCCAGGCCGCCGGGGCGCCCGCTGACAAAGGGTTCAAACAATCGATCCGCCAAGGCCGCGGGCACACCGGGGCCGTTGTCTTGCACCACCAGGCGCAAGCGGCCAGTGGCAGAGGGCTCCACTTGCAGCATCAGGCTGCGCGGCCGGTCTTGCACCAGCTCCAGCGCGTGGAGTGCGTTGGTAACAAGGTTGTGCAGGATTTGCTCCAGCGCCACCGGGTCGCACAGGGCCAGCAAGCCTGAGGGCGCTTGCAGCTGCACTATCACCTGGCGTTTGCGGCATTCGGGCTCCAGCAACTGCAGCACATTGCTGGCGGCCTGGCCCAGGTCTAGCGGCACGGCGGTGCTGGTGTTGGGCCGCTCGATGGCGCGGCGCAGGCGGGCTACCACCTCGGCGGCGCGACGCGCCTGCACCACGGTGCTGCCCATGGCGCTGCGCGCCTGCTCCAGATCCGGCGGGTCTTCGGCCAGCAGGCGGGTGGTCGCTTGGGTGCTGGCCAGCACGGCGGTCAAGGGTTGGTTCAGCTCATGGGCCAAGCCAGCGGCCAGCTCGCCCAGTGCATTGAGGCGCGAGACCTGGCCCAAGCGCAGCAGCTCTTCCGCCCGATGGCGCGCGCGGCGCTGGCGCAGCGCACTGGCCAGCGCCAGCAGGGCCAAGGTCCAGCCCAACAGCCAAGCCGCGAGAGCAGCCCAGGGCAAGTCGGCCAGGCCATAGCTGCGCTCGGCCACCACATCGAAGGGCTGGCTGTCAGCGGCCAAGTGCTTGCGGAAGACGAAGCGGCGCAGCTCCAGGCCGCTGGATTCACCGTGCAGGGTCCACCGGCTACCTTCGTATTCCAAGGCCAGCAGCGTGCGCCGGGCAGCCGCGGCTTCGGGCCGATCGCCATACGGCCAGTCGGCCCAGGGCACCATGAGTGGCAAGGACACTTCCAAGGCATACGAAGCGTCTTTCGCATTGCCTGCCCCCGGGCCCATGGCGATCCAGAAGCGGCCTTGCGGCAGGTCCGCGCGCACCAGCTGCGGGCGGCCAGACCGCGATTCCGCCGCCGCCAGGGCCGTTGCCAAGGCGGAATCGGCGGGCCAGGCTTGGCCAGGCTCTTTGCGCCACATCTGCAAAAACTGGGGGTAAATGGCGGGCAGGCGCGCGTCCAGCGCGGGCTGCATGAGGCTGAGTGTGGCGAGCACGGCTTCGTGTTGCACGGCGCGCTGCGAGAGCAGGCGGTGGGCGATGCGGGCATCGGTCTCGAAGGCGTTGAGGCTGCGGTCCATGGACTGGGCAATCCACAGCGCGGAGCCCAGCAGCAGGCCCAACAGCCAGGCACCTAGCCACAGGGCCAACTGGCGCGGCGCCAGGGAAGAAATAGCAAAGGGGAAACGCAAGGGCATGGAAAATTCTGGCACAAGCCAGCGCGGCACCCTGCGGCGTCAGGACTTGCGCACAAAAAGCTGCACGGCATCGCGGCCTGAGGTCTTGGCGCGGTACATGGCGTCGTCTGCCGCACTCAGCAGCTCATCCAGCGCGCAACCATCGCGGGGAAAACTGCTCACGCCAATGCTGGCCGTCACCTGCGCCACGCTCTCGCCCAGCTGGTACGGCGGCCGCAAGACCTCCAGCACCTTCTCTGCCATGCGCCGGGCATCGCCCTGCCCCTCCACCAGCACCACAAACTCGTCACCCCCCAGGCGGGCCACCAGGTCGCCTTCGCGCACACAGCCCAGGATGCGCTGCGCCACTTGCTGCAAGAGCAGGTCGCCCATGTCGTGGCCCAGACCGTCGTTGATGGCCTTGAAGTGGTCCAGGTCAATAAACAGCAGCGAGCCGCTGCCGCCGCTGCGCTCCAGCCGGTGCAGGCTGCGCTTGAAGGAGTCCATAAACATGGCGCGGTTGGGCAGGCCGGTCAGGGCGTCGTGATACGCCCGGTAGCTCATCTCGTCATGCGCGCGCTTGCGCTCGTCCACATCGAGCAGGGCAATCATCACGCAGGCGTGCCCCTCGTAGCGAATGCGCTGGGACGAATACAGCGCCCAGAAAGGCAGCTTGCGGGTGTCCTGCAGCAGCAGCTCCAGGCCGTTCACAGTGCCCTCGGTCTGCAGGGCCGTCATCAACCGGCCGCGGTCTGCTGCATTGACACAGAAGTCGCGCAGATCCAGGGTGTCCAGCGCCATATTTTCCAAAGCGAACTGCTGGCGCACATGGTCGTTGACATAGAGCACCCGCCCATTGTCCGAACGCACGATGAGGATGGACATGGGCGCAAATTGCAGCACGGTGCGCAGTTGCTCCTCGCCCTGGCGCAGCACCTCCTGCGTGAATTCAAACTGCAGCAACAGCTTGCGCGAAGCGAGGTAAGCCAGCGTGAGCATGAGCAGCACCGCCGAAAACATGACCAGCAGGATGAGCTGGGTGTATTTGCGCGCGGCGGAACCCAGCGTGTAGGAGAAGTTGTCTTCCAGCGGCGTGAGCCGGTCGTTGAGGCCGTCGAGCTGCTGCAGGAAGCGGCGCTGCTGCGCGGGTGTGAGCGGGCCCAACTGGGCCTCGGCATGTATGCGCTCGCCCACTTCGGTCAGTTTTTCGATGTGCTGGTCTGCCTCACCCCAGATGGAGATCGCACGCTCGATCTCGGGCAGCGCACGAAACCAGCGAAACAGAAAAATCATGCCGGCGACATCGTCCGGATGGTTGCGCCCCTGCAGCAGGCCTGCCTCGGCCAAGGCGAAATCAGGGTCGGGCTTCTCCAGCTCGATACGGGCCTGCCGGTCGCCCTGGTTGACCGAAAGGGCGGCCTGGTAGGTCTTGTAGTCGGTTTCTTCGGCGTAGAGGGTGTAGCGGGTCAGGGCGTAGATCGCGTCCTTCTGGCCCTTGGACCAGAGGCCTTCGCCCTCCACATAGGCGCGCACCGCCGAGAGCAGGCCGATGCTGAAGTAGGTCAGGACAAACAGGCCCAGCACCACGCCAGCGTATATCCAGACCACGGCAAACAAGCGTCCCCGCCGGACAGTCGGCAGGGCTGGGGCCGACACGTCAGCCTCATGGTTCATCAACACCTCCGGATGAAGGATTGCAGGACGGGAGCAGCACTGCCCCCCAAACCAACAAAGCCATGCCTCTTGGTTTTCAGGAGGATTCGGGCATGTTGAAACCCACTATACGCGGCTCCTGTGTAAACACCAATATCTAGGCTCGCCGGCTGGGGATCTGCGTGTATAAACCGCCCCATGCCCACCATCATTCCGCTAAAGATGCCCATCCCCACTGGCGACGAGCTCAAAGCCGCGCGCGTGGCTGCGGGCCTGAACCAAGCCCAGGCCGCCGAGGCCATGGGTTATTCCCTGCAAACCGGAAGCCGCGGCGGCCTGCAGTCCCGCACCTGGCAGGCGCTGGAAAGCCCCAGTGACGAGCGCTGCATGCAGGGCCCGGTGTTTGCCATGTTCCAGCTGCTCACGGGCCAGCACCCCGAGTACACGCTGGTGAAAAAGGAACCGGCAACGCCAGCCGACTAGAGCTCGGCCAGCGAGCGCAGGCCCGCCGGGTCCACCAGTTGCACCGTGCGGCCAGAGCCGCTGATCAGTTGGCGCTCGCGCAGGTGTCGCAGCACCCGCGACAAGGTTTCGGGCGCAATGCCCAGTTGCGCCGCGATGAGGCGTTTGCGCTGTTGCAATTGCACGGCCCAACTGCCCTGCGTACCGCTTTGGGCCTGGGACAGCAGCCATTCCGCGCAGCGGGCCTCGGCGTCCTTGGCGAGGCGGCTTACAGCCAGCTCGGTCTGCTGGCGGTGGGCCAAGGCCAGATCGCGCAGCACGCTACCCGCCGCACTGGCAAAGTTCGGCAGCGCCGCGCGGAACGCGGCCAAAGAAAGTGTGCGCAGCTGAACCGGGGTTTCCGCCACCGCATCCATGGCCGCGGGCAGGCCCAGCACGGCAGCCGTGGCGTCCAGCCAGCCCGGCGTGGTCTGGCTGCCCAGCTGGTGAGCCAGCAGTGCGCCCTGTGGCGGGCTGCCATCGGCCAGCCCCAGCAGCACGCGGCCGCCCTGCAGGTAGCAGACCTGCACGCCCGCCACCCCACGGCGCTGCAGCCGCGCACCGGCGGGTTGCATCTCCAAGGGGCAAGTTGCCAGCAGGCTGGCCAGGGACGGGGGCAAGGACTCCAACATGGGCGCCACTGTGCCGCGATGCGCGCCCACGCACCTTGAGGCAGGTCAAAGAATGAGCAGCGCGCGGAAGTCGTTGACGTTGGTGTGCGTGGGGCCGGTGGTGAACAGGTCGCCCAAGGGCTGGAAGAAGCCCACGGCGTCGTTGCGGTCCAGGCAGTCCGCCAGGGACAGGCCCGCCACTTTGGCGCGGGCCAGCGTATCGGGCGCCACCAGCGCGCCGGCGTTGTCTTCCACGCCGTCAATGCCATCGGTGTCCGCCGCCAGCGCCCAGACGCCGGCTTGGCCCTGCAGTGCCTGGGCCAGGCCCATGCAGAACTCGCCGGCCCGGCCGCCCCGGCCCTTGGCAGCGCCCTCGCGGCGTGGGCGGATGGTGACCGTGGTTTCGCCGCCGCTCAAGATGACACAGGGCCGGGCAAAGGGTTGCGCGGCGGACGCGGGGTGCAGTGCTGCGGTGCGCGCCAGCGCCGCATGCACCTTGCCCACCTCGCGCGACTCGCCTTCCAGCTCGTCACTAAGGATGTAGGCATTCAGGCCCAGGGCACGCGCCGCGTCGGCCGCGGCTTCCAGCGACTGCTGGGGCGTGGCGATGAGGTGCACACTGTTGCGGGCGAACACCGGGTCGCCGGGCTTGGGCGTTTCCAGTGCGCCAGCCGCGAGCACTTTCAGTACCGAATCAAGCTCCAGCCCGCGTGAATCATGCGCGAGTCGCTTCAATATTGATAGCGCATCGGCGCAGGTGGTGGGGTCGGGCACCGTGGGGCCGCTGGCGATGACGCTGGGGTCGTCGCCCGGCACGTCGCTGATCAGCAGCGTCACCACCTGGGCCGGATGGCAGGCTGCCGCCAGGCGCCCGCCCTTGATGGCGGAGAGGTGCTTGCGCACGCAATTCATCTCCTGGATGCTGGCACCGCTCTCCAGCAGCAGCTTGTTGATGCGCTGCTTGTCCGCCAGGCTGATGCCACCGCCCTCCCACTGCGCGGGCAATGTCAGCAGCGAGGAACCGCCGCCCGAGATCAGGCAGATCACCAAGTCGTCTTCGGTCAGCCCCTCGGTCAGCGCCAGAATGCGCTGGGCCGCGGCCAGCCCAGCCGCGTCGGGCACGGGGTGAGCCGCCTCCACCACCTCGATGCGCTGGGGCGCGGCGTCCACCGGGCGCGGCGGCGTGTGGTCGTAGCGGGTGACGACCAGACCGCTCATGGGGGCGTCCTGCGGCCAGAGCGCGTCCAGCGCGTGCGCCATGGCGCCACCGGCCTTGCCTGCGCCCAGCACCAGCGTGCGGCCCTTGGGCACCGGGGGCAGAAAGCCCGCCAGCGTGTGGGCCGGCAGCGCCTGGCGCACGGCGGCCCAATAGAGTTGGGCCAGCAGCTCGCGCGGGCCGAGTTCGGAGAAGTGAGGGGTTGGGCTTGGCATGGTCATCGCTTCATTCCATGGTACTGGAGAGGACTTGGGGCAAAATTCGGGGCGCGCATAGCGCAAGCACAGCCCGGGATGCTCGGCAACGTGGTGCTCGCCTCTGGCGGCTTTTGCAGGCCGCCAGCGGGATTCGGCCTCGGCAGGACCCACCCTCTACGGTGGAACACTTGTTTGACGGAGAAATTTTCACATGGGCACTTTGCTGATCCACAACGCGCGCATGATTGCGACGTTCGATAACGCCGACCCGGCGCAAGCCACCGAGCTGCGCGATGCATCCATCTACATCACCGACAACCGCATCGCCTTCATAGGCGCCACGACCGACTTGCCGCCGCACGCCCTGCAGGCCGATGAGGTGATCGACGCGCGCCAGCACCTGGTCACGCCCGGGCTGGTGAACACGCACCACCATATGTACCAGTCGCTCACGCGGGCGATACCCGCGGTGCAGAACGCAGAGCTGTTTGGCTGGCTGCGCGGGCTCTACCCCATCTGGGCCGGGCTGACGCCCGAGATGGTGCGGGTGAGCACGCAGGTGGCCATGGCCGAACTGTTGCTGAGCGGCTGCACCACCAGCAGCGACCACCTCTACATCTACCCCAACGGCGTGCGCCTGGATGACAGCATCGAGGCAGCGGCCGAGATCGGCATGCGTTTTGTGGCCACGCGCGGCAGCATGAGCGTGGGCCAGTCGCAAGGCGGGTTGCCGCCGGACCGTGTGGTGGAACAAGAAGACTTCATCCTGAAAGACACGCAGCGCCTGATCGAGCAGTACCACGACGCGTCGCATGGATCGATGCTGAATGTGGCGGTGGCGCCCTGCTCGCCTTTCAGCGTGAGCCGGGAGCTGATGCGCGAATCGGCGCTGCTGGCGCGTCAGTACGGCGCGCGCCTGCACACCCACCTGGCCGAGAACGACCACGACCTGGCCTATTCCAAAGAGAAGTTCGGCTGCACCCCCGCGCAGTACGCGCAGGACCTGGGCTGGCTGGGCCATGACGTGTGGCACGCGCACTGCGTGAAGCTGGACGACGAGGGCATCAGCCTGTTTGCCGCCAGCCGCACGGGCGTGGCGCACTGCCCCTGCAGCAATATGCGTCTGTCCAGCGGCATTGCACCGGTGCGCAAGATGCTCAATGCGGGCGTGCCCGTGGGCCTGGGCGTGGACGGAAGCGCCAGCAACGACGCCGCGCACATGCTCAACGAGGCACGCCAGGCGCTGCTGCTGGCCCGCGTGGGCCGCGCCATGCAGCCGCCCGAAGTGCGTGACGGCAAAACCTTTTTTGGCTGCGACCTGGGCCCGGCCGAAATGACTGTGCGCGATGTGCTCAGCGTGGCCACACGCGGCGGCGCGCAGGTTTTGGGCCGCGCTGACATCGGCCACCTGGCCGTGGGCATGTGCGCCGATCTGGTTTTGTGGGACCTGGACACGCTGGGCTTTGCGGGCGGTGCCGTGCACGACCCGGTGGGCAGCCTGCTGCTGTGCGCCAGCCCGCAGGCCGACACCACCATCGTCAACGGCAAGGTGGTGGTGCGCGAAGGCCAGCTCACCACCGTGGACCTGGGGCCGCTGGTGGAGCGCCACAACCGCCTGGCGATCCAGCTGGCGGAAGCCGCGCGCTAATCCGCTACCAAAACAGGAGCTGCTCGCGCATATTTCACGGGGGCTGGAGACCCACTTGGCTTCAAACTCCATGGCTGGAGCTTTCCGGCCTCAGCGCACCAGGCAGGGGCTCTTGGGGTTGAAGGTCCAGCCCGGGATCAGGTACTGCATGGCCATGGCGTCGTTGCGCGCGCCCAGGCCGTGTTGCAGGTACAGCTGGTGCGCCTTCTCCACTTCCGCCATGTCCAGCTCCAAACCCAAGCCCGGCGAGGTGGGCACGGCAATCTGGCCGCCCACGATCTGCAGCGGGGCCTTGGTGAGGCGCTGGCCGTCTTGCCAGATCCAGTGCGTATCGATGGCGGTGACCTTGCCGGGCGCGGCGGCCGCCACATGGGTGAACATGGCCAGCGACACGTCGAAGTGGTTGTTGGAATGCGAACCCCAGGTCAGGCCCCAGGTCTCGCAAACCTGCGCCACGCGCACAGAGCCTTGCATGGTCCAGAAATGCGGGTCGGCCAGCGGAATGTCCACCGACTGCAGGGCCAGCGAATGCGCGAGTTCGCGCCAGTCGGTGGCAATCATGTTGGTGGCCGTGGGCAGGCCGGTGGCGCGGCGGAACTCGGCCACCACTTCGCGGCCCGAGAACACGCCTTCGGCGCCGCACGGGTCTTCGGCATAGGCCATCACGCCATGCAGATCGCGGGTCAGGCGGATCGCGTCTTTGAGCAGCCAGCCGCCGTTCGGGTCCAGCGTGATGCGCGCCTGCGGAAAGCGCGCATGCAGCGCGCGGATCGCTTCGACCTCTTCCTCACCGCGCAGCACGCCGCCCTTGAGCTTGAAATCCTGAAAGCCGTAACGCGCATAGGCGACTTCGGCCAAGCGCACCACGCCTTCGGCGTCCATGGCTTTTTCGTGGCGCAGGCGCTTCCAGTCGTCTTCGGCATCGGGCTCGCTGATGTAAGGCAGGTCGGTGGCCTTGCGGTCGCCCACATAGAACAGGTAGCCCAGCACGGCCACGCTGTCACGCTGCTGGCCGTCGCCCAACAAGGCAGCCACGGGCACACCCAGGAATTTGCCCAGCAGATCGAGCAGCGCGCTTTCCACGGCGGTCACGGCGTGGATGGCGATGCGCAGGTCAAAGGTTTGCAGGCCACGGCCGCCGCTGTCACGCGCGGCAAAGGCTTCGCGCATGCGGTTGAGGATGGCGTTGTAGTTGCCGATGGACTGGCCCACGACGAGGGCGGCTGCGTCTTCCAGCGTCTGGCGGATCTTCTCGCCACCGGGCACCTCGCCTACGCCGGTGTTGCCGCTGCTGTCGGTCAGGATGACGATGTTGCGCGTAAAAAACGGCGCGTGGGCGCCGCTCAGGTTCATCAGCATGCCGTCATGCCCCGCAACGGGGATGACACGCAGCGCAGTGACAGTGGGAGCGCCACGCACGGCGCCGGATTGGGGGGTGGTCATGGATAAGTCTCCTCAGTGAGGCACTCGACATGGCGCCCCTACAAGTAGGACATCATACAACTAAACCACATCGGACTGGGATTTTCTGAGACGGTCCTTGCTGTTTGCCAGGTGGGTGCGCATGGCCGCGCGGGCGGCATCGGCGTCCTGGTTGCGGATGGCGTTGAAGATGTACTCGTGCTCGCCGTGGACGCGGCGCAGGTAGTTCAGCCGCCCTTCCGGCGCGCTGTTGGGCGTGTTGACCCGGGTGCGCGGAATGATCATGGTGCCCAGGTAGGTCATCAGGTCCGCAAAGTGGCGGTTGCCGGTGGCCTTGGCCACTTCCATATGGAAGCTGAAGTCCGAGGGCACGGCATCCGAGTCCTCCTGAATGGACATCTGGAAAGCATCGAGCATGGCCTGCATGGCCTGCAGATTGGCTTCGGTGCGGCGCTGCGCGGCTAGGCCAGCGGCCTCCGTTTCCAGGCTGATACGCAGCTCCAACAAGGCGATCACGTCGGCCACAGTGGCGAAATCAACCGCCGCAATCTGGAAGTTGCCCTGCGCCTGCGGTGCCAGCGCAAAGGTACCCACGCCATGGCGCGTTTCGACCAAGCGGTTGGCCTGCAGACGCGAGATGGCCTCGCGCACCACCGTGCGGCTCACATCGAAGCGGGCCATGATTTCGGACTCGGTGGGCAATTTGGAACCGGGCGAAATGGCGCCCTCGCGGATGCTGGATTCCAGACTCTCCACCACTTCCTGCACCAGACCGCGGGCACGGCGCGGACGCGCCAAACTGCCCGCATCGGCGGGTGCTGTTGGCGCTACAGCGGCTCTAGGGGTTTGCACTAGGTCCATGGAAAAGCCCTTGACTCGGTTGGAACGGGTGCCGACAATTTAACACATCAGACAACATATAACTGACAAGAAATCGACAAATTTCATGACCATCAAAGTACACCACACTTTGCTGATGACCGGTGCCGCAGGCGGCCTGGGCACTGCCATGCGCGACCGGCTCAAGGCCAATTGCGACGTTTTGCGACTCTCTGACCGCGCCGATTTTGGCCCCGCCCGCGCGGGCGAGGAAGTGGTGCTGGCTGACTTGGCCAATGCCGCCGCCGTGGACTCTTTGGTAGAGGGCTGCCAGGCCATCGTGCACTTTGGCGGCGTGTCCGTCGAAGGCCCCTTCGAGCCCATCCTGCAGGCCAACATCCTGGGCGTCTACAACCTCTATGAAGCGGCGCGCAAGTTCGGCGTGAAGCGCGTGGTGTTTGCCAGCTCCAACCATGTAACCGGCTTCTACAAGCAGAGCGAGACCATCACGCTCAACCACCCTGCCCGCCCCGACAGCCTGTACGGCGTGAGCAAGGCCTTTGGCGAAGACCTGTCGCGCATGTACTTTGACCGCTACGGCATCGAGACCGCCTGCGTGCGCATCGGCTCCTCCTTCGCCGAACCCAAGGACCGCCGCATGCTGGCAAGCTGGCTGAGCTTTGACGACCTGCATCGCCTGGTGACGGCCTGTCTGACCACGCCAGTGCTGGGCCATACCGCCATCTTCGGCATGTCCGATAACGCAGTCACTTGGTACGACAACAGCGCCGCCCGCCATGTGGGCTATGTCCCGAAGGACAGTTCGGACCCGTTCCGCGAGGCTGTCTACGCCCGTACGGCCGAACCCGATGTGACCGACCCTGCCGTGATTTACCAGGGTGGCGGATTCCTGTTCCAGGGCATCCCCATGACGGCCCATAAGGCTGGCAAGTAAGGCATCGCCGTGATCCAGGCACATGCCATCAGTTCCGCGCGCGACCGCGTGGGCGAATCCCCCGTGTGGTCGGTAGCCAACCAAGCCTTGTACTGGGTGGATATCGAAGGCCAACAGATACACCGCTTTGACTGGAACAGCCGCCGACAGGCCAGTTGGGCCTTACCCGAGCGGGTGGGCTGCATTGCCCTGAGCGTGCGCGGCACCGTGATTGCCGCCATGGAAAGCGGCGTCTTCGAAGTGGAGTTGCAAACGCCGCCACAAACCCGTTTGACCCGCCTTGCCAGCATCGAACACCCTGCGGCAGGCATGCGCTTCAACGACGGCCGCTGCGATGCACAGGGTCGACTCTGGGCCGGCACCATGGTGCGCGACATGGGGCTGGCCAGCGCGGCGGGCGGTATCTACTGCCTGGACAGCAAGGGCCTGCGAGGCCCGGTACTGCAGGGCTACATCACGCCCAACGGCATGGCCTTCAGCCCCGATGGCGCCACCGCTTACCTGTCCGACTCCCACCCCAGCGTGCAGAAGATCTGGCAGCACGCCTTTGATGGCGCCACCGGCAGCTGGGGCCCGCAACGCGCTTGGGTGGACATGCAAACCCTGCCCGGCCGCCCCGATGGCGCGGCCGTGGATGCCGAGGGCTGCTACTGGATCTGCGGCAATGACGCCGGCCAGTTGCACCGCTTCAGCCCAGCCGGCGCGCTGCTGCAGTCCATTGCCGTGCCCGTGAGCAAGCCCGCCATGTGCGCCTTCGGAGGCCCGGACCTTCGCCACCTGTTTGTGACTTCCATCCAGCCCGCCACGCCCGCACCTGGTTTCGACGCCACGCTGGACGGTGCCGTGCTGGTGCTAGAGCCCGGCGTACAAGGCCGGCCTGAGCCCCTGTTTTCCCAGTTTCCCGTCCGTTAGATCACCCCAACCATCCCATCAAAGAGGAGACAAGCAATGAAACTCGTACCTACCCTGCTGGCCACGGCCGCTGGCCTGCTGTGCATGGCGGCACAGGCCACTGAATTCAAGTCGGCCGACATCCACAACTCCGACGACTACCCCACCGTGACGGCCGTCAAGTTCATGAGCGACGAGCTCAAGAAGGCCAGCGGCGGCAAGCACAGCATCAAGGTGTTCAACAAGGGAGCCCTTGGCACCGAGAAGGAAACCATTGACCAGGTGAAGATCGGCGCGCTGGACATGGTGCGCGTGAACATCAGCCCCATGAACTCGGTCTGCGCCAAGACCAACATCCCGGTGCTGCCTTTCCTGTTCCGCTCGGTGGATCACCTGCACAAGGTGCTGGACGGCCCCATCGGCGAAGAAATTGCCAAGGACTGCGAAGCACAAGGCTTTGTGCTGCTGGCCTACTACGACTCCGGTGCGCGCTCCATTTACAGCAAGAAGCCTATCAAATCGGTGGCCGACACCAAGGGCTTGAAAATCCGCGTGCAGCAGTCTGACCTGTGGGTCGCCTTGACTGCGGCCATGGGCGCAAACCCTACCCCCATGCCTTTTGGTGAAGTGATGACTGCGCTTAAGACCGGCATCATTGATGCGGCGGAAAACAACTACCCCTCGTATGGCTCCGGTAGCCGCCACTTTGAAGCCGCCAAGTACTACAACAAGACCGAGCACTCCATGGCACCCGAAGTGCTGCTGTTCTCCAAGATCGCATGGGACAAGCTGCCCAAGGCGGAGCAGGACCAGATCCGCGCAGCAGCCAAGGCATCTGTGGGCTTTAACCGCACGGCCTGGGCTGCCTATGAGAAAAAAGAGTACGACATGGTGAAGGCCGCTGGCGTCGAGATCGTGGAAGTGGACAAAAAGTCCTTCCAGGACGTCATGGGGCCGGTGTACGACAAGTTCGCCAACACGCCTGACATGAAGCGCCTGGTGAAGGCCGTCCAAGACACCAAGTAAGCGTGTCCTCCAACACCCCGGCGGGGCCGCCGGGGTGTTTTCCCTTCTCACCGGAGCTGTTCATGTATACCCGCTTCTGTGCCACGCTCTCCAAGCTCAGTCTGATGCTTGCAGTGGCTGGCCTCATCGTGCTCATCGCTTGCGTGCAATACCAGGTTGTCGGGCGTTATGTCTTCAACGACACCCCCACCTGGGCCGAAGCGCTGGCCCTGTTGCTGGTGCTCTATATCACCGCGCTAGGCGTGGCCGTGGGCGTGCGTGACGCCGGGCACATTGGCCTCGACTCCATCATCAGCCTGTTGCCAGAAAGCCTGCGCCTGAAGCTGGAAGTCCTCATCCACGTACTGGTGGGCATCTTCGGTGCGCTCATGGCCTACAACGGTTACCTCTGGTCCGTCCTCAAGTGGAACGACCAGAAACCCATGCTGCCCATCCCCTCCAGCATGGACTATGTCCCCCTCGTGATCGCCGGTGTGCTGGTGGTGCTTTTTTCGATTGAACATGTGATCGCCCTGCTGCAGGGCAAGGAAGTGGTGCCAGCATGGAACTGATTGTCCTGGGTGTAAGTTTTGCGGTGCTGCTGCTGATCGGCGTGCCGGTCGGCTTTTCCGTCGGCCTGTCATCCGTGGCCACCATCATTGCCGCCGGCCTGCCCGTGGCCGTGGTGTTCCAGAAGATGGTGGGGGGCATGCAAGTGTTCTCCTTCCTGGCCATTCCCTTCTTCGTGTTCGCTGGTGAACTGATGCTGCATGGCGGCATTGCCCAGCGCATCGTGCGTTTTGCCAACAGCATGGTGGGCCACGTGCGCGGCGGCCTGGGCATGTCCAACGTGCTGGGTTGCACGCTGTTTGGCGGCGTCGCCGGCTCCCCGGTGGCCGACGTGTCGGCCATGGGCTCGGTGATGATTCCCATGATGAAAGAGGAAGGCTACGACACCGACTATGCGGTGAACGTGACCACCCACGCGTCTCTGGTTGGCGCGCTCATGCCCACCAGCCACAACCTCATCCTCTACACGCTAGCCACTGCGGGCATTGCCTCGGTCAGCGTGCTGGGCATGATCCTGGCCTGCATCGTGCCGGCCCTGCTGCTCACAGGCCTGAACCTGCTGGCCGCCTATGGCGTGGCCATCAAGCGCGGCTACCCCACACGCGGCGCCTTCGCCGGTTGGGGCGAGGTGGGTGTGAGCTTTGTCGCGGCACTGCCGGGACTGCTCATCATCGGCATCATCCTGGTCGGCATTCTTTCGGGCGTATTCACCGCCACCGAGTCTGCCGCCACCGCCGTGCTGTGGGCCCTGTTGATCACCGCTGTGGCCTACCGCTCGCTGTCCTGGAAGAACTTCATCAAGTCCTGCGCCAAGGCCTGCAAGACCACCGGTGTGGTGTTGTTCCTGATCGGCATCTCCAACGCGTTTGGCTACTTCCTCGCGATGTACGACGTTCCCGAACGCACCGGCGAGCTGATGAGCACCGTGACCCAGAACCCCTGGCTGATCTTTCTGATGATCAACGTGGCGCTCTTTGTGCTGGGCACCTTCCTGGATATGGCGCCCACGCTGCTGATCTGCACGCCCATCTTCCTGCCCATCGCGCAGAAGTTCGGCATGGACCCGGCCCAGTTCGGCGTGATGATGCTGCTGAACTGCGCACTGGGCCTCAACACCCCACCCGTGGGTACCACGCAAGCGGTGGGGTGTGCCATCGGCGGCATATCGGTGGGCGATGTCATGCGCACCATCCTGCCGTTCTACGGCGCATTGACAGCCTGCATGCTGCTCGTGACCTATGTGCCCGCGTTCTCGTTGTGGCTGCCCAACCTGATCCTGCACTAAGCCTCCCCCATACGCCGACTTCCACCTGAAGGAGAACCGCATGAAAAAGCAACTGATGACCCTGCTGCTGGCCGCTGGCGCATCCCTGAGCGCGCTGGCCTGGCCTGACAAGCCGATTACGCTCGTTGTGCCTTTCCCTCCGGGTGGGTCAACGGACCAGATCGCGCGCATCCTCTCGACCAAGATGGCCGAGAAGATGGGTGCTGGCGTGAGCTTCATCGTCGACAACAAAGCCGGCGCCACCGGCACCATAGGTGCCGCTCAGGTGGCGCGTGCGCCCGCCGACGGTCACACCCTGCTGGTCTCCTCGCTGGGCCCCTTCGTGATCGCGCCGCACCTCATCAAGGTGAATTACGACGCGCTCAAGGACCTGGACCCGCTCACCATCGCGGTGCAGGCCCCCAATGTTTTGGTCGTGCCTGCAGCCTCGGAGCGCAAGTCCCTGGCCGAGGTGATCACCTACCTGAAGGCCCACCCCGACAAGATGAGCTTTGCCTCGTCGGGCAACGGCAGCAGCGACCACCTCACGGCCGAGCTGTTCTGGCAACAGACCGGCACCAGCGGCGTGCACGTGCCCTACAAGGGCGGCGGCCCGGTGATGACGGACCTGCTGGGCAACCAGGTCGAGTCGTCCTTCATGAACATCAACACCGCCCTGCCCCAGATCAAGTCGGGCAAGTTGCGCGCCCTGGCCATCACCAGCGCCAAGCGCTCGCCGCTGCTGCCCGATGTGCCCACGCTGGAAGAAGGCGGCGTGAAAGACGCCAATGTGAACTCCTGGCAGGCCGTGGCCGCACCCAAGGGTTTGCCGGCCGACATCAAGAAGCGCCTGGTAGATGCCATCGTGGCCTCCATCAAGGACCCCACGGTCGCGCCCAAGCTGCAAGAGCTGGGCTTCGAGATCGTGCTCAACACGCCCGAGCAGTTCGCTGCCTTCCAGGCGATGGAGTTCGCGCGCTGGCAAAAGCTCATCACCTCTCGCAACATCAAGGCGGACTGAAACCCCTCGCCTGCCCTGCCTCTGTTTTCGCCATGACCACGCCCCCCCTCACCATCCGCATGCACGCGGCCGACAACGTGGCCATCGTCGCCAATGACGGTGGCCTGCCCGCGGGCACCGTGCTGGCCGATGGCCTCACACTGGTCGACCGTGTGCCGCAGGGCCACAAGGTGGCGCTGGTGGCCATCCCTCAGGACGCGGCCGTGCTGCGCTACAACGTGCCGATTGGCTACGCCCTGAAGGACATCCCGGCCGGTGCCTGGGTGCACGAACGCCTGCTGCACATGCCGGCTGCGCGCGCCCTCACCGACCTGCCGCAGGCCACGGCCCCGGCGTGGAACGCCGAGCCGCTGGAGGGCTATACCTTCGAGGGCTACCGCAATGCAGACGGCTCGGTGGGCACACGCAACATCCTGGCCATTACCACCACCGTGCAATGTGTGGCGGGTGTGGTGGACTTTGCGGTACAGCGCATCAAGGAGCAGCTGCTGCCGCGCTACCCGAATGTGGACGACGTGATCGGTATTGAGCATTCCTATGGCTGCGGTGTGGCCATCGATGCGCCCGACGCC
The DNA here is from genome assembly GCF_058802405.1 of Rhodoferax sp. GW822-FHT02D07. Classification (NCBI taxonomy): domain Bacteria; kingdom Pseudomonadati; phylum Pseudomonadota; class Betaproteobacteria; order Burkholderiales; family Comamonadaceae; genus Rhodoferax; species Rhodoferax sp. GW822-FHT02D07. The sequence continues at coordinate 16,616 of NZ_JBXAOD010000011.1, forward strand.
ATCATCCCCATTCGTACGCTGCGCAACATCTCCAAGAACCCGAACTTTGGCGGCGAGGTGATGGTGGTGAGCCTGGGCTGCGAGAAGCTGCAGCCCGAACGCCTGCTTCCGCCCGGCAGCATCCCGTTGGCGGCCGACGCGCCCCTGGACGTGGTGTGCCTACAGGCCGACAAACATGTAGGCTTCATGAGCATGATCGATTCGGTACTGGCCTCGGCCGTGCCGCATCTGGAGCGCCTGAACGCGCGCCAACGCGAGACTATTCCCGCCGGCGAACTGGTGGTGGGCGTGCAGTGCGGCGGCAGCGATGCCTTCTCCGGCGTCACGGCCAATCCGGCCGTGGGCTTCTGCACCGACCTGCTGGTGCGCGCCGGCGCTACCGTCATGTTTTCCGAAACCACCGAGGTGCGCGACGCCGTGGAGCAGATGACGGCCCGCGCCACCACGCCCGAGATCGCCCAGGCCATGGCACGCGAGATGGCTTGGTATGACGCCTACCTGGGCCGTGGCCAGGCGGACCGCAGCGCCAACACCACACCGGGCAACAAGGCCGGCGGCCTGTCCAACATCGTCGAGAAGGCCATGGGCTCCATCATCAAGTCCGGCACCGCGCCCATCAGCGGCGTGCTCTCGCCGGGCGAGAAGCTGCAGCACAAGGGCCTGCACTACGCCGCCACCCCGGCCAGCGACTTCATCTGCGGCACGCTGCAGCTGGCTGCCGGCATGAACCTGCATGTGTTCACCACCGGCCGCGGTACGCCTTACGGCCTGGCCGAGTGCCCCGTCATCAAGGTGGCCACGCGCACCGACCTGGCGCGCCGCTGGCACGACCTGATGGACGTGAACGCCGGCCGCATTGCCGACGGCCAGGCCAGCATCGAAGACGTGGGCTGGGAGCTGTTCCACCTGATGCTGGAAGTCGCCAGCGGCCGCAAGAAAACCTGGGCCGAGCACTGGAAGTTGCACAACTCCTTGGTGCTGTTCAACCCGGCACCCATTACCTGAACACCCCTGAACGACAGAATTTCTGAAGGCATCGCCATGACCTACCCCACCCCATACCGCCCTTTCCCCAACCAGTTCAAGAAAGACCTGCTGGCCGGCAAACGCCTAATCGGCTGCTGGTCGTCCCTGGCCAGCCCCATCACCGCCGAGGTGCTGGGCGTGGCCGGCTTTGACTGGATCCTCATGGACGGCGAGCACTCGCCCAATGATGTGGTCACCTTTGTGCCCCAGCTCATGGCGCTGAAGGACAGCGTGAGCGCGCCCTTTGTGCGCCCCACCAGCAACAACACGGTGGAAATCAAGCGCCTGCTGGACGCGGGTTTCTACAACTTCCTGATCCCATTTGTCGAGACCGCAGAAGAAGCCCAACGCGCGGTGGCCGCCACACGCTACCCGCCCGAGGGCATGCGCGGTGTGTCAGTGTCCCAGCGCAGCAACCGCTACGGCACGGTGGCCAACTACTTCCAGGAAGCCAACCAGCACATGTGCGTGGCCGTGCAGATTGAAAGCCGCGCCGGCGTGGCTGCCAGTGGCGACATTGCCGCACTGCCCGGTGTGGACTGCCTGTTTGTCGGCCCCTCGGACCTGGCCGCCGGCTACGGCCACCTGGGCAACGCCGCCCACCCCGAGGTGCAGGAAGCGATCGCCCATGTGTTTGCGCAGGCTAAGGCCCATAGCAAGCCCACCGGCATCCTGGCGCCGGTAGAGGCCGATGCCCGCCGCTACATGGACATGGGTGCCACCTTCGTGGCTGTGGGCAGCGACCTGGGCGTGTTCCGCTCGGCCACCCAGGCGCTCAAGGACCGCTACGCAGCCTAATTCTTGCAGCCTGAATTTTTCTTTTCATCACAAGCAACACTATGACCAGACTCGGATTTATTGGCCTGGGCATCATGGGCGCCCCCATGGCCGGCCACCTGCTGGCCGCCGGCCACACTGTCTACCTCAACACCCGCAGCGCCGTACCCACACAGCTGCTGGATGCTGGCGGCAAGGCTTGCGCCAATGCGCAGGAAGTCGCGCAAAAGGCCGACATCATCTTCCTCATGCTGCCGGACACACCAGATGTGGAGACCGTGCTGTTCGGCAAAAACGGCGTTGCAGCAGGCCTGAGCCAAGGCAAGACGGTGGTGGACATGAGCTCCATCTCGCCCATGGAGACCAAGGCCTTTGCGGCCAAGATCAACGCGCTGGGCTGCCAGTATGTGGACGCGCCCGTTTCGGGCGGTGAAGTGGGAGCCAAGGCGGCCAGCCTGACCATCATGGTGGGCGCCGAAGAGGCCACCTTTGCCACCGTGCTGCCGCTGCTGCAGAAGATGGGAAAAAACATCACCCTGGTGGGCAGCAATGGCGACGGCCAGACCTGCAAGGTGGCCAACCAGATCATCGTGGCGCTCAACATTGCCGCGGTGGGCGAGGCCCTGCTGTTTGCGAGCAAGGCCGGCGCCGACCCGGCCAAGGTGCGCCAGGCGCTGATGGGCGGCTTTGCGGCCTCGCGCATCCTGGAGGTGCATGGCGAGCGCATGGTCAAACGCACCTTCAACCCGGGCTTCCGCATCAACCTGCACCAGAAGGATTTGGCGCTGGCACTCAGCGGCGCCAAGTCCCTGGGCCTGGCGCTGCCGCAGACTGCCGGTGCCGCCCAGCTTATGCAGGTCTGCGCCGCCAACGGCATGGGCCAGCTCGATCACTCCGCCCTCGTGCGCGCCCTGGAAATCATGGGCGCACACGAAGTCGCACAGGCCTGACGCCATGGCGCGCCGCGCTCTCCTGGCCAGTGCGCTGGCCGGGTTGATCACACTCGCCGGTACCGCAGCCAGTGCGCAGACACAACTGCGCGCCTGGAACATCCACCCCGATGGCTACCCCGTCACTGAGGCGATGAAGCGCTTTGCCAGCCTGGTGGCACAAAACACCGGAGGGCGATACCAGATCACCGTGCACTCCAACGCCACGCTGGGCGACCAACCCAAGGCGGTGCAGATGCTCAAGGCCGGCGAGGTGGATGTGGCCGAGTTCAGCGCAGGTCCACTCTCGGACGCGGTGCCCGGCCTCAAGGCGCTGAACCTGCCTTTTCTGTTCAGCGACTCGGCCCATATGTTCAAGCACCTGGACGGCAAGCTCGGCGAGCGCTTTGCCGCCAAGCTCCAGGCCGCGGGCTTTGTGGTGGTGGGCTGGTATGACGGCGGCGCGCGTTCCTTTTACTGCGTGAACCGCAGCGTGGGCAGCTTCAAGGATCTGGCCGGTGCTCGCATCCGCGTGCAACAGTCCGAGGTTTATCTGGAGATGGTCAAACTCATGGACGCCACGCCCGTAGCCCTGCCCTTCAAGGACGTGCTGGGTGCGCTGGAAAAAGGCGATGTCGACTGCGCCGAAAACAATATGCCCTCGTTTGAGTCCACGGGGCATTACAAGATCGCCAAATCGGTCTATGTGACCAACCATGTGATTTCGCCCGAAGCCCTGGTGGTCTCCACCAAGCTCTGGGCCAGCCTGAGCCCGGCCGACAAGACGGCTTTCCAGAAGGCCGGCGCCGAATCGGCCCTGCTGATGCGCGAGCTCTGGGCCAAGCGCGTGGCCTCGGCCGTGGACACGGCCACCAAGCAGGGCGTCCAGTTTGTGCGCGTCAAGGACGTGGCGCCCATGGTGCGCCGCCTCGCCCCGCTCTACGGCAAGTACATGGCCGACCCCAGCACCCGCGAAGAGCTGCTCTCCATCATCGGCAACTAAGAGGTGCCCATGAACCGACTCACGATTTCCCAGCGCCTGCTGGTCGGCTTCGGCCTGCTCCTGTTGCAACTGCTCGTCATCGCCGGCATGGCCATGTTCAGCATGGCCAGTACCTCGCGCAGCCTGGGCAGCATCACCGAAGACATCGCGCCCCAGGTGGAAGCGGCCAACAAGATGTCGCAAGCCGTGGTGCAGGCGCTGTCTGCCGTGGGCAATATCGGCATCGTTACCGGCGCGGCCGATGTGGACCGCGAGTACGGCCTGCTCAAAAGCGCCTTCCAGAGCTACGAGACGCACGCCACCGCGCTGAGCAGCAAGGCCCAGGGCGGGCGCCTCGCGCCCCTGCTGCCGCAACTTGCGCAGAGCTACCAGGCCGCCAGCGCCTACTACCGCAGCACGCTGGAGAAGATAGGCGCCAGCGGTACCGCGCAAGACGCGGCCATCGTGATCCGCATGGAGGTGCGCGCCAACCAGGAGCCCTGGGCCAAGGCCCAGGCCCAGTGGCAGAAAGACATGCGCACGCTGCAGGACGAACTGGCTCAGGTCATCGACACCGAGCAGCAATCTGTACGCGCGCAGAACCAGCGCGGCCTGGCCATCCTGCTGGTGGCTGTCACCGTGGCGGTGCTATTTGGCGCGCTGGCCACCTGGCTCATTACTGGCTCCATCCGCGCGCCCCTGCGCCAGGCCGTGACCCAGTCCGAGCACCTGGCCGAAGGCAAACTCACCCAATCATTTGCCAGCCAATCGCACGACGAGATTGCCAACCTGCTGCGCAGCATGGAGGCCATGCGCCTGCGCTGGAGCGCCACCGTGACCGAGCTGCGCGACGCCTCGCGCAACATCCACATCGCCTCCTCCGAAATCTCGGGCGGCAATACCGACCTGGCCAACCGCACCGAACGCATGTCGGCCGAGCTGCAAAAGGCGGCTGGCGAAACTGGCGAACTCATCCACACGTTGCGCGAGGCCATGCAGACCGCGCAAAGCGCCCGCAAGGAAGCCGTGGCTGCGGCCGATGTAGCGGCCAAGGGCGCCGAGGTGGTCTCCGGCGTGGTGCGCACCATGCAGGAGATCGACCAGAGCTCCAAGAAGATCGAGGCCATCATCTCCGTCATCGACGGCATCGCCTTCCAGACCAATATCCTCGCGCTCAATGCCGCGGTGGAGGCCGCACGTGCGGGCGAACAGGGCCGCGGCTTTGCCGTGGTGGCGTCGGAAGTGCGCAGCCTGGCCGGGCGCTCCGCCGAAGCGGCCAAGGAGATCAAGCACCTCATCAGCAGCTCGGTCGAGAAGATCGAGTCGGGCGCCGTCCTGGTCAACAACGCGGGCCTCACCATGGCCGAGATCCAGCGCACGGTGACCAATGTGTCCGAACTCATACAGACCGTGGCCGACAACTCAGTGCAGCAGGAAGCGCGCGCCAGCCTGGTAAGCAATGCCGTGGTGGACCTCAACGATGTGACACAGAAGAACGCGGCCCTCGTCGAAGAAGTAGCGGCCACGGCCGAAAGCCTCAAGCAGCAGACCCAGCGGCTCAACGGTCTGGTGGATTTCTTCCAGGTCGAGGGCACACCCGCCTTGGCGCTGGGAACCACGCCCCGACTAGCCTTGGCTTGACGCACCCGCAGCCGATGGCCGCGCAGCCACCCAATTCGCCGGCGCTTCCGGGGTTTGGGCTAGGATGGACGCCCCTGCCACCTGCGCCCCTATTGCCTCCGCACCATGCTGACCCTGCAAATCACCCTCACCTTCTTCGCCACCTCGGTCCTGTTGGCCCTCTCCCCCGGGCCGGACAATGTTTTCGTGCTGCTGCACTCGGCCGTGCATGGCCGGCGTGCGGGCCTGCTGGTGGTTTTGGGGCTGTGTACCGGTCTGCTGTTCCACACGGCCGCCGTGGCCCTGGGCTTGGCGGCCCTGTTTGCCGCGTCGGCCACAGCCTTCACGGCGCTCAAGCTCATGGGCGCGGGCTATTTGGTGTGGCTGGCCTGGGGGGCCTGGAATGCCCCAGTTGGCATCCATGAGGAAGCTAGCAGCGCTCCCATGAGCGCGGCGCAGACCTATGGCCGTGGTGTGCTGATGAACATCACCAATCCCAAGGTGGCCATTTTCTTCCTGGCCTTCCTGCCGCAGTTCGCCGATCCGGCCCGTGGCCCGGTGGCGCTGCAGATCGTCGCGCTGGGTGGCGTGTTCATCGCCGCTGCCCTGCTCACCTTCAGCATCATCGCCTGGTTCGCCGCCGGCTTTGGCCAGGTGTTCAAGCGTTCCCTGCGCGCCCAGCGCGTGCTGAACCGCATCGCCAGTGTGGTGTTTGTGGGGCTTGCGCTGCGCCTGGCGACGGCACAGCGATAGGAAAGTCGCCCCAAATCTGCTGTCAGGCGATCGCTGCAATTCATCGCTATCATGGTCTTGAAACAATAGCAGTCCGTTCCAACAGGGGGGGCGTATGTACAAACTAGTTCGCTTCATGGTCGCCGTGGGAACAGCCGCCTTTGGTTTTCTGGCGTTCTCTGCACACGCGCTGGATGGACCACAAGGTCCGGTAGTTCTAACGGTGAGCGGCAAGATCGCCCAAACCAACCAGGATGGTAAAGCCGTGCTGGACATGGCCGCATTGCGAGCCCTCCCCCAAACGACATTCACCACCGAAACCGCTTGGGACAAGCGGCCCGTCAAATTTTCTGGTCCGCTGCTACGCGACGTGCTTCGGTTGCTGCAAAGTTCCGGCTCAGAGCTGAAGGCAGTGGCTGTGAACGACTATGCCGTCTCCATCCCGGCAGACGACGCACAGAAATTTGACCTGATCATTGCAACGCGCATGAATGACCGGGATATTCCACCGCGTACCAAGGGCCCGCTGTTTGTTGTCTACCCTTTCAGCAGCAACCCCATCTTGAAAGACAAGGTATACCAGGAGCGGTCGATCTGGCAACTCAAGGCCATCGAGATCAAGTAGACACCTCTTGATCACCAGCACCGTTTGACAGGGAGCCGGCGTGAATCCATCGATCTCGGGCGTTGCCCAACCTCAAACTTCCGAGTCTCAGCGCGGATTCCCCATTGGGCTGTTGATTTCCCTGGGCGTGATCGTCAGCATGTTGCTGGTGGCAACCACCATCCTGGTACTGGGATGGAATAGTGCGAGATCAGCCTTGATTGATACGGCCGAGCGCACCGCCAACGACACCAGCCAACTCATCAACGCACGGGCCCGCGTGCTTCTGGAGCCCACCCAATCCACACTACGGCAAGTTTCCTTTGACCCGCTCGTCGACGCGCAAACCCTGCAGCAGCGGATAGATCGTCTCTATGTTCTGTCCGAAGAGTTGACCGTCAACCCCATGATTTCCGCAATCTATGTGGGCTACGAGAATGGGGAGTTCCTGCTGGCGAGGCCGCTGGACACTGCTTCCGTACGGGAACGCTTCAAGGCCCCGGGTGGCGCAAATTTCATGGTTCAGGCACGCACGCGCCAGAAGAACGGGAAAATCGTTGGCGAATACATCTTCTTTGATGCCGACTCCATCATTGAAGAGCGGCGGACCATCCCCGAGTACCAGTTTGATCCCAGGGAGCGCCCTTGGTACAAGGCGGCCAATGAGACCACCGAGAGCGTGTTGTCATCGCCCTACGTTTTCTTCAGCACCCAGCAAGTGGGTGTCACACTGAGCCGGCTGTCGCGCAGCGGCAAATCCGTCGTGGGCATTGACATGGTGCTGGACGACATCAGCACCACGTTGGGGACGCTCAAGCTCAGCAAGAATTCCGAACTGGCTCTGGTCAACAACCAAAACGAGATTCTCGCCTACCCCGAGATGGGCCGGGTTCTGCTACGAGGAACCGACGGCTTTACGTTCAAGAAGGTGTCAGAGTTCGACAGCCCCCCACTGCAAAAACTGCAGGCCGCGGACCCTGTCCCCGGAAAAGTGCAGTTCTTTGACGTGGCGGGAGTGGAGACCTTGGGCATCAAGCTCCCATTCGATATCTGGGCGGGCACGGAAATGCACTTGCTCATTACCGCACCTGTAGAGGACCTTCTGGGCGACTTGCCCCAAAAACGCCGATCCATTCTTTGGACCATTGCTGTGCTGCTGGCCATACTGTTGCCCATGGGTTGGTGGGCAGGTTCGCGCATAGGCCACTCCCTGGATAGCCTGGGTACGTTGGCGAGACGAATCGGACATTTCGACTTTTCAAGTCAAGACAAGCGAGAGTCCCGCATCAAGGAGGTCAACGACCTCAACGATGTGATGCTCGGAATGAGCTACACGATTCAAAGTTTTCTGCAGTTAAGTCAGCGCATGGCCGCCGAACCGGACATGGAAAAAATGCTGCACGCGGTGTTGAAACAGCTAGTGACCGCGACCCGCTGTTCCGATGCCGCCGTGTTCCTGTGGAATGCAGACGCTCACCGCATGTCCCTGCACACCGTGGTGGGCGATGACAAATCCAAGTTTGAGGAAAGCTTTGCCTATGGCCCAGAACGGCATCCTCGTGCGGCCTCCCGAACTATCAAGAACGGCGAGTTGCAATTGGAATTGGAGCTCAGAGGGCGCAATGGACACCTCCAGGGAATTTTGGCGCTGGTCCATCCCATGGACTCCGCCCACATCGAGTCAGCGTTCCTGGAATTCGCGCGCCAGCTCTCCGGTAGCCTGGCCGTATCCATCGAGACGCGCCAGCTGATCGAAGCCCAGAAGAACCTTCTGGACGCGGTCATCCGCTTGATGGCCGACGCCATTGACGCGAAAAGCCCCTACACCGGAGGCCACTGTGAGCGGGTGCCAGAGTTGGCGTCCATGCTGGTGGATCGTTTGGTAGCCGAAAAACAGGGCCGCTACGCTGACTTCCGCATGACCGAGGATGAGCGCTACGAGTTTTACCTGGGAGCCTGGTTGCATGACTGCGGAAAGGTCACCAGCCCAGAGCACATTGTGGACAAGGCGACGAAGCTGGAAGTGATCTACAACCGCATTCACGAGATCAGAATGCGATTCGAGGTTCTGTGGCGCGATGCCGAGATCGCCCACCTGCAGCGCGTGGCAGCCGGCAACCCGGAAGACGTTTCGCAGGCCACCCGCGACGCACAACATCAGCAGCTCAGAGACGACTTCGCGTTTGTGGCCGAATGCAATGTGGGCGGAGAGTTCATGGCCGATGCTGCGCTTGATCGTCTGAAAACGATTGCCGCACTGACATGGCAACGCCACTTTGATGACAGCTTGGGACTGGCGTCCGAAGAAGCACGACGAGTGAATGCTTCGCGCACAGAACAACCGAGCTTGCCTGCTACCGAACAACTTTTGGCGGACCGCGCCGATCACGTGGTGCCCTGGGAGGGCAGGCGCCCCCCGGTCGAAAAGGGGGACCCGGCCAACATCTACGGCTTCGACATGAAGCTCCCCAAGAACAAGCAAAACATGGGCGAGCTCTACAACCTCTCGATTCGACGGGGAACGCTGACGGAAGAGGATCGCTTCAAAATCAATGACCACATCGTGCAGACCTACATCATGCTGCGCGGGCTACCCTGGCCGCAGGCCCTGAAACGCGTCCCGGAGATCGCAGCCACCCACCACGAGAAGGTGGATGGCAAGGGCTACCCGCGTTGCCTAGGCGCTGATCAACTGACCGTGATTGACAGGGTGATGGCGCTTGCAGATATTTTCGAGGCGCTCACTGCGGCCGACCGCCCCTACAAGGCCCCGAAGACTCTCACAGAGTCCTTGCGCATCATGGCCTTCATGTGCAAAGACCAACACCTGGACGTTGATCTGTTCCGCTACTTCCTCCACAGCCATCTGTGGCACGACTATGCGCAACGCTTCATGCACACCGACCAGATCGACACCGTGGATGTCGCGGCCATCGAAAAACTGCTGCCAGCGCCATCACAGCCCAACGCGATTGCGGTCTGATCGCGGGCATGCTCAGCTGGATGCCGATACCAGCTCCGCGGCTACTGCACGCTGGCCCCAGCCTCGAACCAGCGCTTGAACAAATCGCGCTCCGCATCGGTGATGTTGGTGGCGTTGCTCATGGGCATGATCTTGGTCACGACCACCTGCTGGTAGACGGCCTGCGCATGGCTGGCCAGGCCCTGGGGTGAATCCAAGCGCACATTTTTCATTTGCACGGCCTCGCCATGGCACATATAGCAGCGCTGGGCCAGAACCGGCTGCATTTCTTTATAACCAATTGTGGCGCTAGCCTCGGTAGAAACTGCGCTAGCAGCTCCTGAATTAGGAGCAGATTCCGGCTGCGGCGCCGGCTTGAGCCAGACCAGCAAACCAAGTATGGCAACCAAGCCCACGGCGGCATAGGGCCAGGGATGCTTGTTGCGGCCGAGCTTGAAGCCGTGGCGCAATACGAAGAACTGGCGGATGGCGGCACCCGCGAACATCAAGGCGATGAGCACCAGCCAGTTCTGCGGGTGGCTGTAGGTAAAGCTGTAGTGGTTGCTGAGCATGGCAAACAACACTGGCAGCGTGAAGTAGGTGTTGTGCACGCTGCGCTGCTTGCCGCGCCAGCCGTGGATGGGGTCCACCGGTTCGCCAGCCTTGATGCTGGCGACCATCTTGCGCTGGCCGGGAATGATCCAGTGCGCCACGTTGGCTGTCATGGTGGTGGCCAGCATGGCACCAATCAGCAAGAAGGCTGCGCGGCCCGCAAACCAGTGGCAGGCCAGCCAGGACGCAATGCACACCAGCACAGCCACACCCAGGCCCACGATGGCGTCACCGTTCTTGCCCCGGCCAAAGCGGCGGCAAATCTGGTCATACGCCAGCCAGAACACCACCAGGAAGCCAATTGCCACGGCAATGGCCGCATGCGGGTGCCAGGCTTTGACCGAGGCGTCGATCAGGTAGGTGCGCGCATTCCACAGGTAGGACACCGCGAACAGCGAGAAGCCGGTCAGCCAGGTGGTGTAACTCTCCCAGTAAAACCAGTGCAGGTTCTCCGGCAGCTTGGGCGGCGCACCGGCAAACTTCACCGGGTGGTAGAAGCCTCCGCCATGCACGGCCCAGAGTTCGCCGCTCACACCTTGTTTCTTCAGGTCTTCGTCTTCGGGCGGCGTGAGGCTGCTGTCCAGAAACACGAAGTAGAAGGACGACCCGATCCAGGCGATGGCGGTGATGACATGCACCCAGCGCAAGAGCAGGTTGGCCCAGTCGAGTAAGTAGCTTTCCATGCGATGGTTCTCCTAGGGATTCAGGTCAGGCCGCAGCCTGAGGTTCGTTGTCTTGGACTTGCAAGAGTTGGGCCGCCACGGCCACGGCAATCACCTCGGGGCGCTTGTCACGGATACCGGGCACACCGATGGGGCAGGTAATGTGGGCCAACTCGGCCTCGGTGAAGCCACGCGCCTCCAGCCGGTGGCGGAAAGTAGCCCACTTGGTGTGGCTGCCAATGAGTCCGATGTAGGGCAGGTCGCCTTGCATCCGCTGGCGCGTGAGGCAGGCGATGACGATGTCCAGGTCTTCGGCGTGGCTGAAGCTCATGATCAGCACTCGCGATTGCGGCGCCAGGCTGGCCACTGCGGCCTGCACCGGCTCGGAATGCTCGCAGCGCACATTATCCGGGCGCTGGTCGGGAAAGATGCCGTCACGGCTGTCGATCCAGTCCACGGCAAAAGGCAACCGACCCAGCACGTCCATCAGCGCCTGGCCCACATGGCCGCCACCAAACAGGGCCAGCGGTGTCTGCGGCGGGCGCAGACGCTGGCGCAGGGCCTCGCGGTCTGCCGTGCCCACGCGTTCAAACTGCAGATGCACCTCGCCACCGCAGCATTGCCCCAGGCTGGGGCCCAGGGCATAACGCTCGGTAAAAGGCGCGCCCCCGATTTGCAACAAATGATTGCGTGCAGCGGCAATGGCGTCCAGCTCCAGCCGCCCGCCGCCTACCGTGCCGATCACATGGTCGGCAAACACGGCCATCCAGGCGCCCGCTTCGCGCGGCACCGAGCCGCGGCTGCTGCGCACTTGCACCAGCACGGCGTCCGAAGTCGCAAGCTGCTCCAGAAGCTGGGCCAGCCACTTCACAATCGGATACCTTTTGTGCGGGCGCGGCATGCGCTGCGGCCATAATTTGCACCACAGTAGCTCGGCAACGTACCGGTTGGAGACATAGCATGCAAAGTATTTCGTTCCTGCGCCCCCGCGCAGCATCCTGGAAGCAGGGGATGGTTGGAGTCCTGCTGGTGGCGCTTGCAGGCTGCTCCAGCCCGCCGCCCAAACCGGCTGCACCGCCACCGGCCGCAACCGCGCCCACCGCACCGCCGGCCGTGGTCATCATTCCGCCACCCGCCAGCGAGCCGCTGTTGCGCTCCCAAGCGCCCACGCCGCGCGACTACCGGCGCGACGCTGCCACCCACCTTTATGCCCGCAACACCGACCGCATCTGGGCCGGCAAGCTGCCGCCGCTGCTCTACGCCGTGGGGGTGCTGCAAGTGGACATTGACCGCATGGGCTATGTGACAGACATCCGCTGGATGCGTGCACCCACCCAGGCACCCGAAGTGATGGCTGAGATTGAGCGCACCGTGCGCCTGGCCGCGCCCTACCCCGCACCAGTGCGCATGGGCAAGGTGACCTACACGGACACCTGGCTGTGGCACAAGAGCGGGCGTTTTCAACTCGATACCCTCACAGAAGGCCAACTTTAGCCCCCACGCTCCACCGCTGCGCGGGTCACTGCCCCCCAAGGGGGCGCGTTTCGCCTTGGGGCGGCCCGGCGGCGAAACCGTAGCTCTCATGATCAAGAGCCCCGGTAGGTGGAGTAGCTCCACGGGCTGACCAGCAGCGGCACGTGGTAGTGCTGCTCCACATGGGCCACGCCGAAGTCCAGGCTCACCTGGTTCAGGAAATTGGGTTCGGGCAGGGCCACGTTGCGGGCCTTGAAGTAGCCCGCCACATCAAACACCAACCGGTAGGTGCCTTTTTGCAGGCTCGCGTTGTCGTACAGCGGGCCATCGGGGTTGCGGCCATCGGCGTTCAGCACAAAGCGTTTCACCAGCGTGGCTGTGTCGCCCTGCGTGGTGTACAGCGCCACCGCCATGCCCGCTGCGGGCGTGCCGTGCATGGTGTCCAGTACATGTGTGCTCAAGCCCATGGCGCTGCCCTTTCGCTGAAAAATCCAAAGTGTATACACTTTTGGGCATTCTCGGTATCATGGCCGCATGGAGCCCACCACCACCAGTTTCATCGTCGAGGCGATCACGCGCTCCATCGTGGAACACCGGCTGCAACCGGGCGCCAAACTGGGTGAACAGAAGCTGGCCGACCAATTCGGCGTCTCGCGCACGCTGGTGCGCCAGGCCCTGTTCCAGCTTTCGCAAAACCGGCTCATCCGCATGGAGCCTGCGCGCGGTGCGTTTGTTTCCGCGCCTTCCGTGGCCGAGGCGCGCCAGGTGTTCGCGGTGCGCCGCATGCTTGAAGCGGGCATGCTCCGTGCATTCATTGCGCAAATCACTCCCGACCACATCCAGGCGCTGCGTGCCCACATCGTCCAAGAGCAACAAGCCGTCCGCGAAGGCAATGTCTCCAGCCGTACCGAACTGCTGGGTGACTTCCATGTGCGCCTGGCCCAGCTCATGGGCAACGAGGTGCTGGCACTGATGCTGATGGACCTACTCTCACGCTGCGCGCTGATCACGTTGATGTACCAGTCCAGCGCGGCGGCTGAGCATTCGCATGAAGAACACACCGCTATCGTGGATGCGCTGGAAGCGCGCGACGAGGCCCTGGCCCTGCGCCTGATGGACGAACACCTGCAGCACGTGGAAGCGGCCCTGACCCTGACACCGAACACCACACCATGAGCACCTACGACAGCACCCAACCCTACCCCCGTGACCTGATCGGCTACGGCGAACACGTGCCCCACGCGCAATGGCCCGGCCAGGCCCGCGTGGCCGTGCAGTTCGTCCTGAACTACGAAGAAGGCGGCGAAAACAGCGTGCTGCATGGCGACGCCGGCTCCGAACAATTCCTCTCCGAAATGTTCAACCCCGCGAGCTACCCGGACCGCCACATTAGCATGGAGGGCATCTACGAATACGGCTCGCGCGCGGGCGTCTGGCGTATCCTTCGCGAGTTCGAGAAGCGCGGCCTGCCGCTCACCGTGTTTGGCGTGGGCATGGCGCTGGAGCGTTACCCCGAACTGACGCGCCGCCTGATGGAACTGGGCCACGAGATTGCCTGCCACGGCCACCGCTGGATCCATTACCAGAACATGGACGAGGTGCAGGAACGCGAGCACATGCAACTGGGCATGGCCGCGATTGAGAAGCTCACCGGCCAGCGCGCACTAGGCTGGTACACGGGCCGCGACAGCCCGCGCACACGCCGTCTGGTGGCCGACTACGGCGGCTTCGAATATGACAGCGACTACTACGGCGACGACCTGCCCTTCTGGATGAAGGTGCAAAAGACCGACGGCAGCGTGGTGCCCCAGCTCATAGTCCCCTACACACTGGACTGCAACGACATGCGCTTCGCCCTGCCCCAGGGTTACTCGCATGCCGACCCGTTCTTCCAGTACATGAAAGATACCTTCGACGCGCTCTATGCCGAAGGTGACCCCGACGGCGACAACGCCCCGAAGATGATGAGCATCGGCATGCACTGCCGCCTGCTGGGCCGCCCCGGCCGCATCACGGCGCTGCAGCGTTTTCTGGACCACATTGGCCAGCACGACAAGGTGTGGGTGGCGCGACGCATCGACATTGCGCGGCACTGGAAAGCCACGCACCCCTACCAAGGCTAAGACCATGTCAGTACTGACTTTGGACCAACTCAACAGCGCCACGCTGGAAGAAGCCGCCGCGCTGCTGGACGGCCTCTACGAACACTCGCCCTGGATTGCCCGCGCGGCGCTCACCAAACGCCCCTTTGTCTCACTGGCCCACCTAAAGCACGCCATGGTGCTGGAAGTCGCCAACGGCGGGCGTGATGCGCAACTGGCGCTCTTGCGCGCCCACCCCGAGCTGGCCGGCAAGGCCATGGTGGACAAGAGCCTGACCGCTGAGAGCAGCAACGAACAGAGCAAAGCCGGCCTCACCCACTGCACGCCGGCCGAGTTCGAGAAGATTCAACAGCTCAACGCGCAGTACAACGCACGCTTTGGCTTTCCCTTCATCCTGGCCGTGCGTGGCCCGCGCGGCGCCGGCCTGTCCAAGGCCGAGATCATCGCCACGCTGGAGCGCCGCGTGCAGGGTCACCCGGAATTTGAACTGGCCGAATGCCTGCGCAATGTGCACCGCATTGCCGAGATTCGCCTCAACGATAAGTTTGGCTACGTGCCCACGCAGGGCCACCAAGTGTGGGACTGGCAGGAAGCCCTGGCCCAGCACACCGACCCCGGCTACGCCGAACTGGGCCAGCTCACCGTCACCTACCTGACCGAAGCGCACCGCGCCTGCGCCAGCCAGATCCAAGCCGACATGCTGGCCGCAGGTTGCGACAGCGCCACCATCGACGCCGTGGGCAATGTGGTAGGACGCTACGAAAGTGATAGCTGGTCGCGAAATATTGACGAGGGTCAGAGGCCAAATACAGCCCAAACCCTGCTCACCGGCAGCCATTACGACACGGTGCGCAACGGCGGCAAGTACGACGGCCGCCTGGGCATTTATGTGCCACTGGCCTGCGTGCAGGCGCTCAAGGCGCAAGGCAAGCGCCTGCCCTACGCGCTGGAGATCGTGGGCTTTGCCGAGGAAGAAGGCCAGCGCTACAAGGCCACCTTCCTGGGATCGGGCGCACTCACCGGCGACTTTGACCCGGCCTGGCTGGACCAGACAGATGCAGACGGCATTTCCATGCGCGACGCGATGGCGCATGCCGGGCTGGACGTGAACGCCATCCCCGCCATCCGCCGCAACCCCGCCGACTACCTGGGCTTTGTGGAAGTGCATATCGAACAGGGCCCGGTGCTCAACGCGCTAGACATTCCGCTGGGCGTGGTTACCTCCATCAACGCCAGCGTGCGCTATGTGGGCGAGGTGGTCGGCATGGCCAGCCATGCCGGCACCACACCCATGGGCCAGCGGCGTGACGCCGCCGCCGCCGTGGCCGAACTCATCCTGTTGGTGGAGCAGCGCGCGGCGCGCGATGGTGACTCCGTAGGCACCGTGGGCATCCTCAGCGTGCCCAATGGCTCCATCAACGTGATCCCCGGGCGTTGCCAATTCTCGCTGGACCTGCGTGCGCCGTCGAATTCGCAGCGCGATGCGATGGACGCCGATGTGCGCGCCGGCCTGCAAGCGCTGTGCGAGCGGCGCGGCGTGCATTTCACGTTGACGCAGACTATGCAGGCCAGCGCCGCGCCTAGTGCACCCGTATGGCAGCAGCGGTGGGAGCAGGCCGTGGCCGCATTGGGCGTACCGCTGCACCGCATGCCCAGCGGCGCGGGCCACGACGCCATGAAGCTGCACACCGTGATGCCACAGGCCATGCTGTTCGTGCGCGGCCTGAACTCCGGCATCAGCCACAACCCGCTGGAATCCAGCACCAGCGACGACATGCAACTAGCCGTCGACGCCTTCACCCATTTGCTCGGCCAACTGGCGGCCGGGGCCTGAACCACTTTCACCATGACCACTGCCTACAACCAACTCGACGCCTGGATCGACGCCCACTTTGACGAGCAGGTGCGTTTTCTGCAGGAACTGGTGCGCGTGCCCACCGACACCCCGCCCGGCAACAACGCCCCCCACGCCGAGCGCACTGCCGAGCTGCTGGCCGCCATGGGCCTGCAGGCCGAGAAGCACAGCGTGCCCGCCAGCGAGGTGCAGGCCGCCGGCATGCAGAGCATTACCAACCTGGTGGTGCGCCGCCCGTATGGAGCCGGCCCCACCATCGGCCTCAACGCCCACGGCGACGTGGTGCCCCCTGGCGAGGGCTGGACACATGCACCCTACGGCGGCGAGATTGAAAACGGCCAGATGTTTGGTCGCGCCACTGCCGTGAGCAAGAGCGATTTCTCCAGCTACACCTTTGCCGTGCGTGCCCTCGAATCGCTGGGCCTGCCGCTCAAGGGTGGCGTGGAACTGCTGTTCACCTACGACGAGGAATTTGGCGGCGAACTCGGCCCGGGCTGGTTGCTGGAGAAAGGCCTGACCAAGCCCGACCTGCTGCTGGCTGCCGGTTTCTCCTACCAAGTAGTGACCGCGCACAACGGCTGCCTGCAGATGGAAGTGACCGTGCACGGCAAGATGGCCCACGCCGCCATTCCCGACACGGGTGTGGACGCGCTGCAGGGCGCGGTGCAGATTCTCAACGCGCTGTATGCGCAGAACACGCTCTACAAGCAGGTCACCTCCGGCGTGGAAGGCATCACCCACCCTTACCTCAACGTGGGCCGCATCGAAGGCGGCACCAACACCAATGTGGTCCCCGGCAAGGTGGTGCTCAAGCTGGACCGCCGCATGATCCCTGAGGAGAACCCCGCCGAGGTGGAAGCCAATATCCGCAAGGTGATTGCCGATGCGGCCGCGGGCGTGCCCGGCATCACGGTGGAGATCAAGCGCCTGCTGCTGGCCAACTCCATGCGCCCGCTGGCGAGCAACAAGCCGCTGGTGGATGCGCTGCAAAAACACGGCGAGGCGGTGTTTGGCGAGCCCATCCCCGCAATGGGCACGCCGCTCTACACCGATGTGCGTCTGTTCGCCGAGCGCGGCATTCCGGGCGTCATTTACGGCGCTGGCCCGCGCACCGTGCTGGAGTCGCACGCCAAGCGCGCCGACGAGCGCGTGAGCCTGGACGATTTGCGCAAGGCCACCAAGGTGGTGGCGCGCAGCTTGCTGGATTTATTGCAGCCCTGAAAATGACCACGCGCCCCATTTTTGGGCATTCTTCTTGCTTTGCCATATCCATCTGACAACCTGTAGGAGTTCCCATGAAAAAGCGCCAGTTTCTTCACGCCATCGCCTTCGCTGCTGCCACCCTGGCAGCGGGTTCCGTGCTGGCCCAGGCCACACCCATCAAGTTCCAGCTGGACTGGCGTTTTGAAGGCCCCGCCGCCCTGTTTCTGACGCCGGCCGCGAAGGGCTATTTCAAGGACGCCAAGCTGGACGTCACCATCGACGCCGGCAACGGCTCCGGCGGCACCGTCACACGCGTGGCTTCCGGCGCCTACGACCTGGGCTTTGCCGACATGGCCGCGCTCATGGAGTTCCACGCCAACAACGCGGATGCCCCCAACAAACCTGTGGCCATCATGATGGTCTACAACGACACGCCGGCATCGGTCATGGCGCTCAAGAAGTCGGGCATCAAGACGCCCGCCGACCTGAACGGCAAGAAGCTGGGTGCCCCGGTGTTTGACGCCGGCCGCCGGGCCTTCCCCATCTTCGCCAAGGCGAACAACATCAGCGGGGTGCAGTGGACCGCCATGGATCCCCCCCTGCGTGAAACCATGCTGGCGCGCGGTGACATCGACGCCATCACCGGCTTCACCTTTACCTCCCTGCTCAACCTCGAGGCACGCGGCGTCAAGACCGAAGACGTGGTGGTGCTGCCCTACCCGCAGTTTGGCGTGAAGCTCTATGGCAACGCCATCATCGCCTCGCCCAAGATCCTCAAGGAGAACCCTGAAGCCGTCAAAGCCTTCCTAACCGCGTTTGCCAAGGGCATGAAGGACGTGATCGGCAATCCTGCCGCCGCCATCAATGACGTGAAGGCACGCGACGGCATCATCAACACCGAACTCGAAACCCGCCGCCTCAAGCTGGCCATCGATACCGTCATCAACAGCCCCAACGCCCGCGCCGAAGGCTTTGGTCAGGTCAATGGCCCGCGCCTCTCGCTCATGGCATCGCAAGTGTCGGACGCCTTCAACACCAAGAGCCGCGTGAACCCCGATGTGGTGTGGAACGGCAGCTTCCTGCCCGCCAAGGCCGCCCTGGACGTCCTGCCCAAGAAGTAAGCGATGAGCAGTGCTCCCGACACCCCCTGGTTTGTTGATTTTCAGGACGTCTGGCTCGCCTACAACGAAGAGCTGCTCAAGCAGAACCACTTCGCGGTAGAGGCCATTGACCTGAAGGTGCGCAAGGGCGAGTTCATCGCCATCGTGGGCCCTTCGGGCTGCGGCAAGTCCACCTTCATGAAGCTCACCACGGGCCTGAAGATGCCCTCCATGGGCAAGATCCTCATCGACAACCAGCCGGTGACGGGGCCGCTCAAGATTTCGGGCATGGCCTTCCAGGCACCCTCGCTGCTGCCCTGGCGCACGACGGTCGACAACGTGCTGCTGCCGCTGGAAATCGTGGAGCCCTACCGCTCCACCTTCAAGCAAAAGCGCAAGGAGTACGAGGAACGCGCGCGCAAGTTGCTGCAGAAGGTGGGCCTTGCCGGCTATGAAGACAAGTTCCCTTGGCAGCTCTCGGGCGGCATGCAGCAGCGCGCCAGCATTTGTCGCGCGCTGATCCACGAGCCAAAAATGTTGTTGCTGGACGAGCCCTTTGGCGCGCTTGATGCGTTCACGCGTGAAGAGCTGTGGTGCATCTTGCGCGACCTGTGGACCGAGCAGCAGTTCAACGTGATCCTGGTCACGCACGACCTGCGCGAGTCGGTGTTTCTGGCTGACACGGTCTATGTGATGAGCAAGAGCCCGGGGCGCTTTGTGGTGAAACGCGAGATCGAGCTACCGCGCCCGCGTGACCTGGAAATTACCTATACCAAAGAGTTCTCCGACATCGTGCACGAATTGCGCGGTCATATTGGCGCGATGCGCAAGCAGGGCGCGGAGGTTGCGCAATGAATGCAAGTCAAAGAAAGCAGGTGGAGCGCTGGTCGCCCTGGCTTCTGCTGGTCTTCGTGGTGGTGCTGTGGCAGATCCTTTGCTCGGCGTTTGAAGTCTCCGAGTTCATCTTCCCCAGCCCCTGGCGCATCTGGACCCAGTTCTGGGAATTCAAGACCATCATCGCAGGCCACGCCTGGCGCACTTTCTGGGTCACCATGGCGGGCTTCGGCATCGCCATCGTGGTGGGCGTGCTGCTGGGCTTTGTGATCGGCAGCTCGCGCCTGGCCTACGCGGCGGTCTACCCGCTCATGACGGCCTTCAACGCGCTACCCAAGGCGGCCTTTGTGCCCATCCTGGTGGTGTGGTTCGGCATCGGCATCGGCCCGGCCATCCTCACCGCCTTCCTCATCAGCTTCTTCCCCATCATGGTGAACATTGCCACCGGCCTGGCCACGCTGGAGCCCGAGCTGGAAGATGTGTTGCGCGTGCTGGGTGCCAAGCGATGGGATGTGCTGGTCAAGGTCGGCTTGCCGCGTTCCATGCCCTACTTCTACGGCTCCCTCAAGGTCGCCATCACGCTGGCCTTTGTGGGTACCACAGTGTCCGAAATGACCGCAGCCAACGAAGGCATTGGCTACCTGCTGATCAGTGCAGGCTCTGCCATGCAGATGGGCCTGGCCTTTGCAGGCTTGGTCGTCGTTGGCGCCATGGCCATGGTCATGTACGAACTCTTTAGCGCGATTGAAAAGCACACGACAGGCTGGGCGCACCGCGGTTCTCAAAACTCCTAATGACACCTGAACAGACAGAGCGCCATCTGCTGCGCGCCAATGCCGTGGCCCAGCGGGCCATCGGCCTGGGCAAGCACCCATTTGGCGCCGTCCTCGTCGCCCCCGATGGCGAAACGGTGCTGGCCGAACAGGGCAATGTGGACACGGTCAACCACGCCGAATCCACACTCGCCCGCACGGCGGCCACCAACTTCACGCCGGACTACCTGTGGGGTTGCACGCTGGTCACCACGGTGGAACCCTGCGCCATGTGCGCGGGCACGCAGTACTGGGCCAACATCGGCACGCTAATCTTCGGCATGACCGAGCGCCGCCTGCTGGAACTGACGGGCAACCACCACGAGAACCCGACCATGGACCTGCCCAGCCGCACCGTGCTGGCCGCTGGCCAGAAACAGGTGACCGTGATCGGCCCGGTACCTGCCGTGGAAGAGGCGATTGCCGCGCTGCATCTGAACTTCTGGAAACCCTGAGGCGCGGTGCACCGCGACAATACGACACATGGTGTGGCACGCCCGTTTGAATCTGGACTACCGGCTGGAAGCCGGCCGCAGCGTGGCCCGCCACCTGCACAATGGTCCGCTACGCATTCTGCAAAGCCTCTACCCCGAAGGCGATGGCATCTGCCACAACGTGCTGGTGCACCCGCCCGGCGGCCTGGTGGGCGGTGACACGCTGGACCTGAACATCGAAGTCAGCACTGGCGCACACGGCCTCGTCACCACACCCGGCGCCACACGCTTTTACCGATCTGAGGGCCCTTGGGCCACGCAAACGACCCACATCACGCTGCAGGCTGACGCGCGTATGGAATGGCTGCCGTTGGAAGCCATCTGCTACGACGCCTGTCTGGCGCGTAACCAGCTTCGATTGGACCTTGCGCCCGGCGCTGAACTCATTGGCTGGGACACCACGGTGCTGGGCCTGCCCATGGCCAAGCTCCCGTTCACGGAAGGACAGTTTGCGCAGCACATCGAAATCCCCGGTGTCTGGCTGGAACGTGGCCTGATAGCCGCGCAGGACCGTCGCCTGCTCGACAGTCCTGCAGGCATGGCGGGTCAGCGCTGCCTGGCCACCCTGTTCTTTGCCAGCGGCAGCCCCTTGTCGCGCGAACGCAGAGAAGCGCTGCTGGAGAGCGCCCGCGCCTGCCTGCCGGGTCACGAACTGGCTTCCATGGCCGGCGTAACCAGCCCGCACCCCCAACTGGTGGTGCTGCGCGCGCTGGCCCCGCATGCCGAACCTGCCATGCAGTTGCTGCGCACCGTGCGCCGTGTCTGGCGCACCCAGCAGTGGGACTTGCCCGCCACCGACCCGCGCATCTGGGCCATGTAGACCCCTGGGCCGCCCCGCTACACATTGCATAGCGCAGCGCCCATAATGGGCTCTTCGAACACCGTGCATGGCAAAACCCCGATGGCTGCGCTGCTAGAAGACGATCTCTCGGCCTGCACCGCCCTGGTGGTGGACGGCAACCCCACGTCCCGGTCCATCCTGGTCTCCCAGCTACGCGACTTTGGCGTGGCCACCGTGACCCAGGCCGCACGCCCGGCCGATGCGCGGCGCCAGCTCGAATACCGCAACTTTGACTTTGTGCTCTGCGAGCAGCGCTTCCCGGCCGAGGCCATCTCAGGCCAGGACCTGCTCGACGACCTGCGTCGCAGCCAGCTGCTGCCCTTCTCCACCATCTTCATCATGATCACCGGCGAGGCCACCTACGCCAAGGTCGCCGAAGCAGCAGAATCGGCCCTCGATGGCTACCTGCTCAAACCGCACAAGGCCACGCAACTGGCCGAGCGGCTGCAGGTGGCGCGCACCCGCAAAGTCTCCCTGCAGGGAATCTTCAGCGCCATCGAGGAAGAGAAATTTGAAGAGGCTGCCCAGCTCTGCATGGAGCGCTTCGAAAGCCGC
Organism: Rhodoferax sp. GW822-FHT02D07; assembly: GCF_058802405.1. Lineage (NCBI taxonomy): Bacteria > Pseudomonadati > Pseudomonadota > Betaproteobacteria > Burkholderiales > Comamonadaceae > Rhodoferax > Rhodoferax sp. GW822-FHT02D07. The sequence goes on from NZ_JBXAOD010000011.1 coordinate 38,791, forward strand.
GGCCTGTTCTGGCTGTATGCCGCCCGCGTGGGCGCCGAGCTGCTGCTGCGCCTGGGCCGCAATGACGAGGCGCAAACTCTGTACAAGGCAGTCGTCCAGGCCAAGACCCTGCCCTGGGCCAAGCTGGGCGTGGCGCGCGCGCAGCTGGAGGCCGGGCAAGTCAACCAAGCCACCAGCACGCTGGAGCGCCTCATCGGCGAAGAGCCCAACTATGCCGACGCGTACGACATCATGGGTCGGGCCCATTTCGAGGTGGGTCGCTTTGACCAGGCGCTGGAGACCTACAAGATGGCGGCCATGCTCACGCCAGCCTCCATCAGCCGCCTGCAGAACCTGGCGCTCATGACGTTTTATTCGGGCGACCATGTCGAGGCCGAGAAGCTGCTAGACCGCACCGTGCGCCTGGGCCTGGAATCCAAGATGTTTGACGCCCAGACTCTGGTGCTGCTAGCCTTTGTGCGCTTGGAGCTGGTCGACCGCAAGGGTTTGCAGCGCTGCGAGGACGACATGCTGCGCCTCATCGAGAAGGCCCCCGACAACGCACGCCTGTCGCGCCTGCTTGGTATTGTCCAGACGCTCAACCTCATCATGCAGGGCCAGTTCGCGCGCGTGGTGGATTCAGTACGCGCGCTGGCCGGGACTGTGCGCGAGCCGCAGTTCGACTTTGAATCGGCCTGCAACCTCGTAGCCCTGCTGGCACAGCTCGCCCACAAGGCCATACAGCTCGACGAGGTGGACAAGACCATTTACACCCTCGCCTGCCGCTTCTGCAGCAACCGTTCGCTGACCGAGCTGCTGGCGTCCAGCGCTGCCGCCCACCCGCCCTATGCCGAGACCATACGCGCAGCCCAGACCCAGGTACTGGAGTACGCCGAGACGGCCATGGCGCTGAGCATGTCAGGCAATCCCACCGCCGCAGTCAAGAACCTCATCCTGCACGGACGCGAGACGCTGAGCTCCCGCCTCATCGACAACGCCTACCAGCTGCTGCAGAAGCACACGGCCAAGATTCCCGAAGCACTCACACTGAGCGCCATGGTCGAAGAGTTGCGCGCCCTCACCGGCCCCACGGTGAGCCGGGCCTCGCTGGGCGAACAAAAACGCCAGGCCGGCGGCTTGGCGCTGCGCACCGGCCGGCGCGCGCCGCCAGAAACCGGCGCTGCGCCGCTGGGTTCTTAAATCGCAACAAGGTTGCGTACGCCGTCGATCTCCATGTTCTGGCCCATGCCGCGCGCCAGCACGGCGCCGCGTTCCATCACCACATACTGGTCCGCCAGTTCCTGCGCGAAGTCGTAGTACTGCTCCACCAGCACGATGGCCATGGTCCCCCGGTCCGCCAGCATGCGGATCACGCGGCCGATGTCCTTGATGATGCTGGGCTGTATGCCTTCGGTAGGTTCGTCCAGGATCAGCACCTTGGGGCCGGCCGCCAGGGCCCGTGCAATCGCCAGCTGCTGCTGCTGCCCGCCAGACAGATCACCGCCACGGCGGTTGAGCATCTGCTTGAGCACCGGAAACAGGTCGAACAGCTCGGCCGGAATCGGCGTGCCCGCGCTCTTGTAGGCCAGGCCCATGCGCAGGTTTTCTTCCACCGTCAGGCGCGCAAAGATCTCGCGGCCCTGTGGCACAAAGCCCAGGCCCAGGCGGGCGCGTTCATAGGGCGTGAGTTTCTGGATGGGCTTGCCATCGAACTCGATGCTGCCGGACTTGATGGGCACCAGGCCCATCATGGATTTGAGCAGCGTGGTCTTGCCCACGCCGTTGCGGCCCAGGATGACCGTGACCTTGCCGATCTCGGCCTCCAGACTCACATCGCGCAGGATGTGGGAGCCGCCGTAGTACTGGTTAACGTTGTTGATTTTCAGCATAGGAAAGCAGGCTCAACGGCCCAGATAAACCTCGATCACCCGCTCATCCGCCTGCACCTGGTCCAGCGTGCCCTGCGCCAGCACCGAGCCATCGCACAGCACGGTGACGATGTCGCTGATGGTGCGGATGAAGCTCATGTCGTGCTCCACCACCATGAGCGAATGCTTGCCCTTGAGCGAAAGAAACAGCTCAGCCGTGCGCTCGGTTTCCTCATCGGTCATGCCGGCCACAGGCTCGTCCAGCAACAGCAGCTTGGGGTCCTGCATGAGCAGCATGCCAATCTCCAGCCACTGCTTCTGGCCGTGACTCAGCGTGCCGGCCAGGCGGCCCACGCTGTCGGCCAGGTGGATGGTGTGCAGGATCTCGGCCAGGCGGTCGCTCTGCACCGAATCGAGCGCGAAGAACATAGACGCCTTCACGCCCTTGTCCGTCTTGAGCGCCAGCTCCAGGTTCTCGAACACCGTCAGCTGTTCGAACACGGTGGGTTTCTGGAACTTGCGGCCTATACCCAGCTGGGCGATCTCGGCCTCCTTGAAGCGCAGCAGGTCGATGGTGCTGCCGAAGAACACCGTGCCCGAGTCGGGCCGGGTCTTACCGGTGATGATGTCCATCATCGTGGTCTTGCCAGCGCCATTGGGGCCGATGATGCAGCGCAGCTCGCCAGGGGCGATGTCCAGGCTGAGCTTGTTGATGGCCTTGAAGCCGTCAAAGCTCACGCTCACGTCTTCGAGGTAGAGGATGCGGCCGTGGGTCACGTCCACTTCACCCGCTTTGGCAACACGCGAGAAGCCGGCGGCGCGGCCGCCCGATTCGGTCTGGCCCTTGTTGGCGGCCAGGGCATCCATGTGCGCCTGTACGCGGCGCGCGCCTTGTTCGAGGAGGTCGGGGGTCATGCCTTGCCTCCCTTCAGTTTCTTGATCAAGCCAACCACTCCATCAGGCAGGAACAGGGTCACGCCAATGAACAGCGCGCCCAGGAAATACAGCCAGAACTCCGGATAGGTCACCGTGAGCCAGCTCTTGGCGCCGTTGACAATGAAGGCGCCGACCACCGGCCCAATCAGCGTTGCCCGCCCGCCCACCGCAGCCCAGATGGCGATCTCGATGCTGTTGGCCGGGCTCATTTCGCTGGGGTTGATGATGCCCACCTGCGTGACATAGAGCGCCCCGGCCACGCCGCACATCATGGCCGAGATGGTCCAGATGGTGAGCTTGAAACCAATGGGGTTGTAGCCGCTGAACATGACACGCGACTCGGCATCGCGCACGGCCTGCAGCACGCGGCCAAACTTGCTGCCCACCAGCCAGCGCGAGAGCAGGAAGAAGCCCAGCAGTGTGGCGGCCGTCATCACGAACAGCGTCATGCGCATGTGGCTGGTGGCAATCGGAATGTCGAGGATGCGCTTGAAGTCAGTGAAGCCGTTGTTGCCACCAAAGCCCGTCTCATTGCGGAAGAACAGCAGCATGGCCGCGAAGGTCATGGCCTGGGTGATGATGGAGAAGTACACGCCCTTGATGCGCGAGCGGAAGGCAAAGTAGCCAAACACAAAGGCCACGATGCCCGGCACCGCCACCACCAGGAACAGCGTGGCGACGAAGCTGTCCGACAGTGCCCAGTGCCAGGGCAGTACCTTCCAGTCCAGAAAGACCATGAAGTCCGGCAGCGCGCTCTTGTAGTTGCCGTCCAGGCCGATCTGGCGCATGAGGTACATGCCCATGGCATAGCCGCCCAGCGCAAAGAACAGGCCGTGACCCAGGCTCAGGATGCCGGTGTAGCCCCAGATCAGGCCCATGGACAGGGCGCAGATGGCGTAGCACATGATCTTGGCGACCAGGGCCACGGCAAAGTCGCTGAGGTGGAACACACTGCCCTCGGGTACCCAGAGGTTGAGCACCGGCACCAGCGCGCACAGCACGATGAGAGCGCCCAGCCACGAGAACCAGCCAGTGCGCGTGAGCAGGGGTTGGGGAGTGGGAAGAATCAGGGAAGGGGTACTCATGCTTCTGCGCTCCGGCCCTTCATGGCAAAGATGCCTTGCGGACGCTTCTGGATAAAGATGATGATGAAGACCAACACGGCGATCTTGGCGAGCACGGCACCCGTCCAGCCTTCGAGCAGCTTGTTGAGCACGCCCAGGCCCAGCGCGGCGTAGACAGTGCCGGCCAACTGGCCCACACCGCCCAGCACCACCACCATGAAGGAATCCACGATATAGCCCTGGCCCAGGTCCGGCCCCACATTGCCCACCTGGCTGAGCGCGCAACCGGCCAGGCCGGCAATGCCGCTGCCCAGCGCGAAGGCATAGGTGTCTATGCGTGCGGTGTTCACGCCCATGCAGCTGGCAATTGGGCGGTTCTGCGTCACGCCACGCACGAACAGGCCCAGGCGTGTCTTGCCGATGAGGAAGGCCACGCCACCCAGCACCGCCAGCGCAAATCCGACGATGATGAGGCGGTTGTAGGGCAGCGAGAGGTTGCCCAGCACCTGCAGGCCACCACTCATCCAGCTGGGGTTCTCCACACCCACGTTCTGCGCGCCAAAGATCGTGCGCACCAGTTGCATCAGCATCAGGCTGATACCCCAGGTCGCCAGCAGCGTCTCCAGCGGGCGGCCGTAGAGGAAGCGGATCACGCCGCGCTCCAGCGCCGCCCCCACCAGCGCCGAGGCGAGAAAAGCCACCGGCACCGAGGCCAGCAGGTACCAGTCAAACGCGCCCGGCAGGTACTTCTGGAACAGGCCCTGCACCACATAGGTGGCGTAGGCGCCAATCATCATGAGTTCGCCGTGGGCCATGTTGATGACGCCCATCAGGCCGTAGGTAATGGCCAGGCCCAGCGCCACCAGCAACAGGATGGAGCCCAGGCTGAGGCCCGAGAACAGCGCACCCAGGCGGTCGCCCCAGGCCAGGCGGGCTTCGACCGCGCCCAGGCTCTTCTGCAGCGCAGCCTTCACAGCGCCATCGCTCTCGGATTGCAGGCGCTCGGTCAGCAGCGTCTTGGTGGCCGCCTGCGCGCTATCGCCCAGTGCCGTCGCAGCCTCAAGGCGTTTGGCCGGGTCTTCGCTGGACAGCAGGGCCGCGGCGCGCAACAGGGCCAGCTGGGCCTTGATATCGGCCACAGTCTCGGCGGCCAGCGCCTTGTCCAGCAGGTCCAGCTTGTCCATGTCCACATTGCCTTGCAGGGTAGCCACTGCGGCGCGGCGCACCGCCACGTCGCTGGACAGCAGCTTGACGGCAGCCAGCGCATTGTCGAGCTCGCCGCGCATGCGGTTGTTGTTCATCACGTCTTCGGCCGTGTCGGGAATCGCCACCTCGGCGTTGGTGACCGGGTCCACGCCCTTGCCATCCACCACCATCACGGGCACACCGCCCACCAGCTTCACGCTGTCGTCCGACAGGGCCTGGATGAAGCGCACGGTGCGCTCGTCGGCCTTGGCCACGGCGGCCTGCAGCGCGGCCACGCGGTCATCGCTCTCGCCCGCGGCAATCGCCTTGGCTTCCTGGGCCGTCAGTGCATGTGCACTGCCTGCCATGCAGAGCAGGGCCATGAGCAGCAGCTGGATGAATTGCTTTGGCATACGCCAATCTCTCCGGTTAAATGAAACAAGCCGCCACCGCCCGAAAGGCGGTGGCGGCTGAGCGGTTCAGTACGAACCGCGTCCTGCCTTCGCCTTACTTCTTGGCGGGTTCATCAGGCTTCTTGTCGTTGCCTTCGATGAAGGGAGACCATGGCTTGGCCTTGACGGGGCCAGGTGTCTTCCAGACCACGTTGAACTGGCCGTCGGCCTTGATTTCGCCGATGAACACCGACTTGTGCAAGTGGTGGTTCTTCTCGTCCATCTTGGAAACGATGCCGGACGGTGCCTTGAAGGTCTGGCCAGCCATGGCAGCGATCACCTTGTCGACTTCGGTGGACTTGGCCTTCTCGACGGCCTGCTTCCACATGTTGATGCCGATGTAGGTGGCTTCCATCGGGTCGTTGGTCAGGGGCTTGTCCTTGTGACCGGCGATGCCCTTGGCCTTGGCGTAGGCAGACCACTTGGCGATGAACTCGGTGTTGGCGGGGTTCTTGATCGACTGGAAGTAGTTCCAGGCGGCCAGGTGACCCACCAGCGGCTTGGTGTCCACACCGCGCAGCTCCTCTTCACCCACGGAGAAGGCGACAACTGGCACGTCCTTGGCCTTCAGGCCGGCGTTGCCCAGTTCCTTGTAGAAAGGCACGTTGGAGTCACCGTTGATGGTGGACACCACGGCGGTCTTGCCACCAGCGGAGAACTTCTTGATGTCGGCCACGATGGTCTGGTAATCGCTGTGGCCGAAGGGGGTGTACTTCTCGTCAATGTCGGTTTCCTTCACGCCCTTGGACTTCAGGTAGGCGCGCAGGATCTTGTTGGTGGTACGGGGGTACACATAGTCAGTACCCAGCAGCACCCAACGCTTGGCGCCGCCGCCTTCCTTGCTCATCAGGTAGTCCACAGCGGGAATGGCTTGCTGGTTGGGAGCGGCACCGGTGTAGAACACGTTCTTGGAGAGTTCTTCACCTTCGTACTGCACGGGGTAGAACAGCAGGCCGTTGAGTTCTTCCACCACAGGCAGCACGGACTTGCGGGACACGGAAGTCCAGCAGCCGAAGATCACGTCGACCTTGTCCTGCGTCAGCAGCTGTTTGGTCTTTTCAGCAAACAGGGGCCAGTTGGAAGCGGGGTCGACCACCACGGGTTCGAGCTTCTTGCCAAGCACGCCGCCCTTGGCGTTGATTTCGTCAATCGCCATCAGCACGGTGTCTTTCAACACGGTTTCCGAAATGGCCATGGTGCCGGACAGGCTGTGCAGGATACCGACCTTGATGGTGTCGGCGGCGAACGCGGGAACCGCGCCCAGGGTGGTGAGGGCGACTGCAGCAGTCAGTGCCTTCAGGGTAAAACGGCGAGAGTCTTGGCGTTGCATGTGTGCTTCTCCGAGGGGGTTAAAGAAATCGGTCTCGCTCAACACTGGTCTGGTCCGCCAGGCCCTTGTTGGATGCGATGAGGTGACTTTAGGGATGCGGGCCAGAAACCGGAATACGCCGTGTGGCGTACGGTCCCGGCCGCCCGATTGGCCCCATGACGCAGCGGTGCAAACCCACTACACTGCAGAAAGACAGCCCGGATCACTATGAATTTGATAGCTACTCGCGCATATTCCATGGGAGCCAGACGCCAATTTCTTGCACATACTGCCGCCACACCCCTGCTGGGCGTGTTGGGCCAGGCGCTGGCCGCCGGCAAATTCCCCCTGCCCAGCGGCATACGCAGCCTGCGTGGCGAAGCCTGGGTCAACGACGTGCCTGCGCATGTCGACCAGGCCGTGCTGCCCGGCGACACGGTGCGCACCGGCCCGCGCAGTGAAGTGGTCTACGTGATGGGCAACAACGCCTACCTGATGCGCGAGGACAGCGTGGTGCGCTTTGCCACCGAAGGGGCGGTTGGCGTGCTGCGCCTCGTCACCGGCAAGGTGCTGGCCGTCTTCGGGCCGGGTGCCAAACGCATAGAGACCCGCACCGCCACGGTGGGCATACGCGGCACGGCCTGCTACATCGAGTCGGGCGACACGCAGGTGTACTTCTGCCTCTGCTACGGCAGCGCCGAGATCCGCCCGCTGGCCGACCCCAACCAGGCCCAGACCCTGGTGACGCAGTACCACGACAAGCCGCTCACCATCGGCTCCGACACCAGCCGCCCCTTGCTGCAGGCCGCACCGGTGCTAAACCACCGCGATGCCGAGCTCAGCCTGCTGGAAGCCACCGTGGGCCGCGTGCCACCCTTCCAGACCCGCAAGGACCACAGCGGCTACTAAAGCCTGGACTACATGGTCTGCGCGTACTGGCCCACCACCTCGGCCAGCCAGTCCATCACCACCCGCACGCGCTGGGACAGGTTGCGCCGGTTGGCATAGAGCAGGGTCTGCGGCATGGGTGGCGCCACGTGCTGCGGCAGCACCTCCACCAGCAAGCCCTGTTGCAGCAGCAGCTGCACGCCGACCACCGGCGCCTGGATGATGCCCAGCCCGGCCACGCAGGCCGCGGTGTAGGCGTCGGCGTTGTTCACGGTGATGGCGCCCGCCATCGGCTGGCTGTGCGTCTCGCCCCCCTCGCTGTAGTCAAAGCCGCCGGGCTTGGCGCCCAGCGTGCTGGCGTAGTGCACCAGCTTGTGGCTGGCCAGGTCGGCCAGCGTGCGCGGCGTGCCATGCGCCTGCAGGTAGGCGGGGCTTGCCACATTCACCATGCGCAGCGGTGGCAGCGGCCGTGCAATCAGGCTGGTGTCCAACAGCGGGCCCACGCGCAGCACGCAGTCAAAGCCTTCGCGCACCAGGTCCACGCGGCGTTCGGTGCTGCTCAGCTCCAGCTCCAGCAGCGGGTGCTGGGCCAGCAACTCGGGCAGACGGGGAATGACGGCGTTGCGCGCCATGCCGGTGCTCATGTCGATGCGCACGCGGCCGCGCAGGTTCTGGACGCCCTGCTGCTGGAACATGGTCTGCACCTCGTCCACATCGGCCAGCAGGTCCTTGCAGCGTTCGTAAAACACCTGCCCATCCTGTGTCAGCTGCACCTTGCGCGTGGTGCGGTGCAGGAGGCGCGTGCCCAGCCCGGCCTCCAGCTGCTGCACAGCCGTGGACACACTGGCCTTGGGCAGGCCCAGCGCGTCCGCCGCCTGGGTAAAGCTGGCCAGCTCGGCCACGCGGGTGAAGATTTGCATGCGGTCCAGGGTGCTCATTGTTCAATTATTACGAACAAATCAATCGCATTTCGAATATTTATCAAATCCAAACCGCTCAATAGACTCACTTCCATCCTCAACCCACCCAGGAAGTCACCATGTCTACTACCCCCTCCTCCACCCCCATCGCACTCGTCACCGGCGGCAGCCGTGGCCTGGGCAAGAACACCGCCCTGCACTTGGCCCGCAATGGCAGCGACGTCATCCTCACCTACCGCAGCCAGGCCGCCGAAGCCCAGGCCGTGGTTGCCGAAATCACCGCCCTGGGCCGCCGCGCCGTGGCCCTGCAGTTGGACACCGGCAACATCGCCAGCTTCACGGACTTTGCCGCGCAGGTGAAGGCCGCACTGGCCGCCACCTGGCAGCGCGAGCGCTTTGACCACCTGGTGAACAACGCCGGCGTCGGCATCCACGCCAGCCTGATGGAAACCACCGAAGCGCAGTTCGACACGCTGATGAACATCCACTTGAAGGGCGTGTTCTTCCTCACGCAAAAGCTGCTGCCCCTGATGAACGACGGCGGCCGCATCGTCAACCTCTCCAGTGGTCTGGCCCGCTTCGCGCTGCCCGGCTACGCCGTCTACGGCGCACTGAAGGGCGCGATTGAAACGCTGACGCGTTACATGGCCAAGGAGCTGGGTCCGCGCGGCATTGCCGTCAACGTGGTGGCACCGGGCGCGATCGAGACCGACTTTGGCGGTGGCGCAGTGCGCGACAACGCCCAGCTCAACGCCTTTGTGGCCGCCAACACCGCGCTGGGCCGCACCGGCGTGCCCGACGACATTGGCGCCATGATCGCCTCGCTGCTGACCCCGGCCAACCGCTGGGTCAACGCCCAGCGCATCGAGGCCTCGGGCGGCATGTTCCTCTAAGCCTCGCGCGGCACCTGAACAACACGGCGGTTTGGAAAAACCGCCGTGTTGCGCTACAAGCATGGTCTACACGGGAGAACCACGCACATGCACCGCCTTCATCGCCCCCTCCAACTGCTCTGCGCCAGCGCACTGGCCCTGCTGGCTGGCTGCGCCGACACCAACTGGGAGCGCGCCTTCTACGACGGCTTCCACCGCTGCCAGACCAACCTCACGGCCGACCACGCCCCCTGCCCGCCCACCAAGTCCTACGAGCAGTACGAACGCGAGCGCAACCAGACGCAGGAGCGCGCCACACCCGTAGCGGCGCCTGGCAACAACCCTATCGAAGAAAAGCAACTCTGAAAATGGCTTCTTGCCCAACCTGAACCGCCACATGTTTCTATCGCATCGCACGAGACAGCGCTTTCGCTGGGCGCTTGCAAGCGCAATCGCCTTTGCTCTGGTCGTTGCCGCTGTCGCCATACTCTTTCCTCACGGAAACAAGCGCTTCGCATCCTCTTTCATGTGGTGGGGGCTCGCCATTCCGGCTAGCCTCGCGGCATATGTGGTCTTTGAGTCGCTCGGGAGCTGGGTACTCACACTAGCCTTCTGGCAACGCATGCCGGCCTGGGTACGGATCCTCTTTTTGACTGCATTCGCCTGCCTGGCAGTGCTCACCGTGCTGCTTCTGAGTCAATACCTCAAGTCACCATGAGTTCCGCATTCAAATTTTCTGACCTCATTTGCTGGGGAACTACCGGTGCAATAGAAGACATCCTGTCGCAATCGGTAGAGCTATCAGCCGAGTTTCTAGGTTCGGACAACCCAGTCTCCGTTGTTCTTGTTGAAGAGCAAGCTCACTATTGGGGCGGCAAAGTCATTAACTTCTCATCTCACGACATTTCACCGAACCAGCTAGCGCAAATCCTGGAGCAGGCGCGCAGACGTGCACTAACCAGCGGAACGTACAGCGAGCTTGGCACGCAGTGGCTCACTGGCCCGCTTGCTGAGTTCTGCATGCAACTGCCCCAGACTGCCTGACGGCACTGAGCTTCGCGCTGGTCTGCAGACCTACAAAACAGCGCCGAAGCGGAAGCTCGACGCCGTGATGCCACCAAAAATATTCTCTTCGTGGTAGACGCATACCGCCGTGTCGGTTTCCGCCGCGCCAACAGCCACCATGAGGGGTAACAGATGCTCCTCCCGCGGGTGGCACAGGCGGGCCGCCGGGGCCTGCTCCCAGTCCAGCAGGGCTTGGCTGCGCTGCGCCGAGGGTGCGGCCATGGCGGCTTGCAGCCAGGCGTCGAAAGCCTGGGATGGTGCCTGGCCTGCGCGGCCAAAGGCGCGCAGGTTGTGGTAACTCAGGCCACTGCCCACGATGAGCACGCCTTCATCGCGCAGCGGTGCCAACGCGCGGCCCAGGGCCAGATGCTCGGCCGGGTCCAGCCCCGCGCGCAGGGACATCTGCAGCACCGGCACATCGGCATCGGGGAACATCACCGCCAGCGGCACAAAGGTGCCGTGGTCGTAGCCGCGCTGCGCGTCCTGCGCCACGGGCAGGCCAGCGGCTTCCAGCAGGCCTTGCACACGCTCCACCAGCGCCGGCGTGCCGGGGGCGGGGTAGACGATCTCGTAGGTGTGGGGCGGGAAGCCTCCGTAGTCGTACACCATGCCGGGCGCGGGGTTGCTGCCCAGCGTGAAGGCGCGGCCTTCCCAGTGCGCGGTGATCATCAGCACGGCCTTGGGCGTCTGGCCCAGTTGCTGCGGAATGTCGGCCAGCGATTCGGCCAGGGGCTGCATGGCGGGCGCCATCTCGGGCATCCAGGGCCAGGGGCCGCCGCCGTGGGAGATGAAGTAGGTAGGAAGGCGTTGGGACATGGTGGGTCTCCTCCAAAAGGGCGATAAGGGGCAGATGGGGGCTCAGTCGCCCAGGTCAATCGTCTGGGCCAACGGCACACCCGTTGGCGCTTCGTAGTCGGCCACCACCCAGGCGCGCCGGGCGTCGTCGCTCGCTGCCTGCAGCAGTTCCAGAATACTGCGGATGGACGACTTGTCCAGCGCGGCAAAGGGTTCGTCCAGCAACGTGAGCGCCGCGCCCGAGGCCAGCGCCGCCGCCAGCCAGACCTTGCGCTTGGAGCCGGTGGACAGCATGTACAGCGGCTTCTCGATGTGGGGCAGCAGGTCCAGCGCCTCCAGCAATCGCGCCAGCAGCGCGGCGTCCCAATGCAAGTAGCGCGCGGCCGTGGTTTGCAGAAACGCCCGCGCAGGCACTTGGTCATGCGCCGTGGTGCGCGGGTCCATCCAGAACACACGTTCGCGATACGCCGCTGGCTGTGTCGCCAGGCTGTGGCCCTGCAAGCGCAACACGCTGCCGGGCGCCGACACATCGCCAGCCAGCAGGCGCAGCAGGGTGCTCTTGCCCCGACCTTCGCCGCCGCCCACCCAGGTGACGCCGGGAGGAATCTGCACGGCAGGCAGGTCCAGCACCACCTGCTTGCCATGCGCCACGCGCAGGCCGCTGCCTTGCAGGACGATGGTCGGAGATGGAGGGGACGGATCAGGCATGATGTTACACAGGTTCAAGCAGGATATGGGGCTATTTTGCTACCAATTCAATAGCTGCTTGCGCACATTCCACGGGGGCTGCGTGCCTAGAAGGCGTAAAAAAGCCAGCCCGCGGGCTGGCTCTCTGGGCCGCGGGTGCGGATGGGCAGATTACTGCTTGATGGCTTCCACCGACACGGTGATGGTCACGTCGTCGCCCACATAGGGTGCCAGCTTGCCGGCATTGAACTCGCTGCGCTTGATGACGGCAGAGGCGTCAGCGCCGATCACTTCCTTCTTGGCCATGGGGTGTTGGGCCAGCACGAAGTTGTTGATCTTCAGCGTCACGGGCTTGGTCACGCCCTTGAGGGTCAGGTTGCCTTCGATGGCGACGGGCTTGTCGCCCTCAAACACCACCTTGGTGGACTTGTAGGTGGCCGTGGGGTACTTGGCGGTGTCCAGGAAGTCTTCACCCTGGATGTGGCCGTTGAAGGCGGTGAAACCCGTGTCCACAGTCTTGGTGTCGATCACCACGTCCACGGAGCCGGTCTTGGCAGCCTTGTCCAGCGTGATGGTGCCGGTGGAGCTGTTGAAGCGGCTCAATTGGGTGGACAGGCCCAGGTGGTTGTAGGAGAAGCGGGAGAACGAGTGGCTGGGGTCCAGGCTGTAGCTGCCGACTTCAGCGTGGGCAACACCGGCGAAGGCGGAAGCGGCCAGGGCGGCGGCGATCAAAGTGGTACGCATCGAAAAACTCCTGATGGATAGGTTGGATTGAAAGGGAAACAGGAAAACTCAGAGCTTGCCCACGCCGGTCAGCGCGAGCTTGAACTTGACTTGCACGTCGTCAGCCACCATGGAGGTGTCGGCCCACTCGTTCTCGCCGATCTTGTAGGCCAGGCGCTTGAGTGCGAAGCTGCCGGTGGCCGTGGTGGTGCCGCCGGCCTGGGTCATGGCCACGGGCACCGTGATGTCGCGGGTGGAACCCTTGATGCTGAGCTTGCCGACCACATCGAACTTGCCGCCGCCCAGCGCCTTGATGCTGGTGGACTGGAAGGTGGCCTGCGGGAACTTGGGCACGTTGAACCAGGAGGCCTTGGGCAGCTCGGAATCGCTCTCTGGCGAACCCATGGTGGCGCTGCCGGTATCCACGGTGAAGGCGATGCTGGAGGTGGCGAGCTTGGCGGGGTCGAAGGCGATCTGCGCGTCAAACTTCTTGAAACGGCCGTCCACCGACACGCCCATCTGCTTGATCACGAAGTTGATCTCGCTTTGCGCGGGCACCAGTTTTTGCTGGGCCATGGCATGGGTGGACGCCAGGGCGGACGCAGCCAGCACGGCCGCCATCAGAATGCGGGGAGAGGACATGGACACTCCAGAAGAAGAGAGAGACAAAACTAGATCAGCCGCGACCAGGCAGCATGCGGGAGAGCAGGCCGTCGCGGTCCACCCAGTGGTGCTTGAGTGCGGCGGCAATGTGCAACAGCGCCAAGCCCACGAGCGCAAAGGCGCTGATCTGGTGCCAGGGCTTGATGAGTTCGGCCAGCGCCTTGTCCACGGGCAGCAGATCAGGCATGGGCAGCACGCCAAACACCACGATGGGGAAACCCGCCGCCGAGCTGTAAGCCCAGCCGATCAGCGGCACGAGGAAGAACAGGGCGTAAAGCGCATGGTGCGTGCCATGGTGGGCCCAGCGCTGCCAGGCGGGCATGGCGTCCACGATGGGGTCTGGCAGTGCCGGCGGGCGGTGCGTCAGGCGCCAGAGCAGGCGCAGGATGGACAGCGCCAGGATGCTCATGCCGGCCCATTTGTGCCAGTTGTAGAGCTTGAGCCGGGCCGGCGAGAACGGCAGGCCCGTCATGTACAGGCCCACGCCAAACAGGCCCAGGATGGCCAGGGCCAGCAGCCAGTGCAGTGCGATGGCGGTGCCGCTGTAGCGCGCCGCAGGAGGTTCGGAGGAAGAGGACTTGGCAGAAACCATGGGCGCAAGTCTAGAGGCCCCGAATGTGATCTATTTTGAATTTGATTGATGATTCAATTCAAAAACAGTGAATGGATAAGTTCCTGAAAATATCCGTTTGGACCACGAAAAAACGATGAATGGTCGGGCTCAGTGCCCTGAACGGCGCTGCTCCCGCAACATGAACAGGTACAGGCCCTCCACCTTCTCGCGCGCCCAGGGCGTTTTGCGCAAAAACCGCAGACTGGACGACACGCTGGGGTCCAGGTTGAAGCAGCGGATCGGGATGCGCTCGCCCAGCTCTTCCCAGCCGAAGAACTCCACCAGCTCGGTGACGATGGCCTCCAGCGTCTTGCCGTGCAAGGGGTTGTTGGCTTGCTTGGCGGGGGTGGGCTTGGGGGCTTCGGTACTCATGCAGCAATTGTCGCCGCTTCCTTGCCACTCAGGCGGCCGCGCACTTGCGCATGCTCTCCCAGGTGCGCGTGGTGATGTCCTGGCCAAAGGTCTTTTCGATCAGACGCATGAACGCCGGCCCGGTATCGCCCGGCACATAGCTGCAAAACACCTCGCACCCAATCACGCTGACGATCTGCGCATCTTCCAGCACCACCGGCAACGGGGGCACGGCTGCCGGCGCCTCGCGCAGAAAACTCACCACACGCTTGGACTGCGGCGCCAGCCTGGCATGCGCATACGGGTCGGTCGCCAGCAAGGCTTCCAGCGCGCTGACAGGGCGAACAATGGTGTAGAAACTGCGGCCCAGTGCCGCCTGCATGGCGGCCTCGGCCTTGCGCTCCAGCGCCGCTTCCGTGGTCTTGCGCGCATCGAACACCACGTTGCCGCTGGACAGCACCGTTTTGACGTTGGTGAACCCCACCGCCTCAAACGCACGCTTGAGCTCGGGCATCTTGGCATTCATGGGGCTAACCCCACGCAGGAAGGCGACGTATCTGGGCATGGCAGGGAATGGGTTGTCAGCCCATTCTGCCCTAGCCTTCAAATTGCGGATGCAACTGCCGGATGCGCGACATGGCCATGCCGGCCGCCGCGGTGCGCGTCTCCACGCCCAGCTTCACGAACACGCGCTCCAGGTGCTTCTTCACCGTCATCGGGCTGCTGCCCAGGATGTCGCCGATGTCCTTGTTGGTCTTGCCCTTGACCACCCAGTAGAGTACCTCGGCCTCCTTGGCGGTGAGCTTGAAGGACAGGCTCATGGCTTCGATGACGGCGGTGTCGGACACCTCGCGCATGACGATGAGCCAGTCGCCACCCGCGTCACTGTCGCCAATCTGCTGGTGCAGGCGGAAGGTCAGGCGCTTGGGGCCGCGCTCCAGGCTCAGTTTTGCTGGCTCAGCTCCGCGCGCCAATGTCTGCAGGCAGCCCTGCAACCAGCCCAGCACGTCGGGCGGGGTCTGCGGCGCCTGGGTGCCGCAGTAACGCTCCAGCAGCTCGCGCGCCAGCGGGGTCTGCCACATGAGGCAGCCGTCGGCGGCGCGCACGGTGATGGTGGCGTAGCCAAAGGCATCCAGCGCGTTGCGCGTCTGGCGCCGCTCGCGCGCGCCCGCCAAGTGCACGCCCATGCGTGCCAGCACTTCCTTGGGCTTGATGGGCTTGGTCACATAGTCCACGCCCCCGCTCTCCAGCGCGGCCACCAGGTACTCGGTCTCGGTGAGGCCGGTCATGAAAATGATGGGGATGTGCGTAGTCTGCGGCGCGGCCTTGAGGCGGCGCGCCACTTCAAAGCCGTCCATGCCGGGCATCATGGCGTCGAGCAGGATCACGTCAGGCAGGCCCTGGCTGGCGCGCTGCAGCGCGGCCTCGCCCGAGGTGGCGATCAGCACGGTGTAGCCCGATTCGTCCAGCGCGTCGTGCAGCACCGAGAGGTTGTCTGGTACGTCGTCCACGATGAGCACCACATCGCTATTGGCGCGGTCCAGCGCGTCGTCGGGGTCAGAGAGAAGTGGGGCTTGCATCCAGCGCTTTCTGCAATTGGGTGGCCATGGCCTCGAACTGGTACTGGCGCGCCAGCGCGCCCATGGACTGGGTGAAGGCCAGGCACTGCGGCTGCGCCGCGGCAATCGCGTCGAGTTTGTTGACGATGCCGCGGTAGAAGCCCAGGCGCACCAGGTCCAGCAGGGCCTGGCAATCGGCAGGCGCGGGCCAGGTGAGCTCGGCTGCGGTGGCGGCCAGGGGCGCGGCCGCAGGCTCGGGCACGCTCATCGTGTCCACCCACTCCAGTGCCAGCTTGCGTTCCAGCCAATCCAGCAGCTCGGTGTGGCGCACGGGTTTGACGATGAAGTCTTCGGGCGGCAGGCCCTGGCCGTTGTCCAGCCCGCGGTCAAAGGCATTGGCCGAGACGATGGCCACCTGCGGCTGCGCGCCGCCCAGCGCGGGGTTGGCGCGGATGCGGCGCAGGGTCTCCCAGCCGTCGATACCGGGCATGGCGAGATCCAGCAGCACCACATCGGGCTGCAGGCCGGCGGCCAACAAGTCCAGGCAGTCGTGGCCGCTGGCGGCGGTACGCACCTCAAAACCCAGCGGCTCCAGCAGGCTGACCAGCAGTTCGCGGTCGGCCTCTTCGTTGTCCACCACCAGCACCCGGCGGCGCGCGCCGGCATAGGCCAGGCGTGGCTTGCGCGGCGCAGGCTGGCTGGCTTTCTCGGCCTGGCCCGCAGGCAGGTGCAACTCGGGCAGGAACAGGCGCACGCGGAACACCGAACCCTCGCCCAGCGCCGTGGTGGCCGACAGCTCGCCGCCCATGAGGTCGGTCAGCATCTTGGCAATAGTCAGGCCTAGCCCAGAACCCGCGGTGCCACCGGCGGCGCTGGCGCCGCGCGTGAAGGGCTCGAAGACGCGGTCCAGGTCTTCCTGCGCCATGCCGGGGCCTGTGTCGCGCACCTCCACCTGGGCCATCTCGCGGGCATAGCGCAGGCGCAGCGTGACGCTGCCCTGCTGGGTGAACTTGATGGCATTGCCCAGCAGGTTGAAGAAGATCTGGCGCACGCGCTTTTCATCGGCGCGCACCCACTCAGGGATCGCGCCCTGCACCTCAAAGTGAAACTGCAGGCCCTTGGCCGCGGCCTGCAGCTCGAACATGCTGGCCATCTCGTGCATACCGCTGGCGAACTGCATGGGCTTCACATTGAGCGTGAGCTTGCCGCTCTCGATATGCGCCATGTCCAGCGTACCCTCGATGAGCGAGAGCAAGTGTTCGCCACCGCGCTTGATGACGCTCACCGCCTGCTTGCGGTGCGGCGGGATGGACGCGTCTTCCCCCATGAGCTGGGCGTAGCCCAGGATGCTATTGAGCGGCGTGCGAAGCTCGTGGCTGATGGCGCTGATGTAGCGGCTCTTGGCCTGGTTGGCGGCCTCGGCGGCCTGC
Source organism: Rhodoferax sp. GW822-FHT02D07 (assembly GCF_058802405.1). Lineage (NCBI taxonomy): Bacteria > Pseudomonadati > Pseudomonadota > Betaproteobacteria > Burkholderiales > Comamonadaceae > Rhodoferax > Rhodoferax sp. GW822-FHT02D07. Next base: position 56,150 of record NZ_JBXAOD010000011.1, read on the forward strand.
TTGGCGCGTTCGGCCAGCAGCTTGGCATCCTGCAGCGCTTCATCCGTCTGGCGGTGCGACTCGATTTCGCGCATCAGCAAATGGGTCTGGCGGTTGGACTCTTCCTGCGCCACCTGCCGGCTCTTGTGCGCCAGCACCAGCCACCAGGCCACGATGCCCGACATCAGCATCAGCGCCGCAAAGGCCTTGCTGAAACCGGAGCGCAGTGAGGCCTGCATGGCGCTCTGCTGCTCGCCCACTGCCGTGATGGCGCCCAGCTCCTGCATATAGAACATGCCGAACACCGTGGCCAGCAGCGGCACGATGATGAGCATGAGCAGGATGAAGTGGCCCAGCCCCGTGTCCAGAAACGGCCATACCGGTTTGGGCAGCAGCCAACGCAGCGCGGCTGACCACTGGGTGGACAGGTTCGCATGCGGCTTGCACATGTCGCCACAGCGCGCATCCAGCGTGCAACACAGCGAGCAGATGGGGCCCTGGTAAGCCGGGCAATGCGCCATGTCCGGCCCTTCGTACTCGCGCTCGCAGATGACACAACGGCGCACGGTCAGGCGCGCATAGCTGCCCTGGCTGGAAGCGTCCATGGGCTGGCGGGCCAGGTAGTACTTGCCCTTGGTGAACCAGGCGATCAAGGGAGAAGTCACCATGGCCGTGACCAGTGCCACCACGGCAGAGAATGCCTTGGCCAGTTCACCAAACAGTCCCAGATAGGCCGCGATCGACAGGCCGGAGGCCAGCGCCATGGCGCCCACGCCCACGGGGTTGATGTCGTAGAGGTAAGCGCGCTTGAATTCGATGCCCTTGGGCGACAGGCCCAGGGGCTTGTTTATGACCAGATCAGCCACCACAGCCATGATCCAGGCGATGGCAATGTTGGAGTACAGGCCCAGCACATCGCCCAGCGCCTGGAACACATTCATCTCCATCAGCATGAAAGCGATCACGCTGTTGAACAGCACCCAGACCACGCGCCCGGGGTGGCTGTGAGTGAGGCGCGAGAAGAAGTTGCTCCACGCCAGCGAGCCGGCGTAGGCGTTGGTCACATTGATCTTGAGCTGCGACACCACCACAAACACCGCCGTGGCCGCCACCGCCCAGCCCAGCGTGGGGAACACATATTCATAGGCCGCCAGGTACATCTGATTCGGGTCCACCGCGCGGTCGGTGGGCACGGCGTGGCGTATGGCCAGGTAGGCCAGGTAGGCGCCGCCCAGCATCTTGATGACCCCCAGGATCACCCAGCCCGGCCCGCCCACCAGCACGCCCAGCCACCAGCGGCCCTGGTTGGCCGCGCTGCGCGCGGGCATGAAGCGCAGGTAGTCGGCCTGCTCCCCCATTTGGGTAATTAGCGCAATGCCCACGGTCAAAGCAGCACCAAACAGGTGCAAATTGAAGCCGCCATTGCCGCCAATCTCACCAACATAGTGCGTTATGCCGGTGAATGCCTGTGGGTCGCGCACCAAAACAAAGCCGAACGGCACCACCAGCATCACCAGCCACAGCGGCTGCGTCCAGATCTGCAGGCGGCTGATGGTGGAGACCCCGTGGGTGACCAGCGGAATCACCACCAGCGCGCAGATCAGGTAGCCCCAGGTGGGCGGAATGTCCAGCGCCAGCTCCAGCGCATAGGCCATGACAGCGGCCTCCAGCGCGAAGAAGATGAAGGTGAAGGAGGCGTAGATAAGAGAAGTGAGCGTGGAGCCGATGTAGCCAAAGCCGGCACCGCGGGTGAGCAGGTCCATGTCCACCCCGTAGCGCGCGGCGTAAACGCTGATGGGCAGGCCTGCCAAAAAGATCACCAGCCCGGTGGCCAGGATGGCCCAGAGCGCGTTGACAAAGCCGTATTGCACCAGCAGCGTGGCGCCCACTGCCTCCAGGATCAGGAAGGAGGCCGCGCCAAAGGCGGTATTGGCCACGCGCCACTCGGACCACTTGCGAAAGCGCTGCGGCGTGAAGCGCAGGGCGTAGTCCTCCATGGTCTCGGAGGCCACCCAGTTGTTGTAGTCGCGGCGGATCTTCACCACCCGCTGGGCGGGCGCTTCGTCGGCAGAGGGGGGCAGCGGCAGGGAACTCACATCCAGTGGGGTGCAGATTTCATGCCACCGGACTGGGACGTTTGGCGTATGGATAAAGGCACAGGGATTGCTTACAGTGCAAAGTCCTGAAAACCGAATACCGCCACATTTCGAGAACGTTATGGAACTCACGCCTAGAGAGAAAGACAAGCTGCTGATCTTCACCGCCGCCCTGCTGGCCGAACGGCGCAAGGCCCGCGGCCTCAAGCTCAACTACCCCGAAGCCATCGCCCTGATCAGCGCTGCCGTGATGGAAGGCGCCCGCGACGGCAAAACCGTGGCCCAACTCATGAGCGAAGGCCGCGCGGTGCTGACCCGCGATGACGTGATGGACGGCATCGCCGAAATGATCCCCGACATCCAGGTGGAAGCCACCTTCCCCGACGGGACCAAGCTGGTCACCGTCCACCAACCCATTGTCTGAACACCCAGTCCACGGAGACCGTATGCGACCCTCGTTGAAAAATGCTCTTTTTTTGATAGCTGCTTGCGCAATATCCACGGGGGCTAGTGCCCATACCGGCCATGGAACGCATAGCCTGATGGAAGGCCTGGCCCATCCATTCGGCGCCGACCACCTGCTGGCCATGCTGGCCGTGGGCGTCTGGTCCGTGAGCGCCCTGCCCACCCGCCAGGCCTGGCAAGGCCCCGCCACCTTCCTGCTGGCCCTGGTGGCAAGTGCAGTGCTGGGCGCCAGCGGCGTGACCCTGCCCTACCTGGAACACGCGATTGCACTGTCGGTAGTGCTGTTTGGCGCCATGCTCATCGTCGCGGCCAAATCCGTGCCCAAGGCCTTGGGCCTGGGGCTCGTCGCCGCGGCCGCCTCGCTGCATGGCCTGGCCCATGGTGCGGAAACACCAGCAACCGGCTTTGCCGGCTACGCCGCCGGCTTTGTGCTGACCACGGCTGCGCTGCACCTGGGCGGCGTGGGCGCTGGCCTTTCAGTCCGCCGCTGGCTGGCGGCGCGCAGCACCGTGGTGCTGGGTGGCCTGGGCACCGTGCTGGGCTTTGCCGGCCTCTACCTGTTTGCCCAAGTCTGAGGGCCGCGCCATGATCCCCGGCGAAATCATCACCGACGAGGGCGAGCACGCCCTCAACACCGGCCGCCGCACGTTGACGGTGGTGGTGCAGAACACAGCGGACCGCCCCATCCAGGTCGGGTCGCACTACCACTTTGCCGAGACCAACGGCGCGCTGGGCTTTGACCGCGCTGCCGCGCAAGGCATGCGGCTGAACATCCCCTCCGGCTCGGCCGTGCGCTTTGAGCCCGGACAGCAACGCACCGTGGAACTGGTGGACCTGGCCGGTGACCGCGTGGTCTACGGCTTTCGCGGCTTAGTTCAAGGAAAACTGTAATGGCAACGATTGGACGCCGCGCCTACGCGGAAATCTTTGGCCCCACTACCGGTGACCGCGTGCGCCTGGCCGACACCGGCTTGCTCATCGAGGTGGAGAAGGACTACACGCTGGCCTCCGGTGCCTATGGCGAAGAAGTGAAGTTCGGCGGTGGCAAGACCATCCGCGATGGCATGGCGCAATCGCAAAAGACGCGTGCCGAAGGGGCTGTGGACTGCGTGATGACCAACGCGCTGATCCTGGACCACTGGGGCATCGTCAAGGCCGACATCGGATTGAAGGGCGGCCGCATCGTCGCCATCGGCAAGGCCGGCAACCCCGACACCCAGCCCGGCGTGGACATCATCATTGGCCCTGGCACCGAAGTCATCAGTTGCGAGGGCAATATCGTCACCGCCGGCGGCATCGACAGCCACATCCACTTCATCTGCCCGCAGCAGATCGAAGAGGCGCTGTGCAGCGGCGTGACCACCATGCTGGGCGGCGGCACCGGCCCGGCCACGGGCACCTTTGCCACCACCTGCACGCCCGGCCCCTGGAACATCGAACGCATGCTGCAGGCGGCCGATGCCTTCCCCATGAACCTCGGTTTCTTGGGCAAGGGCAATGCCAGCCTGCCCGCCGCGCTACATGAGCAGATCAATGCGGGCGTGATTGGCCTCAAGCTGCATGAGGACTGGGGCACCACGCCCAGCGCCATCAGCAATTGCCTGGACGTGGCCGACGCCACCGACACGCAGGTCGCCATCCACTCCGACACGCTCAACGAGTCTGGCTTTGTGGAGGACACCGTCGCCGCGACCAAGGGCCGCGGCCTGTGCGCCTTCCACACCGAAGGTGCGGGCGGTGGCCACGCACCCGACATCCTGCGCGTGGTGGGGCAAGACAACTTCCTGCCCAGCTCCACCAACCCCACCATGCCCTATACGCAGAACACGCTGGATGAGCATGTGGACATGCTGATGGTCTGCCACCACCTGGACGCCGGCATTGCCGAGGATTTGGCATTTGCCGAAAGCCGCATCCGCAAGGAAACCATTGCGGCCGAAGACATCCTGCACGACATGGGCGCCATCAGCATGATGAGCAGCGACAGCCAGGCCATGGGCCGCGTCGGCGAAGTCATCATCCGCACCTGGCAGACGGCCGACAAGATGAAGGCCCAGCGCGGCACCCTGCCCGAAGACTCGGTGCGCAACGACAACTTCCGAGCCAAGCGCTACATCGCCAAGTACACCATCAACCCCGCCATCGCCCACGGCATCAGCCACGAGGTGGGCAGCATCGAGATCGGCAAATGGGCCGACCTGGTGGTCTGGAAGCCGGCTTTCTTCGGCGTCAAACCCGCGCTCATCCTCAAGGGCGGCTTCATCGCCCACGCGGCCATGGGTGACCCAAACGCCTCCATCCCCACCCCGCAACCCGTGCACTACCGGCCCATGTTCGGCTCCTTTGGCAGCGCGCTGCACAAGAGCTCGTTCACCTTCGTGTCGCAGGCCGGTTACAGCGCGGGCGTGAAGGAACGTTTTGGCCTCGCCAAGAATGTGGCGGCGGTGAAAGGCATCCGTGGCGTGCGCAAGCAGCACATGGTGCACAACAGCTACTTGCCCGTCATGGAGATCGACGCCCAGACCTACACCGTGCGCGCCGACGGCCAGTTGCTGACCTGCGAACCGGCAGTCAAGCTGCCGATGGCGCAACGCTACTTCCTGTTCTGAGCATGCCGGTTGTCGACCTGCATATCCGCCTGGACGACCTCAGCGACCCACGCATCGCGGTGTTTCTGGACGAGCATTTGCGCGACATGCGGGCCACCTCGCCGCCCGAGAGCGTGCATGCGCTGGATCTGAGCAAACTCCGCGATCCCAGCGTGCATTTCTGGACGGCGTGGTTGCCAGGACCCACAGGTGCCAGCGATGGCACGCTGGTGGGCACCGGCGCCATCAAGCGCCTGGATGCGCAGCACGCGGAGCTCAAGTCCATGCGCACGGCCGCGAGCTTTCGCGGCCAGGGCTTTGCCAAGCGCGTGCTGCTGCACATCCTGGTACAGGCCCGCGCCTTGGGCTTTGCGCGCCTGAGCCTGGAGACCGGTACCCAGCCCTTCTTTGTGCCTGCACACCAGCTCTACCTGGCCCAGGGCTTTGAACCTTGCGGCCCCTTTGGCAGTTACACGCTGGACCCGAACAGCCGCTACCTGACGATGGCCTTGTAAGGCGCCTTGAGGGCCGCGCGCCCGCTGCGCCACAATCGGCCCATCTTCATTGCTCCGCCATTGCCCATGCTTCTGCGACGCAACATCCTACTGCTCCTTGCCGCTGCGCTGGTTGGCAGCCCGGCTTTGGCTGCCCCCGACGAAGACCTGCTGGGCAAGGCCACCGGCTACCCCGTGGCGCCACGCTTGGGTCAGGCCTTCCAGGAGGCCTACCGCGTGGGCTCCTTCAGCGCCATGGACACGCTGTCACCTCACTGCTTGCTGGAGCCCTCAAGCCAGCCACAGCCCCTGCCCCGGGCTGCCAGCGAAACGACGTTCCGCTATCAGTTTGACGGCAAGACGCTCACGCTGGACGACTACATGCAGCGCCAGCGCGCCACCGCAGTGCTGGTGCTCAGAAACGGCCAGATCGTGGCCGAGCGCAGCAGCTACGACCGCAAGCCCGAGCATCGCCTGCTGTCCAACTCCATGGCCAAGACCATCGTGGCGCTGGGCATCGGCAAGGCACTAGAGGAAGGCCGCATCCGTTCGCTGGATGACACCGCCGCCACCTACGAGTCCAAGCTGGCCGGCACTCTGTATGGCGAAACCAGGCTCATCAATCTGATGCGCATGGCATCAGGCGCGAAGTTTGTCGAAGACTATTCGGGCAAGGATGACCTGGCCCGCTTCAACCAAATCACGCGCACGCAGGGCAATGCAGCGGGCGCCCAGGTGATCACCGAACGCGTGGCGCCCGAGGGCACGCTGTTCAACTACGCCAGCGCCGAAACCCAGATGCTGGGCCTGGCGCTGCGCGGTGCCACGGGCCAAAGCCTGTGCCAGTACATCGGTGAAAAGATATGGCAGCCGCTGGGCGCCGAGTCGCGCGCCACCTGGCTCACCAACCCGGTGGACCAGACAGAGCTGGCCGCCGGCAACTTCAACGCCACGGTGCACGACTACGCCCGCCTGGGCCTGCTGCTGGCCAACGACGGTGTGCGCAATGGAAAAACCATCATCGGCAAAGACTACCTGCTGCGCATGACCGACGCAAGCCAGCAGCCCCCGGCCTTCCGCCCCGGCACCATGCAGAACAAGGGCAGCACCTATATGGGCTACGGCCTGCAGACCTGGCTGCTGCCGGGCAGCCACCGCCGCTTTGTATTGTTGGGCATCTACGGCCAAGCCATCATGGTGGACCCGGCACTCCAACTCGTCGTCGTGCACATGGCGGTGGCCAAGGACGCCTCGGGCGACGCCAGCGGCACCCGCATGGGCCAGGAACGCAGCGCCCTGTGGCGCGGCATAGTTGCTGCTTACGGCAACTGGTAAGGAATCTTCATGCTTCAAGTCTCCAAATGCATCCCCCAAGGCCAGGGCCTGGCCGCCGTGCTGCTCAAGCGCGCCGCCACCGTCGAACTCGACTGGGACGTGCGCCAGAAAAGCCGCTTCGATGCGACGGACTCCGCCGGCCGCACGCTGGGTGTGTTCCTGCCGCGCGGCACGACCGTACGCGGTGGCGACGTGCTCGTCGCCGAAGATGGCTCGCTGGTGAAAGTGATTGCTGCCCCCCAGGCCGTGCTGCGCATCACCCATTGCAGCGACCACGGCACACCCTTCGACCTCATCCGCGCCGCCTACCACCTGGGCAACCGCCATGTGCCCATCGAGCTCAAGCCCGACCACCTGAAGATCGAGCCCGACCATGTGCTGGCTGACATGCTGCGCGCTATGCACCTCATCGTGAACGCGGTGGACGAGGCTTTTGAGCCCGAAAGCGGCGCCTACGCCCAGGGCGGGCACGCAGGCCACCACCACGGACATGGCCACAGCCATGACCACGATCACAGCCATGACCACGGACACAGCCACACCGCCCCTGCGGCCACCAGCCTGCGCGGCATTCCCGTGGCCGTCCAGGCCCAGCCCCACGTGCATGGCCCGGACTGCAAGCACGGTCATAACCACGACCACCATCACCACGGCCAGTAAGCGCACGCCATGCTCGACAGCAGCCTAATGCAACTCATATGGCTGGCCTCGCCGGCCCTGCCCATTGGCGGGTTTTCCTACTCGGAATGCCTGGAAGCAGCCGTGGACAGTGCGCGAGCTGCTACAGAAACAGAAGCATCGGCCTGGCTGGTAGACCAGTTGCACCTGAACCTGGCGCGCTCTGAGTTACCCACCCTGGCCCAGGCCATTGCCGCCTGGCGCGCTGACGACATGCCGCGCGTGGCCGCCCTCAACGCCTGGGTGCTGCAAACCCGCGAAAGCGCTGAGCTGCGCGCCCAGACCGAACAGATGGGCAAGAGCCTGCTGGAATGGCTCAAGAACCACACCACCGCCACGCCCACGCAGATTGCTGCGCTGGCACCGCTGACGCCCAGCTACACCGTGGCCTTCGCGCTGGCAGCTGGCGCCACGAGCGCTCCGGTGCGCGAGTGCCTGCTGGCCTACGCCTTTGGCTGGGCCGAGAACATGACCCAAGCCGCCATCAAGTCCGTGCCACTCGGTCAAAGCGCCGGCCAACGCATCCTGTCGGCCCTGGCGGCCGAGATTCCCGCCGCGGTGGATCATGCCCTGGGCCTGGACGATGACAGCCGCCAGGCCTTTGCCCCCATGCTGGCCATCCTCAGCAGCCAGCACGAAGTCCAATATTCACGCCTTTTTCGGTCCTAGCCCCTGTCAACATTGCGCAAGCAGCTCTTTTATTGATAGCAATCACCATGTCCGCACTGCACCACATCGCCAACCGCACCAAGACCCTGCCCCCCCTGCGCGTGGGCATTGGCGGCCCCGTCGGCTCCGGCAAAACCACGCTGCTGGAAATGCTCTGCAAGGCCATGCGCGAGCAATACGACCTGGTCGCCATCACCAACGACATCTACACCAAGGAAGACCAACGCCTGCTCACCGTCAGCGGCGCGCTGCCGGCAGACCGCATCATGGGCGTGGAAACCGGCGGCTGCCCGCACACCGCCATACGCGAAGACTGCTCCATCAACCTGGAAGCCATCGACCGCATGCTGGTGGACCACCCCAATGCCGACATCGTGTTCGTGGAAAGCGGTGGTGACAACCTGGCCGCCACCTTCAGCCCCGAGCTGTCCGACCTGACGATTTACGTGATCGACGTGGCGGCTGGCGAAAAAATTCCCCGCAAGGGCGGCCCCGGCATCACCAAGAGCGACCTCTTCGTCATCAACAAGACCGACCTGGCCCCCCACGTGGGCGCCAACCTGGACATCATGCGCAGCGATACCGAACGCATGCGCAACACGCCCAGAGGCATGAAACCCTTCGTAATGACCAACCTGAAGGACCTGACCGGCCTGAAGGATGTGATCAGCTTCATCGAAACCAAGGGCCTGCTCAAGGCCGCCTCAGCCGGGCTGCCGGGTGGGCGCAGTTAGAATACGCAGCTCTGGAAGCTTGGCCGAGCGGTTTAAGGCACCGGTCTTGAAAACCGGCGAGGGTTTATCCCCTCCGTGAGTTCGAATCTCACAGCTTCCGCCGTCTCAGCCCACTCTGGTTTCGCAGCGCGAAGCCTGTCCATTAGTAGCGCTTCGCGCTCATTTTCAAAGTTCGCCGCGAGCATCCATTTCGCGGCGTCTTCTCCTAATTCGATAGCAAAGTTTCCAGCAAGCGCGGGGCTTAGGCGGCCGTTTTTTCGCGCGTTCGTTATCGTGCTGGGCACGATATTGAACATTCTCGCCCAGTCAGAAACCGTTTTGATCTCCAGCGCTTTGTGCAATAAATCGATGGTTTTTGGCATGTCAAGTCTTTCGCGATAAGAATTTATTTTCGCACTGAACGTGCAAATCTTGTTGCACGTTCAGTGCAGGCCACTCTACATTTCGTTGCATTGAACGTGCAAACGAGATTTAAGCGGCCATGCAACATAACCAGTCGTCAATACGGAACCCAGCGAAGCGCGAACAGGCGCTGAGTGGCTTGGCCGCTTCCCCAGCGTCTGCTGCGCTGGGTTCCACCCCTGTCCAGGCATTCGAGCCTGCTTCCGTCCTCTACAACCGCCACCACATCAATTGCATTCGATGCATTGCCGCTGGTCGCGGCCATTTCTACGGTTCGCGCTGCCCCGTCGGCGCTGACCTGTGGGCCGCCTATCAAGCCTCTCCCACCATCTCCTGCCTTTGCGCTGAACCCATCTCAGATTGCCGCTGCAACGGCGTAGGCGCAGCGGAGAGCGGGGCGCAGCACCGCCTCGCTGCGCCGAAGGCGCAGACAACACCCCCCGATGGTAATCACGGGGGGTACTTCTCCGGAGCGAACGAACGTGTCTAAAGCCAACCC
>NZ_JBXAOD010000012.1:0-7139 GCF_058802405.1 Rhodoferax sp. GW822-FHT02D07
CGGGTAACGATCCCTAACGCATTTCGCGCCACCGCTATCCCTTTGCTTCGTTCGTTTCCCTGAGTGCGACGCCTTCCCGTGACTCTGCACCGGGCCGCTGCGCTTGTGCCTGGCTGCGCGGGGTATTCATAAAGCTTTTAGGGCTGCGCTGCGCGCTGTGTCGCTTTACAAACCTTCCCCGCACATCCACGCCCACCCGTTGCGCCATCACTCCCAGGCGACGAACTCAGGGAAAGACGGTAACGAGCAGCGGGAACACCGGCCCGCTCAAAACCCAAAGGGGTCAGGCTCGGAATCTAGGGAATCCGGTAACTTGGAAGGCAGCGGCCATGATTGCAGCGAACTACTTGAAGCACCCCGAGGCATTGCGGTTTCAGCGCGAGCTGTTCCACAACGGGTACAAGAATTCGCCGCGCATCATGCGCCTGATGGAGTGCGTGTTTAAGTTCGCGCCGGATGTACCTGGGTGGGCGAAGGAGGCCGCGCGCAAGGCGCGCCAACTGGTGAAGATGTGGAAGGCTGCGCAGGTGCTGATCAACTTCCGTGGCGCTGAGGGCAGCATGGTGCCTGCTGGGTTCTATGTCAGCCCATCAGGGAACACCTGGCGCGGTAAGGGCATGGTGCCCAAGTGGCTGCGCAACCTGGTGGAAAATGGGACGCCGATGGAAGCCTATCAGCTGAAAGTTGATACGTTTATTCCATACGCGTTATGACTTCGGGTCCAATGTGGCCCACCGTACAGAGTAGCGGGAGCGTGCTGCTCAATATGCGCGTATGAACAAATTAATCAATTCGACTGGCATGTCGCTAAAAGACGCTCTTGGACATTGGCGTGGCGCCGTAAGGGTCGCGCTGTCTCACTCTGAAAACCTTGCCAAGGGAATAGCACCCGATATGAAGGGATTGCGGCGGGATCTAGATTCACTTGAGTCCTGGCGGATCCGATGCGAAGCATTGGCTCTAAGTAAAAGGGAGGCGATTACAGACCTCGATTTTTTGGAGTCCAGCAGACCGGAGTTTAAGTAGGGGCAGCGGGAGTTTTACTCGCTGTTCTAGTACGAGCAGCGCCTGGCGGCCATCTGTGCCTTGAGCCAGTTCATGCGGTGATAGTTGGCATTCTGCTGCTCTATGGGCACCCACTGCTGCTTTTCTGTAATCTGGTCGATTGCGCGGCGCTCTGCTGCAAGCTGGGTGCAGTTTGTAGGCTCTGGGTTGACGTCCCCTTGGACGACTTGACTGCTTGAGACGCTACCGCCGCCCATAGATGGCACTTGTTTGGGGAACTGAGCAGAGACTTGAAAAGTTGCTGCACCAATGATGGCAGCCAGTAACGTGCGATGCATTGAAACACTCCCTTTTTTGGGAAGTGTAGCAACCCAGTAACGTCAATTGGAGCCTATAAGGTCCCGTCTGCTTTTCAGTTCCGAGGCGCACGGACATCCCCGCCCATCGACAGCGGCGCGGTTTGCATGGCCACGGCTACGGGAGCAGGGCGCGGGCTATCCGCGAACTGGAGCGGTGGTCCTTCACCGGCCGCACGGGATTCGCAAAGCTCTGGTTTCAGCTCAACGGGCTTACCCCTCACATCAAAGCAGCCGCAGCGCTTAGGGGACTTAATGCATCCGGCTATTTCCACCGACTGGACGGGCTCCGGGGCCTCTATCACGGGCGCGGAGGCGGGCAGGGTGGGGTAGGCGGCCACGGTTGTGGTTTCGACGGTGTGCAACATGCCGTCCTTGACGAACGTTTGTTTTTGACCTGGTGCCGCTGCGGCAGCAGTTTCAGCCGCGGGGGCCTCTTTTTTCTTGATGCCGAGCGAGGTCTGCACACGGTCAAAGGCCATGGGTGCAGCGAACGCAAGCCCGGCCAGCGCAGCGAGTCCGACAAACGCGATCTTTGGGAGTCTGGCCGTGGGCTTGGTATGGAGCTGCGCGGACTTGTAGAGCTGATACGCCTTTTTCGGGTGGAACCAGAGCTTCGACTGGATAGCCGTGCGGGTCTGGCCGGGGTTGGCGCAGTGGTCCCACTCGTACACCATGGCCACGGTCTTTGTGATGCGACGCAGGTGCAGGTGTTGATTGGCTAGCCGCCTGATGTTGGGGTCCACCAGCATGGGGTGCTGGGTGATGAGGTAGATATCGACGCCCTTGTGGCGGTGGGTTTCGAGCTGGGCGATGCAATCGGGCACCTTTTGGCCGAGGGCGCGGGGACGCCAGACTTCTTGCACTTCGTCAAACACGATCACTGCGCCGGGCTCCGCCCATTCATGCCAGTTCTGGAGGTTGTCCCCGTTGATGTGTTCATGCTCCAGCGTCAGGTTTTTGATGTTGGAGTACAGCTTGCGGGTGACTGGCTCCTGATCGGTCTCAACGGTGGAACCGGGGACGTGGCGGGCTATCTCCCAGACCGTGTACAGGCTTTTGCCCGCACCTGGGGTGCCTGTGATGATGGTCAACATTAGGAGCCCACTCCCAACACCTTGGTGGCGTTCTGGATCTGCCACAGGGCCATACGTGTGGTAATGGCACCGAAGATGATGCCGAACCCTGTGCCACACCCGGCCAGCAAAGCCAGATCGAGACCGGCAGCGGGGACTGCCATCATGTTGCTGACGAACATGGTCTTGAGCTGGTCAAGAACGGTTGTAACGCCGACGATGGAGACAACGCTAAAGCCCAACGCCATCAAAATTCGCGCTACCAACGGCTGCATCATTGCAGCCAGCCATGTACCGATTTTGAACATGTCTATTCCTCCGTTCTGACTGGTGCGACGATGAAAAACGCAGCCAGCAGGCTAAAGGCGATAACAAGGGGCTTTACCCATGTCTCAATCATTCCGCAATAGCTGGCGAAGTTGAGCGTTGTTGTCCCCAACGCAGTGTGAATGGTTTGGGGGTCGATACATTTGCCACTGCCGAAGCCAAGATTCTCCGCAGCCCATGTAATGGTCTTGGTTGTCTTAGGTATGTCTACTTCCGGAATGTCAAGATCGGAGCAATTGAGGCTGCCGGGGTTCTTCTCGCACTCGGATTGTTCCTCTATGGGCTCTTCTGTCGTGGTGGTCGTGGTGGATTGCCCTGTACCGTTGTTCGTGACGTTGACCGAGGTAGTTATGGTATTGGTCACCCTGTTGTCGTTATAGGTATGGTTATGCGTTGTTGTCGTGGTGGTCGTGGTGTTGTTCGCCGGGTCCGTTGTAGTCTTGGTTGTGCCAGGAGAGGTGGTCGGGCCGGTAACTTTGGGAGACTCCACATCCAGTGTTTGACCGGTTGCCTTGGAAGCATCAGTGACAGCTTGCGCGATGCTGGAAGACGTGGGCCAACCGGACTTGGCTGCGATGGCGTCCTCTAGGGCTTGCATGTCAGAGGCGATGGTGGCGGCAGTGATGAACTGGCGTTCCACTGTGTAGTTATAGCTATACCAAGCAGGGGGATTGGTGCGCTGGACGACGTGGCAATACATGCCAGTGCCAGTGTCCACATAACCGCCGCAGTAGACGTTTTGACCTGGACCGAAGTAATAAGAGTTGACGACGCAGGCTTGCCCGTATGTGGACTGGCAAGCGGGCAAGTAAGAAGACAGATATGAGGGCGCTACACCGGGGACGCTTTCGCCGGATGTGAGGGTTCGATTAACGGCAACGCCTGCACCATCTTTACTGACGTCAAACCCGAGTTCGTGGGCCATTTCCCATAGGGCAACGCCAGTGCCGAGATAAGGGACGATCTTGAGCCCAGCACCGAGCAAGCGAGCCGTTTTGGAGTTGATAGGCACTCGACCGCTAATGCCACCGGAAACAGGATTTCCGGAGCCGTTGCGCCATGTTGCGTTGCGGCCATATGCAAGGCTTTTGGTGCCATCCGCAGCGATGGTGCCGGAGCCTGTTGGGGACACGACAGGGGTACCACCTGTGCCATACGTGACTGCCTGGCTGTTGGCGCCCGTGGTGGTCCACATGAAGCGCTGGAAGGCAGCGTCTGGAATTGAAACGGTGTCAGCAATGGCTACCGGAATATGAGCCAGCAGGCCGCAAACAAGCCCGCACAGAGCCACAAATTTTGCACGAGCTGTGCGTCTGCGAATGTCATTGTTAAACCCCTTCATGGTTACCCCAGAACATGCGGTGTAGGCGGGTGGCGCACCAGATGACGACCAGAAAGCCCAGCACCAGCGCGAACAGCTCGGTTTGATTGGCCGCTGCACCGTCATAGGCACAGGTCGGGAACTGTTGGAACGGTTGCTGATACGTGATGCAGGCGCCGCCGTTTTCGCGCTTGCACATGGTCATGGATGTGTCTGATTCGGTGAAGGTCGATTGGACGCATTCGGTGCTGAATGCGGAGCCACCCGACCCCCACGACGACAGGGCCGACGCGCACTGTTCGGCCTTGACGGTCGGCAGGTCGGGGAAACAGGCCCCCTTGTACAGATAGCCCATTTCCCGGCCTGCTTACTTGACGCGGAACTTGTTGTAGATCAGGCGACCGACCCAGATGGCGGCACCGGCAGTGGTCAGGGCGGTGAGCACTGCCAAGATGTCGGTTTGGGCCGTGGTGATGGCCGTAGTGATTGCAGTGTCCAGGGCTGCGTGGGCAGGGACGGACATTGCACCGAGCAGAGCGGCCATGACAGCCACGAGGGAGAAGTTGCGTTTCATGTAAAAAACTCCAAGGTTGTTACCACCAAGACGGTGGCCCAATGCCCCGCACGCGAGGCATGGAGCCGGTTCTTAGTCGCCATCGCCGGAGTAGTTGGTACTGCCACATTCAGGACAGACGTATTGCCCTACACGGTCCCATGCGTGGTCAGGAATACGGCTAAACCCGCCGTTTTCGTAGTGGTCTCGAATGTCTTCCTCTGTGGTCTCCACAGGGTCCGAGAAAACAGCACCGCAGTCGCCACAGTGAAATTCAAACTCTTCTTCTTCGTCGCCGAACATGTTTACTCCCTTGTTTTCCAGCGGATTCATTTGAGATGTGCCGCAGCGAAGTTCAGCGCCTGCACCAGCGTGTACCCGCCGATGAAAGACCCGACCACGAAACCGACAGCGGCGTTGCGGGCAAGGTCACACAGGGCCATGGCGACGAGCTGGCGCCAGTTTTTGCGGAAGTTCTCCTGGTCAACTTCCTTGACCGCGCGATAGCGAGCGCGGAATTCTTCAGGGGTGAGCTTGGTAGTCATTTGCCATCCACGTAGTCGGCAGCGGTGCCGATGCGGTCGAGGTCAACGATTTGCGGCAAATCGTCAACATCGGTCCAGTCCTGGACAAGGTTCACGGCGTGTTCCATGTCGGGGACAACCCCGACACCAGCCTTGCGCAGATCAAGCGTCCATTCGGGCTCCCCGTCCACGTTGGGAACCAGAAAACGGCCCGTGCTTTTGGATTGAACGAGGAGCCGCATGGTTAGGCCGCTGCTGCTGCGCGTTGAGAAGCGGCGGACATGGGCTTGATGCCACAAAGCACGATCTTTGCGCTGTCGCGGCCTTGGGCATCCTTACCGGCCACAACGTCAAATTCGACTTCAACGGGAACGCCAGTTGCGGGGAAAGACTTCTCCAAGTGCGCCCACTTGTTGAACTCGGACGCATCACCGAACTTGTAAGGCACAGTGATCGCGCCCATGCTTTTCGTGGTGTTGTTCGACGCCATGTCGGCGGGCAGATAGAACGTGGTGGAGCTGAATTTGTTGCCTTCAACTTCGCCTTCACTGGCCTTGATGCCGAAGAGGGTGGATTGACTTTTCATCTTCATGATTTGGTTCCTTGTGAGGCCGGGGATTAAGCAAATCCAAAGGCGTGGCCAGCGCCTGGACTCGTTGGTTTGGTAGCGAAGACTTTTTCGAACGCGAGGCGTAAGTCACCGTCAGCGAAGCGGCGCAAGCGACCCGGGAGGGACTTGGTTTCCCAGTTGCACAGCTCCAGAAACTCCGCGTTAGAGAGGTAGCGGAATGCCGCAGCAACGGTGGGAGCAGCGGATGTGAGCGCCCAACGCAGATTGCGCGTTACCTCAGCCGTGACGGTCTGAATCGGGAGCTTTTTTTCCTGGGGCAGCGGGGAGGGCGCTACCTGGTTGAGTTGGTCGGCACGCTGGAGTTGGAGGGCGTGCCAGTCGCTGGCACCTGCAAAGAAGTCGCCGGGGTGGCGCAGGATGGCCGAAGGCAAGACGCGCAGTTTGTTGCCGTAGCGCAGCTCGACGCGGACCCATGGACTGTTGGACTCACGTCCAAACAGTTGGTCGCCTTTTTCGTAGATGTTGGTTTCTTTGCCGGACTTGCGGCAACCGATGTAGAGGGAGCGCTCTGCGCCGTTGAACCAGTCCCCGGCCTGCTTGGTGCTGGGGCGTGCGCCGCGCACGTCAAAGGCACCAGCGGCGTACTGCTGCTGGAGTTCTTCGAACTCGAAGCCCATGCCATCGAAGAAGTCCAGTGCCAGATCGGCGCGGGTAATCTTGCCGTCGTGGGCATCGATGATGTCCGCGAGGCGATAGGTCCACTCATGGGCCGCAAAAGTGCAGGCGTGGCCTTCGAGGTTGACGTGTATGGTCTGGTCCTGCTTTTTCTTGCTGGGACTGTTGGAGGCGGCAAGGAAACCGACCCAGCCGCAGCCGTGGCCGTTGCGTTCAATGACGAAGCGGTATTTGTAGAAGTCTTTGCCTGGAAAGACTTCGGGGTTCACGTTGAAGTCAGGGCCGAGCGCTTCGGCGCATTGCTTGGCCAAGTCCAGCGCTTGGCCGCCAGCGTGTTGGAACTCTGGTGTTTTGTGGTCTGCCTGGAAGGACTCCAGCGAGGAGCGCACCAGGCGGTGAATGTCCTCTTGCAGCGGCTCGGAGAGCGCAGCGCGGAAAGGGGTGCGGTAGTCACGCAGTGGCAACAGGTCTTTGAAGACGCGACGGCCCAAGGTTTCAGCGCTGGGGAGGACGGGGCCGCGTATGGTTTCAAAGGTCGGCACCACATTGCGCAGGACGCAAGTGAAGCGGAGCCAATCGACATGAATGGCGGTTTGGTGGGCCGTGCGCTCCGCTTCCAGGCGGAGCTTGATTTCGGAGCCGTCGATAACCAGTGGGTTGGCTTTAGACACGTTCGTTCGCTCCGGAGAAGTACCCCCCGTGATTACCATCGGGGGGTGTTGTCTGCGCCT
>NZ_JBXAOD010000013.1:0-1658 GCF_058802405.1 Rhodoferax sp. GW822-FHT02D07
TGCATAGGCGGCCTGCCCAGCATTGGCTTGAAGCCCCTGGGCCTGATCGTGGGCATCTACCTGCTCACCTACATCGCCAGCCACGCCGGCGATGAGCACCAGTTCAAGGAAGTCGCCATCCTGGCCACCGTCCTGGCCGTCCTGAGCTACCTGGCCTTCATCGTCCTGCTCAAGCTGCAGTTCCCCGTCTGGCCCGCCTACTTCACGGCCTAAGTCACCGCACCAGGACAGAACACCATGGATCTCATCAACAACCTCTCCCTCGGGTTTGGCGTCGCCTTCACCTTCCAGAACCTGATCTACGCCTTCATCGGCTGCCTCTTGGGCACCCTCATCGGCGTGCTCCCCGGCATCGGCCCCCTGGCCACCATCGCCATGCTGCTGCCCGCCACCTACGCACTGCCCCCGGTGGCCGCGCTCATCATGCTGGCCGGCATCTACTACGGCGCCCAGTACGGCGGTTCCACCACCGCCATCCTGGTCAACCTGCCCGGTGAATCCTCGTCGGTGGTGACGGTGATTGACGGCTACCAGATGGCCCGCAATGGCAGAGCCGGACCCGCGCTGGCTGCCGCCGGCCTGGGCTCCTTCTTTGCCGGCTGCGTCGGTACCCTGATCCTGGCGGCCTTTGCCGGTCCGCTGACCGAGCTGGCCTTCAAGTTCGGCCCGGCCGAATACTTCTCCCTCATGATCCTGGGCCTGATTGGTGCCGTGGTGCTGGCGTCGGGCTCCCTGATCAAGGCCATTGCCATGATCGTGCTGGGCCTCTTGCTGGGCATGGTGGGTACTGACGTGAACTCCGGCGTGGCCCGTTTCAGCTTCGACATCCCGGAACTGACTGACGGCATTGGCTTCATCGTCATCGCCATGGGCGTGTTTGGCTACGGGGAAATCATCAGCAACCTGGCCAAGAGCGAGAGCGAGCGTGAAGTGTTTGCCGCCTCGGTCTCCGGTCTCCTGCCGACCAAGCAGGACTTCAAGGACATGTTCCCCGCCGTGCTGCGCGGCACCGCCCTGGGCTCCTTGCTGGGCATCCTGCCCGGTGGTGGTGCGGTGATGGCGGCCTTTGCGGCCTACACCCTGGAGAAGAAGACCAAGCTGCGTCCCGGTGAAGTGCCGTTTGGCAAGGGCAATATCCGTGGTGTGGCCGCTCCCGAATCGGCCAACAACGCAGGCTCCCAGACCTCCTTCATTCCTCTCTTGACCCTGGGTATCCCGCCCAATGCGGTGATGGCGCTGATGGTGGGGGCCATGACCATCCACAACATCCAGCCCGGTCCGCAGGTGATGACGGCCAACCCGGAGCTGTTCTGGGGCCTGATTGCCTCCATGTGGATTGGCAACCTGATGCTGGTGATCCTGAACCTGCCGCTCATCGGTATCTGGATCAAGCTGCTCACAGTGCCTTACCGCTGGCTGTTCCCCTCCATCGTGCTGTTCTGTGCGATTGGCGTGTACTCCACCAACAACAACACCTTCGATATCTGGATGGTGGGTCTGTTCGGGATCATTGGCTATATCTTCATCAAGCTGGGCACGGAACCCGCTCCGCTGCTCTTGGGCTTTATCCTGGGGCCGATGATGGAGGAGTATTTGCGTCGGGCGCTGCTGCTGTCCCGTGGGGACTGGAGTGTGTTCCTGACGCGGCCTCTGTCGGC
>NZ_JBXAOD010000014.1:0-1230 GCF_058802405.1 Rhodoferax sp. GW822-FHT02D07
CGGCGGATTCAACCGGTCGCTGCAACAAGTTGGCTGAATCGTTCAGCAGGCGTTTCGTAGTCTAGTGTCATCCGTGGACGCTCGTTAAGCCTTCTCGCCACTGCATTGAGCTGAGCCTGCGAGTACTCAGAGATATCAATCCCTTTGGGGAAGTATTGCCGCAGCAGGCCATTCGTATTCTCATTGCTACCGCGCTGCCAAGGACTGCGAGGATCGCAGAAGTAAACATCGATGTCCGTGGCCAAGGTGAAACGCTTGTGGTCCGCCATCTCCTTGCCACGATCCCAGGTCAGTGATTTGTACAGTTCCTGTGGAAGCTTGCGTGCGTGTTTGATCAGCGCGTTGACAACGGTCTCTGTGTCTTTGCTGGCAACCTTCACCAGCATCACGTAGCGGGTCTGCCGCTCAACCAGTGTCGCAATCTGGGTGTTGATGCTTCCAAAGAGTAAGTCACCTTCCCAGTGACCTGGCACGGCCCTGTCTTGCACCGAAGCTGGGCGCTCGCTGATGGACACCGTGTCTGTGATCTTGCCGTGGTTGTCTGTCTTCTGGGTGTGGTGGCGCGAGCGGCGCATGGCCCGGGTGCGTCTCAAATGCTGCAGCAGTTCCTTGCTCAAGGCGCCACGGGCTTGAATAAAGAGACTGCGGTAGATGGTTTCATGTGACACGTGGTAGTTCCCGTCGCACGGATAAGTATGCTTTAACCATCCTGCGATCTGCTGCGGTGCCCACTGCCGCTGGAGCTTGCCTGCCACGATGTGCGCCAGGCTTGGGTTCTGAACCAACTTGCAGCGCTTGGGGCGGTGCGCTCTGTCCCAGGCTGCTTGGTCGGCCTGGGTCGCCCGGTAGCAGCTTTGACCGCCGTTGCGCAATATCTCTCTGCTGACGGTTGAGGGCGCTCGCCCAAGCCGGGAGGCAATTGAGCGGATCGACTGCCCCGCCACCAGTGCGCGTGATATCTCTTCCCGCTCGGCCAGGCTCAGCACAAGCGCAGAGCGGCTACGCTGCGGTGGGCGTATTCCACCAGTCTCAGCGAGGATGCGATTGACGGATGAGTGGTTGCGGTTAAACAACTGCGCAATCTGCTGCAGAGACTCACCTTTCTTCCAGCGTTCCCACATTAAAGCCTTCTGGCTATCCGTGTAGTAGATCCTTGTTCTGTATTTCATTGGCAACACTCCTTCCGCTCATGCAGAATTTAAGGTGTTGCAGCGACCGGTTGAATCCGCC
>NZ_JBXAOD010000015.1:0-893 GCF_058802405.1 Rhodoferax sp. GW822-FHT02D07
GGCTTGCACAGCACTTGGCCACGTTCCACTTCTTCACGCTTGGTGCCGCGCAGCAGGATACCGACGTTGTCGCCAGCTTGACCTTGGTCCAGCAGCTTGCGGAACATTTCCACGCCGGTGCAGGTGGTCTTTTGGGTGTCCTTGATACCGACGATTTCGATTTCTTCGCCGACCTTGACGATACCGCGTTCGACACGGCCAGTCACCACGGTGCCGCGGCCGGAGATGGAGAACACGTCTTCCACGGGCATGAGGAAGGTGCCGTCCACAGCGCGCTCGGGCGTGGGGATGTAGCTGTCCAGTGCGTCAGCCAGCTTCATGATGGCTTCTTCGCCCAGGGCGCCCTTGTCGCCTTCCATGGCGAGCTTGGCGGAACCGCGCACGATGGGGGTGTCGTCGCCGGGGAAGTCGTACTTGGAGAGGAGTTCGCGAACTTCCATTTCCACCAGTTCGAGCAGTTCTTCGTCATCCACCATGTCGCACTTGTTCAGGAACACGATGATGTAAGGAACACCCACTTGGCGAGCCAGCAGGATGTGCTCACGGGTCTGGGGCATGGGGCCGTCAGCAGCGGAGCAGACCAGGATAGCGCCGTCCATTTGGGCAGCGCCGGTGATCATGTTCTTGACGTAGTCGGCGTGGCCGGGGCAGTCCACGTGGGCGTAGTGGCGGTTGGCCGTTTCGTATTCCACGTGGGCGGTGTTGATGGTGATACCGCGTGCTTTTTCTTCGGGAGCCGCGTCGATCTGGTCATAGGCCTTGGCCTGACCGCCGAACTTGGTTGCCAGCACGGTGGTGATCGCTGCTGTCAGCGTGGTTTTGCCGTGGTCCACGTGGCCAATGGTGCCCACGTTGACGTGCGGCTTGGTACGTGTGAATTTTTCTTTTGCCAT